>JALONH010000022.1 GCA_025455005.1 Cytophagaceae bacterium
TACTTCGCAATTAGGTTGGCATGTGGTAAGGGTGCGGTTTGATTGTGGCTTTCTTAAAGACAGTGTGTATATCCAAGATATGCAATTAGAGATTCCCAATTTAGTAACACAAAATGGCGATGGTCAAAACGATGTATTCCAGATAAAGAAAACAGGAGAGGAAGCGGGTTGGATGGAAGTATACAACAATTGGGGAAGTTTGATATTTACCAGTAAGGAATACCAAAACGACTGGCCAGAGGAAGACTTAGACGGCGGGTTGTATTATTATCATTACACCATCAACACGTGCAGTAGAAAAGGCTGGGTTCAAGTGGTGAAGTGATTTTTTCAATTCAGCACTTCCTTTTTTTCTTGGTCACCGCCATAACGTACTTCTATAAAACTTAAATGGTATCGGTCGGAGGTACTTTTTTCTTTTAATAATTGAATTACTTTAGATCGTATAGCATCATTATCATCCGAAGCATCGTAACCTTCTTTACTTCCATCTGGAATAAGAGACATTGTATAATAATGATTTATAAGACTCTCATAAATAGGAGTTATTAATTTTTCGCCATGACTTGCTTCCATATGTATCTTGTACAAACCTGTAATGGTAGTTCGTAAATCTTGCATTACTTCAAGGTCGTTGCAGGTGATAATAAGGGCATGATGTTCTATGTTGCGCATGGGGTACTCCGTAATACTCGTATTCGATAAGAGTACAAATATATACTTTTTTAACGAGTATGAATTTGTCTGGTACTATTCTAATGTTTAATAGACCTTAAAAATGTTTTTTTTAAATTCTATAGAAAGTCTTTTGTATCCTAGAAACAGCTTATGTATATTTTCACTTGTCATAGAATTCACCACTGCACTATATGATGAGAGAAGTAACAGCTATCATTCGAGCGTCTAAGTTCGACGATGTACAAGAGGCCTTGCATGCGATAGGTGTTGAATTTTTTATTTTTTATGATGTTAAGGGGGTTGCTTTCACGAAAGAGCAAAAGGGCTCCTACAGGGGCTCATCGATTCTGGATGCGAGTGCCATTTCCAGAAGAAAAATTGAAATTAACGTACCAGATGTTGATGTGGATGAAGTAGTAGCCACTATCAAAAAAGCAGCTTATACCGGTGTAGCAGGGGATGGAAAAATATTTGTTAAAGATGTGTTGACACACACTCGTATCAGTATATAAGTTCCATTTCTTGTATTGTGCCACATACTCCTTGTGGCTAAACTATAGATGTATTTCTACTTCTAATTTATACTGTTATGCCTGATTTATCGCAAGAGACCTTTGACTCCTTACTGTATGTGCGTGAACAAATGATACTGGATAGTATTGCGGTTGCACAAAATGCTTTGAAAGACTCCCTTCAAGCCACTCAAGAATTAATGATCAAAACGCGAACGGATTTAGATAACTCTAATACTTCCATCGCGCAAACCACCTTTATGTCGAATAATACTTGGATGATGATTGCAACAGCATTCGTTTTTATTATGCATTTGGGTTTTGCCACATTAGAATCCGGTTTGACTCAAGCCAAAAACACAACAAATATTTTATTCAAAAACTCCATCATCCCTGCTATTGGTATGATTACGCATGCCTTAATAGGTTTTAGTCTTATGTATCCCGGCTTTACCTTTGGAACCTCTATGGATTTTATAGGTTGGAATGGGTTTGGGTTATTAGTTCCGGATACTGCCGAAACCAGTGCGTATAATCCGGGTATGACGTATTGGACAGACTTTTTATTTCAAGCGATGTTTGCAGCTACAGCGGCTACCATTGTTTCCGGTGTGGTAGCTGAACGTATTAAGCTTTTACCCTTCCTTCTCTTTTGTATTGTCTTTACAGCATTTATTTATACCATCATTGGGAGTTGGAAATGGGGTGGCGGTTGGTTGAATACATTAGGTTTTAGAGATTTTGCCGGTTCTACATTGGTTCACTCTGTAGGTGGATGGGCAGCTTTGGCCGGTGTTTTACTTTTGGGTCCCAGACATGGTAAATATGATAAAGGTAGAATTAAACCCATCCAAGGACATAATATGACCTCTGCTGTCATCGGTACTTTTATGTTATGGTTAGGTTGGTTTGGTTTTAATGGGGGGTCTGTACTATCCGCAAATCCCGGAGATGTATCGCGTGTTTTAGTAACCACCTGCCTGTCCGCTTCCGGTGGTGCTATAGCAGCGGCTATCACTATTTTTATTGTAAATAAAAGCTTTGATTTAACTATGGTGTTGAATGGAATTTTGGGTGGCTTAGTTGGAATAACCGCTGGTGCGGATAAGATGGGTGTTACGGATTCGATTCTTATTGGTTTAGTAAGTGGTGTTATCGTAGTGTTTGCTGTATTATTATTTGATCGAATAAAAGTAGACGACCCGGTAGGTGCGTTGTCGGTTCATTTGGTCTGTGGTATATGGGGTACGATGGCTGTAGGGATATTAGGTAAGGCAGCCGGGATGAATCAATTCCTTCTTCAATTGCTTGGCATAGGCGCTTGTGGTGCCGCAGCATTTATTCTTTCTTTTATTGTATTTGCTCTGTTGAAATATACTATTGGGATACGGGTTGATTTGGAAGATGAGATTTATGGTCTCGATAACAAAGAACATTATATGGAAGCCTATCCAAATTTTATGACAAAATAAAAAAAGAACATACCCTAGTGGAGAAAGAATCCCTAGGGTATGTATTTCCCCGGTTGTTTTTTATAGCGGTGCTCAATTAAATAATCCATAAACAAAAAGGTAAAACCGGTTAATATATCTAAATGCTCCGGCTTTATCCGACGGGCTTTTGTATATATAAATAGAGTTTGTTGCCTACATTCAATTCTAAATCCTTTGTTACGTTCCAGTAGTTCTATAAGTGTAGGAGTGAAAAAGTTGCGCACGGCTGTTTCGTCTGGTCCTGTGAGGATATAATAGTAAGAGAAATTAGGATGGGATTCAAAATTGATGTCCTGCCAACCGGTTTCTTTAGTGAAAACATAATCCGATGTGAAGCTGTCCGGTTCTAAAGTAAAATCAGGTAGAGATAGCCCATCAATACGGAAATAGGCCGATGTCATTTTTATTTTTTGTATTCTGTGGTTCACATTCAATTCTACAATCGGGTCAGCAAACTCAAACGACAGCGTTCTATACATCCCTTTCATAGAATTTTCTAAGGCCACTATTTTCATTTGTTTGGATTGAAGAAACGACGCATATTTTTCTACATTACTTAACATGCGTTTTTCAAATATCCAAGATTTTTCCAATGCATACTGTTGAAGCGCTTCTTGCCTTGGTTTAAGTTGTAAGGTTACATCCATCACCCGTCTGGATGCTAAGGGATGCTGACTCAAGTTGAAATGATAATCTAAACCTTCAATACTTAAGCTGCCTCCTTGTTCTTCCAGTTTCTTTTGAACGTAATGTAATTGTTCTAAGAAGGTATGGTCGATGAGGGTAGAATTAGAAAAATTAATTTTTACTTGAGCCTGTTGGGGTAAGGTGCGAATAATTTTACTGAGAGAATAAAAATTAGAAAATATAGCAGCATCGGAAATGCTGATATTTAATTCATCCGGTGAATTAGATTGTGTCGTGAGGTTACACTTAAAAATACCTTTCCAGGAAATACCTAAATATAAATAAATGAGTAGCTCAATTACGATTCCACAAAGTAAACCAATGACCATATTGGAAAAAAAACTAATGACGAGAGTACTTAAGAATACGACTAATTGTTCTGTTCCTATATTGTAGGTAGCAGATAGTTGTTTGGGGGAAATGAGTTTGTATGCAAAAAAGATTAAAATTCCGGCGAGTGCAGCCATAGGAATTTTTTGAATGAAAGAATTACCCAACAAAAATAGAAGTAATAAGATTAAGGCATGGTAAAAGTTCGACCAGGACGATTTTGCACCATAATTAACATTAATGATACCTCTCTTAACATCAGAAGACATAGGAAGTCCGCCTATCAAGGATAGAAGTGTATTGCCAATACCGATGGAAAGTAAATCTTTGTTTAATCTCGTTTTTCTTTTTTCGGGATCTGCCATTTCAATTGCTTTTGAACTGGTAATGGTTTCCAGTGTTCCGGCAAAGGCAATAATTAAAACATAACCTAAGCTGTTCCATTCAAAAAAATGACTAAAGTTAGGCGTTGTAATCCCATCCCATAGAGTGGAAGGTAAGTGCAACAAATACGTAGTTTGATTTTCTGCTTCTAATGTAGAGAGTTGAAGAAATTCCGATAGGACAACACCGACAACAATAACTACCAAAGGGGCCGGAACAAAAGGTTTAACACTTACCGGAAGATAGGTACACAAAATCATGATTAATATAGATATGATGCCTATACAGGCGATGGCCGGAACACCCTCTGATAATGCTGCCGGAAGCCATAGAATCAATTCTAATGATTGTGTCGGTTTTAGTGTACTGCCCACTAAGCTATAGACTTGTTTTAAGGCTAACAATAAACCTAAACTTGCCATCATACCCAATATAGCGGAGGAGGGTAAGGAATCGCCTAGTACACCAAAGCGCAAAAACGCAAAGAAAATTTGTAATATACCGGCACCGAATATACAAGCTAAAACGAACGTAACAGGAGATCCTGAAAACATAGGTTGTGCATAATATTGCATGGCTGAAAATAATATTACATACAATCCGCTGGATGTGCCTTTGATATCTATATGTGTTCCGGAGATAAACGTAATGATGAATCCACTAATTAGAGCTGTGTAAATTCCGGAAATAGGAGGGAACCCGCTCGCTGTTGCGATACCTATACTTAATGGTAGTGTAATTAACGCTACAATGAACCCCGATAAAAGATCATGGGTGTAGAATTTTTGTAAACTATGGAAAGAAGCCGAAGGATTTAAGATGGATCCTAAGGGTTTATACGCACTGGGTTCAATTGTGAGTTCCGTCTCGTAAAATCGTTCTTCGTTGTTTCTCATAGGTTGTATATCAATGTCTTTAAATAAAACCTGACTGGTTTTAGTTCATTAATAGAGGATCTGTATCTAAACTCCATTCGGGTTTAAATGCAAAACCTATTCGGTTTGACCCTATTAACTAAACGACATTTTTGTAGTACATAGAAATATAAAAAATGATTTTTAAGTACTTTTTTAATTTAAAAAAAAAGGATGGCAAATAAGATGTTCGGCTGGAATATATTTTATCCAACTGATTTTTCTGTCATTAATTAAATAAGAAATTGAATTATTTAAAGCAAGTACTTCTCGACTACTTCGGCAACACCATCATCGTTATTGCTTCGTACTATAACATCCGCAAAAGATCGAAGTTCGGGTGTCACATTATCTACCCATACGCCAAGACCAGCATATTGTATCATGGATAAGTCATTTGCAGCATTCCCTACGGCTATGATGTCTTCTTTGGAAATTTGAAGTCGACGTGCCAAAATATCTAAACTGGCAGCTTTGTCTATTCCTTGTTGGGTGACCTCTAAAAAGAAGGGCTTTGATGTGGCGATACTTTTATTTGGTAAGGCTTCTTTTAATTTTTCTTCTACTTCTTTTAAATAGTTTGGCTCCTCCAATAGTATACATTTAATGCAAGGTTGGGTCACTGCGGATTTAAAATTATTTACTTGTTGAAACGGCATGCCGGTAATTTTTTTCTCTACACCGATATAGGTGCTATCCTTTTCCGCTATGATATGACCATTGAGGTAGGTAATAATATCGACTTGAAATATTTTGCTGTAATCGTAAAGTTCATGAATATCTTCCATCGATAAGGATTGAGAAAACCAATCGTTTTCTGTCGCCACCTCCGTTATGACAGCACCGTTAAAGGATAGGATATGAGATCCATACACATCCAATCGCAATTCGCGTGCATAGTCTATCATAGCGGGGGTAGGTCTTCCACTGGCTAATACCACATGTATGCCTTTGTCTTGAGCAGCCCACAAGGCTTCTTTATTTTTAACGGATATGGTGTGGCGATCGTTTAAAAGGGTGTCGTCCATATCTAAGACGAGAATTTTGTAGGAGGACATTAGCGTAAAGTATAATGAAGTAACGTGTAATACTTACCGGATGGGTGAAGAACACATAAGGTAATTTTTTTAGCAAGCGATTTAAATTCGATGGTGAAAGTATGTTGAACAGGTTCTATATAGGTCCATTTACCCTCTTCGATAATTGCCATACGTGTAATGTCTTCACTATAAAGGGTGAAACGATACGTTTGATTTTTATTTAATGTAGCGGTGTAAGGGACATCTTTACCTTCATATTCCGTGTTCGTGTTCAACACATCGACTACTTGTAAGGACTTATTATTCATGAGCTCTTTCAATATTGTACTATTGGAATGGAAGAGCATAAAAAAAGAAGATTCTAATTTGGGTAAAGCATCAAATTCTTTTTTTTGAAGAACAGGTGTGTTGTATTGGTATATGGATTCTAATGGGAAATGAGTAAAAATAAATTCGTTGGCCGGTGTATCGAACCAAAACGTTTGCAATCGGGACGTGCTTTTTGCTTTTCCATTCACATTCGAGGCATACGAACTCCCCCAAGTAACATCACATAAAAGAGTATCTGTGGAAAGGTATACTATATTCCAATCGTGGTTAACCTTTGGATTGGCAGGTGAATAGGAATATCCTTTGGCAAATCCTCTTACAGTAAGGCATTGTATATTGGCCAGTGTACAAAAATACGTAAAAAGATTACTGTATCCGGCACATACTCCTTTACGGGCTTTAAATACCGAGAGGGCTTCTTGACTAGGGTACACTTGTGAATTAAATGCTCTATCGTCGTAAACTAAGTGCAAAGCGGTCCATACATATAGTGCGGCTACTAAGGAATAGTCACTGGTAAAATGTTGTCTAAAATAGGCTACTATTTCTTCCGGTTTACGTTCAGCTTCTTTGGGAGTATTTTTTACGAGTACTACTATACTATCCAATTGTTGTTTTTTAATGAAAACGGCTTGCGCCCATAGAGTATAGGAGAGGAAGAAGAGGACGTACGTTAAAAAGATTTTCATAGGACTAAGGTAAATAAAAAGTCCCGAATTTCTTCGGGACTTTTTATTTAGGCTTTTGTAATACTCTGTTCGATAAAGCGACTGAGGTCACTCCCTTTTAGCATACCTTGCGATAGTAAGGCTATATCGTACAAATATCGACCTTTAGCTTTTGCTTGTTCAGCCGCAGCTTGACTTAATTCAGCAATAATAGGGTGATTGGCATTCACAATCACTTCATACATATCTCCAAATCCTCCAAACATAGATTGTCCGCTTACTGCCGACATATCTTTCATACGACGCAAGAATTCGGGTAAAACAATAGATACCGGTAAATCATCGGAACCTAATTGTTCTACTTTTACTTGTTGTTTTTCATCGTTCACAATAGACTTGAAGATCTCTACGACGGAGGTTTCTTGATCTTTGGTTAATAAATTTGCTTTGGGCTCTTCTTTTTCAATTAACTTATCTAAAGATTCTGAATCCACTCGCTTGAATCGAAGTTTTTCGTGTTTACCTTCTATCTGTCCTATAAAGTGAGGATCTAATACAGTATCCATCAGCAGTACGTCGTAGGAACGTTGTGCCGCCTTTTGGATGAATAAATCTTGAGCAGAGGCATTGTTGGTATACAGCACTACCACATTTTCATCTTTATCGGTTTGTAGTGTTTTTATCTTTTCTTGATATTCAGGTAACGTATAATAGGTACCTTGAGTAGACTTATATAAACAATACTGTTGTGCTTTGTCGTAAAACTTTTCATCACTGATCATTCCATACTTCACAAACAATCCGATTTCATCCCACTTCGCTTCAAAACCGCTTCGGTCTTGAGTAAACAACTCATTTAATTTATCTGCTACTTTTTTAGTGATATGGTTATTGATTTTTTTAACATTACCATCGGCTTGTAAGAAGCTGCGGGATACATTCAATGGAATGTCCGGTGAGTCAATCACTCCATGTAATAACATTAAAAACTCCGGAACAACATCTTTTACTTCATCCGTAATAAATACTTGTCGGGAATACAATTGAATTTTGTTGCGTTGGAATTCAAACTCTTTCTTAAGTTTTGGGAAATATAAAATCCCCGTTAAGTTAAACGGATAATCTACATTCAGATGTATCCAAAACAACGGGTCTTCCGCCATAGGATAGATTTCCTTATAGAAGCTAAGGTAGTCTTCATTAGTTAATTCAGATGGCTGACGTGTCCATAAAGGTTGTGGGTTATTGATAACCGAACCTTCAAATTCAATTTCTACCGGTAAGAACTTACAGTATTTGGTGAGTATGGATTTTAAACGATAGCTGTCTAAAAATTCTTCTGAGTCTTCTGCTACATGAAGGATGATATCAGAACCTCTATCGGTACGATTTCCTTCAGTAATTTCAAACTCTGTAGAACCATCACAAATCCAACGCGCCGGCGCCGCATTGGCTTGATAGGATAAAGTTTGGATTTCCACTTGAGAGGCTACCATGAAGGCTGAGTAAAAGCCTAAACCAAAATGCCCAATTATCTGCTGTGTATCGGTTTTGTCTTTGTACTTTTCAATAAATTCGGTAGCACCGGAAAAAGCGATTTGATTAATGTATTTTTTTATCTCCTCCGCTGTCATCCCTAACCCACGGTCACTTACAGTGATGGTTTTTTTCTCTTTGTCAAAGGATACCACAATTTTGGTTTCCCCTACATCTCCATTAAATTCTCCTAATTGCCCTAAGCGTCGTAGTTTTTGTGTCGCATCTATGGCATTCGAAACTAATTCGCGTAAAAAGATTTCATGATCGGAATACAGAAATTTCTTAATAATCGGAAAGATGTTCTCCGTATGAATGGATATGTTTCCCTTCTCTTGCATAATAGTTGTGTTTTTTATTGTTTGAACGACATATTCCTTTTCAATTTCTATTCCACTGTCTATTGTACTGACAAACTGACAGGGAAAATCCCCCTATCTTTTAGTAGTTATTTCCCATAAAAATTAGAATATTGCAAATTAAAATAATTTAAATACTATGATAAAGTTGCTTTTTGGGTTGGGGCTCTTAAGTGCTGTTGTCTTCGTGCACGCTGCACCCTTAACCACAAATCCCAACATAAAGGTTGACCAATTCGGCTATACCTGTGAAGGAATTAAAATAGCCATTGTTTCAGCACCCCAAACAGGGACGAATCCGGGATTGACCTCTGCTACCCCCGGGGTAGGGCTTAATCAATACCAAGTACGTCGTTGGTCGAACGATGCCATTGTATACTCCGGCACTTTAACTGCTTGGAATAATGGAGCTACGCACACACAATCCGGAGATAAAGTCTGGTATTTTGATTTTAGTAGTGTAGCAGAAGAAGGGTCTTATTATATTTTTGATACTCAATTAAATCAAGGTTCTTATCGATTTGACATTAATGTTCAAGTGTATAATGAAGTGATGAAACAGGCGGTGCGCACGTTTTACTACCAACGCTGTGCGCTGGCAAAAGTGGCCCCTTATGCGGATGCCGGTTGGACGGATGCAGCCTCGCATATAGGACCTTTACAGGATAGGAATTGTCGCTTATACAATCAACCAAACAATGCCTCAACTGAAAAAGATTTGTCGGGTGGTTGGTACGATGCCGGTGATTATAACAAATATGTTAATTTTATTTGGGGGCCAATGATTGATCTCTTACTTGCCTATGACGAGCGCCCAACAGTATTTACGGACGATTATTCTATTCCGGAATCCGGCAATGGCATACCGGATATTTTAGATGAAGTAAAATGGGAAATGGATTGGTTGCTTCGAATGCAACAATCCGACGGCTCTGTTCTTTGTGTAGTAGGGGGTGGCAGCGCATCGCCTCCGAGTAGTGATGCAGCGCAACGTCGCTATGGACCTGCTACTACGTCTGCCTCTTTATCAGCCGCTGCTATCTTTGCTCTTGGTGCTATTGAATTTGGGAAGATTCCATCGATGAGTACCTATGCGGCAACGCTTCAAACCGCTGCTATTAATGCCTATCAATGGGCAGAAGCAAATCCTTCGGTTACGTTTCGAAATACGGATAACAACTTAGCTGCCGGTGAACAAGAATTATCTTCGAATGAAAATAATTATGCTCGTATGATGCGTAAACTATCTGCCGCTACCTTTTTATATAAACTGACTGGTACAGCAGCCTACAAGACCTATGTAGAAACCAATTGGCCAAATACTCACTTGAATCAATGGTGGTATGCATATCCATTCGAATCGACAGAACAAGATGTTTTATTATACTATACCACTTGTACTGGTGCTACTTCTTCTATTGTGACTGAAATTTTAAGTCGATACTCTAATTCGGTTCGTACATCAGCTGATAATTATGTAGGCATAGTGAATCAAACGGACGCTTATCGTGCCTATTTAAAAGATGATAACTTTACATGGGGTAGTAATAAAGTACATTGTAACCAAGCCCAAATGTATCTAAACTTAATCACGTATAATCAATCGCCAACCAACCATGCCGAATACAAAAATGCGGCGGCCGGCTTTCTACATTATATGCACGGAACGAATCCTTTGTCCTTAGTTTATTTAAGTAATATGGGAAATTATGGAGCAGAAAATTCTGTTCGGGAATTTTACCATTCTTGGTTCCACGATGGAAGTGCACAGTGGGATAGAGTAGGGACGTCTACCTATGGCCCGGCTCCAGGGTTTGTTCCCGGCGGACCGAATAAAAATTATAACTACGATAATTGTTGTCCTTCCGGATGTGGTAGCTCTCAAAATAATGCCGGATGTATTCGACCGGCTTTTGGACAACCGATTCAAAAATCATTTGTGGAGTGGAATACTTCATGGCCCTCCAATTCTTGGGAAGTAACAGAAAACGCCTGCGGATATCAAGCGTCTTATATTCGATTATTGTCTCATTTTTTACAAAATAATTCCGGTTGTAGTATAACAACTGCTACACGGACTGTAGATACGGCGGAACTTCTTACGGTATATCCGAATCCATCGGCTCAGGCATTTACCTTGCAAGCCACTACTACTGCTCCTCTTGGTAAATATTCCTTAGTCCTCTATACAAGCACTGGAGTGGAAGTGGAACGAAGAACCGGTGTCTCCTTAATGGAGGATATACAAATAGGTCAAAGCCTGACTCCCGGTTTATATACGCTGGTTGTAGAGGGGCAAGGCTTAAGTCAAACATTAAAATTAATTAAAAAGTAACCATCAGCTCTTCTAATTTACTGTTCCTCTGCCTAGGATAGACCAAGGAGAGCGGTTACATAATCTTAAATTCAGTACGTCGATTGCGTTGCTTTCCGGCCTCTGTTGTATTGGGTGCAATAGGCTGACTGCTTCCATATCCTTTAGCTACAAGCCTTGCGGAAGCTATACCTTGTTGGACTAAATAATTAACTACTGCTTTAGCTCGATTTTCAGATAACAATTGATTGGCTTTTTCATCTCCCACGTTATCGGTATGACCGGATATTTCGACTTTTAACGCAGGATTGTTTTTTAACAATTGAACAATTTTTTGCAATTCAATCATCGATTCGGACCGTAAAGTAGACTGACCGGTATCAAAAAAAATGTTACGTAACACAATCTTGTTTCCGACAGTAGCCGGCACAAGGGTAATGTCTTGTTGTACTTCTTGATATCCATTTGTCAATTGAATGTTTTCAGAATAAAATAATACACCGGGTTTTTCTATCGTGAGGGCATAATTATTTCCTGCGGGTAATGAAAGTAAGTACTGTCCGGTTTCACTGTTGGAATGAAATTGTGCAATGGTTTCTTTACTGACATTATCGGTAACCGTAATGGTAGCCTCTATGGGTTTACCGGTTAGGGCATCTTTAACGGTCCCTTTAATTAAAGACAGTTGGGGTGGTGCCGCATCTACCGGCATTTTGATGGTATAGATATCTTGTTTACCCAAGCCCCCTTCCCGGTTCGATGAATATAAGGCTCGTTTACCATCGGCACTGATAACAAAATATACATCATCACCGGCTGTATTCAAGGGCGCTCCCATGTTCTCCGGCTTGGACCATGTTCCGCCTACTCCTTTTGTTACTTTGAACACATCATACCCTCCCATCGATGTATGCCCTTTAGATGAGAAGTAAAGCGTTTTGCCATCGGGATGCATATACGGTGCATCCTCATCAAATTCACTGTTGAATGGTAGTTTGATGGGTTTGCTCCATTGTCCACCCACTGTTCGTTGGCACATATACAAATCCCGATTACTCCAAGCATTGGTTGCTCGAACGAAATACAACGTGCGTTCATCCGGTGATAAACAAGCAGAAGATTCAAAAAACTCAGTATTAAAAGGTAATGGCTGTGGTGTTGACCATTTTTTTCCTTTCAATTCACTTGTATAAATATCTCCACCATTACTGCCTTTATATATAAACATAGTTTGTCCGTCTTCTGAAATTCCAATACAAGCGTCGTGTATCTCTGTATTTAATGGGCTTCCTATGTTTATCGCTTTGTTCCATGCACCCCCCACATTGTCGCAAGAATAAATGTCTTCAAACGGTTGTCCGTCTTGATCGATTTTACCCCCTGTACTGCCGGCTCTTCTGGAAGTTAGATAGAGTGTCGAAAGATCAGCCGTAACAGCCGGTAAATAGTCCGATTCTTGCGAATTGACTAGTGCACCGGCATTGGTAATGATGTAGGCTTTTTTATTTCCATACAATTGTTTTCCGGTTTGACATTCTTGAACACATTTTGATATGTATTTGTAATTCGTTTTTCCCGGATCAGATTTTTGATAATACACGATAGCTGAATCCCATCGGTGGTTGATGTGCAACGCTTGTGCGTAGATCAGCAACATTTCCGGTGTTACTTTCTCTGCTTTACGGACAGCCACACCGGCATATTGTAAGGATTTTTCTTTTGGAGAAGTAGCCAAGTAACATTTTGCTAACATAAAATTGACATACGCATGCTCTTTATTTTGTTGATAGGCTAATTCATACTGCGTTAACGCCAAAGCATAATTTTTAGACTCTAAATAGGCATCCCCCTTTTTTATGTATTTATCTTCTTGTGCATAAATAAAGCACATACAGTTGCTAATCACGCAAAGGCTTATTATTTTAGATAGATTCATGTTACTAAGATACTCTTTTTTTAGTTGGAGTAGGGGACTGTATCTTATAAACGAAAAAGTCTATGAAAAGATATTTTAACTTGCCATTAGATGAAGTATTCCAAGAGTTGAAGGCAACAACAGCCGGATTATCATCTGTCGAAGCACAAAGTCGATTGCAGCACTATGGAGCGAATGTATTACCGGAAGGAAAACAAGTCTCTTTTTTTAAAATTTTATTTAACCAATTCACGAGTTTATTAGTACTCATTTTATTGGCATCCGGAATCATAACGTTATTCTTACAAGAATATGTAGATGCTGGATTTATTTTTTTAATCGTCTTGATTAATGCGTTCATGGGGGCAAGTCAAGAGTGGAAAGCGGAACAAAATGCTTCTGCTCTTCAAAAAATGGTACACTTAACCGCTAAAGTGTTACGGGATGGAAAGATCGTTGTATTGGAAGCGAGCACACTAGTACCGGGTGATATTGTAGTCTTAGAATCGGGTGATAAAGTCCCCGCTGACCTTCGATTAGTAGAGCTTAATGCATTAAAAATAGAAGAGGCCATTCTCACCGGAGAGTCGCTTCCTGTTTTGAAAAAAGTAGAGCGAATAGAAGATGAACAAGCCAGTGTGGGAGATCGATTTAATATGGCTTACTCCGGCACATCCGTTACCTTTGGTCGAGCCAAAGGTGTGGTGGTAGCTACAGGAGTTCATACCGAGATAGGGACAATCGCCGCACGACTGGTAAGCTTAGAAACAAATAAACCTCCGTTGGTCCAACGAATGGAAGAGTTTTCTCAAAAGATTTCTATTTATACATTACTCTTATGTTTGGTCGCCGGAGTGGTAGCGTACGCAAGGGGAATGGAATGGATGGATACTTTCTTTCTAGTGATTGCCCTTGCTGTATCGGCTATACCGGAAGGGTTGCCGATCGCTATAACGGTTGCGTTATCCATAGGGTCTCAACGAATGTCTAAACGCCATGTCATCATTCGTAAATTAGCGGCGGTGGAAGGCTTAGGTAGTTGTACGGTGATAGCTACGGATAAAACCGGAACACTGACATTAGATCAACAAACCGTTCAGCAAATAGTATTGGCTTCCGGAAGTCGATATGAATGCAGTGGTATCGGATACCATGGAGACGGTACTATTCAATATCTATCGGGAGGTGAAGATCCGTTGGCACTCCGACAATTATTGCAGTATGGCGTAGTATGCAATGAAGCAACGTTAGAAAAAAGAGAAACAGAGTGGAAACACTTAGGTGATGCGGTAGATGTGGCTCTGTTAGCCGCAGCTGTTAAAGGGGGTGAAAATATAGAAGAAGTAAAAAAGAAATTTAATGTAGCACAACAAATTCCGTTTGAATCGGAACGAAAGTTTGCCGGTATCGTGCTGCAGGATGGTACTCTTGTATTGAAGGGTGCTTGGGAAGCATTTGAACCTTATGTAGAAGAAGCAGAACGCTACGGCACGCAAGTGAGCTTGTTGGCTTCTTCCGGATATCGTGTGATTGCTTTAGTGAAAACAACCGTTGATTCCGGCTGGTGGCAGGAAGGGAATTCCTTGCCTACGCTAGAGGTAATCGGATTTTTTGCGTTAATGGATCCGGTACGGGACGATGTTCCGGATGCCATTCAAGCATGTATGGAAGCAGGAATTAAAGTAGCAATGGTTACGGGCGACCATCCCGAAACGGCTGCCAGTATTGCTCGTCAGATTGGTATCGCTGTTGACGCTTCGGCTGTTATCAGCGGGAAGCAATTACAAGCTTTACAAGACGAAAAAGGTGCTATCCCAATGGAAGTAGTGCAATCGAAGACGGTTTTTGCTCGTGTATCACCGGAACAAAAATTAAGGATTGTCGAAGCATTTAAACAATCCGGTGCTTATGTTGCCGTGACTGGAGACGGTGTAAACGATGCCCCTGCATTAAAATCGGCTCATATAGGGGCTGCTATGGGTTATGGAACAGATGTAGCGAAAGAAGCATCTTCCATGATTGTAGTCAATAATGCCTTCTCTTCGATTAAAGCAGCAGTGGAAGAAGGCCGGTATATTTACAGCAACATTCGAAACGTAGTGTATTTGTTGGTATCCACCGGATTTGCAGAAATAATGACGATAATTTTTACGCTGGGATTAAACCTACCGGTACCCTTTACGGCGATACAATTGTTGTGGTTGAATTTGGTCACCAATGGGATTCAAGATGTTGCGATGGCCTTTGAAAAAGGCGATACGGGTGAAATGAAACGCAAACCCCGTGATCCGAATGAATCGGTGTTTAATCGACTCATGGTGCAAGAAGTAGTGTTATCTTCTATAGTTATGTCGGTCGCGGTGAGTGCAGTTTGGTATTATTTAATAGAAGTAGAACATACGGACATAGGTCCAGCACGTTCCTTAGTCATGTTATTGATGGTATTATTCCAAAACCTACATGTATTAAATTGTAGGAACGAATTGAAGTCAATATTCTCTGTGCCCTTATCGAACAACTGGTGGTTAGTAGGGGCTATCTTTTTAGCACATGGTATCCATGTTGGGGTATCTTATATTCCATTTATGGCAGATGTGTTAGAATTGCAACCGTATCGTTGGTCCGACTGGGCTTATGTCTTAGAAGCCTCTTTAAGTATTATTGTGGTGATGGAGTTATTTAAATGGGTAAAACGAAGAAAAATAAAGTGCTAGATTAGTATCGTTTTAAAATGTAAAAAAACGTCAATAGTTGAGGATAGTACTTTACCTTAGTTATTGTGAGTCTAATTCATACTTTTATTTCTAAAAAGTATTGGTCATTTTCAACTATAAATTAAAAATATCTAATGCGGTTTTCTTAAATGACTCTTCATTATTACTATACAGTTAAATATAGTCTCTTTGAAGTTATTTCGTCATAAATCATATATTTTTCAAAGTGATTATTTCTTACCATATAAATTTGAATTTAGAATATTAATTTTTTATAAAATCATGTAATTGAATTTTGGAATTTATAATTTATAATTCAATTACATGATTCTATAAGTTCTGGAGATATATTATAAAATCTTATGAACTATACAGTATTAGTTTTTAATTATTTTTTCAACACCTACAAGTTTTAAGTCATTATAAAATTTAATAATGTAAAATCCTGATGGTAAATCTTCACCTATTGTAATAACATCTTTGATAGTTTCAACGAATAAAACTTGACCTTGAATATTTATCAATACAATTGATAATGACTGGTCTACAACTATGTTGAAGACGTCTGTCGTTGGATTAGGTTTAATAGTCCAGTAATAATTGATTGAATCAATTATTGTCGAAGTAGGCATACAATTTATGTAATCTAAAATAGGGGTAATATTAGTATTTCCTCCTGCGCATGTTTTACAGGAATCTAAAAAGGCAGTTCCACCCCATACTCTATTGCAATCTTGTTTACAAGCATCTAAAGATGTTTTCACACAAATTGAACAGCTGTCAACAAATGATCTTCCGAAAGGTATTCCTTCACAATCAAAACAAGCATCTTCTGGCATATCGCAACCACAGTCTCCAGCATTTTGTCTATTTTTTTTATTTGGACATTCGTCTGAATTATCTTCTACGAATCCAATTGGCTGAGTACAACTCATAATAGGATTATTAATATCACCATATCCATCTCCATCTAAATCAGCATACCAAGTTGTTTTTACTGTAATTGTAGCTTCAAGTGGATTACAATCCTCAGAATCAATTACTCCGTCATCATCATCATCATCGTCTATACAGTCTGGTATTCGATCATTATCAAAGTCGGCTGTCAATCTTCCGCTGGTACCTCCAACGCAAGTATTGCAAACATCTAAATAGGCTGAGCCATTTAAAACATTAGCACAATCTTTTTCTTTTGCAATAATACTAATAGATGTTTCTACAATCCCAGCTCTATTATCTGTAGCTATTGCTCGTAATGTATGTGAGCCAGGTGAAATGTTTTGTAAGAGAATATCATTTGAACCCCATGTATAAGGTGCTAGTAACTCATTACGAACAAATCTATTATCAAAATATAAACTAACACTTGTAATAGTTCCATCGAAGTCAGAAGCGGAAACAGTTACATTTAAAGTTGATCCCGCTTCTACAATAGCTAAATTCAAGGGTCTAACAAAGTTTACCCTAGGTAATTGATTAGCACAACTAGCCTCCGTATTACCACATCCACAATCGCCTGGTAAAATTTTAAGAGGATCTGATGGGCATTGATCCGTATTATCCCTTACATATCCTGTCGGTTGACTACATGCTGATCGACTCATATTAGGATTACCTTTTCCATCACCATCTAAATCCTGATACCAAATAATAGAAGATCCTTTTGTCTTATCTAATGGAAAGCAATCTATTGTGTCTATTAAACCATCGTTATCATCATCAGTATCTATACAGTCTGGAAGATTGTCTCCATCCGTATTTAACGTTACTTTATTTGTTGATCCCCCCACACATACTCCACATGTGTCGATTCGTGCTTCTCCACCAGGAATACCGGCGCAATCTCTCACTAATTGAACTGTAACTATAACTATATTGGAAGTGGATATAGCACCATCATTATCGGTTGCTCTGGCAGTTAAATTGTAAGTCCCTACCGGAATCGTATTGTATTGAAATTCGAATGGAGTCCTTACATCAGTTCCGATCTTAGTTGTTCCATTGAAAAATTCAACTTGACGAATAACACCGTCTTCATCGCTTACATCAAGTTTTATAGTTAAATTATGTGGAGCATTAAAAACGGAATTGTTACTAGGACTAACTATAGTAATCTTGGGAGGCTTGTTGGGGGGTATTACTTTAATATTAACTACAGCTGAGACTGATGTATTTCCCGAATTGTCGGTAGCATGAGCTGTTATACTAAAGTTTCCAATAGGTACATTAGTCCAATTGAAAGTGAATGGTCTAGTAACATCTTCACCTAGTTTAGTTGTCCCATTATAAAATTCTACTTTGGTAATAGTTCCATCCAAATCCGAGGCGTTTGCAGTCAAACTTACACTAGCAGGTCCTGTAATGGTAGCATTGTTTGTAGGGTTTGTAATGTTGACTGTTGGTAATGATGCACCACTCGATAATTTAAACCAATCTATTCTTGCAAAAGCTGTGATCGCTTTGAATCGAATTATTCTTGCACCCTTAGTCAGACTAAAGTTTCCTAAATCAATCTGAGTATATACACCACTAGATCGAGGGATAGTTAGTTGACCTTTTGATATACCATCAACAAACAGTTCAAGCCTTTGATTAGCTGAAACCTGAGTACTCACATTTGCTTCTAACTTATATAATCCATCTCTAGGTATATTTACGGTATAATTAACCCATTGTCCTATACCAAAATCAACAAGTGCAAAATTTGTATTGTTTATTTTGCTGAATCCAAGAATTTCTCCTGGTCTTATATCAAATACGTCTCGACCAGTGTTTCCTAAAATATTACTCCCCACATTTTCATAATAGGCTACATTTTGTCCACCATAATCGAAATGTTCTGCTTGTATAATAGTGTTTGTAGATGGATTTGATTTGAACGGTCTAGAACGACCTTCAACAGCTATTAAGGCTTCACTTCCTGATTTATTAGTAAGTCTAAAATTAAGATGACCATCTTCAGGAGTAATAATATGGAAAAACATTTCTCCATTTATGAACGTGTACGAACTAGAAGTAGAGGACTTTACTGCTTCTTTATTTGAGAGTTTTGTTATTTCATTACTAATGACATTTAATTCTTCCGGCATACCTATTATTTTGAAAAACACTTCTTCACCCGGTTTAGCTTGACTCCAATCCAATGATAAATTGTTAGGTATTTTATCACAAAAACGTATTGTATAATCCCGTTTTCCTCCGTCTATAATCAATGGTATATCAGAACGTGGACCTGCAGGTTTTGTATGTGCTATGTGACCGTCAGCATGTTCATAATATAATGTTGCTTTTCTAGATTCATCATCACCCCAAGTTACCCCTAATCGGCCAAAAGAATATTGTGTTTTTCTACCATTGTATCCCATTTGTAATCTTGGGAAATTAATCTCATCTATGATAAAAGGATGATCTGTAGTCATCCACCAGCCCTTATTCCCAGTTAGTGTTCCATCTAGATCTTCAACAAAAGATACAGATGGGCTAAAGTGGTTATCTAATGACGGATTGAATATGGTACAACTATCGAAACTAACATTCTCTGTATAATGAGGTAAGTTTTTTACACCTCCGCCAAAAATGAGAAATACATTTTGATTGCCATTCAAATTTACAAAATGGCAGTTACGGATAGTTTCAACACCATCATACATAGAAGTTGCATAACTTTCTTTTTTAGGTCCCGTTATGTTTTCACTTCGACCAACAACTAGTCCATTTGTAAATAGACCAACTGTAGTACTGATAAAACTACCTCTTCCTTCATCATCACCAATTGTAAAATTAGAAAAATTTAGAGGTGTTACACCTCTATACCAAATAGAACGATAGTTTTTAAATCCGGTAAAGTTTCGAACAATTTGACCAGATCTATAGTATGAAGCTGCTTTTATATCTTTTCTATCTTTAGTATCTACAAAATCGAACATTAAGCCTACATAACAAGCATGTGCTCGGTTGTTATCCATATTTGTAATTGGGAGAAAGGGTATTTTAGGTTTGTAATTTATAGCATCCCCACCTGGTGTTAAAGTATAAGCATTCCAAAGTCCAGTTCCAGTTGAAGAAACGGCATTGAACGTTATTACATTTAATGGATTACTGATCCAAATTCCTGCAGGTCCTTGTACTCTATTTCCTTGAAATAAAATGTCTGATGGTAATAAGTTTTTGGCAGGGTTTTTAGTAGGTTGTTTTATAACAGAAACTAAATTATAATGAATTCTATTTCCTACTTCATTACCATCCTCTAAGAAAATCCCATGACCAATAGTGTTGTATATAACGTTAGAATCTACAACGGAAGCATCAGTTCCATGAATTGTAACTGCTCTATTAAAACAGTTTTTTACAATTGAATTTTTAAAGTATTGACCTTTTACATCGCCAGCAAGATGCCAATGAAATGGGTAACGGCCAAGTCTTCCTTCTTGACCCATCGAGCTTAGTTCTATACCGTCTAGATTTACTTTTGATGTCCTCATTACCATTATATGACCACCTTGTTTAGATGTTAATGATGAAGTATCCCCCTGAATTTTTATGTTTCTACTCAATAACCCTACTTCAGCACGTTCGTCAAGTATCCACTGTTGTTTTTGATTAGAAAATGATTGTAGTTTCCCAAAATGTTTATAGGTTAAAGGGGTATTTAATGTAATAGTTTTTCTGTCATTTGAAATAGAAGTTATTTTTCTAATTTCTGTTTCAGTGTATGTAAAATCTTTACCACCAACTACTTTATTGCTAATTGGGTCTACTCTTTCTGTTTCTATTCCGGTAGTAGTAATCATTATTTCATCACCAACCCTCCAATTCATAGGCGCCAAAATTGATATAACCCTACTTCCTGCAGGTGCTGTAGCATTTAATACCGTCCAAGAGGAGCGCAACTCACCATGTATAGATATTTCAGCCTCATTCATTGCCATTATGGATTTATAACTATCTGATTCAAACTTTGAAACATCGGCACCTTTTAAAGTAATCGTAGCCCTTCTTGTATAGCGAAATTTCGGAGTACCCATTTCGAAGTACCCAGTTTTATTCATAACCATTAATACCTCAGTCGCAATATTTATATTTTTCGAATAATCAATCACAAGAGTACCTTCTATATGAACAGAACTAAGATCTATATCTTGGTCAAGTAGAACAGCAGAATTACTACGAATATATACTATACTTCCTACTGTTGGTACCTTACCTCCTTTCCAAGTGGTTGGATTTGACCATTTTGGTAATCCAGCTGCTGTTGTAGGTCCTATGGGACGTGAAGGTACTGAACTGGAGTTGGACTCAAATATTTCAGTATTTGCTAGGGATACGTAGCAAAGTTGACTAGGGCTGCTAGATTTATATTTTGATATGTAGTTATCTAGTGTTAGGGAACTATTAAAATGGTATAGACCTAAAAGCAATGTTCCTGTATAAATTAATAATAGGGTAAATTTCGCTTTACGTGATAGCGTCTTGTTGAAATCAAGTACTAATTCGGTTAGCATAAATAATTCCTTGGTTTAGGGTTAAGATTTATGATGCTAATAAATATTATTTATTTTATATAAAATGGTAAATTCGTCCTAAAAAATGGTAATCTAGTAATATTTGTATATTATAATACAGGTAATGTTAATTATATAAATTATTAAAAGTTAATACTTTATAGTTGACAAATCCGCAGAAGAAAATTCATTTAAGAATAAAGAAAATGGATTTTGGAATTATGCACCCCAAATACCTTTTCTTTTATACTAAGATATTTAGTATAAAAGTTTTTTCAGTCAGTTTAAGGATAGTATTAAATTTTTGATACTAATCTCAAATTAAGCCAATTAAAAATTGCTACTTATTTTCCTTATTCAATATCGAAACAACCTTGAAACACCGAAAGGTAGGGGACATAAAGTATGCCTTTAGGTCGGAGGTAACACAATACTCCGGAAAAGGGGGGTGGTTTTTCGTTTCCCTTCCTGTGGAGTATACAAAAGAAATTCGTGAATATTTTAGGTCTGAAGAAGAAGGTTGGGGGAGATTAAAAGCAAGAGCAACAATTGGGGATTCAACATGGGAAACGTCTATTTGGTTTGACACAAAGAAAAGAACTTATATGTTACCTATTAAAGTAGAAATTAGAAAGATGGAAGGACTTGAAAAAAATAAAATCGTCACCACCATCCTATGGGTATTGAAAAACACTTAAAAGAAATAGCCAATGTTAAGGGTAAAAAATCGTTGATAGTATAAAAGTTTTCGATTGTCGGAATAAGGTGTTGATTCATATCCATTTGTAAATGGGCTTCTCATTTCTAGCCAATAATTGTAGTTGATCTGAATGCCAAGGTCTACGACCCATCGTGATTTTAACTTGAGTTGATAACCGGTGGTAAGTGCGATGTTAGAGAATCTAAATTCTTCAGCGTAATACGTGTTAAATAAAGTCGGATCTTGTCCTCTATATTCTTTTAAATAGGTAGTATAGCCTACACCTAAGGAAGTGCCTAAATAATAACCTCTTTTATCCCTTTTAGAAAAATAATGACGGTATTGAAATTGAAAAGTTGTAATATAACTTTCCCAGTTTCCATCATATAAATAATTGCCATATCGTCCCACACAAATAATAGAATTGCTTCTATTCAAAAAACGTTCATAGCTGAGGATAAAATCACCAATGACAAACCGACCATCTAGTTTTAGTGCGTTATTATAGGAGAGCGGATATTTTTCCTCTAGGTTTTTCTTGGTAGTTGTATCCGTTTGGGAAAGGGACGAAAAGGTAACAACATTTGTAAATAGGATTAAAAAAAGGAGTTTCATAAAGTAATTAAGATTTATACTAAACAGTGTACAATTATTCTTAGAATTGTATTTAGACAAAACTACTATTTTTATGAAAACATTTACAATGAAAATTACTTTTAAATTATCTATCTATCTATCTATCTATCTATCTATCTAGTATTTATAGTTATCAAACGAAAGCAGAATGTGGAGGTAGGCAAATAGATTTTAATACTGCTACATGTAGTAATATTGGTACTTATTCCATTAATAATTATGATTTAGTAGGAAAAGTAAAGTGGTCTGTACAAGGTGGGAAAATTATTAAAGTTGGATTAAAAACTATCGAGCAATTTACAAATGATGATGTTGGTTTTAATGGACATCCCTCTAATCTTATTGTAAATATGGCGTCATGGGAAAGAGATCAAACTGCAATTATATCTTACTTCGACTTTGGATTAAGTACTTTTTTAGAAATACAAACCAATTTTTGTGATGAGACAACTTCACAATTTGATAATTGTCCAAGTCCTCATCTTCCTGTTTCTCCAAATAATTATAGAGAAATTACCGTAGAATGGGATCCTAATGCACCAATAAAAATTGTAAGGTTAGAAGCTGGTGGTTTAGGAGTTGGTGGTATATGTGGTAGAAGTACAAGAGAACATATTATTACTATACCGTCTTCATTTGGTAATTGGTCTTTAACAGCTACTAAAACAAATGTACTTTGTACAGAAGGTATTACTATTAGTGGTGTTCCTTCTGGTGTAAGTTATAACTGGATAGCAAATGGAGCAGTTGTAACTCATAATTGGAATAACGGTATTTACATTAGTAGATTCACTAAAACAGGAACAGTTCGTATTGTAGCTCAGGTGTTAAATGAATGTCATACGTCACTTCGTTATATTGATATCAATGTCACGCAACCGGATTACGGGAACATACAACAAAATGGAGTAGATGTTATCAATGTATTACCAGACTGTCAAGGTAATTTTTATTTAAATATGCCTAAATGGGTAAGTAACAATAGCTATTATAGTTGGGAATTACCCCTTCTATATGACGATCAAACCAATCGATTTACCACACGAATAGTTCAGGGTACCAATGTACGATCGATTCAAGGAGCTTTACCTTTAAATGCATTTACCGACTTTGTAGGCAAAGTGACGATTACGGGAGATTGTGGAGATCCTGTAGTAAAGACTTTTATTGTTCGACCGGCATTAGTGCCTTCTGTCGATAATGCCTTTTTCTCTTGTTCTAATCAGGTTTTAGTTACGATAAACAATCCTAGTCCATCTGGAAATATTAATCCTTGGGTGACGACTACATCCCCAAGTGGACTATGGGGTCAGTGGTCTAATTTTACACCTACTTCGGCGGTATTTACTGCATCTGCACCCGGAAGTTATGACGTTACTATAGGATTAACAGATAGTAGAGGGTGTTATCGACAGCTGCAAACAGAAGTAAATGCCGTAAGGTCCGGTATAATTAGTGGAAGTGGTACAGCAGGATGGCAATCCGGAGTGTTAAGTGACAATAGAGTGTTTCCGGGGAGTAATCTGGTAACGTATGATGATAAAATTTACTTTACGGGAAGAGATGGGAAGTTGTATTTTTATTCTTTTAATACAGGAATTCAAAAGTGGGTTATTAATACAATTCCTAGCGTCACAACAGCTAAACTGCCAGTCGGATCTAGTTTTAATAAAATAAGTTTTTATACCGAAAACAGTCAAAACTTTATTCTTTTCCAAAATCAGTTGAATGAATTGAGAAAAGTGAATTTGAATACATTTGTTGAAACGGATTTAAGTCCTGGTGGTTCAATAAGACCTAGTGATTTTATAGTAGATTCAGATAAAGTTATATATCAAGAAGGCAGTTTATTATATTTGTATTTCAACCAAACCAGACAGCCAATTGGTAGTAATAGTACCAGTTTGATTTTTAAATTATTAAATAATAATGATTACTATTTTATTAATAATAAATCTCTTTTCGTTAATAGTTCGGTTCTTATAAACACTGGAGATATAGAGCCTAATTCAGATGTTTTTGTATACAACAACTTTATATATTACGTTAGAGGTGCAGCCCGTTTAGGTAATCTTTATCGAACTAATCTAAGTACTAACGTTACAGAACAAATCACTACATCAGGAAACTTATCCGGTAAGTTTACTATTAATCGGGCTAGTGGAGTTGTCTATTATGGAATTCAAAACAATCCTACTTATAATGTTTTAAGAACATTAAGTGGGACATTCAATGCGGCTGATTTGTATCAAACGTATGTAGAAAATGGAGTTTGGAAAATAATTAAAACGACATCCGGTTCTCCGGAAGGGATAGATATGCTGATACATAGCCCGGTTTATGTTAATAATCATTTATACTATATAGGCGCAGGTAGAAGTGTAGTAACAGGCGGTTCTAATTACGGATTAGAAGTTTGGAATCTATATTATGAGAGTTCTTGTCAGCCAAATGTTATGCGACAAATTACTATTGTAGAACCGGATAGTAGTGTTAGTGGTAATAAATTAGAAATATACCCCAACCCCGCTAAAGACCAACTTTATTTTAAGAATACAATAGAATCTGAAAACTATACTATATCTGTTGTAGACTCAAAAGGAAGTCTAGTACTATCATCCAATGTTGAAACCCTACATTCCCTTTATATTGGTGGATTACCCGTTGGTATATATACAATAGTCGTCCATTCTAACAATATGCACGAAATTCGTACGTTTGTTAAAGAGTAATGAAAACAATGTTTGGTTTAAGAGTGAACGTGTTATTAGTTTTACTGCTAATAACACGTTTTTCTTTTGCGCAATATGAAACCCAAGAAAGAGTTTTAGGACCTAATCTTTTATTGGAATGTGAGCCCTCGGGTTATCAAATGAAAGACGATGTTGAATTTTATATAGGTAACAAGTCGAGTTATAATGGAATATCTTTTACAGATAGTCCTGTAAACTCTATTTGTGATAGTACAGGTAAATTGCTTCTTTATTTTGATGGGTTTAATGTATACAACTCTAGAAGAGAAATCATTTTTCAAGGTGAAATTAATTCGCATTGTTTTAGTCACAGCTATGCTCAAAGTGTACTAATACCCATAGAAGAGACCAATCGACGGTATTTTTATTTATTGGATGTTACACCATATATGGAGAATTGGGATTATAATACTGATGCACCATTATTTTCGATGTGGTTTGAAAATTCTATCAATACTTTTCCTAAATTTTGGGATATATGTCAATTAAAAGTAACGTTAATCGATACTGAATATAATAATGGGCGGGGAAGGATAGTATACAAAAATAAAATACTATTAGATTCTATAGCGCCCACCATTAGTGCCGTAAAACACAAAAACAATGTGGATACTTGGGTAAGTGTATTGAAATATGGTACCAACGAAAATATAAATCTTTTATGGGATGCATGTGGTATTAATAAAATGGTACTCAATCGACTTCAAGATTTTAATTTAATGGATACTAGTAGATACAATTCTTATATTTTTTTGGGGGGAATCGGATTTCAATTTGTCTATTCACCCGATGGTACAAAAATATCGTATACAGGAATTGATTCAACCAAAAAACGGTATATTAAGATAACTCAATTTGATTCTGAAACAGGTCTAATAGATTTTAGTGCTACTTCAACTAAATATACCAATGCCTGTTTATTGAACAATTTATTTTCCATCGATAATCGCTTTTTATATTTTTATAAAGATGAATTTATTAGTGCCAGTGAGGCTATAAATCAGTTTGATACTCTATTAGACACAACTATTGTTATGATAAAAGGGTTTATACAAAACAGTCCTTTTCATCTGGGTATGGATTATGGAAAACAAAATGATATTATCAATTTTAATATTATAAGAACACAAACTCCCCAAAATGGTAGTTTAAATCGATTTGTTAATATTGATCAGCCCTATACTATTCAGAATTATGATAGCATACTGCCTAATACTTCTTTTACATGGAATAAATATGTAAATAATACGTTTATCAATCGTAATAATTATATCTATAATTTTTACCATCCGGATTATCAACGACCAAGGGGATATAGCACTCCACAAACAAATATTCTTACACTCGACTCTATCTTTTGTACCTATGATAGTATACCCTTAATGGGGAATAAAGCTCCTTATATCGATTCGTCACATTTTAGGATTCAATCCTCTAACCGTGTATGGTCTGCTCCTCATCAAAACGATAAAAAAATCAAATTAGCACCGGGTAGATATACTTTAGCTTATATAACCTACTTTTATTGCATTTCAGATACTGCATTTAAATCTATTGTAGTAGAAGATACACTTGTCTCTCCATTGAACTATGATAGTATCTATACGTGCGAATTTAAATCGATACCACTTCCTCACGTTAATGTATCTCCTAAGTGGCAATGGTATACTACATCCGGTCATCAAGTACAATCCACTTCCGGTTCAGAGCCAAATTACTATTTAAAAACATCGAATACTTGCGGTGCTTATTCAGATACAATAACTGTTGTGTCAACCTCTATACAGGTTACCAATTTAGTATCACTCAATCAAGACGGAAAGAATGAATGTATGAACATAGTTCCTTCTTCTCCTATTCAACAACTTTCAATGGAAATATATTCTAGTTGGGGAGCTCGTATTTATCAATCTACTCTTCCTATTCTCGATTGGTGTCCTAATGCATCCGTTACTCCCGGTGTATACTATTATTCTATACGCTATCAACAGGATTGTATTGCTACCGGATGGGTCCAAGTGGTGAGGTGACGGTATGTTACTATATTGCTTCTAGAATGGTTTAACTTGAAATACAACGCGCTTAATCAGGGCATTTCATTTCCGTCTATTCCAACGTTATACTATACGATTCGGTATCACTTTCTTTTCGGATATAAACTAATCGTTGACTATCGATACCGTTTGCCCGTAATTCTTGATACAGTTGATACAAGACAGTAGGAGCGGGTTCTACGGATACAACTGTATTAGAATCACTCAAAGTAGAATCGGATACGATGGGAATATAAAAATCGATAAGTTGTAGTTTTACCTCAGTATTATATTTTAAGAAGAAGCTTAACTGTTTCACCTCATAGGGAAAAGCAGTCGATGGTTTCCCCTCTTGGTTGTGTATCGTTGTTGTACTTAGAGGTATGCCGGGTTGTATAAGGTTTAAGGTAATGTCTTTTAGTGGAATTTTTTCGGACATAGTACGAACGAACAGTTCACTACTTTGGTAGCAATACCCTTTTTTCATCGATTGTGCATAGAGAATGTACGAGACGTTTGTTGTCAGGGGCAACGATACGATTTCTTTAGGGGCAGCATAAAACGTATAGTCGGTTTGCTTGCTCGTATTTTTTAAGAGTAGTTGTACACCGGCGGTTTCCTCCTGGTTATATACTACCATGCCACTCCATACCACTGTTGGCGCCGGTTGTAAATCCGGAGGAAGGGCTACCCTTTGTATATCATATCCTTTACCGGTTTTATCGAGACCATCGATATAGACTAAATTACTTGCAGCCGGTAAGGAGAACGAAACATTGTCTTCCGGTGTGTTGAGTACATCAATAGCTTTTGGAACAGACCAACTTTGATCGCCTTCCCAAATAGTCTGATACAGATCGTATCCTCCTTTTGTGTCCTTGCGTTCGGAAGAAAAAACAAACGTTTTACCATCTGCCAAAAGTTTACCATTACAACTACAACCATTATTGATAATTGCCGGAAGCTCTACACCGGCTTCCCAGCCGTCTCTCCCTTTTTTCTTTGCCATCACTATTTTTCCGCAGGGACTTCCGTTGCTCGTTTTTTCATTGGTAAAAACAGTATAAAACAGTAGGTCTCCATAAGGTGAAAGAGTGGGATAGGTTTCGTGTCCGGTAGTATTGATGGGTATTAGAAGATTTTGAGGAGTAGTCCAGGTGTTGCCGGAAGAAGTACGATCCATATACCAAATGTCTGCACCACCTAAGCCTCCATATCGAGCGGAATGAAAGTATAGTCGGGTACCATCAAAGTTTAACGTATACCCTCCATTGAGTAAACCTTTAATGCCTAAGTTGGCATTCGGTACCGGTTCCGGACGCGACCATCCACCGGTCGCTCCCATAAAGGCAATGAGCAGTTCGGGCCCCTCCGCTGTACGAGTAAATTGTTCAAAAATTAGAGTTTTGCCTTCGCCACTGATAACGGGGTTTCGATCATCTGTAATGGCTGTACTGATGGGTTGTCCAACCGTTATCCTGGATTGTGAAAAAACGGAAAGAGTCTGAAGTAGACTATAGGTAATGAAGGAAAACCGGATAAGAAAAGTAAAACGCATAGTAGTACATCATTTATACCAACCTATATTTAGTTAATAAAAGGGAATATTAAAATATATTTCGGTTCAAATGGTACAACATTCTATAAAACTCCTTTTATTCGGTCTTTTATAGTTCGTTTTATCGAATGCGATCGACCGATTGAATCAACGCTTCATCTTTTTTGATGGCTCGTATGGCTAGAATGTTTAACAATAGTCCGATGAGTGGTACAAAAAAACCGAATCCCCAATTATCAGAATATGCACCGGTCAAAGCTTGTTTCAAAACTGAAATTTCCCAATAGTACAAACCCATAACGAGGCACAATAGTACATTATTCAAATTCGTCCATAAAACCTGACGTTTACGATGGTTGTATTGAAATATCGTGTAAAAGTTTAGTACGACAGATAGAACGAGTACACCACCTATATACCCTACATTTTTAGTTGTCAATGTACCGCCGGAGGTAACATTGGCAGAGAAGGCATCCAGTACGACACTTTCATTTGTGGCTGCCGACCATATTTTAATGAACAAGGCCAAGGAAACAATAGTAGCCGATAAGAATAGGTAAACCGATTGAATTCGTTGTAACATAGGGTTTTGATTTTGATATGAAGGAGTTTTCCTCTTGAGTATGTATATTTGAAAGTTAAAAGTACAAAATTTTGAGATATTTCTTGGAGATTGCCTACAAAGGCACGGCATACCATGGGTGGCAAAAACAGCCCAACGCTATTACCGTTCAGGAAGTAATAGAAAAAGCTTTGTTTACTCTTTTGCGAGAACCAATTGAAACGCTGGGCAGTGGACGTACCGATACGGGGGTTCATGCCACTGTACAAATCGCTCACTTTGACGTTTCCGCTCCTCTTCCAGCTTCCTTTCTCCTTTCATTAAACGCCATCCTTCCGGATTCGATTAGTGTACAGTCGGTCGTACCCGTTCACGACTGGGCACATGCCCGTTTTGATGCCGTGCATAGGTCCTATATTTACAAAATTGCTTTACAAAAAAATCCATTTGATAAGGGATTGGTTTGGATGTTTAAGGGGCAACCGGATGTAGCCTTAATGAATCAAGCTGCAGCGTATCTATTGGAGTACACGGATTATGAGTGTTTTTCTAAAGTCCATACCGATGTCGCTAATTTTAATTGTACCATACACCGCGCGTATTGGGAACAACATGGAACGTATCTGTTCTTTCATATAACCGCCAATCGTTTCTTACGTGGTATGGTTCGTGCTATCGTAGGAACGCTTCTGGATGTGGGGCGACATAAACTAACGATCGACGAATGGTTGGCTATCATAGCCTCTAAACAACGCACCAAAGCCGGCATGTCGGCTCCTCCGGAAGGTCTTTACTTAAGTGAAGTAGCCTATCCGGATTCAATTTATATCGAATGGAAAACGGAATAAAAATACAAGCCATTACTAAACACTTTGGGACAAAAACCGCACTGGATAACGTGTCGTGTATTATTCCAAAAGGAAAAATTGTAGGTTTACTTGGTCCAAATGGCGCAGGTAAATCCACCTTTATTCGATGTTTATTGGGAATAGCTACACCTGATACAGGATCTATATGGTATGATGGAATGCCGTATTCAAAGGCTATACAAAAACGAATGGGATACTTGCCGGAAGAGAGAGGGCTGTATCGTAAGATGAAAGTACTCGAACAATTACAATTTTTTGGTACTATAAAAGGACTCTCACCGACGCAAGCTAAACGTCAATCCATGGAATGGTTAGAGCGATTTAATTATCAAGCCCTAGCAGATCAATGGTTAGAACGATTATCTAAAGGTCAACAACAAGTTGTACAATTTATAGCTTCAGTGGTGCATCATCCCGAATGGTTGGTATTAGACGAACCGTTTTCCGGTTTTGATCCGGCAAACGCAGACATTGTCTCCAAAGAAATTATACGATTACATAAAGAACAAGGGACAACGATTCTGTACTCTACCCATCGTATGGAAACAGTAGAAGGTTTGTGCGAAGAATTAATTTTTATTCATCAATCGAAATTAGTGTATCAAGGGTTGCCACAGGATATTCGACAAACCTACGCGAAGGGCTATGTGTATCTAAAGATGGAAAGTGCTTTACCTCCTACCTTGCAAGCGCACGTGTCGATGACCTTAGGTGCTGGCGCATACCAGTTGAGTGGAGTGCGAGTGGCGGATGTGATCGGGCATTTACCTAAAGAGAGTAAGGTTACGGAAATAAAAGAAATGATACCTTCCATGCAAGAAGTGTTTTTAACAATAGTAGGAGCAGCATGAGAGCGATGTGGTATATAATACTCCGAGAAGTACGAACACGCGTTCGTAAAAAGTCTTTTTGGATTTTGACGGTGTTAGGTCCAGTGTTAATGTTAGGAATGTTGATCATGCCGATGTACGTGAGCCTTCAGCCCAAGAAGAAAACGCCGGTAGTGTTGGAAGTGCCCAAAGTAGAAGCGTATCATACACCGTCACCGGATGAACGTTTCACCTTACAAGTAGTCGATTCGGTCATCACAATGCCTGCAGGTGTAGTATACATACAGTCAAATCCGGAAAACCGACAGTTTACCGTAATGGATCAAGTAGGCTTGAACAAGCAAGAATTGTGGTATTTAGAACACTATATTCAACAGTGGTATTGGAAGACGTTAGTTTTAAAAGAGAAACGACCGGAAACCGTTCAACCCGTTTTTCAAGTTATCCCCTTAGCTCCGGTGGCGGACTCGTATTCCTTACAATATATGTTAGGTATCTATGGCGCTGTATTAATTTATTTCTTTATTATCTTTTACGGAGTACAGGTGATGCGTGGGGTGATGGAGGAAAAAAGTGGACGAATAGCAGAAGTATTGTTATCCGGCGTAGAACCTTTTCATTGGATGATGGGAAAAATCATAGGAATAGGGGTCGTGTGTATTTTCCAATTTGTATTATGGGGAGGATTTTATGGATGGGTTGGGTACCAATTTCAACTCCGTTATGGACAAGCGATGCAGTTATTTTCATCAGAGTCAATTGAAAGCACTTTACAATGGACCCCGGATGTGCAGCAGGCTTTAGAGTGGCATATGTTATCCGAAGCCTTAGGGTCGTTTTCGATAACCGCGTATGTAGGAAGTTTTATCGTTTTCTTTTTGTTAGGGTATTTATTGTATGCGGCTATGTTTGCAGCTTTAGGTGCAATGACGGATCAAGAAACCGAGACGCAGCAATTTACCTTTCCCATGACGTCGCCTATGTTTGTTGTATTTTTATTTTCCGGAAGTTTATTAGCGAATAGTGGTACTTGGATAGTGTCTGTATTAAGTTATCTCCCGTTTACAGCGCCGGTAGCTATGATCATGCGATTGCCTATGGGGGTAAGTGGTTGGGAATGGGCGGGCGCTTTTCTGAGTTTAGTGTTTTCCTTTTTAGGAATAACGTATGTGGCTGCAAAAATATTTAAACGCAGTATACTACACTACGGTGGTACAATGAAGTGGAAGGATTTGTGGTAGATTTAGTCGAAAATTATTAAAAAAATATATTTTAATATTTAAATAGTATTATTTTTAGCCTTTAAATCTTGGAAATAATATGTTGGGGTATCGAGTAGCTATTTTTATAGTTTGCTGTTTAAGTTTTGTTTTTGGGGGAAATGCTGATTCTATAATAATTCATAGCGAAGATTCGACATATGAATTTTACAATCAGTATATAGATATTTTCCAACCTTCAAAAGATATCCCATTTGAAGAGATAGTATCTGTATATTCTGATTCTTTTTTTAATCATTCCAGGTTGAATTCTCATACTTTAGATTTGTCAAAACCTACTTGGGCAAGAATAAAGGTTGAAATAAAGGAAGATCTAAGAAGAGATTGGTTGTGGGAATTATATGATTATAGACATAGAAATATAAGTGTTTACATTCCTAAAGATACATCTGGATTTTTGAAATATGAAGGTGGGAATGCATTTCCATTTTCTGTTAAAAAGTATTTACACAAAAATTTTGTCTTTGAATTACCTCATTGGAAGAAGGGTACATATTTAATCTATTATAAAATACACTCTAATCATATAGGATCATTAAGAGGAGTGTTTAGAACTGTTAAAACTTTTAGTCAGTATGCAATGTATGAATATTTTTTCTTAGCGTTATTTTATGGGGTACTATTAACTCTGATTATTTATAATTCATTATTATTTATTGCAAGTAAAGATAAGATTCATGTAGTTTATATTGCTTATGTAATTTCTGCCATTGGTTTTGCTCTTTCTAGAGATGGTTTAGGGTTTCAATTTATTTGGCCTAATGTTCCAGTTATAAATAGTTTTTCTTTAAATATTTTTTATTATTTGATAGTTGTATTTACTACACTATTGTCGATTGTATTTTTAGAAATCAAGAATACGAATAAAGTATATTATGTGATATTAAGTATTTTATCAGTTCGAACAGTTAGTATTATTCTTCACGTTTTATTTAGTATAGATATATCGTATTCACTCTTCTTAGATTTATTTTTATTTACAATTATTTTCCTATTATCAATATCCTATTTGAATATTCGTTCTATAAATAGATTTTTTGTTTTAGCCTATTTATTCCTATATATAGCAATTTGTATTTGGGAACTACAACATTTTGGATTTGTAAGACATAATTTTTTTACAATTTATAGTATGAACATTGGAATATTGGTTGAATCAATGATATTATCATTAGCTATATATGATAGGATCCGTTTGATGAGAAGAACAAAAGAAGAGGTTCAAAAACAAATGATAACAGTCTTAGAAGAAAAGCAATATATAGAGGAAACATATAACACATCATTAGAACAACTCGTAACGAAGCAAAAAGAAGAGTTAAAAAATGCTGTGGAAGAAATCCATGCATTGAATCAGCAGTTAAATATTCAAAATAAGGAATTAAGATCTAAGATTGAAGATATTGAAAAAGACAATATTGTAGGTAAAATACTAACGTATTCCGAATTTATAAACATATACAACTCACAAGAGAAGTGTTTGGAGGTAATTACAGAGATTAAATGGGCAGATGGTTACCGTTGTACAAAATGCGATTCCCTTAAGTTTACATTAATTAAAGATACGCTAGCTAGAAAATGCGTAAAGTGTAAGTATACAGAATCTCCTACTAAAAACACAGTATTAGAAGGAGTTAAGTTTCCTTTGAATAAAGCCTTTTATGTTATTTATATTTTATTTTTTTCAAGAGATAAAGTAACCAGTACTTATCTATCAAAAGTTATGGACTTGAGACAAAAAACGTGTTGGGAGTTCATGGAGAAAGTTAAACTTTATAAGTTTGATTTCAAGAAACAAGACGGGGTATCTTGGTTGGATATTTTTGCAAAAGAATAGATTAATAAATTGACTTTTACTAAGATATATTATTAAGCCTATTGCTTTGATTTGATTTAAAGGAATCTACATAAAATAGCATTCTGAATTTATTTGATAATAACTAAAACGCCTATTTTTTATATTTTAAGTACTTTTGTAAATTTTTGAATAAAAACTTTTTACTGTATTAGATGTAACTAGCATATAAATTTAATGAAGCTAGTATGCAGATGAGTTACAAGTTGGAGTGTATAATAATGGTTTTTTCTATATTTATTCCGTTATTGATAATTCTATATTTTGTATTTAGGGTTATTGTTTCTATTAAATTAAATATTTATATAATTAGTTATCTAAGAAACTTATTATTTTTATTATTGTTGTTTCCATGGAGTATCGAAGCTCAAATTTTTATAACATATCCCTTACCAGCAGAAAATATATCTAGGTTTCAAGGAGATTATAGTACAACTGTCCAGGTTGATTTTCTAGAGGTTTGTTCCAATGTAACTTTGAAAATTGATTTTCCGGAGAGCGTATATTATAATTCTACTAGTTTAAATATGATAAGCAGTAATACCACACCCGGAATTACTATTTCAGAATTAAATATTTCGAATTTAAATGTACCAACTTTTCAAATATCCGGAATAACGCAAGGGGGAACAATTCGTTTTAATGTAAGTCGATTTGCTACTTGTGGAACTGCGCTAAATGGTAAAGATACTATAATTGTAAATAGTAGTTGTGGAGAGTTTAGGGAAGAAGAGTTGAATGTTTATCAAATTTTTAGTCCATCGATAACATTATTTCCTATTGAACCATTAAATGAATTAGCAATAGGTGATACCATTCAGCGAGATCTCAAAATAACCAATGCTGGTAGTGGTTGTTTGGATACTTTATATTTTAATATAATCTATCCGGGTCAAATCGTTAAACCTATTAATTTATCTGGTGCAATTTATATTTTGGGTAATCCTGTTTTACCATTTAGAATAAATGGAGATACTTTATTTTTTAAACTATTTGGTAATTTAATATTTGGATCGGATAGTAAATTTTGCTCCGGAGAAGAATTAGAGATTAGTGAAAGCATACAATTATTGAAATGTAATGCAATATCGTATTATTCTGTTTTTTGGGGATTTCAGAATCAGTATTGCCAAATTAATTCAGCATCAAGTGTTCTGAATACAATAGTTGGAGCTGTAGATATTAGAGCAACTATAACCACTTTAAGTCCTTCTTCTTTAACAGGGTATTGTAGACAAGGTAAATTTACTTTGAATATTCAAAATAATGGTTCCGGCTCCGTTGCCGGGACTGCTTATGATTTAGTAGCAAATTTAGGTTATGGAGTAGGAAACACCTATACCAGTTTACCTTTGAATAGTAGCGTTAATTTAGGTACAGAAAAAGTTATTAAAATTGATAGTGTTATTATTAACAATCAAAAAGTTTTATTAACTCAATCTGGATCGGGACCGTGGGTTTTAGATTTTAGCCAGTTTACTTCAGATCCGGATGGCGCCGGTGGTTTAGAAGATATAGATGGTGACGGGCAGTTTGATGATCTTCAACCGGGTGGTACAGTTCGATTACATTGGTTAGAGTCCTGGCAAGCGAGTACTTCCTGTTCTAATCAATATGCTTTTTCACAGCGTGTCACAACGCGATACAGAACGATGTGTGGTGTAACCGCAACAACTAATAATTTAATAATTAATCAGCCATATTACTTTTTCTTTCTACCCAGTCCATTGAGTGTTTCGATGCCCAATACTTTTGTTGACGATAGAACAGAGAAGTTATCGTTTTGCGTGTCGGGGTCTTTTATACCAAGTGGTTTTAGACCTTATGATACCACCCTTTTTAAGCTTATAGTTCCAAGCGGATTAAAATTGGTAGGATTGCCTAACGTAAAAGTAGGTAGTATTAATCGTGGGTTTTCTTTAATAGAACGATATGGAAATCCAACGTATGATACAATAATCATTAAAACAAAGGGCATTGGTAATGGATTATGTTTTGAAATGGATGTAAAATATAACTGTGGTGTGAGTTACAATAATGTTCCTGTTTTTGTAGAATTGATTTATAAGGGCGACAATGTTTGTGATGTAGATCAACGTTTTAATTGTGTTCAGAGGACTATTTCTACGAACTGCCCATCCTGTTTAATTGCTGGTATGTATAATCAACCAGGGGTTCAAGTAGAGAGAACTTCTTTAGGATATACAAACGATCAGTTAACTACTAAGACGACACCGGCAGATTTAACAGCTACATCAAAATTAACCTGTTTGCCACTTGATACATTAGTAATTCGTCAAAGTGCAATACAAAACGGTGGTGGATTTGGTAATTTATTTTATAACTACCAAATCAGTAAAACCAGTGGTCAAAATTTATTAGAATTTATTCAAGGTCGCCTTTTTTATAAAAGGGGTAGTGCTATTCAGAGTTTTCTTTTATCGAACCCTATAAATATAGGAAATGCATCAGTTCAAAGTTTTTTGTGGGATTTGACGCCTTATATCCCTAGTAGTAATACGATAGCGATGGATAGTGTTTGGGTGGAAATGGAATATAGAATAACAGTAGCCAATGATGGTAATTTATTGGGGCATAATTTGCAACAAGCACCGGGTAGTAAAGGGTATTTCTATAATTTAAATGCCGGTGCGGCTCCTGTGTATTGTGAATTGTATGAAGTGAATTTTTATTTGGTAGGTGTAAGTCGATCTGTGATTGGCTATATAGCAGCAAACATCAGTGGATGTAATTCTCAAGAACTTATATTTGAATATAGACCATTGATTACATTACCCCTTGATATATTCCCCAATGAATACAGACCTTTCAGTCAAGTAAAGCGAGTAGAGTACATTTTACCAACCGGATATAGTTATGATATAAGCAGGCCCGCTACATTTTTTTCCGGTTTTTGGAACTCCAATGGTAATTCTCAAAGTTACCCCGGTGTAGCTATCGTTCCGGAATTAAAAGGAGATACCGTTATCTTTACTAATCCTATGAATGGGACTTGGAGGTTAACGGATTTAAATCAAAATGTTTTTTACAACCACCATCGTATACATTTTAGCGTGCGCCCTAATTGTTCGGTAACTGCAGATATTTCAAGAGGAAAAATCAAGTATTATACGAATGACTATTATTATACTCAAAATAATACATTTATAACACCTGCTGTATATTCAGGAGCGGGTGATGTTTTGGTTTATAATATTGCATCGAAACCGGAGATGACGATTCAGAATAATACAGGAGTTGTAAAGGGTGTTTCAACACAACACTTTTGGGAAATACAACTCAATAATAGAAGTGCGAATACGGCCCCATTTGTCTGGATTGGTTTAGATTTTGAAGGTAGAAGTGGAATAAGTATAGATAGTGTAGTTAGTCTAAATGGAAATGGAATTGTTACATTACTTCCTTTTGATGCAACAAATCTATGGGCACATCTATCAACATCAGGTATCCTTTCAGGACAATCCCTTAGATATCGTATATATTTCAAATATTTATCATGTATGGAGGATAGTATCAAGATTCTTTACGGATGGGATTGTCAAAGCTATCCAATTGGCGGCCCGTCAAAAAGTAAATGTTTTAATACGCCACTTTACTTAAAGGTATTACCACAACTATCTAAAATTGAATTAACCATTCCTCAATTACATGCATCCGGTTTAGGAGTCATTCATTGTGTGGAGGATACAGTGGTGGTAGAATTCAATAGTGTTCTTGCGGGTAATATAAATAGACCTTATCTGGAATTTCAAGGACCTGCCGGTATTACAATCGGTACAAATGCATTAGTAGAATATCCATTAAACAGTGGTGTTTATATACCCGCGCCTATTCTCAATACTGGAACTTCGTATAGAATAGAATTATATACTCACCCTTCATTGGTCCAAAATGGATTGTTAGGAACGTTAAATGCAAGCTCAAATTTTCAACGTCAATTACGGATTAAAATTCCATATACTATTAGTTGTAATTTCATAAGTGGAACTTTTTTTAGAATTCGTGGATTCGGATCGAATGGTTGTAATTCTCCGTCCTTATCCAATGGAGAATCGATTGTCACAAATGGAATAAACGTACAAGGCGTATCTGCTTTAGGGGCAGCTGGAATTAATATATCTGCAAGTTCGGATACAATAAGTTGTCTTAATTCGACTATTATAACAACGTCTATTTTTCCACTCATTGTAGATACGAAAGTTGGTGACTCGATTTGGATACAATTACCTAGAAGTTCTATTTACAAGTCTGGAACATTTAGGTCAATATCGAATTGTACCAATTGTATGGTTGTTCAAGAGGGTACTAGCTTACTTAAAATTGGAATACCCAGCGGAATTCCTGTAGGTAGTGTTATACGATTTACAATAGAGATTGAAGCACCTTTTGAAGGATGTGAAAATAGTAGAGCAACTGCAACATATAGAAGACTTACCAATACAGCGTATTGTTTAGGTATACCCTGTAGTTCTACCACATCTATAGTTGGTTCTGCTAACAGTAATGCAATTCGAATTGATAAGCCAATTTTAGAATTAATTCAAGGGAGGGTTGTAGGTAGTTTATTACCAGGTCAAACTGTATCTGCTCAACTACAAATTTTGAATACAGGGAAAAGTAGCAATACGACTCAACCTTATCTAATAGAGTATTCTTGTGGGGGGGGCAACATCCACTTTTTCTTCTCAAACCGCAATGATTAATTTATCATCCACCATTGTCAATGATATTCAACAGACCATCACGATTCCTTCAACCGGATCATGTTCACTGGGGAGTTATATTCAAGTAGATATTCAACCGGTAACTGAATCAGGAGTACGTCAGTGTATTTGTACAGCAACTAGTTTTACTTTTTCTACTCCTTTATCCGCACAATGGTTGAATTTCAAGGTGATTCAGCAAAATAATAAACCTTATTTACGTTGGTCCATAGACCTAAAAGGAAATACGGATGGACTAATCTTTATATATAAAAGTACAAACGGAATAAAATATGACATTATGGATACATTAGAATTATCTACATCAGGTACAATATATGAAGATGTGTATTGTGATATCAATCAACCTCAACAAGATGTTTATTATCAATTAGGATATTATACTACAGGAGGTGTTTTACTTAAGAGTCAATCGGTATACTATTCAGGTAACACTATTGATTTTCTAAGAGTGTACCCAAATCCCTGTGATGAACGAATAGAAGTCCAATTGTATAGTGGTGTCGAATCCGTTATTCAAGTGGAAGTTACGGATGTTTTAGGGAATGTCCTTTTTAGAAAATTTGAGACGATTCAGATTGGTATTAATCATATTGTGATACATGATGTCAAAGAATTACCCAATGCATCGTATTTTATTTCATTTAAAACAAATGAATTTAATCTTAAACAACAGTTGATTGTTTTGCATTAATTGGATAAATCTTAGATTTATTAATAGGTACATTTATTTATTTATTCATCTATAATAAGAGTCTATTGCTTTATTTTAATGTATCCAACCGCCTATAATTTGGCAAACACATTTATCCTTGATTAATTCAGATGTCTAAAGAATTAATATTTACTATAGTTTTGAATTGTTTTAACCAATGTGTATTTCAATTTAAGGATATAGATGATTGACATAGACTCCTATTACACTTTATTTTTAAAGTTGTTTGGAGTTGTAGAATTACGTTAACTCGATACTCAAGGATAATTTTCATTTTATTATGAAACATATATTATTATTCATAATCTTTCTTAGTCATTTCGTTATAAAAGGGCAAAATATCTTGTTGCCTATCGAAATAATTGGTCCGGTTGGGTATGAAAAAAGTATTACCGTGAATATGAACAATGGCTCAACGGGTGTAAAGTTGTGGATGTTAATCAACAACTTGAGTTATAATAATAAAATGGCTATTAAAATAAATCAATCTTCTTATGTATCGATCAATAATAGTAATACAAAAACTTTAGCACCTTATGACGTGCTAGGTGGAATAGGAGGTTCTTCTAGATTTGGAACAGCAAAATTTGTATATACATTACCAAGTGGTTTATTAGTTAATGGATCCAATACTATTACATTTAAATTTAATACATCAGACAGCGTTAGTTCAGGATATAGAATATTAAAATTTAACATTTTAGATGCGAACGATACTAAATTAATCAGTGAATCTGTTTTTCAAGAAGATGATCCTAATTCATGGCAACCACCGATTAATAATCCAACCGCAATAGCAGAAGGTAAAGATTTGTGGGAGAATAAGACTTTATGGTTTTCAAGTGAAAATAAAACGTTTATGCAGGCAAAATGTCAAAATTGTCATGTAAAAAATGGTTATGATTTAAAATATTTCAATTATTCAAATCATTCTATAATTGAACGATCTAAATTTCATGGTTTGACTCAAGTAGAAGCTGAAAAAATTGCAAGTTATATTAGAAGTTTAGAAGTTCCGAATCCGGGACGCCCATGGAATCCGCCTTATCAGCCCGGTCCGGGTACAGATCAAAAACCAGTACAAGAATGGGCAGCCGGTGCTGGTTTGGATGCCGTATTAGAAGACGACAAAGATGCTTTACCATATATTTTCCCCAATATGGTTTTGGATTCCGCTTCTATTAGTATTAAGAAGTGGCTTAATGTTCGAGAAATACCAACCAACATTCAGTTTTTAGATTGGAAACATTGGTTGCCCATCATTCATCCTATGGATGCATTTTCCGATTATAATACTTCACAATGGAAGCAAAAGTATGAAGAGATTTATTCAAAAATATTTTCTGCTAATAGTGCCAGTTATAAATTAGGTGCTTTTCAAAACGATTTAGAAGACTTTAGATTAAAATTACAATATGGCTATACCGATGATAAAGTTGGTCAAGGAGTAGATCCCGGTACGAAGGAACATCGGATTAAAATTTATTCTTTGATGTTATTTCAAGCGGTGAAGTTGTTTGAATTAATACATGTATCCAATTCGGAAGGATTAGGGCCCCAATTATATGGTACATGGGGAGAAGCAAGAACTTGGCCGGGTATATACCGACATATCTATGAGCATTCACCCCATTTTTTGAAATTAGACATGAATGATCCAAATAATATTTATGGAGATAAATATACTCAAATGCACATGAATAATACATGGTATTTTTTACAATTTGTTTTGAATTCCGGCAATGGACGATCTAGTGGATTCCATCCTGTAGATTGGCGTTATAGTCATAATTTTGCATGGTATTATACTGATTTTTCCTATTGGTTAGATAAACCTTATTCAAATAGAACATACAGTGTTGCGATGTTTATTAAGGCTATGCAAGATTCGGATAAAAGAGGTATAGGTCCTGATCAGCCTTTCCCGGGTTGGGATTTGTTACGGGATGTTCCAATTGATAAACTCGTTTCTTTTGATCCTAATGTGAGTACTGAAAAATATTGGGGAAACATTCCGAATGATCAGCGGAATAGAATAATTGAAGCTATTCTTAGAAATTGGCTTGGTAAGTCTAAATCGTATTCGGTAGCTCAATGGCAAAGAATTGAAAACGATGATTATGCAATACCACCTCCAACTTATAATTTTAATTCTAATCCGGACGGTCATGAACCGGATATTTTATTTGCTTTAATACCGGAGTTTAGACGGCTTGGAGTCAATTGCCAATTGTTGAACCAAATGATAGATTTTTGTAATCAACTTTGGCCTAATGTCAAATGGAATGATATACGCACCACTTGTAATGTCGTGGTTCCTACTAGTATTACTTTATCTAAGTCACAGTTAACGTTAAGTAATTGCGGTACATTTCAATTAATAGCAACCGTACTTCCTACTAATAATACAAATAATGGGAATATCACATGGGTCTCAAGTAATTCATCCATAGTGGAGGTGAATGGTGTAGGACTCTTAACACCAAAGTCATTGGGTACCGCTGTGATAACGGCTACAACATTGTTAGGCAACCAGTCCGTTTCATGTACAGTTCAAGTTCTTTCAGTTTCAATCCCAATTACGAATTTTACATTGACTCCCTCAAATGCATCTATTTCATCCGGTAGTTCTACTCTTCAGCTAACTGCAGATTATACCCCGTTTTCGATATGTAATACCATTTCTTACTCCTCTAGTGATAATAGAATCGCAACCGTTAGTTCAAATGGATTAGTATCCGCAATAGGAGCAGGAATTGTTACTATAACTGCTTTCTTAAATGGTTCATCTACATCTACTACCGTTAATATAGCAGATGATGCTGTTTGTTCTTATTCTAATTCTAATATTTTAGATGATTTTAATCGTTCCTCTGGTTTGTCAAATTGGCAAGGAGATCTTTCAAAATTTATTCTGTCAAATAACGAGTTGACGTTATCAACAGCTTCAGGATTTAAAGGAATTGTTTATTCAACTCTTTTTGGTTCATCTCAAGATGTTTATTTTAAAATTAATGCTCCTGTCAGTTTGAGAGAGATTGGTGTGATTTTAAAATCGGATGTCGATTTTAAAGCCAATTCAATTAATGTTAGTATTATTGGTGACGCAGTAGAAATATGGACAGTTACCAATCGGGTATATACTAGACATGCTATTTTAAGAATAAGTTTTAATCAAGGCGATTATTTTGGTGTTAGAGCACTACCTTCCGGTAGAATTGAAGTTTATCGAAACAATACATTTGTCGGTTCCGCTAATATACCTTCAAATTGGGTGAACAATCAAACGGGTGGAAGAATAGGGATTTGTGTTGAAGGTTCAAATTTTTCATTAGATAATTTCGGTGGAGGGAACACTTGTTTACGGATTCCTGTAACTTGTACAACGCCAAGTGCATTATTATGCTTTTCACACTTGTCCAATATGTAAAATGGACGCTTGAATCTAATACTGGTACAAGTACCAGATACGAATTGGACACGAAATTGCAGAGACGCTTTCAAGTAGCAAATAATATAGATCAACTAACCATGAGCGTGACCTTTCAGTTTCTTTAACCTTTTTTTTACTTTATGTTGATGACATTAATAAAAGAAGTAATTGTGTTTCAGGGTGTTTTCCACAGTACATGATGAACTCGAGAAGATGGCATCAAATCAACTGAAACTTTGGCTTCACAACATGGCATTGATCAATACATGATCAAGAACAATAAGGGTTTTTCTTCAACTTTCAGCACAGAAAAAAATGAGGAGGGATTTTATTTCTCGGTGAAACAAGCAAATATTTATACAAATTAAGGATGGCTCCGGCTTTCCGCCGTGAACTGGATAATTTTACCATGTGACATGTGACTCAACAATACGAAGAAAATGGAAAAGACAGCTAAAAATTTAGAATCAGTATCCGTAAAAATATAGAATTCTTCTTCTTCTCATTATTACTACCGCAGCAGTATTACCTGGTGCTACATGGTACAAGTACTTGTACTTGGTAAACGTACAGAAGGGCACTTGTGTACGGGGTACCAGGTAAACACAATACAGACCTGTAAGATACCGGTAGTGCACGTCAGACCTGTGTACTCGTACAATAGAGATACTAGTACTGTCGGTATTTTGCCATACCTCTATTTGTTCTGCTACTACAGTAAGTCACAAGCCTACCAGTACACGTAGAGCTAGGAGAGAGTAGATAGCAGAGGTTC
>JALONH010000007.1 GCA_025455005.1 Cytophagaceae bacterium
GGTCTTTATGCCACCTCTCTTCGAAAGAAAAATTACTAATTGATGGGTTTGAAAATTTTAAGCGAAATTTACAGCTTTACATAGGAACCCGTGTTAGCAGCAGTGCATTATTATTAGCATATTAATGTCTCCATTATTGAACGAGTTGAATGTACGGATTTAAATTAGTGACACCATGCTTCCCTGTATGCTCACATTTAATTGTAAATGATTTTGTAGTAGATAAACTTTTTTTAAAATAAGAATTAATTCTCGCCACTTCTTGTAGTTTCAAAGTAATGTTTCCTATTTTGAAGTAGGCAGTTTTTTGTCCGCTTTTTGATTCAATATCAGGAGAAATTTGGTAGAGCAGCGTATATATTTCTATGTATTCGTCAATAGCTATTGTTTCTACTACAATGCTATCAATCGCAACTGCTTTATTTTTATGTTCTACAAATATTGAATCGCTTAATCTACTCGGAGTGTAGTCGCCAATGATAAATGGAAGGTCATAAGGTTTGGTTCCAATTAACTCCCATTGGATTTTAACGCTGTCATTTCTATGTCTTGAAAATCGCACTGGTTTGTCAACAATAAATTTGTTTTTATTAAGATGTTTATAGGTATTTTCAAGATTGTCAGAATACAAACTATAATTAAAAAAACCTTCTCGTATTTTGGAAAACGCAGTTATTCTATCCTTCATTATTCCAAAAATTGCAGTAAAGCGTAAAGAGTTAAAAATCTTCCAAAGTTTGGGAAAACGATCTTTTCCAACTAATTCTATTGCTGTTCCATCTTTTAAAAAGATTAAAGCATTTAATGATGTTTCTTCCTCTCCGCCATACACAACATTAAAGCCATAGGATTCATACTGCCTTTTGGCTGAGTCAAGATTGTCGACAGCAATAAGCAAATGGTCAATTTTCAAATTTGTTGTTCTCACTGTGTCTTGAGCGTTTAGCCCACTAACTAATGTTAATAATATTACGATGAACTTTGTCATGATTGCATTGCTGCTAACGGTTTAGGGCTTTGCGTTCGGGCGGGTTTCGGGGCACAAAACTGTCAACCTGCACTGAACTTGAATAGAAGCACAAAGCTCCAAGTTTGAACGTCACCCCGCCTGACGCAAAACCCATGTTAGCGGGTCGTTGTTCTCTTGTCCACTTATTCTGAGTCACTTTGTTGTAGATTAAAAACTGTTCCAGCAGGGTCTTGAATCCAGTGCATATTATTTGGTAGCTCTTCTATTTCGTCACAAGTTTCTATTCCGTTTTCTTTTAAATATATTGTTGCTTCTGCTACGTTTGGAACAATAAGTTGCAACCAAGTTTCCGAATGAGTATAGTTGTCAACGCAGTCTAACCAAAGTATGTTGTTACCAAACTTAACTTGATGTGTCCTTGAAACTGTCGGGTTTCTAATTGGCTTTTCTTCTACTTCAAATTTCAATATGTCCCTGTGAAACGCTAAGGTCTTGTCGTACTTATTTTTTGGAATTTTTACGGCAATATTAATGCCACCTTCAAATTTTGTATCCATTACTTTATTCTGAAATTATTAAATAGTAGTTGTCCAAGTCTCTCAAAGTAAACTGTTGTTGTCCCGAATTTTCATTCAGATGAGGCTCTTGTTCAAAGTTAAGATTAAGTTTTGTTGCCTTGTCCCACACTTTTTTTAAGTCCGAGACCCTAAAATACAAAATGAGACCGTTACCAACTCCAATGCTTGGGTCTTTCATTGTTGGGTGGTCGTGTTCGTCCCAACGATGAAGGCAAAGGATAACTTCTCCTTTTTGGTTTGCTAACATTTCAAAATTGTCGCCACCGTGATTACTTTTTAAGTTCAGCAAGTCACGGTACCATTTGGAGGTTTTAGCAACGTCTTTTACAGCAATTATGGTTTCTAATCTTGTCATTCGTTTTGTTGTTGATGTCGTTCTTTACAATGACCGCTAACTATTCGATACACGCACCCGGGTGCATGTATATTTTATATGTCTTTCCTGTTTTATTGTATTGCCACAAAATATTCGAATTCCTAAAGGGTTTTGAGTACACCTTTTTCCTCCTTTTTAAAAGTATTATCCTTTGTTTTGCGTGCAATGTGTTTGTAAGCGCATCCTATTGAATTTTTTTAGGTGGAATAGTTCCAATGCAAGGAGTTTATCCTATACAACCGCCTATTTCATCCCTTATACAATCAATTTATTATAAAAATATTAAAGTTAAAAGTATAAAACGTCTCAATAAACGTAAATATCCGATTATAACCGTTTATATCCGGATATTTACACTTAATATAACAACACCTGCAAGGGCTTAATCCTTGCAGGTGTTGTCTATCTGTTCGTCTATCTTTGGCGTCTTCTTCTTTATCCCTATTTCTCTTACTTCCTTTCCCTCTCTTCCTATCCCTGTTTCTCTCTCCCTCTCTCCCTTTCTTACTTCAAGTACGTCGCTCTCATTCGCGTCATCTCGGCAGAGATCATCTCCAGTCGCTTGCGCTCGGATACATCTTTTGTATGTTTCGACGCTCGTACATAATACACTTGCGTCTCACTCAATTTTTGTCCTAATGCTTGGCGTTGGGCATCTTTACTGATATCTACTACCAACGGTTTTCCTGTTTTATTATTCGCCCGCGCTGCACTATCCGCACTCACAATCGTTTTTTCTATCTTCTTCGCTTCTTGTATGCTCATAATCGCCATATTGTAATTAGCAATGAAATGTAAACTGTCTTTGCTTAATACTTCTTTATAATTCGCTTTTGCTTTGTCGGGTTGTTTGAGTTTGTCGTATATCACGGCCAACTGCACCGTATAATCCAAGTTGTTCGGATAACGGGCTTTTATCTTCTCTACGAGTTCAGCGGCTTCTTTCCCTCTGTTCATGCGCACCATCATATCCGCTCGTTGTAAAATTAAATCGACATTGTTCGGAAACAACTCCACCGCTTTATCGGAATATTGAAAGGCTTTGTCCGGGTGTTTTTCTCGATTAAACTCAATGTCAATCAATCGGTAATACGGATAAGGATTCTTGGATTTCAATTGCACTAACTTGGTACAATATTCTTTCACTAAATCCGGACTGTCCATTTCTTCGGATGCGTATAGGGCATACACAAAAGCTGTTGTATCATACGGATTGATTTGTTGGGCTTGGGTAAAATACCCCAAGGCATTAAAGTGATCGCCGTTTTCATACAAGCCTACGCCTTGGTTCACCACCATTTTATACACGTACGACAATTCATTTCTGGATTTGGAGGCAAACTCTCCCCCACTCGGATCTAATTCAACGGATTTTAAAAAAGCCGCAGAGGCTTCTTTTAATGGATTGGGATGTAAAGCTTGTATTTCTTTTTTGGAACTCTCATACATCGCTTTGTATATAACTCCTTTATAGTACCACGTTTTGGATACGCCCATGGTTTTTTCGTGCACCACAGCCTTGTCGATTTCAATTTTTGCTTTGGCTATATCGCCTTGTTGTAAATACAAAGCGGCATTGGTCAACGCACTATTTTGCCCAACCGCAAGGAAAACAGACCCTAAAAAGAAGATACTAAATATCCAACGTACCATAAGTATAGTATTAATCTTATACAATATATAAATAAAAAAGCCTATACAAAAGAATCTTGTATAGGCTTTTCGATAAGCTAAAGAAAATTATTCTTCTGTTGTTTCCTCTTCCGTTGTATCGTCCGGTGTTTCATCGTCCAATGCCGGTAACACATCCGCTTCATCCGGTTTGTGTAGTTCTGCGGTAATGGCTTCTTCGTCTCCTTCTACAACTTCAATCTTCGCTACAGAAGCGATTTCATCTCCTTCTTGTAATTTAATTAAGCGTACACCTTGTGTAGCACGTCCCATCACACGTAGGGAGGCAACGGCCATACGTATGGTAACGCCGGATTTATTAATAATCATTAATTGGTTGTCGTCGCTTACACCTAATATACTAACTAATAATCCTGTTTTATCCGTAATGTTAAGTGTCTTCACTCCTTTACCACCTCGGTTGGTTACGCGGTAATCGTCAATATCGGAACGTTTACCATACCCTTTTTCTGACACTACCAACAAATTCATTTTAGGGTCGTTCACCGCTACTAAACCTACTACTCTGTCCTCTGCACCGGCAAGGGTAACCCCTTTTACACCGGCTGCTGTTCTACCCATTGGGCGCACTTGGCTTTCGTTGAATCGAATGGCTCTACCGGAACGTAAGGCGATAACCAATTCATCGCTACCGGAAGTTAACTTCACATCCAATAAGCGATCGCCTTCGTGAACCGTGATGGCATTTATACCACCGGCTCTAGGTCTGGAATACGCTTCCAATGAGGTTTTCTTAATTGTACCTTGTTCGGTACACATCACCAAATAATTGTTGTTGATATAATCGTCGTCTTCCAAGGTCTTCACGTTGATGACAGCGCGTACTCGGTCGCCCGACTCTATTTGTATCACGTTTTGAATGGCGCGTCCTTTGGATGTTTTCGATCCTTCCGGAATTTCATACACTTTCAACCAAAATACTTTACCAAATTCGGTAAAGAATAATAAGTAGTTGTGGGTAGACGCCACAAAAATGTGCTCTGTGAAATCGGTTTCTTTGGAACCGGCACCTTTGGATCCTACACCACCACGGGTTTGAGTACGGTATTCAGTTAAGGCAGTACGTTTGATATACCCTTCGTGCGAAATGGTAATCACCATTTGCTCCTCCGGAATCATATCTTCCATCGTAATGTCGTCGGAAGCATGTACGATATCGGTTCTACGAACATCACCATACCGCTCGCGCATTTCCGTCAGTTCGTCTACGATGATTTGCATACGCAATTCTTTGCTGGCTAAAATTTCTTTTAAGCGAGCGATGAGTGCCATTACTTCTTCGAATTCTTTTACAATCTTGTCGCGCTCCATGCCGGTCAGACGTTGCAAACGCAAGTCTAATACCGCTTTGGCTTGAATTTCGGACATTCCAAAATTACTCATCAAGCCGGTTTTGGCTTCTTCCGGATCGCGGGAGTTACGGATGAGTTTAATCACTTCATCCAAATGATCCAAGGCGATTAAATAACCTTGTAAAATATGTGCGCGTTTCTCGGCTTCGTTTAATTCGTATTGTGTTCTACGCGTTACGACTTCATGTCTGTGCTCTACAAAGTAGTGGATCAATTCTTTTAGGTTTAAGGTCATCGGACGACCTTTTACCAACGCTACATTGTTAACACCAAAAGAAGATTGTAACTGTGTGTATTTGTATAAGTTGTTTAATACAACATTCGAAATCGCATCGCGTTTTAAATCAAACACTACACGTAATCCGTCTCGATCGGATTCATCGCGAATATCACTTATGCCTTCGATTTTTTTCTCGTTCACCAAACCGGCAATTTTCTCAATCATGGCAGCTTTGTTGACCATGTAAGGAATTTCCGTTACTATAATTTGTTCTTTACCGTTTTTATTGGTTTCAATGGTGGCTTTTGAACGGATAACGATACGACCTCTTCCGGTTTCTAAAGCAGAACGAATACCGTTTACTCCATAAATAGTACCGCCGGTTGGGAAGTCCGGTCCTTTTACGTACTGCATCAATTCCAATATCGTTAACTCCGGATTTTTGATATACGCAATGACGCCATCGCATACTTCTGTTAAGTTATGCGGCGCCATATTAGTGGCCATCCCTACAGCAATACCCGATGTACCGTTAATCAATAGATTCGGTACTTTTGCCGGTAATACAGTCGGTTCTTCTAAGGAATCATCAAAGTTGGGTTGGAAGTCTACCGTATCTTTATTGATATCAGATAACATTTCTTCCGCAATTCGTTTTAAACGCGCTTCGGTATACCGCATGGCAGCCGGAGAATCGCCGTCTATGGAACCAAAGTTACCTTGACCGTCTACCATTGGGTAGCGTAAGGACCAAGGCTGCGCCATACGAACCATTGTATCGTATACAGAGGCATCACCATGTGGGTGGTACTTTCCTAATACCTCCCCTACGATTCTAGCTGATTTTTTATAAGGTTTGTTGTAATTAACACCGAGTTCCTCCATCCCAAAAAGTACCCGTCGGTGAACCGGTTTAAGACCGTCGCGCACATCGGGTAATGCCCGGGATACAATAACCGACATAGAATAGTCGATATAAGCACCGCGCATTTCATCTTCAATATTTATCGGGATGATGTTCGTCCCACCTGAAATCGGTTGATCAGACATAGTTTAAAATTTTTTACTAAGAATTTAACTATTAAAAATACTAAAAAAGTCCCGTTTATCCTTGGATGTAAAGGCCTTAAACCATGAAAAGTTTTCTACAGTGGATAAACTATTTTGAAAAATTTTTGATAGAGAATTTGCAGATAAAATTTTGACTTGTATATTTGCAATCCCATTCAGAAACAACATCTGAATTGCCTCCTTAGCTCAGCTGGTAGAGCAACTGACTTGTAATCAGTAGGTCGTTGGTTCGATTCCGACAGGAGGCTCGCAAGAGTACAGAAATGTACTCTTTTTTTTTGCTCATTTTCGTTCTTCTATCGGTCGTTCCCAACCATAAATTCGCTGGTGTACTTCATCCGGTCGCTCCCAAGCGTTTTGATATTCCTCTGTCAGGTGCAACAACCCCCACCCTTTTTTCCACGCAGCGTACGTCATACTGTCCCAATGTAAAATTTCTCTTTCGTATTGTACGGTATAAAAAAGTCCATAGAGCGTAAAGAACAGCAGTACGGCCCGACCAACATACAAGCGCCCTATCGTTCTAGCCGATTCTATCCACGATAGACTACTCGCTAAACCTAAGGCGAACCAGGGATAAATGTCCACTAAGGGCCGGGCACTCAAACTCCCGCCGTACCACCAATTCCACCAGCTAAAGGTAATATACAGATACAATGGTATCAAAGTGACGAAAGCGATGCGCCACTTTGGTTCTTGCTGTACCAACCGGAACATACCTATACAAGCAACGAACATACAAGGGGTATACACCCACCATCCTTTTCTAAATCCAACTAAGCCCTCCACAACATGCGGATGTAAGAAAAAAAAGCGTTCGCCTTCATAGGACCAATACAAGGGAGATCCGGTGACTGTATACCAATACGCCCCTTGTATTCCCATACACACCATCAAAGGCAGGACTAAAGGGATCCATTCTCGACGGGGCAACATCCAAAAGCGTAAGTGGGACAACACCTCTTTACCGGAGGAAGCAGGATATAAGAGGAATAGCAATATCCAAAGAGCATTCGTAGGACGTATCCAACTAATACAACCAATCGCTATTCCGGCATACCATAGATACTGAAACGTTTTCGTTTTGTTGTATTGAAAGACATACCAAGTAAAGAGTGCACACAGAGCAGCGTTGTATACATGTGGCATGACTTCTACAAACGCGTAATAATAGAAGTTTGTCCCTAACACCAATATAACTAAGGTCAACACTACCACACGTTCGGAGAAATCGAACGCTATCAACAGTTTTCGACTATACCACAAGGCTATGCCGGCATAAAAGAGCAACGAAAGTTGTAAGCCGATACTGTACACCGGCGAATAACCATTGGGAGGACCAAGAGAAGGAATTAGATGCGCTATTCCATGGGCTATGAAAAAGAATGGCGCGTAAAGAAACGCTAAGCCTCCACTCATTTTAATGATGCGTTGTCCCTTAGTTGTTTTGTAATCCCATACTTTGTCTTGATAGAAGTCCGCTTTTGTATCAATAAACGTTAGTCGGACATCTTTTTCAATAAACAAAGCAGGTAGATAGAGGTAATAATGTTTGACATCCCAAACGATGACACTCCTCTCCCATCTACGAGTTATGGTGATACTACAGAGTAAGACGAGTAGTAACATCCATACTGTATAGTAGGAATAATTACGCTTCATGCAATACCTCTGTTAAGGCTGTATAGACCATTTTCGGTGTGATGGATGTGCCACAGGTAAAATGACCTAAAGGACATTCTTTTTTACCGTGCATGCCACAAGGACGACAATCCAACTGTTCCATTGTTTCTACGGTTCGATGGCGTGTAGACAATGGACCAAATCCAAACGACGGAACTGTAGAACAAAAAACGGCAACAGTGGGCGTGTTCATAGCCGATGCAATGTGTAAAGGTCCGGAATCATTTACTATCACCGCTGCTGCTTTCTGGAACAATGCGGCTGATTCCATTAAAGAAAAAGTGCCGGTAACAACCACGACATGGTTTACTCCGGAAGTTTGAACAATTCGTTGTGCTTGGGTAGTGTCGCCCGGTCCGCCTACAACGTAGACAGTATAAGCCGTAGGAATCATTTGGATAAGTTGACTCCAGTAAGCTTCCGGCCATTGTTTGGTAAACCAAACAGAAGCGGGTGCGATACAGATGAATGGTTTATGGGTATAGGTTTGAACGGATGCTTCTATCGCAGCAGAGGGATAGAGAACAGGACGAGACACCTGCACCTTGGGTAAGTCGGCAATTAAATCGAAGTTGCGGGACACTTCGTGTACTCCGCTGCCCCAGCGGTGGGCTACTTTTTTTGTAAATAAAAAGGACAAGGGATTGTTATGAAAACCAATTCGATGTTGAGCGTTTGCTATAGCTGATAATAAACCGGTTGAAAAGAAACGCTGTAAGGTAATACTGATATCGTATTTTTCTTTTCGTAGTTGAATCCCCAGTTGCAAGAGATGTTTGAATTTTTGTTTCTTTTTATTCCAAACCCAAACTTTATGAATATAGGGATGATCCTGAAAAAGAATTTCGTTGCCTTGTCGAACAACGAGATCCAAGGTAGCATGAGGATACGCTTGGTGTAGACTTTCAATCAACGCAGTAGCTAATATAACATCCCCTATAAAAGCGGTTTGAATAACTAAAAGTCGGGACGGTTCCTTCATGGTTTAGACTCGATGGTTCAATCAGATTAAGACAATATTATCTAATCTTTTATAATTTAACAATTCCATGATTTTTATTCTCTCACAATCCGCCGGTGAACCTGTATTTTTAAACATGAAGTCGATAGGAATTATTTTAGCTGCGGGTAAAGGCACTCGTATGCGTTCTCATTTGCCGAAACCCCTTGTACCGTTTAAAAATAAACCGATTGTGGCACACCTCGTGGATTCAATGAAAGAAGCCGATATTGATCCATTGGCTTTAATTATTGGGTATCAGTCGGAGGTGATAGAAAGCCATTTTGCAGCCGATCAACACCTTCATTTCATTCATCAACATGAACAACTCGGTACAGCACATGCTATAGTATGCGCGCTACCGTTTTTAGAAAATCAAACCGCCGACGATGTTGTCGTTGTGGTAGGAGACAGTCCCCTACTCCACTCTGCTACGCTTCGTGCCTTAATAGCCTATCACAGAGTAAAGGAAAATAGCTGTTCTTTTTTATCGGCAGATTTTTCGATAGCCCTTCCCTATGCCCGTATTATCCGAGGCTCGAAAGGAGAAGTAGTAAAAGTGGTAGAAGAACGAGCTGCAACGTCGGAAGAAAAAAAGGTGACGGAATTATTATCCTCTCACTTTGTATTTGACCGAGAAACACTTTGCTCGTACATAAAAAAAGTTCCTCAAGATTCAACGACCGGTGAATATTACTTAACGGATATCATTGGTCTTATCCTGCAAGACCAAGTAGCAGTGGGGGTATTAAAAATATCCGATTATAGAGAATTGGTTGGATTAAACACTCCGGAAGATATAGCATGGGCTGAATCCGTGATCTTGTAAACTATGAATACTACAAAACGAAATTGGATAGAGGCGCATAAAAAACGATTCTTTCAGTACTTTGGTAAAACACCTGTTGTTACAGCGGTAGCACCGGGACGTATCAACTTAATCGGTGAGCATACCGATTACAATGAAGGGCTTTCTCTCCCTGCGGCTATTGATCGTTGGATCGCTACCTCTATTTATCCTCTCTCGGATAGTACGAGAATAGAGATACAAGCACCGGATATGTCGGCCGTCATTCGATGGGATAGTGCCCAACCCTTTACTCCTGCTTCTGCATTGGAATCGTATGGCTATGGTGCAGTAGAATTGATACGACCTTTACTCTCTCAATTTTCCGGAGCATATATTTTAATAGAAGGAACTATACCTATCGGAAGTGGTATATCTTCTTCGGCTGCATTAGAAGTAAGTTTGATTAAAGCATTATTAGCTACGGAAGACGTACAATTGGACCCTATCGTATTAGCGCAGTATTGCCAACAAGTGGAGCACCAATTTGTAAACGTTAAAAGTGGTTTGTTAGATCCCTTAGCCTCAATAATGGGGCTTCAAGGGCATGCTCTGCGAATTGACTTCTCCCAACTATCTACTCAAATCATTCCCTTAGAATGGGAGCATTGTTCGGTTGTGTTGTGTCATTCTATGGTACAACGCTCCCTCGCAAGTTCGGAATACAGTAAACGTGTAGACGAATGCGAAGCCGGTTTTAAAGAAATTCAATTAAACGATAGTTCAGTACTTCGAAAGTCGGATATACGAAAAGAGCACCTGCCTATTATTTCCAATGAACGGAATAGAAGGCGTTGGGAGCATGTGGTGAATGAAAATCAACGCGTGGATTTGTTTATCCAAGCGGTACAACATCAACAATGGGAACAAATGAAAACCATACTGCATGCATCCCATATGTCTTTACAACATTTGTATGAAGTGTCGTGTATGGAATTGGATTTTTTGGTAGACACCGCTTACCGATACCCAACCCTATATGGTGCACGCATGATGGGTGGGGGCTTTGGTGGTAATATTTTGGTGGTATTACCAAGTTCGGAAGTTCCGGCATTCATACCTTATATACAAAACGCTTTTTATCAAAAATTTAAACTACAACCTATTTGTCAAGTATACCAAACCGATAATGGGGCCTCTTTCCTTTAATTATGTTTACGATAGACACAAAAGAATCTAACCTCGGACGTTTATTTGTTTTAATGAATCTTAGAACAGGAGAACACGTGAGTATTGCAGCTGATATGGGGGGAGCAATTGCTTCTTGTTGGCTCGGAAATCAACGTCCGGAAAGTATTTGTAAAGAATTATCTCCTATAGGCGATACAAAAATGAAAATACATAGCGACTACAGTGGCATGAAATTATTTCCGTATGTCAATCGAACCAACAAGGGAAAGTATACTTGGGAAGGGATAACGTACGAGCTACCACTGGGAGAACACCATGCCATTCATGGTTTTTTATGGAATACTTCGTTGCGTTGGGTAGAGCAAAAAATGGAAGAAGATGCAGCATCTTTAGTTTTGGAACATGTATACGATGGTCACTTAGAGGGGTATCCTTTTCCGCTAAAAATTTCAATTAAATATAAATTAAAAGAAAATAAATTAACGCTGACAACGAAAGTTACAAATCTAGGTTCAGCACCGGCTATCCTTGGGGATGGCTGGCATCCGTACTTTCATTGTACCCCCAGTATCGATCATTGGTGTGTGGATATGAATGTAGCGCAGTATTGGGACGTGGTATCCTTCCCGGAATCGGCCTATGCCCAAAACTATGTAGAACCGGTGTTTCAAACGTTCGCTTTGGCGTCTATGAATTTAGATCACTGTTTTGCTTTTACACCTACGGAAGTTAATACGTATCCCATTGTTCATTTATATCCTATTCATGCTCCGGAGGAAGGTGTAGTGTTGCATTTCAAAGAGGGATATCGTTATGTACATTTGTATACACCGCTTGACCGTTCGTATGTAGCCATAGAACCCTGCAGTATGCCCCCAGATGGGTTTAATGCAGCCCCTATTGAAGGTACTATAGCATCCATGGAAACAAAAAAGTATGTCTTTCAGATAGAACGACGTGGTTCCGGTCGATCTTAAAACCTATAAATAGGGATTCCGAAAATCCATTATCACTTTATTGAGCTTGGCTAAGTTTACTGTATCGGTAACATCTACTGAAAATCCCAATACATTTAATCGTTCGGTATAGGGATTGATAATGGGAAGTTTATGTGTTTTAAATACATAGGTAGTACCGGACCCTAAAGTAAACTTTTGAGTAGGTAACTCAATACTTTCTTTGTCAGTTAAAACGATATTGTCCGACTGATGAATTTGTTCTAATTCTTCTTTATCCGTAACAAAATCGTCGTCCATCTTTCCGATAACATCAGACTCTTGCATACCAAATAAATTCAATTCGTGTTTATTAACCATTAAATAACGTCGATCATGGTCTTTAATAAACACCGGATAAGGTAAACACTCCACAATCATTTTGATGAACATGTAAGTGTTTTTTTGAATACTGGAGTCTGTTTCCGTTTGATTGGAAAAGTTCAAATTTCCGATTGCCATGGAAAATAGGTTCTCTATTGCATTTTCCTCATAAATATCAACTTTAAGTGGCGGAACTTCATTTTTACCGGATTGTAAAATTTGAATGACTTTGGTCGCTTTTTTAAGCTTTTCTTCCAAGTAATCAATTTTTTGGGCGTAGTTGATCATATTTTTAAGGTGTTTAAAGCCAAATTTGAACACTTTTATTCGTTTTACTCTTGCATTCATATCGAAATAAATATCGTATAAATAATTGTATTATTCAATTGTTACAATCCATAGGTAATACTTTCTGATGTAATATAAACTTAAATATATTTATATTCAAAATATCGAATATATATTAAATTGAACTAAAAAAAGATGGACTTGAATCAAATACATATAAACACTTTCTTTTCGTCGGCTTCCGATTCTATTCTTAATTTTGGATTCGTAAGGATTTCGGTATAACTTTAAACTTCCTTTCAAATAAAATTGCATTCATGCGCGCTTTACCCATTAATTCCGATCCGGTTTTCATACGACCGGAACACTATTCTTCCTTTGAAAAATTTTGGCTACACTATTTACGCGATGAAAGAGATCTCCCTTTCGTAAAGTTGACGTTGACCATCGCGGCTTGGTTTATTCCTTTATCTATATTAATATATGTAGTTGATAATCCTTGGATTTGGTGGTCTGCTTCTTTGTTTTATTTATATTTAAACAATTTAGTGTATAAAGGGTCCTTCGGATTGATGTTACATTGTACCAGTCACCGGCCTTGGTTTAAATCAGAATATGGTTTTCTAAATAAAGTATTACCTTGGATTTTAGGCCCTTTTTTCGGTCAAACACCGGAAACGTACTTTAGTCACCATTTAGGTATGCACCATGTTGAAAACAACAATGAAAATGATTTATCTACTACGATGCATTATCAACGGGATAGTTTTGCCAGTTTTATGATGTATTTCCTAGACTTTTTCTTTTTAGGATTGATTAAACTGGTTCGCTATTTTCATATCCGAAACATTCAGAAACTAAGGGATAAAGTATTGTTTGGAGAATTAGCCTTTATCCTACTTTGTATAGGGTTAAGTTTTATTAGTTGGCCGGCGACCTTTGTTGTTTTCGTTCTTCCTTTTATTATTTCCAGATTTATCATGATGGCCGGAAACTTTACACAACATGCTTTTATAGACCCTTCCGATCCTGAAAATCATTATAAAAATAGCATCACGTGTATCAATAATAAGTATAATCAAAAATGTTGGAATGATGGCTATCATATCAGCCACCACGTACGCCCCGGTTTACACTGGACGGAACACCCCAATCATTTAAGAAACAATATTGATGTGTATGCAGCGAATAAAGCGCTTGTATTTGATCAAACACATTTCTTACCCATCTTTTTTTATTTAATGACAAAAAAATACGACGTTTTAGCGGATCATTTAGTCAATTTAAATGGTAATGAATTTGCTTCTACTGAAGAAGCCATCGCGTTAATGAAAGAGCGTACGAAGCGCATACCACTTACCGGTAAGTATATCAATAAAGTGTTCGTTGAAAAAGAAGAAAACGCAGTACACTTTGCTTAAGTCATTAGACTAAGCCAATAAAAGATCCCATGCGTCCCGAGCGTATTCCTTCTCTTCTTGCAGAGAAAAATAGCTCGGGATTTTTATAAGTACATTTTTCTAAAACATCTATATGGTGAAGGGGAACGCCACACGATTCCAGTTGCCCTACATTTTCCTTCCATAGATCACAACAATAAGTAGTGTTCGATTTCGGATATACGCTGGCCGGATCCATTTGATTCGCCACTTCTTGCCCCACTTCGTATACCTCTGCACTGATCGATGGGCCTATAGCAGCATAGAGTGTGGAAGGATGCACACCCAATGCGTGTTGCATGGTATAGATAACTTCTTTTACAATATGTTTGGCTGTACCTTTCCAACCGGCATGTGCAGCGCCAACTGTTTTGGTAATTGGATCCCAAAATAATATGGGTACACAATCGGCCGATAATACACCAAGGATTACATTCGATTGTTGTGTCACCAAAGCATCCGTATCGTTAAGCTCCGGTGGTGTGGTCGTATGGTTCACAATGACCACCTTGTTGCCATGCGACTGTTGAGGAAACCATACCGATGACGGGGTATGGAATACTTGAGTCGCAATTAAATTTCGATGTTCGAGCACAACTTCTTCTATATCTCCTACTTGTGTACTCAAATTAAAACCCTTATACACACTCTTTGGAAATGACGGAGTATTTCTTAATGTAAATCCATGTAGAACCGTATCGGAGAAGGCGTTTAAGGTTGATGATGTCAAGTAATCAAATGTCATGGTTGCTTTAAAAGTGTAGAGTAGGATTTTTTAAACTTTTCTACTTTTGGTCGAATGATTATTTGACAATACGGTTGACTACCATTTTCATTAAAGTAGTTTTGATGGTAATCTTCGGCCGCATAAAAATTGATTAATGGACTAATCTCTGTTACGATAGGAGCTTTAAAGACACCGGAAGAATCCAATTGTTTTTTATACGCTTCAGCTAGTATACGTTGTTGGTCGTTGTGGTAAAAAACAACAGAACGGTATTGAGTTCCCACGTCATTGCCTTGCCGATTGGGTGTTGTGGGATCATGGGTGTTCCAAAACACTTCCAATAAAGTAGTAAAGTCTATTACTTTAGGATTAAAATAGATGCGCAACACTTCCGCATGTCCACTTAATCCACTGCATACTTCTTTATACGTTGGATTTTTAAGTTTACCGCCGGAGTATCCTGAAACGACAGTGTCTACTCCTTTTAATTGTTGAAAAACAGCTTCGGTACACCAAAAGCATCCGTTACCAAAGGTGGCGGAATCAAGTGTTGCAGATGTTTCAGATACTATAGGCTCAGGTTTCATATATGTTAAAGGTGTTGATGTTTCAGATGTGGCCGTACATCCAGTTAGGGTAAGTAAACTCCATACGAATAGTATAGATACGGTCGGATACAGTTGTTTCATAAAGCAATATACAGGTTCTGTTGATATTAATTAAGACGATAGGTGTAGTACTTTATTTTGGGTAATCACCCAAATAGTATCTTCCGGACGCATTGGAACTACATATTTACCACTCCATATGGTAAAGGCGGGTAAACAGAATTGTTGTTCTTTTTTGTAAAAACAGGGCAATATAAGCCGTTGTAAGCCCTTTCCTTTTAATGAAACGTTGGGATGGATATGACCGTGTATATTGATTTGATTTTCTTTCAAATTATTCGTTGGTTCATGAGTGAGAACGATGTTTGTAAATTCCATACGCTCTACTATTTGAATATCGGTAAGACCCGGCCAGATAGAAAAAGATCTATCATGATTACCTTCTATTAAAGATACTTTTGGAAAACAACGTAACACTTTATCCAGTTCATGCCATTCCTGATTTTCCTTTCCGTGAACTAAATCGCCCACTATGACCAAGTGACTATTCGGATGTCTAAGATAGATATGGTGGATGCGTTCTATGGTAGACATAATACCGGATAAAGGAATATAGATTCCTTCGTGTAACCATTCGGTAGTTTTTCCGATATGAACATCGGATAGTAAAAGTATATGTTCATTTTCCCAGTAGAGGTAACGTTCCGGATAGAGTCTTAAACGCTCACCTTCCCACTCCCAAAGATGATACTCGATATTTATTTTTTTATTCGGCATAGTCGAGTATCATTTTACGTATTCTGTCTTCAATGGATTCTGTACTCATACGTTCTCGCAATCGGTCTACTAAAATGGGAAAACAAAATGGACCGGGTTGGGCTAAAGCTTGTATGACGATACGTTGACCGGCTATTCGTTGTAATGTTTTGGTTAATCGAACTTCCTCCAATTGATCCCATAACACTTCTCTAAACGCTTGTTGTAATAGAAAATGATCGGGTTCGTATTCCATAAATACATCAAAAAATAATTGTGCATTGGTCTGCAGGTGTTTATTTTTTATAGGTTTTCCGGGATATCCCATAAATAATAGACCGGATATTTGAGCAATGTCTCTAAATTTTTTTCTAGCCATTTCTGTAATATTCACACTGGCATACATGTCTTCCAATAGACCTTCCGGTCGAAGTAAGGCTTTAAAATCAAAAGACGAAATATTTAATTCTTTATCGGTTAATAATTCAAAACCATAATCATTAAAGGCTAGAGAAAAACTAATATCCATTTGTAAACTGATACGATAAGCCACTAACGCGGCTAAGCCTTCATGCACCAATCGGCCTTCAAAAGGATATACAAAAATATGCGTACCTTCTTTATCTTTAAACCATTCGATAAGTAAGGTATTGTTATCCGGTATTATCGAAACGGTTTCTTGTCGGGTTTTAATGTAAGCTAAATGGGTACGTTCCGTTGTAGGGATGTCACCTGATCGAAAGAGCGCCACACTTTTTCGCAACATTTCGGAAAGTTGAGCGCTTAAAGGCATACGTCCTCCCATCCAAGTCGGTATTTTGGACACGCCGGTGGCTGTACTCGGACGAACGATTACTTGTAAGGCTTCTACTTTAATCAACTCTAAGCACATACCGGCAAACCAAAATTTATCGCCAATAGACAAACCGGAAATAAACCATTCCTCCATCGATCCTAAATACCCCCCTTTCCATTTACGAACTTGATACACTCTCCCATTGGGTATGGTTCCTATCGATAACCGATGTTGTAGGATTAAGCGACGTTGGGTCAACTTAGGCTTTCCATCGACAATCGTTAGTTTAGAATATTGAGGATAAGCTTGTAAAGAGGTGCCACCGGTCATACAGAAAAGCACAATAGATTGCCATTCGGTATCCTGAAGATCTTGGAAGGCATAGGTCCTTCGAACGCAATGCAGTAAGTCGCTCAAGGGCATACTATCGCCACAAGCGAGTGTTAGTATAAATTGAACTAATACATCATAGCATAACGTCAAAGGAAGTTTTTCTTCGATATACTGTTCTTTGATAGCTTCCCGTAACGCCGGAACTTCTAATAATTCTAACGCATGCGTAGGTACAAAATACAAGGTACTGGTTTTTCCGGGTTGGTGACCACTCCTTCCCGCTCTTTGTAAACAGCGATTAATTCCTTTAGGACTTCCAATTTGTATAACAGTATCTACAGGAGTAAAATCGACTCCTAAATCTAAACTCGAAGTACATACCACCACTTTAAGTTTTCCTTGATGCAATTGGTCTTCCACCCAATGCCGTATATCGGCACTAAGGGAGGCGTGATGGATTGCCATATGTCCGGCAAATTCAGGAAATTGATCGAGTATGCGTTGGTACCATATTTCAGCTTGTGCTCTGGTATTGGTGAAGAGTAAACTATGTTTACCGGATTGTAACACCTCTACTACTTGATCCAACATTCGAATACCTAAATGTCCGGCCCAAGGAAAGCGCTCTTCTGTTTTCGGTAAGATAGAAGTAATGTGTATGGGTTTTTCTAAAGTATGTTTAACTACGGCAACATTCGGCGCGTCGTAATCCGTTCCTAGCAATACAGTAAGCGCTGTGTCTAAATTACCAATCGTTGCGGAAATACCCCAAATCAAACTTTTACTTATGGACTTACACAATGCTAGTATCAACTCGGTTTGAACACCTCGTTTACTTCCCATTAGTTCATGCCACTCGTCTACAACAATCAACTGTACAGAAGAAAACAAGGCCAAGCTATTTTTTTGACTAACCAATACATGTAAAGATTCCGGTGTGGTAATCAGTATATCAACAGAACCTTTAGTGATAGCTTGTTTTTCTTTAGTTGTACTGTCGCCTGTGCGAATACTTACATTTAAATCTATACCGGATTCATCTAAGAAACGCTGCATGGATTGTGCTATCTCTATGGTAAGCGCTCGGATGGGACTGATCCAAAGTAATTGTATACCTTTAGGTTTTGTAGGTTGTTGTATATACCAATTTATAAAACCTAAAAACAAGGCATAGGTCTTGCCGGATCCGGTTGGTGCATTCAACAGTCCGTTGTATTGATGGAATATTTTTTCCCATACTTCCCGTTGAAACGGAGCAGTTGTCCATTTTCTTTTTTCGTAAAACTGTTGTAGGGAGGGATGTATCGAAAAATTAGGAGAGGCCATTGGACAACATTGCGTTTAAATCATCTAAAGTATTCGCTTCATTCAAAGGCTTATCTTTTCTCCAACGTAAAATTCTAGGAAAGCGAACTGCAATACCTGATTTATGTCGCGATGAAAGCGCAATGCCCTCAAACGCAATTTCAAACACATGGTGTGCGGGTACGCTGCGAACCGGACCGAATTTTTCTAGTGTATTTTTTTTAATCCAAGCATCTAATTCCTTTATTTCACTATCAGACAAGCCGGAATATGCTTTTGCAAAAGGTACCAATTGATCTCCATTCCAAACTGCAAAGGTATAGTCGGTATACCATCCGGCTCTTCTTCCACTTCCTTGCATGGCATATATCAAAACAGCATCTACCGTAAAGGGCTCCTTTTTCCATTTCCACCAATCACCTCGTTTACGACCATATTGATATTCCGATTGGTTGCGTTTAATCATTAAGCCCTCTGCTCCTGCTTGAACTGCATCGAGTTGAAGTTGGTTTAGGCTTTCCATGTTGGAAAAAGAATAAGCCTTAGAGAGTAATATTCTTTCCTGCGGGTAAGACGATAAAAGCGTATTAAGAATGGCTCTCCGCTCGACATAAGGTAAAGACCTGCAATCCTTAGTTTGATATTCCAAGATATCATATACCATCACATAAGCCGGATAAGAAGTGAGGATTTTTTCCGTTACATTTTTCCGTTGTATGCGTTTTTGTAAATAAGGAAAAGAACAGGTACGTTGTTCATCCCATACGACTAACTCACCATCTAATACAATACCATCCGGTAGAGCTTGAAATGCTGCTACGATTTCTGGAAATCGGTCTGTGATGAGCTCTTCCCCTCTACTCCACAAATACGTTTGTTGGCCACGATGTACCATTTGTAATCGTATTCCATCCCATTTATATTCAGCTGACCAATCGTCTGTATTGTTAGTAACCAGAGTGGTATCTTCTAAAGGATAAGCTAAATAAAAGGGATAGGGTTGCGACCCAACTTTATGATCCGTAAAGTGAAATAACTCAGACCATGTATGGGTTATGGGTGACCAATTACCCATCAGTGCGCTGTGTATTTTTCCTACATCTTGTTGGGTGTAGACAGCTATAGCTTGTGCAATCAAATTTTGAGAAACTCCTACTCGAAAATTCCCTGACAATAATTTATTAAATACAAAACAACTGTATGAATCTAAATGCGTCCAATAATAGATTATAGTTGATTTAATTTCTTCTAGCGGTTTACCGGGTAATTCATATAAGTGTTGCAGGATGTCCGGTAAAGATGTTGTTATTTCAGTTGTTTCTGAAGAAACTAATAAACTAATCGTTTCAGATAAATCCCCAACGGTATGATGGCACTCTTCTATTAGCCAAAGAGGCAACGCGAGGTATTCAGCTATCCATTGTTTAAACAATGCTATTTTAACCGGTCGTTTGGGGGTTCGTTGACAAAATAAAGCAATGGTATGCAGCCGTTCGATTTCATTAACGGATGATAGATAGAGGACGATGGCTTCTTTTTTTTGATGGGTTGCCGACGTTTCTTCAAGTGTTTGTAATAAATGAACCAGTGTTTTCATTCGTCTACCATCACATCTGTTTCTGCCGATATAAATTCCGTTTGTAAAGGTTGAGCCTTCCAACCATTTTCAGATAACCATTGAGCAAAGGTAGAACTATAGCCATGAGTAGTATAGATGTTTTGAGCACCACTCTGTTTAATTGCTTGTAATAATCCATTCCAATCGGCATGGTCAGATAATACAAATCCTTTATCGATGTTCGTCGTTCTATTTTTATAGCCTCTAAGTTGCATCCATCCGGAACAGTACCCTATTTTCACCGGCCCTAAACGCTTTTCTAATGTGGTTCTATCCGCCGCTGCCGGAGGTACAATTAAAATGTCGTTCTTAAAAACTTCGTTAGGCGTATCTTTTGTCCATTCTCGAATAAAGGATGTATAAGGTCGTAAAGTTGGAATCGATTCGTTTAAATCTGCTATAGTAGAGTGTACTCGAAGGGGAATACCCAATGCAGACAAACCCGCCAGGAGCCGCTGTGCTTTACCCAAAGAATATCCTACCAGCACTGTTGTTAGGTTTTGTGCTTTATTCTGTTCGTGCCATTGGGCAATGGAATGCAATATGGTACTTGATTTTGGCCATCTATAGATAGGTAAACCAAAAGTACATTCGGTTATCATACTGTGACAAGGTACAGATTCAAATGGGTCACTAACTGCATCTGGCTCTATTTTAAAATCGCCTGTAAAGACCCAAACTTCTCCTTTGTATTCCACTCTGATTTGAGCAGAACCCGGTACATGTCCCGCCGGATGTAAACTAAACTGAACGCCATTATGAAAAAAAGTTTCTTTATAGGAAATACGTTGCGTTTGTATGTTTTTTCCTAAACGCTTATGCATTAAATCGACTGTTATCGGAGTGGCTATATATTGTTTCATTCCCCAGCGGGCATGATCGCTGTGAGCATGCGTAATGACTGCTCGTTCTACCGGACGCCAAGGGTCTAGGTAGAGATCAGCCGGCGGACAATAAATACCTTTAGAGGTCAGCTCTAATAATGCTCCCATATAATCAGTAACTAATAAATTGAAAAATTGTTTTATAAGGTACAAAATTGTAGTGTATGTCGTTTCTGTAAAGGAATAAATACTGTACCTAATCCTTGCGATTTATCTTATAAGTTATAAACCAAGTCTTGGCTTTATTTGTTATGATAAAGTACATGAGTTCTACCTCTTCCTTATTGAATCGAGCCGAAAAAATGCACCATTACAAATTGTTAATGGTCTTAGCACTTATAGGTATCTGTATTGTATTTACTACACTATTAGTTATATTATATAGTAGATGGGATAGCCAAAATCCATTTTTTATACTCCCAAAATCGTTCGGTTTGAGCACTGTGATACTTACGGTTCAGTCTTTTTATTTGGTACAGTTGGTTCCCTTATTCAAACAAGAACGCTACGACCTCTTAATAGCACGGGTTCGATTGTTGATTGTTTTACAAGTAGCGTTTTCCATTATACAATGGATTGGTTGGTATGAATGGATATTGGAGTCTACTTCTTCCCCTATCCAATCTACCGGAGTTTTGATGTATTGTATTACCGTTTTGCATTGGCTTCATGTCATTGCCGGTTTTGTCTATACCTGTTGGATGTGGAAAGAAGTTAAAAAAGCAATGAAAGACAGTGTTCAAGAATTAGTTTGGGGGCGAAATCCGTTTACACAACTTAAATGGGAATTGTTGGTACTGTATTGGCATTTTATGGATGTACTTTGGATTTCTATCTTTATGATATTCTTTTTCTTAAGTTAAAGTCGTACGGTCCGCTCCAATTTTTTTACTTCAATATTGGTAACTATCGAATATATGTTTATTTTTGTCCTCCCAAATTAATGGCGAGGTAGCTCAGATGGTTAGAGCGCAGGATTCATAACCCTGAGGTCACGGGTTCAACTCCCGTCTTCGCTACTCAAAAAGCTTCTGAGATTATCAGAAGCTTTTTTTATTTTGTATGGTTTAGAGACATAAAACAAAAAAGTCTCACCGTTGAAGGCGAGACTCTCTTGCTAAATTCTAATAATAAATAAATTATTTTTTGATTTGATCTACCACAGCTTTAAAAGCAGTAGGATCATTAAGAGCTAAGTCAGCAAGGACTTTTCTGTTCAATTGAACATTCGCTTTGTCTAAAGCTCCCATAAATGCTGAATACGAAAATCCATAAGCACGAGCGGCTGCATTTATACGAGTAATCCACAAAGCGCGGAAATGTCTCTTACGTTGTTTACGACCGATGTATTGATAAACTTTAGCTTTATCAACTGCATTTTTTGCAACGGTCCATACATTCTTTCTTCTACCAAAGTAACCTTTGGCTTGCTTCAACACTTTTCTTCTTCTTTCGCGTGAAGCTACGGATGGTACTGATCTAGGCATACTTTAATACTGTTTTTTGGTGCATTGGTGGTAACTTGTTGGTACACTTTTAATGTAACCAATGACCGGGTGGAACATTAAACCGGCAAGTACAAATTAGATTTGTAACATTGCTCTAACGTTAGCCTCATCGGCTTTGCTTACCAGGGAAGGCTGAGCAAGGTTACGCTTACGTTTGATGGACTTTTTAGTCAAAATGTGGCTATGGTAAGCACACTTTCTTTTGATTTTACCGGTCCCGGTAAGTTTAAACCTTTTCTTCGCTCCTGATTTCGTTTTTACTTTAGGCATTGTGAACGATTTTTATGGTTATATTAGAATTTACTTTTTGGATGAGTTTTTAGGCGTCAGCATCAAGAACATACGCTTACCTTCCAACTTTGGCATTTCTTCTACTTTTGCTAATTCTTCCAGCCCGGTAGCGAAACGCAATAACAGCATCTCTCCTCTTTCCTTGTACACAATGGTTCTACCCACAAAATGTACATATGCTTTCACTTTATGTCCTTCTTTTAAGAATTCTTGAGCATGTTTTAATTTGAAATCAAAATCATGGTCATCCGTATTAGGGCCAAAACGAATTTCTTTAACGACAACTTTATGTTGCTTCGCTTTTAATTCTTTTTGTTTTTTCTTTTGTTCGTATTTGAACTTGGAATAATCGGTAATCTTACATACCGGAGGATCTGCATTCGGCGAAATCTCTACTAAATCCAGATTTAATTCTTGAGCTAATTGTAACGCTTCACGTAATGTGTACACGTTCGGCTCTATGTTTTCACCAACCACACGTACTTTGGGAGCACGGATGAACTCGTTGATTTTATGTTCATCTTCTTTTTTTTGTGGACCTCTAAATGGACGGTTAAATCCGCCCGGTTTCATTTGCGCCATTCTTGCGTTTTATCCTCCTTGTAAATTAACGAGTTGCGAATATCGTATTTTTTTGTGTATAAATAAAATAACCCTTCAAAATTTTATCTTTAGACATTAAAATGGGTGGCTATAATGGTTTCAAATTGTTGAATAAACTCCTCCAATAAGATACTTCCTTGATCCCCTTCCCCATGTTTACGTACCGCTACTTTTCCTTCGGCGGCCTCTTTTTCTCCAACAATCAGCATAAACGGTATTTTCTTTACCTCCGCATCCCGAATTTTCTTACCTATTTTTTCATCTCGGGTATCTACAAAACCTTTTATATCTTTGTTTATCAGTACGTTGCTAACTTCTTGGGCGTAATCGTTAAACTTATCCGCAATGGGTAGAATAGCAATTTGTTCCGGAGCCAACCACAACGGAAAGTTCCCCGCACAATGTTCAATGAGAACAGCGACAAAACGTTCTAATGAACCAAAAGGTGCACGGTGTAACATCACCGGTCGATGTTTTTGATTATCAGAACCTATATATTCTAATTGAAAACGTTCCGGAAGGTTATAATCTACTTGTATGGTGCCTAATTGCCATTTTCTACCTAAGGCATCTTTTACCATAAAGTCTAACTTAGGTCCATAAAATGCAGCCTCTCCATACTCCGTTACTGTATTCAAGCCTTTTTCGGTTGCAGATTCTATAATGGCCGATTCTGCTCGCTCCCATAATTCGTCGCTACCTATATATTTTGCTGTATTCTCTCGGTCGCGCAACGATATTTGTGCTGTGAAATCTTGAAATCCTAATACTTTGAATACATACAGAACCAAATCAATCACTTTGATAAATTCTTCTTTTACTTGATCCGGTCTACAAAAAATATGTGCATCATCTTGTGTAAAGCCGCGCACACGAGTTAATCCATGCAATTCCCCACTTTGTTCGTATCGGTATACTGTTCCAAATTCCGCTAAACGAACCGGTAAATCTTTATAGGATCGGGGTTTACTTTTATAAATTTCACAATGATGCGGACAATTCATTGGTTTCAAAAAGAACTCCTCTCCTTCGTTCGGTGTATGTATAGGTTGGAAGGCATCTTTCCCATATTTTTCATAATGTCCGGACGTAATGTAGAGTTGTTTATTCCCAATATGTGGCGTTACTACTGGGGAATAACCGGAACGGAGCTGTACTTTCTTCAAAAAACTCTCTAATCGATCTCGAAGCGTTGCGCCTTTAGGTAACCATAAAGGTAACCCCATTCCTACCTTCTCCGAGAAGGCAAACAGCTCCATTTCTTTCCCTATTTTTCGATGATCTCGTTTTTTTGCTTCCTCTAATAAGTGTAAATAGTCTTTTAATTCTTGCTGTTTAGGAAATGTGATGGCGTATATACGCGTTAATTGCTTATTTTTTTCATCCCCTCTCCAATAAGCGCCGGCTACACTCAAAAGCTTTGCGGCTTTGATGAATCCGGTATCCGGAATATGTGGCCCACGACATAAATCCGTAAAATTTCCTTGCTTATAGAAAGTTATTTTTCCGTCTTCAAGCCCTTCAATTAATTCGAGTTTATAAGGGTCTCCCTTAGAGGTAAAATACGTTACGGCATCTGTTTTAGACACCTCTGACCTTTCATATACATTTTTTTGTTTGGCCAGTTCAATCATCTTTGCTTCTACAGCTTCAAAATGATCTTGAGAAAAAACGGCGTCTCCAAAATCTACATCATAATAAAAACCATTTTCAATAGGAGGACCTATCGCTAGTTTAATTCCGGGGTACAATGCTTCTAATGCTTCAGCCATTAAATGTGCAGATGAATGCCAGAAGGTTTCCTTTCCGGTCGTATCATTCCAAGTTAAAAGTTTTACACTTGCATCCGTTCGTATAGGTCGTGTAGCATCCCACGTTTCTCCGTTCACTTGTGCTGCTAATACATTGCGTGCTAAACCTTCGCTTATAGATAAAGCGATACCTAAACCGGTGATACCTGATTCGTATTCTCTTTTGGAACCATCAGGTAGTGTAATGTTGATCATAATAGATAATAAAATGGATGCTAATTTACTTACTTTAAGGGTAAAAAGTAAATCTTATTTACGAGTTGTATCGCGCGCAAGCTCGAGTTCTTTTTGTAATTTTTCAATTTCTTTTTTAATACCCAATTGTGTGGTATCTAATTGATAAAGAGTTTTGTAATAGGTAATAGCACCGGATATATCCTGATTACGACTCGAGTACTGTCCCAACTTTTGTAAAGTAGCTTTATCTTCCGGATGTGACTCCAGCCATAAATTTAAATATCGCATGGCTTCGGTGTAGTTCGATTCTCGAATGTACAATTCACTTAAGGGAAGAAATATAGACGCTTGTGCGGGATTACAAATGAGCCCTTCTTGATACGCGATTTTTGCTAACCCAAAGCGTTGTAAGGATTCATAAAATTTACCTTCATATAAAAATAATTCCGCTTCATGTGGACGTACTCTTTTCGCTTTAATTAGCAACGGCATGATGGAATCGTAGTTTCGTGATTGATAATACAATTTCATTAAGACTATATACGGGTCAATATACTCTTTATTTAATTGTATGCTTTTATTGATGAGTTGTTTTGCTGTAACGGTATCTCCTTGTTGTAGCGCTTTTAATCCCTCTAAGTACGGAATATCACTTAAATGTGGTGCTATGGATTTTACTTTATTTAAATACGTTTCAGCACTAATCATATCCTTTTTCTCAATGAATGCAGTTGCTAAAACGATATATAAGGTTGGATCGGTTGAACCTAATTGTTCTGCTTTTAAGCCATCATTCATCGCTTTGTCTACATCGGCTAATTCTAAATATACTTTTGCACTTAGCAGCCAATAGGTATGTTTATCATTTTCTATCCGTAGTGCTTTTTGTATATCATTTAATGCGTTTTTAAAAGCATGTTGATCAAAAAAATACTGTGCTCGTTTAAAAAACAAAATATCATTCTCCGGATCGGATTCAATGGCTTCATTTAATACATTAAGGTGTACATCGGATGCATATTGTAGTTCAGATAAATGGTATTCCTCATTTTGAGTAGAGGTCGAACAACTATATAATCCAATGAGAAGGAAAAGATAAAATAACGTTGCGTTCATTTTTATAACGTAAGATGTAGCGATACTTTTACTCCAAAAGTACTAATATCCGGTTGATTTCTATAGGTCAATCTATGAACAAAATCCACACGAAGCAATTTAAAAATATTATCTATTCCATATCCCACTTCGGCATAGGGCAGTCCGGAATCAAGTGCAGCTATAGCATAAGCCGGCTCTCCGGTAGGTGTAAGAGGGGCAATTCCTTGTCGATTGGCCGTACTTAAACTTCCCCAAAGGACATTGGAGGTGACAAAAAATCGCCATTTAAAACGACGAACGATTGGCATTCGATTGAACAATAATCCTTCAAAATCATGTTGAAAACGAATGGATGTATACTGATCACTTACAAATTCAAAGAAGTTCATTAAGTTGAAGGCTGCAGTTGTGTAAAAAGGCGTTTCATTTCCAATGTGTACTTCTAACAATGGATAAGGTAAAGGTTGAAAAATTTTACCTATTTCATATCGATACGTCGTACGTCCTAAAATACCGACTTTAAAGGTATGGTCAATACGTAAGGATGCTTTATGGTATTCAAAATATCCTTTCAACCATTGATTTCCGTAAGTATAATTAAGGGCTATAATCGGATAGCGTTTATCTCCCAGACTGATTCGATTATTGCCGTTTATCAGTACTTTTTCATCAAAACTAATCCTCCATTGAACATAGGTTTCTGTTGTAGAATAAAAGTCTTGGATGCTCCCATTGGATGCCACATATCCCATAGGATAAATAGGATTAAAGTCAATCGTTCGAAGTCCTATCGTTATTTGTGCCAGAGGATGCCAATGTTTATACCATTGTACATTCCATTGTGATTTATAATAGGGACCTCTTAAGGTAAGCCATCGAGTAGCAGCTAAGAATATAAAGTTTTCTGATAATTCACTTGCCGGAGCAGAAACTTGATCGATGTCATTCCAATAAAACAACTCCGCTTCTGACCATCGTTTTCGTTGAAAGATGTACCTCACTCCTACTTTATACTTAATACGATTGTCACCTGTGCCGTAAGCTAGATAACCTTTCAACTCCCAGTGCTTAGAGAAGTGATCGTTTGTTTTACAACCAATTTGAAATCGATGTCGTTCAGTAAAGTTGTAGGAATAAGCAAATAAGTAAGGCCCTAATTCTATTTTTCCTATCGTTTTATATCCTGTAACGGCAATATCAACCAGCTCGATATAGGTTTTAACTGTAGGTAAATCTCGTAAGGTATCTATCCATTGATAGGCATTTTGCTTGCTCGTATCGTAATTCATAGGAACTACGGATGACCAATAGACGGCATCTCTAGAGGACGCATCTTCTAAAACTTCAATTGCCGGTTGATAGTATCGATCTGCTTGTACCGAATCTATTTCCGCTTCCAGAAGGGTACAAGAATACGTGGCAGCAATAGATGGTGTTCGTTTGGTTAGGTTTTGTAAATCTACTTCAATCGATGTTCGATAGGGCAACCAACCTAATCCGGTATAGTTTTGCATAATTTGTATAAAATACAAACTGTCTACGTAGTTTAAATTGGCCGTTCTAGATATAGATGCTGTGATGTAATACAAAGCGAATGTAGAATCTTCGATATAGAGTTCTCCGGTAAAACATAAATCTTGTTTGCGCTTGGGTTCATATAGGATTTTATAGCCATACCTTCCATTATAAAATCCACTATCTACTAAGGTATAGTTATATTGTAACCGCCAAGCATCCCCAATGGGAGATGCAAAGTCTTTATTCAATACGGTTACATAATTAGAATAAAAATTATAATCTTGAAACGTATTACCTAGAACTTGAGACAGTAAACTGCCATCCTCCATTCCTACACCTCTAACTTTTACGCCCTCTATTATTTCTTTTTTGGAAGAAGGATGGCTTCTGGATAAAACTTGAGATACCGTTTCGGAATACAATACCGGCAACATCGGTTGACCGGTGAACGGGTGTTGTAGGTTAACACTGTCCAATACACTACCTATTTCTTTCCATAACTTTGTATCCCGAATACTATCCGCAATATCGGTTATGTAAATACCGGTTTGGTTGTAACTTCTGTACTTATATTGAGGAATATTTTCTTTATTATATTGGGCTTTACGGTCATTACAATTTCGGATTATTCGATATGCCGGATTTTCTCTATATGTAATGATAACGAAAGGAACTTGGGTATCCAATTCCATTTTTATGCTTACGTTTTGAAATACGGTAAGAGTATCCACAAGTATATGCACCGTGGTATAGCCCATGCTTTGACACGTAATGGTATCTAGAGTTTTAGGAAATTTTAACAGGAATTTACCTGTGCTTCCGGTGGAACAACCATAAGGCGTCCCTTTTATATATACATTAGAAAAGTATAAAGTATCTTTTGTAGACTCATCTAACAAAACCCCTGATAGGGTGATGAATTGAGCAAATAATCCCTGTGTGCTAAAAAAAAATAAAAGAAAGGTTAAATAACGCACTCGAGTACTCTTCATTTATTTATTCAAATCTAATAACGAGAAGAATACTCAATTTAGTATAATTTGATGGTATTATGGTTTTTGAGTTAACAATTTAATGAGTTCTACAAATTCAGCAGACTGCGTTCGATCACAACCTTTAATTAAAAAACCTTCGTGTTTTGATTTTGTGGTTACCTGTACTTTTGTAGCGGGTGAAGGTGGATGTGAGTCTTGAAATACAATAGACGCAATGTCATTATAATCTAAAAGTTCTAAGAAGGGTTGTGCATGCCTTCCTATGCCAACATAATACAACCTTAAATCCGTTGCAACGATAAATCCAATGGTGTTTTTGATAGAACCTTCCATCAGATACAATATATTTTCTTCCGGCTTTAAACTTTTTAAAAAGGTATCATAGGCTATAGCAGCCGTTTGTGGTACATAACCTAGTTGGGATAACCGTTCTGAAATTTTTTCATCTACACGCATAACAACCAAAACAAATTACTTCTAATGATTTATACGTAAACAGTATCGTTTGGTTGGGTTTAATTAAAATTTAATTCTATAGTGGTACCCGGACTAAATCCCTTCCCTTTTTCATCGTTAGTTTTTGATTTAGAAGGACTTGTGCTTGATTTGGTAATAGGTTCTATCCCTGTAATTTTATTATTGCCTAATTTATTTCCAACCGACTTCCATCCTTTAACTTCGACGAAGGCATCTAAGCTTATTTCAATTGTAGGATTAGTAACGTACTTCCCTTTTGCAAAATCTATTTTTAACTTTTGTTTCTGCAATGTGGTGGCATACAAAACAGAGCCTTCCTCAGAAATAAATTGAAATTTTTTACCCACCGTTGTGGTTTCGATTAGAAAACGTTTTATATAGTACGTTTTACTGGCTGTGTCTAGATATAAAGCGGTAACAATGGCATTGGGATTCCATTTTTCTAACAGAATAAGTTTATCTGTATCATATCGATTCGTTAATTCAAAACCGGTTATTTCATAAGTACCATCGGAATAAATAGCGAATAACTTATCTTCTGCATCAAAACTACCCAGATACTCTCCTTTGGCATCGGTATTCAATCGACCTACACTCTTATCTAACCATATCTCTGTACCTGCAAGAGTGGATACACCGGCTGATTTTAAAGCAATTTTTTTAATAGCATATTTAGTAACAATATTTCCTTGTACATCCCGTCCTTTAATCTCGATATCTTTGAAATCATAATCAAATACTTTGATTTTTGCGGCCGAACTTGGTGTTAAGGTGATACTCACTACTTCAGCCTCTCCATTTGGATTGGCGGAAAAATATAAAATTTTAGATCCTTTAGCACCTTTACTGACATCGTATTCTTTTTCTCGAGTGACACCTAATACAGAAAAACGCTTAACCATGGCGTTTCCTGTTTTACCGTCCAAATAAATGGTGTTATATACCATTCGCTCATCCCCTTTTCTAAAGACAGCAATGTGTTGTATATCTTTACCTACAAATACTTTATCCCCTATTTTCTTAACGACGAACTTCCCATCTTTACGAAACACAATGATATCATCTATATCAGAACAGTCGCACACGTATTCGTCTTTCTTTAAACCATAGCCCATAAAACCTTCCACTCGATTAACATAAAGTTTTTGGTTGTTGGCGGCGACTAAAGTAGTATTAATTACATCAAAGGTTTTAATCTCTGTTTTGCGTTCTTTTCCTTTACCATATTTTTTTAAAATATCTTGATAATACTTTATGGCAAAATCCGTAAGGTGTGCTAAGTTGTGCTCTACTTCCTTTAATTCGGACTCTAAGTTGCGCATGAGTTCATCCGCTTTAAAAGAGTCAAACTTAGAAATACGTTTAATTTTAATTTCGGTAAGTCGAACGATATCGTCTTGGGTAATGGTTCGATAAAATTGTTTTTTAAAAGGTGTTAAACCTTTGTCAATAGTTAATAAAACATCTTCCCACGTCTCACATTCTTCAATTTTCCTATATATTCTATTTTCTATGAATATTTTTTCTAAAGATGAAAACAATAATTTCTCCAGCAACTCATGTTTGCGTATTTCGAGTTCTTGACGAAGTAAATCAACCGTTTGATGTGTATTTGTTCGGAGTATTTCATGAACACTTAAAAATCGAGGTTTATCGTCTACAATAACACAAGCATTAGGTGAAATAGATACTTCACATTCTGTAAAAGCATATAAGGCATCTATGGTTACATTCGTATCTGTACCCGGTACCAATTGTATTTGTATTTCGATATCTTTTGCAGTATTATCGACAATTTTTTTAATTTTTATTTTACCATTATCACTGGCTTTTATAATGGAATCAATAACAGAGGTAGTAGTCGTTCCAAACGGAATTTCTTTTATCAATAGTGTTTTCTTATCATCTTCCACTATTTTTGCCCTACATCTAATTTTTCCTCCTCTAAGTCCTTCGTTGTAATGGCTGACATCTATAAATCCACCGGTTAAAAAATCGGGATATAATTCAAATTTTTTATTTTTTAAAATGGCAATGGAGGCTTCAATTAACTCAATGAAATTATGAGGTAATATTTTAGTAGAAAGACCAACAGCTATACCTTCTACTCCTTGAGCGAGTAATAACGGAAACTTAACCGGTAGTGTAACCGGTTCTTTTTTCCTACCATCATAAGAGGCTTGCCACTCTGTTGTATCCGGGTTAAAAACGACATCTAGACCGAATTTAGATAATCGTGCCTCAATATATCTGGGAGCTGCTGCTCCGTCACCGGTTCGAACATCCCCCCAGTTTCCTTGGGTATCGATTAATAAATCCTTTTGACCTAAAGATACAATGGCTTCTCCAATAGAAGCATCACCATGTGGGTGGTATTGCATGGTTGCTCCAATTACATTCGCTACTTTATTAAAACGCCCGTCGTCCATTTCTTTCATCGAATGAAGAATACGACGTTGAACCGGTTTTAATCCATCGTTGATATGTGGAACAGCACGTTCTAAAATCACATACGAAGCATAATCTAAAAACCAATTTTCATAAAGACCATTTATGGTCATGATGTCATGATTATGGTTTTCTTCCGAAGGGGTCGGATTATTATCCGTAGGTTTAGACATTGTAACAGGAATAATGTATTTTCGAACAATAAAAATAATCAATAAAGAGCGCTATTGTAATCTATGTGGAAAACTAGACAATTAAGTATACTTATACTTTCCTTTCTATTATTAATGGCTTGTGCATCAGAGTCGCTACAGTTTATAGATTCTACTGCTTGGAAAAAAGATATTCAAGGGTGCACCGGATATAGAAGTAGCTTGGAAGTGGATTTAAATAAATATAAAAACCAATTACAAGGTAAAGACGATGTTTATATTTTTCGTCAGTTAGGAAAGCCCAACAGAGTGTCTTTTGGTGAAAGAGGTAAAAAAGTATTTTCCTATTTTATTAAACAAGATTCTGCTTGTTCGGGAAATCAACCTGTAGCACTTGTTTTGGAATTTAATGCTACAGGTTTTGTACAATTAGCTTATCTATCGTCGACTATTATAAAATAGTAGAGTCTTCCGCCACTATTGCCTCATCTTTTTCCACTCGTAGATTATCAATGATAAATTGTTGTCTCTCGGGAGTGTTTTTACCCATAAAATAAGTCAATAATTTCTGTATTGTTATTTCTTTAGTTAAAAGTATAGGTTCTAACTTTATATTTTCCCCAATGAACAAACCAAATTCATCCGGAGAGATTTCCCCTAAACCTTTAAATCGAGTAATTTCCGGTTTGTTACTTAATTTTTGTATGGCTTTTTGTTTTTCTTCTTCGCTGTAACAGTAGATGGTTTCTTTTTTATTCCGAACCCGAAATAAAGGTGTTTCCAAAACATATACATGTCCATTTCGAACTAAATCCGGAAAAAATTGTAAGAAAAAGGTCATTAACAATAATCGTATATGCATCCCGTCCACGTCAGCATCCGTAGCAATTACGATCTTATTATACCGTACATTTTCAACGCCATCTTCAATGTTCAGTGCGTGTTGTAACAAATTGAATTCTTCATTTTCATATACAACTTTTTTGGTAAGACCAAAACAATTTAAGGGCTTACCTCTTAGACTGAATACAGCTTGTAATTCTACGTTTCTTGATTTTGTAATCGATCCACTGGCAGAATCCCCCTCTGTAATAAACAACATGGATTCATAGCGTTTATCATTCTTTTCGTCTTCCATGTGAATCCTACAATCCCTCAACTTCTTATTATGAAGATTTGCTTTTTTGGCGCGTTCATTCGCTAGTTTTTTAATTCCTGCTATGTCTTTGCGTTCACGTTCGGATTGTAAAATTCGTTTCAATAGAGCATCCGCAACACTTGGATGTTTATGTAAAAAGTTATCGAGTTCTTTTTTAACAAAGTCGTTTATGAAATTTCGAAGACTAGGTCCGTCCGGTGCCATATTTTGTGAACCTAATTTCGTTTTAGTTTGTGATTCAAAAACAGGTTCTTGAACACGAATAGCAATGGCTGCAATAGCAGACGCCCGAACATCTGAAGCATCGAAGTCTTTTTTATAAAACTCTCGAACCGTTTTTACTAAGGCTTCTCGAAACGCCGCTAAATGAGTCCCCCCTTGTGTCGTATATTGACCATTGACAAAGGAATAATATTCTTCCCCATACTGATTCCCATGGGTTAACGCAATTTCAATATCTGTCCCTTTTAAGTGAATAATGGGATATCGCATGGATTCTTCATCCGTTTTACGACTCAATAAATCATATAAACCCCGTTCAGAAAAATACTTCTTTCCATTATAATGTATAGTTAAACCGGAATTCAAATAGGCATAATTCCAAATTTGTTGTTCTAAATACTCCGGAATAAAATGGTAATTTTTAAATATGGTATTATCAGGTATAAACTGTATGCTCGTTCCGTTTACCTCTTTCGTGCTTGATTCCTTGTGGTCGGTAGTTAATTCTCCTCTTTCAAACTCTGCGATTTTTGTTTTACCGTCTCGGACGGATTGAACCCTGAAATAAGTAGATAACGCATTAACAGCTTTTGTACCTACACCATTTAATCCTACCGACTTCTGAAAAGCTCCGCTATCGTATTTTCCACCTGTATTAATTTTTGAAACACAATCGATTACTTTACCTAAAGGGATTCCTCTACCATAATCTCGAACTTCAACTTTTTTTTCGGTTATGGTTACTTCAATTTTATTTCCATGTCCCATCATATGTTCATCAATCGAGTTATCTATGATTTCTTTAACCAATACATAGATACCATCGTCTTGAGCCGAACCATCTCCAAGTTTCCCAATATACATCCCCGGTCGTAATCGTATGTGTTCTCTCCAATCTAAAGAGCGAATACTATCTTCTGTATATTGAGTTGATTTTTGTTGTGCCATGGTATAAAATTACCAAATTAAAATACGTATCGGGGATTGACTTATCCACAAAAAAAAAGCCCTTAGGATAAGGGCTTTAACTTATTCTTCAATAGTTATACTAATAATCTTATCTCCTTGTCGGATATCATCTATAAGTTCAATTCCCTCTATAATCTTACCAAAACAGGTATGAACGCCATCTAAATGTTTTGTTTGTTCTCTGGATAAACAAATAAAAAACTGAGAACCTCCGGTATCTTTTCCTCTATGCGCCATAGACAAAACCCCTTTATCATGAAATTGATTTGCAGCCTTCGTTTCGCATTTTATACTATATCCCGGCCCACCGGCACCGGTACCTTTGGGACAACCACCTTGAACAACAAATCTAGGAATAACCCGATGAAACGTTAATCCATTATAAAAGCCTTTTTGAGCTAAGGTTTTAAAGTTACCTGCATTGATAGGTGTTTCTTTATCGTATAATTCTGCAACTAAAATTCCTTTTTCTGTTGTAAATATTGCTTTAGACATCTTTGCTTAAATTTAAATGAAAAAGCCTCGACTTATCGAGGCTTTTTGGTATAAAATATTATTAATTACTGATTAACAGCCCAAAGGATTAAGAAAATCAAGGCAACTAAAAGTAATATTGAACCTATAGTCCAGATAACACCACTACCATCAATTAATGCCGCTAGAATCAAACAAGCTAAACCAATAATTGCAAACAGAACTGCAAACTTTAAGTTTTTATCGCTTGGTAAACCTTCCGTTTTTTCGACAGCGTTAGATTTCTTAACTGTTTTAATTGTTTTTACAACTTCCTTAACAGTAGCCACAGGAGTAGAAGGAGAAAGTGTAACTTTATTTTCAACTGCTGCAGGAGCCGTTGCTACTTCTACCTCTGACGATTCTACAGAAGGAGCGGTATTACCTTCCATTACAGAAGCAAAAATAGAAGTTGGAACGAACAACAAAGCAGCCATCCCAATAGTGAAAGATTTTCTAAAATTCATAATCGTTAAAGTTTAAAGGTTTAATATTTCAAATATATAGATAATGAGTAAATATTGTACAAACCGGTTATTTTTTTTGTTTAATTCCGGTAGAATCTATTTCGTATTGTATAGAATTTTTTACGACATACAACTTGTTATCAATAATTTGCATGGATTCATACAACGTATCATTCACTAAGTTCCCCTTTTTGTTTATAATTTGATATCCACTTGGCAGTTGTACAACAGCCATACCGTGTTGAATATCACTCACCCAAAGATAAGTACATGGGATGACCACAACTCCATTTTTATCTATGAACCCCCATCCCTTTTTTTGTTGTACGGCAGCTAAACCTTCTTGATAGGGACGGACATTAAGAACAACTACCTTCAACGGTATGCCCGCTTCGTTTACTATGGTCGTTTTTTTTCCATAAAGGGCGGCATAACGATCAATATCTAAAACCTTTATTTTCTGTGCTTTTATTCCTTTCGAAACAGTCCCCTTCTCATTCATAATATACCACAAATTGCTTCTTTGAACTATCCAATCGGGCCCAATTACTGTTGTATCTATTACTGTTAAAGGTTCGTTATGGAGGGCTTGTCCTCTGTATTTTAACACCCACCAGCCACTTGAATTTTGTGCGATAAAATAGATGCCGGATACACTTATATTACTATAGGGTGTTGCGATTAACTCTTTTCCATCTTGTGTTACTACTTTCCAAAATTGGTTTTGTTTTATTTTAAAAATATCGAGTTGTCCAATTTGATCCTGAACAATTGAATCATAAATAGACTCTATTATAGTGGTGTACTGTAGTGTTGCAGGGTCTGTCATTTCGATAACTCCATACAATCCATTTTTTTTATATATAGTCCGGTTATTCCGCACTGGATATAACGCATCAAAGGTCGATGATGTCCTACCGGTTTGCGTATTGTAAAAACAAATACCTTCATCTTCTTTCTTACATATAAGGATTGGAACCCCTGCTCCTTCTATTTGTACCGACTTAAAATAGGGACTTTTAACAAACGTATTTATACCTTTTGAAGATACAATTTGTACTCCTTGTTTGCCTTTACATAAAGCAATAGGATAATCCGGAATTAACTGAATATATAAGTCATCCGTTTGACTTAAAATAGAATCTTTAAAATTTATTAATACCTTTTTATTGTTTTTTTCAACAACAGCCATGTAATGTTTAAAGTCGCTTGCAGAGGTGTAATGAATTGGTATTTGAACCTTTCCGAATGAATTCATATACCCATACTTTGTATCTTTTTTTACTTTAAAAAAAAGATTACTAAAAGGGAAAATGCTATCATATTCTAATGGAGCGAGTGGCTGGCCATTAGTATGCATCAGCCCCATTTTGCCTCCTTTGGCTACAGCCAATATACCATCTTTGGCCATGTAAACGGTATCGTACAAGGGTTGTAAGATTAATTTCCCTTCAATAGAAAAAGCCCCCCATTTTTCTTCTTGTTCAAAAATGACTGTTTTTAATGTAATCCGTTTTACACGAGTCATTTCACCCTGTATTAACTGACCACAATCCACATGATTTAATACAGTATAGTTACCATTGATTTCAACTAGGCTACAAGTGGAGGACATGGGTTGCGCTGTGGTATATTGAGCGGTACACATCCATTTTAATTTACTTTCATCGTATAAACCCCACAAGTTGTCCTTTTTTAACCATGTCAGTTCTGTGTGATCTATCGTGCGAACTTCATCATATACTGCAGCAAGTGCTGTCCTGCCTTTATCATCTATTAACCCCCATTTGTTATTTTTTAATACCCATGCTTTATCGTATCGGAAAGGTTGTATTTTTTGGTACACGACCGGAACAATTAAATTTCCTTTACAATCAATAACGCCACATAAGTCCCCCTTTTGTACGATAGACTTGTTCGCACTATAAGGACTTACCTTCGTAAAGATGGGTTCTATCACCGGCATTCCCATTATATCAGCAAAGCCCCATGTTCGTTTCTCTTTATCGAAATATGGGAATAAATCTTCCGGACAGGAATTACCTTGTTGACCCCAAACGCAAAATCGTATTAAAAGAATACTAATTATAAGAATTGTTTTTTTCATAACTCATTTTAGAATTTCCACCAGGCGACGATTGTTATTGCAGCCACAATACTGGCTGCATCGGCTATCAATCCACAGGTAATGGCATACCGTGTTTGTTTGATACCTACTGATCCAAAATAAACGGCAACAATGTAAAATGTTGTATCAACAGAACCTTGAAAAACGCAAGCTAATCGCCCCGGTATAGAATCGGCACCATACTGTTGCATGGTTTCTAACATCATTGCCCGAGCTCCGGATCCACTTAACGGCTTCATGAATGCAGTAGGTATTGCTTTAATAACATCCGTGAAATATCCACTTCCACCCATGGACTCTATTTGTTCAATTAAAAATTCAAAAACACCACTAGATTTAAAAACAGCAATAGCGGATAGAAGGCCTACCATATACGGAATAATTTTAATGGCAACCGAGAATCCTTCTTTAGCACCTTCTATAAAAACATCAAAGACGACTAATTTTTTGTACCAACCATACCACATAAAAAGTAGAAGGATGCTGAATAAGATGAAATTTCCGATTACAGAAGATACTTGACCAAATGTATGAGGGAATACTACTAATAATCCCCATACCAATGCGGTTAAAAAGATAACTATACTTACTAAAGATAGTAGGATTATGGGTTGAAATAAATTGATACGCTGATAAATGGAAACGGCAATTAATCCGGCTAATGTGGAACAAAAAGTTGTAAGAAGAATCGGTAAAAAAACGTCACTGGGATCTACTGCGCCTAACTGATGACGGAATAACATAATATTAACCGGTATAATGGTTAAACCACTGGTATTTAATACTAAAAACATGATTTGAGCATTACTGGCTACTTCTTTTGTTGGATTTAATTCTTGAAGACCTTGCATTGCCTTTAAGCCTAATGGGGTGGCGGCATTGTCAAGCCCTAACATATTGGCCGAAAAATTCATCATGATGTTACCCATTACCGGATGTTGGGAAGGGATATCGGGAAATAAATGTTTAAAAAAAGGATTGATAAATTTTGAAAATTTTTCGATAATACCACTGCGTTCGGCTATTAATAATATTCCCATCCATAATGTTAACATACCGGTTAAACCCAAAGACAATTCAAAAGCATCTTTGGACATATCAAATAAGGCTTTTATAATCTCCGGAAAAGCGTCTAGGTTTCCATATACAATAGTTTTAATTAAAACAATGATAAAGGAAAAGGTAAAAAAGGCTATCCAGATATAGGTTAGGAACATAATAATCTATAATTTTAAACGTATTAAACATACAAAAAATAATTGATATGATTAACAAGTGCTTTTTTTATACCCTAGCGGTTCTTTTTGCTTTTACTGAATCTAAAGCGCAAGACAATACAGTAATGATAAAAGATAATGCTATTAAAGTAAGTGCCACTGCATTTATCGCGAGTTCTTTTGTATTATCGTATGAAAGAAATATTAAAAGTAATTTATCCTTACAATTTACCGGTGGAATAACGGCAAGAGAAAAAGATCCGTATTACTATTCCCCTAGCATGCCATCTTATTTAGTAGGTAGTAAAGATAAAGTATTTGGTTTTAATCTAGAAGGCGCTTTACGGGTCTATCTAATTCAACAACGGTATGCCATGTCCGGAATTTATGCTTCTCCATATGCGCGCTACCAAAATTTAGATTTTACCGTACTTACCGATACCTACAGTAATATTACATCAACATATGTATATCAAAATGTCAATTATACCTTAACTACTTATGAAGCCGGATTTTTATTTGGTTATCAATGGGTCATTTCTGACTTATTTATCTTGGATACCTTTATTGGTGGTTGTTTAAAATATTCTGAATCCGATCAACCTGTATGGTATAATGATTACAATTATTCTTTCGATACTATAGAAAATTTAAATTATACAGGTGTAGCTCCTAGAGGTGGTTTACGCCTTGGTTTTAAATTTTAATTTAAGGTTGAAATAAAAAATACCCGCTAATAATCCCTCCGGTAAATTGATTTACCGGATTATTATTTTTATCATAAATGAAAATATCGGAGGCTTGAACAAAATCTTTCGCATCGCTTAACCATAAATAGTGTTCAGAACTCATTGGATTAATACCGATGGCATAATAGTTTTTCTGTTGGCCGTTTATAATTTTTACAGGTGCATTAGAATGTTTTAGATTATATTGGTATACGTCTTGGTTGATCCAATATATATCTTGAGTATTAGGGTCGTATCCTAATTTTGATACTAATAGGTTAGTAGGCCAAGTGGTTACCTTCCGTTTTTGTTTGTTGTTTAAGGAGTAGAGAGTGATTCCTCCATCTGAAGTTGAATTTCCATAATAAGCAATACAAAGTGCTGTATCGCCTATGGATACTAGTGAATACGGACCTCCTCCAATTTCAATACTATCTATTCGGTTGGCTGTTTTTTTATTTAAAACTAATACAATGTTTTTATTAGGACAGGATATATAGAGAGAATCTCCTATCGTAACCATAGATTCTGTCCATGTTTGGGTTGGAATGGATGAAAGCATACTTAAACCAGATACACTTCCTACATCCAGGGTATTACTATATAAGTTGCTAACAAAAAATGTATCACCGGAAAAGACCATATACCTTGGTGAATTTAAAGAACGGATACTTTTTATCCAATGTAATTTTTCATCGAAAACCTCAATTTTACCTGAATTGTTAACAACGACAAAATAGTATCCTCTATAAAAATACATAGACTGTGCCACATCCCCTAAGGTAAAAGATGGATTCAAAGTGGTTAGAATTGAATTATTAATTAGAGAAGTGGAAGCATCTACATAGGAAATACTACTATTAGCACTTTGGAAGTTTCCTTCATTTACTATCCAAACACCATTAGATATACCCGCCGGAATCGAAGGGGTTATCGATTCCGGTGGATTACATGCATTAAAGAGTAAAAGAAGTAGGAGACTACTGCTTAATGATAGTATACATTTCATTTTCGATGTATAATAAGTAAATACCATTTAACCAATTTTCAGTAGATAGGGTCGTCATATCCGAAAGAACTTTTTCTTCAATAACAGTACCCACTACATTCGTTATTTTTATAGAGTATGATCCGGTAGTTTTTGGTTTTAACTGAATTTTATCTGTACATGGGTTAGGATATATTTCGAATAAACTATTTTTAACACTTGTAATAGCAGTTGGTGATACGGAATGTATCACTCCAACTGCATCCAGATCAAATCCACCACTAGTAAAATTAGTAGTATACGGGTCATTGATTGTATTGCCTATACTATCTTTTATAGCACCGCGTTCTACAGAACCTACTACATCGATTATTTTTACATGTGTAATATTATTTTTATCTAGTAAGGCATAATCAGGTATATCATCTAGGTTAAAAGGAGTTCCAAAATTCCCTGTATATTTTCCGGCAATATTATGTAATAGTTGAACATCTGTAGTGCCAAAAGTTCCTGTTTGAACAGAAGTTGATGTTTTGCTTATACAAGGAAACCTAAAATAATGGATTCCATCCGAACTTACTTCTACTACTGCCAATTCTACAAAATCTTCAGTTGGAGATAATGTAAATCCATTTTCAAAAATTACGAAGTCAGCTCCAGGTCCATTTACGATTGCTCTTTCAAATGATACGACGGCTACTCCACTGTCTCCTAAGGAAACAACGGTTCCATCGGCACTGCCCATAGCGTTGGTTTCTTCTCCCACTGTTACGCTTCCTAAAGAAGGAGTTGCGATGTCTCTATATCCTCTGGTTAGAGTAACTTGATTTGCCCATTGTTGGATAGAAGAAGCATTTTTATTAATACCTAATACACCACCATTACTCATACTGGGATCGTATAAGGGCTCATTGAAATGATCCATTGCAAAATATACCGGAGTATTGATACCAAACATACCTACATCAGTAGAAGAGAAAAATACTTTCAAACTATCTACATTACCTAAAGGTCTTAAATCCACCCAAGTCCAATGATCCACGATGTAGTCTTTTGAGTTATCAGTAAATCTAAAGTCTGCAAGATAAAATTCAACCGTATCCGGAGCAGGTTGATTATTGTTAAATCCGGTAATATGTACCGTGAAATAATCAGGGTCATTTCCACTGATACCACCAAATGCTTTAGAAAACATATTTCCGTTTTCTATTACTTTATACGTATATGTCGTATTCGTGATATAGAAACCACTTACTTGTTTATGTCGCGCCGAACCGGTTAATATTATAGTACTAGTATCATACCCTACCATATAGGTAGTGCTATTCCCTACTCCTTTTCCAGTAATAGCAGAATAAGCATTTAAAAATGTTCCGGTTTGTGTATCCGTTCTATTGGATGGAACGAATCCATTACTAAAATAATCTCCATAAATAGAAGATGTAATAACATAGGGGAAAGCCGCTTGCCCATCATTTATCCATGTAGAGACCGACGATTCAAAATTTGTATTGGGAGTCGATAGTAAGCTTTCAAAGGTGGATGTTTGAGCCCAGTTGATTAAACTGTTCAAACACATTAAGGATAGAATTAAGAATGGTTTTTTCATTAGAAATGAAGGGTTAATTGTATAGTATAGTTTCGTAATGGCAGGGGTCTTCCTGCCATCAATTGGTAATGGGTATTGGTAATATTTTGGATCATGAATTGGATTTGTCCCCTCTGGACGGAATTGTAGAATATATCGTAATTCAATTGCCCATTGAGTATTGTAAAGGCGTCCAGCCAAGTGGAATTGTCACTTGTTGTAAAGCGCCAAGAATTCCACTGTAATTGAATACTTAAACTAAAACGTTGAAAAGAATATAGTCCGCTACAAGAGAATTTGTATGGAGGAATATATATCAGTTGCTTCCCTTCTACAGCTGTATTGCTATCGGATGATGTGATTGTTATCGTTTTATAGTAGCCCATTTCTGCTTGAATACCAATTTTATGGAGCGGAGAAAATGGATGAAATAGTTTACCGGATACTTCAATTCCTGAATTTTCGACTTTACGAATGTTTTCTGCACTCCAATACCCTAGATTGGGTTGCCAGAGAATCCAATCATTTATTTTACCATAGAAAGCACTACAATCCAAAGCCCCCATCCAAGAAGCAGTGGATTTAGACCATTCCACTCCTACTTCTGTTTGCCCTCCTTTTTCCGGATTCAAGTCCTTATTACCACCCGGATTCCAATACAAATCATTTAAGGTGGGAAGTCGGTATACACCGGAATATTTTGTTCGGACAAGAAAATATTTTTTGAATCGATACTCAGCTCCTATTGAAGGTACAGGATGTAAAAGTCTTGTTTGATATTCTTGTCTTAAACTGATTTGAACTTTAAGAGATGAAGTGATTTTCCATTGACCGGAAAGAAAATAACTTAAACGAGGTAAATATATTTTAGAAGGGGAATAATTAGCAGTAGAAGTCCATTGTCCAAGGTATTGTAAGCCTGTAGTCCATTGCATTTTTGAAGAAATCTGATGATAAAATTCGTAGTCCACGGATAATTGGGTAGGTTGAATAACAGAATAAAGGGAACTCTTCTCAGAGCTATACCACATTTTATCTCGTTGTACTCCTATTCGAATCAACTGCTTACTTTTTTTTAACAGTTGACTTACGATAAATCCGGATTTCAACCAACGATCTTTTTGTTGGCCGTCATTGGGTACTTCAATAGTGCTTATTAATCCTCTGTTCGCCCATTGGTACCATGACCACCACTGTATGTTAATATTTTTTTTGGAAAATTGATATTGAGTAAAGACACCTGTTTGAATAGAAGAAGCATTAGTTATAGTATGTCTTTCTTTTCCATTTGGTGAAGATGTCCAATAGGAATAATCGTTTGCAGATTTTAGTAAATAGGGTTGCATTTTCCATTGGTGGTGTTTAAACTTTCCTTGATAAAGAAGGTATCCGGAATAGGAATGAAAACTTCCTATTGAGGTTTGTACTGTCAACTGTTTACTTTTTCCTGTATCAATACTAGATTTCCAATCAATGACTCCTCCTATGGCTCCACTTCCAATGACGGCACTTTGCGCACCATATTGTAGTGATGTAGATGAAAATAAAAAGGAAGGAAGAAGTGAATAATCCATCATTCCGGTAGTAGCGGAATTTATATTCATTCCATTGATACTCGTTCTGGTTTGAGTTGGACTTGTTCCTCTAAAACTAATAGTGCTTAAGGAATTGCCCCCATAATTTTTTATATATATGGAGGATAATAAGGATAATGTTTCAGTTGAATAGGGAGAAATAGCAAGACTTTTGCTTAGTTCGACCTGTTTTGAACCTAGAGCATGAGTTGTCGTACGGTCAGCGCAAACTACTACCGTATCAATGGTTTGAACAAATGTGCGGGATTGGCTATAGGAAATATAGCTTACCAATAGAAGGAATAGTAACCAACTATATCGTATCCCAACGTAACTGTTTTTCATAGCTTATTCGATTGGAAGTTTCCATCGAAAGCCAAACATGTTAAGGGAAGATAAATCGTATTAAGGACTTACCCTTAGCCTTTTCACCGAAAGCTTCGAATAGTATCTATTGGCAGGTCTTCTGACTTTCTCCATTTTATCTGTCTTCCCAAGCTAAACTTAGTGACTGAAATAGATAAAACGCTTTATGAGATTACAGCAGCGGGAACTGTTCCGGACTTACACCGGATTCCCTTTTAATTCCATTACAGAAATAATGGAAACCAAAAGACAATACAAAATTAAATATTTTATAGTATAATAAAAAAATTATATTAGTTTATTTTCCATAGCTATTCGAATTAACTCTGCAGTATTCTGCGCTTTTAATTTTTTCATGATGTTAATCCGATGTGTTTCAACCGTCCGTGTACTGATGATTAATTTCTCGGCTATCATTTTAGTACTTAAACCTTCTGCCACTTCTTTTAATACTTCCTTTTCTCTTTGAGTTAATACATTTTCTAATGATACATCGGATGTTTTTTGATTGCTTAATCCTTGTATTAGAATTTCAGAAACGGTTGAATTAAAATATTTCTGACCATTATATACTTGTTTCAAACCATATATAATTTCTTCATGATTGGCATTTTTAAGTAAATAAGACATGGCACCGGCTTGTACACTTTTTAAAATATACTCCGGATCTTCATGCATAGATAAAATAACACATTTTATGGATGGGTTAATTTCTCTAACTTCTCGTATTACCTGTATACCATTTTTAATGGGCATGTTCAAATCCAATAATGCAATATCCGGTATCTCTTGAAGTATTATATCAATAGCTTCAACTCCTGTTGTTGCCTCCCCTACGATTTCTGCTCCCCACTCTTTCTGCAATAAATTTTTTACACCATCTCGCAGTAAAATGTGATCGTCGGCTATTACGATTCTAACTTTATTCATATGCTATTGGAATTTCAATTTGAATATGTGTTCCTTTTCCCGGTTCGGTTTCTATCGAACACGTTCCTTGTAACATTTGCGTCCGCTCTTTAATATGTACAAGTCCCTTACCGGACTGTATTGAATCTTTTATGAAGCCCTTCCCATTATCTGTAATATCCATTCGAATAGAATGGATGTCCCGTACTACAGTAATTTCAATTGTCGAGGCATTAGCATATTTTAAAGCATTATTTAACGCTTCTTGTGCTATTCTATAAAGATTAATACGGATTTCATATGGTGTTTTAGATTTGTATCCATCATTAATATAATATAACTCTACAGTTGTTTTAGGACTTGATTTTTGTATCGTGTCGATTAAGTGTCTTAATCCTGCTTCTAATCCAAAATCAACTAATACCGTTGGCATAACATCTCTAGAAATACGTCTGACTTCTTGTATCGATTCATCTATTAATAACATTAGCTGTTTTTTGTTGGTATCTGGTATGTTATTTTCAACCCCTAATTGTAATCGAAGAGCTGTTAATAGTTGACCTAGTCCATCATGAAGATCTCTCGCTATCCGTTCACGTTCTTTCTCTTGCCCTTCTATTAATGCTTTGGTATTTTGACTCATCAATAGAATCTCTTTCTTTCTGCTTTCTATCAGATTATTTTTCATAACGGATAAAGCATTTCCTAATTTGTCAAACGCATGTTTAGGTTGTAAGGGAACACTATAGTTTCCTTTACCAATATTTTCTGTTAAAAAAATAGTATTATCTATTGTATCGATTAATTGATTGATTGCACCATATAATTCACCTACTTCTTTGTTATTTGCTGTGTTCTGAATCGGCACAGCAGGATACCCTCCGGCAATTTGGATGAGTTTCGTATTTACAAGTTTAACTGGTTGTGTTACTTGATTCGTTAATAGTAATGCAAGCCCACCTAATAGTATAGAGAATACTATCGTAAGACAAATTAAAATTTTCTTTAGCCTTTGGATGGGAATCATTGCTTCCTTCCAATCAATCTCGCTAATTATTTTAAATGACATCTTTCCAAGGATTAATACATTGCTGACACTGATTACATCTACTCCTCTGTAATCTTTGATGGTTCCTTTGAAATGATGGCTGGAATCTTGGTGAAGAACTGCTTCAGTAGCTACAGTTATAGGTTCTGACGTTTTCTGAATAAATCGAGACCGTGTTCTCATTTTTTTATTACGTACAATATAACTCTCTCCTGTTTCACCTAATCCACTTCTTTCCTCAACAACATCCGTCCAAATACTTGGTTGAATTAAATAAAGTACAGTATAAGTAGATTCGTTTTTTTTAAAAGTATATACAAATAAAAGTTTTAATTCATTAGAAAAGGATATTTCTGAGATGTCTAGTAATAGTAATTGATCAAGTGGAATAGATTTAATTTGGTAAAGTAAAGATTTATTGGTTAAAGCAATTCGAGTTGGTTGATCATATTTTTTTTCATTACCAATAGTAGAAAGATATACAAACTCCTTCAGTACTATTGCTGCACCAAAATTTGTGGTGTCAATGGGTATATACTGTCCTGTTTCAATGGAAGAGACAACTAATTTATTTTTTTGTATTAATGCAGATTCTATACGTTTTATTGTATGTTCAATATTTTTCTTTTTTAAAATATTTACGGATAATAATTGATTGGTTGTTCTATCTAACATAGATTGTTTGGCTTCCTTGTATATCAATAGAGAAATACCGGTTAAGCATAAAGAACCAATACTAATAAAAGCAACAACAATTTTTGTAGAAAAACTTATAGTATTATACTTTTTAATCCATTCTATCATATTTACCATTTTAGAAGGAGTTTAATATTTAGAAAACGTTGCGATAAGGTGTTGGGGACAGCATAATAATTAGAGGAATAATCAGGTAACCATAAATAAGAAATAGTATTACTTGTCCCTAATAAATTTAGTATTTCAGCACTTATCCAAATCGATTCAAAAGCTTTATTTTTTTCAATTGATTTATTATTAAACTGAATCAATTTAGAAAAACCAATATCCACCCTTCTATAGGGTGGGGCATTTAATACCGAACGCATATCCGGTTCGTTCGGTGGCCCAAAGGGTAAACCTGAACTAAAAACTAAATTTAAAAAAACACGTAAGCTAGGATTATTAGGTATATGGTCTTGAAAAAAGATACTGGCAGTAACTCTTTGATCACTCGGTCTTCGAATATATCCTTTTGTATCAAACGTTACATCTTCTTTTGTACTTAAGATTCCCAGATTGAACCAACTCTCTAAACCTTTAATAAATTCTCCATTTAATCTAACGTCTGCTCCATAGGCATACGCATTTCCTAAATTTTCACCATAATATCGGATTCGTATATCGTATAAATCGTATGGAATAATATTCGTCATATACTTATAATATATTTCAGATGTTAAATAAAAGGTTCTATCCCACCACGAAATTTTATTCTTCATACCCATTACCCACTGCCATGATCGTTGTGATTTAATGGATGTTGTATTTAATGTCCCATCCAATTTTCTTAATTCTCTATAATAACCCGGTTGATGATATGCACCCATTGCCATTGTATAGCTTACATTTGGATGGTTTTTTGGCTGATATCTATACTGAATTCTTGGAGATATTAAAAATTCATTGGAGGTTGACCAATAATGTCCCCGAATTCCTATTGTAATGAAATGAGTTGAATCGAAAACTTGTGAATATTGAACATAGGGTTGTATTCGTTGATTAATCAATGCATTTTCTTTATAAACACTTTTTGTTAATGTAACATATTGCGAAGAGTCCGTAAAACTATATTCATCTAATAAATCCTGAATGTTTTCATAATGATATTTTAGACCTCCTTCCACCTTCTGTCTTGGAGATAAAGTATAGCTCGTTTTAGACCCTATTTGTACATTATGAACTAGCATTTTATTTCTTCCATGGTCAAAGTAACTTCCAATACCTTTTGTAATTAAATTTTGATTAAATCCGGAGGTAGAAGGGTCTGGATCAACCTCTGATATTCTATATCCTGCTTCCACATCATAGAACTCGCGTTCTACTGAGTAAATATAACTCCCCCAAAGCGAAGATGTTACTTGATTATTCCAGGTCTTATTCCATCGAATAGATTGTTGAATCATATGTTGTCGAATATCTTCTCTACCATCAAATCCAATATCTATTTGTAGTGGATTATCTAAGGTTCCAAATGTGGTTTTTCTATTAGAGGGTATTACTAAATATTGGTTTTGATTAATAACAGAAAAAAGTTCAATATTAGAACGCAAAGGATGGTTTTTAATAGAATATTTAGATGTAAGATCTAGGGTGAAAATATTTTGCCAATCCCAAAATAAGGGTAAATATTCCCCTTTTGTATCTAAAGTATTCAATAAATATCGACTACTTTTTAATCGAGCTCCTGAAAGCCAATACAGACGTTGGTGTAGTTTACTTTCAACATGTATACTTCCACCCAACAAACCCGCTGTTAAAGAACCTTTGAATTGTTGAGGCGTTTTATACTGTACTGCTAAAACAGATGATAATTTATCTCCATATTTAGCTTCCCATCCCCCTGAATTAAAAGTAGCTTTTTGTACTAAATCCGGATTGACAAAACTTAATCCTTCTTGTTGTCCTGTTTGAAGCAGTTGAGGTCTATAGACCTCTATATCATTAACATAAATTAAGTTTTCATCAAAATTACCCCCACGAACGGAATATTGATTCGATAATTCATTCGTAGAACTTACTCCAAGTGCCATTCCCACAATACTTTTGGAAAAGTCACCAAATGCACTGGGAAGGTATTTAGGAATGATTGGATTCAGTTCGGTATCGTTTAAACCTACTTCCAGCAATCGACTACTTTCAATGTATACTTTACTCCCTTCCAACACATTTAAATAAACCTCAATAAATAAATAGGTACTGGATGTTAGGTTGATTTCTTTTCGAACTTTTTTATAACCGGTAAATCGAAACGTGAGAGAAGTAGCATTTTCTTTCGGTACTACTAGAACAAATTTTCCATTAGAATCCGTTGTCGTCAGGAACAAACTATCATTTAAAAAAATATATACACCAGGAATTCTCGATCCACTTGTATCGGATACTACACCTTCAACTTTGGCCGTATTCGTTTGGCTATATAATGGTAGAAACGATAAAAAACTTAATACAATAAGGAAATGTTTCATACGTTCTATACCAACGCAAAAAGGATTATTTTATTTTTTCATATTGGCTATTGTCGCTATTGGGTCGGAGGAGGAAAATACATAATTTCCGGCTACTAAGACGTCCGCACCTGAAGCAACTAATCTTGGACCGGTAACGTCATTTACACCTCCATCAATTTCGATTAGGGTAGGTGCGCTTTTTTGGAGGATTAAATTTTTAAGACGTTCTACTTTTGAATACGTGTGTTCAATAAATTTTTGTCCACCAAATCCCGGATTGACGGACATCAAGCAAATCATATCGATATCGGAAATACATTCTTCTAATAAAGAAATAGATGTATGAGGATTTATTGCTACCCCTGCCTTGCACCCGGAGTCCTTTATTTGATGAATGGTACGGTGTAAATGTGTGCAAGCTTCATAATGAACAGAAATGGTGGAAGCTCCATGTTCTGCAAATGATGTAATATATTTTTCCGGTTGGACAATCATTAAATGAACATCCAACGGTTTAGTTGCTTTTTTCTTTAAAATAGAAAGTATAGGAAAGCCAAAGGATATGTTGGGAACAAAAACACCGTCCATGATATCAACATGAAACCAATCGGCTGCACTTTGATTAATCATTTCAATATCTTTTTCTAATTGACCGAAATTAGCGGACAATATACTTGGGGCTATAATGGTACTCATAAGACAAATATACAATATGTTAATACTTTATCCATCGAACTGTTCGTACACCTTTATTGGTGTGGAAAACTATCTGATAGATACCGGGATTACCGGAAGATAATGATGGTGGGAGAAGAATTAATCCCTCATCGGATTGAATCGTAGTAGTCAATATTTGTTGACCTAAAGAAGAATAAACTTCCATTGATTGTACTCTGGCATCACTAAAGTAATATAAAGAAGAGGACTCCCACGTAGGATTGGGATATAGATAGCCAAGCTCTGCTATCGATTGAATGGAATATCTTTCATATAAATCTTCAAAATAAGGTATTCCATATCCTTTAAAATTATCCGGTTGTTCATATTGATCGGACGCTTGATGAAACAATGTGATCAATTCAGAAGGTTGTAATTGAGGAAAAGCTTGTTTCATACCCACCGCCAGGGAAGTAATCAATGGCGTGGAAAGGCTTGTACCGGCGCTAACTCGTATTTGTCCATTCGATTCTACACAAGGAAAATTATTTCCAATTGCCACAATGTTTGGCTTTATAGTACCATTGGCGTTGGGACCTATAGAACTAAAATTAAGTAATTGATTTTGGGCATCTACCGCTCCCACTGTCAACACATACGGAGAATCACCCGGTGTTAGTATTTTTTTCCAAGTACTTGACCCCTCGTTTCCGGCACTGTTTATTATTAAAATCCCTTTGTTAAAGGCATACCTAGATCCATTCGCACAAATAGTCGTTTCGCCATCCAATGCCGTCCATGGATAATTTTGACGAGTATCCGTAAAGGCATAATATCCCAATGAAGAATTTACAATGGACACACCACAAGAATCGGCTATTTCTAATGCTTTCACCCAATGGTATTCCTCCAAACGATGTTCTGTCGATGCTATTTCAGTGCGTAGAAGTACAAAGTCTGCTTTAGGAATTCCTCCTATATAAAAACCAACACTATCCGCTGCAAGTACTGAAAATACTAATGTACCATGATTATGATCATTGTATACGTTGATTTCATTGTCCGCCACATCATAGGTATATACGATTTGATTATTCTTGAACAATTTATTAAACACGCTAAGGGTGTCTACTCCACTAAATCCCGAATCCAAAACTCCCACCCGAACATGATTGCCTTTTAATCCGTTTTGGTGCATCTCCGGAATGCCCATCAGGCCAAAGACTTCAGCACTGTTACCGAAACTCATAGAAGATTGGGAAGCAGTATATTCTAAACTACCCCCTATTGTATAACTTGTACAGTCGTCGATAAAACGAACAAATGAAAATTGTGTTAGTGTTGGAATAGTAGAAATAGGACAGCGAATTAAGACTGCATTGAACCATTTTAAAGTATATAGTATTTCCGCGCCCGTTGATTTTAGCTGTTGTATATAATCAATATTCACAGGGACATCACTACTATCAATTGTTATAGAACCATTGTATCGACGATCTATAGCATGTTGAGATAAGTATTGCAATGGGGATAAAATATCTGTTGTTGCATTGGGTTTGTCTTTAAAGAAAACAACAACCGTATCGTATTGACCATAAGAAAAAATGGGAAGGATAAGGAAAAGAAAAACTATACTAAATATTTTTTTATGGTTTACCATAATCTAAAATAGTATACAGGATGCTATCTCCTAGGTCTATCACCGGAGGAGCATTGGGAATAGTAGGTGGTATATATGATAAAATTACATATGAAATGGAAACAGGGCCTACATCTTTTGCATAATAAATCGAACGACGGTCAGCATTAATTAAGCTTTCCTCAGATTCTTCTTCTACTTGTAATGTTTCAGAAAAATTAAACGGGCCAACAGACTTTGGTATACCTTTATTTTTAATACGATAAGTATCATCGGATGAACCATTCAATGCATTTCCATCCCAGCTCCTATTGATGGTGGCCGGGAACACTAAACGTAGATACTCTGCATTGTTTTCCAATCTGGATAAATAATGCGCTGTTTTATTAACCAACCAAACACTATCCGGTTGTAGGGGCCATGGATCATTCCAATTGGATTTATAATATCGATACATTTCACTGGTTTCTACTCCTGGACTCGTGTTGTATGTATCAAAGACTAACTCTTTAATGAAATAAGTAGTATCGGTAGTTACAATATTATAATTCGTTTTATCTACTTGATAGATCCAATATCTACCGGAGTCTAATGGATAATAATTGTAGTCAACGATCGCACCATTTGGCTCAACCTCTTCTTGTTTACAAGATATTGAACAAACGATTAGTATTAATAAAAATATAGTAATATTAATTTTCATGTATAAATGATTTTTTTATCCAACCACCGGCTACCACGTCATTACCTTCATAAAACACAGCAGCTTGTCCGGGAGCTATGGCTTTAACCGGTGTAGTAAATATGACTCTCATTTCATCCCCTATTTGTTCTATTAACGCCGGACTACCATCATCATTGTATCGAATTTTAGTAATGGTTTCGATGGTGTTATTTTTTAAGGAAGCATATTTGCCCATAACCAATTGATCTACCCACATTCCATTTCTAAACAAGCCTTCTTCTTTACTTAATACAACACGGTTGGTGTCTTTTTGAATTTCAGATACAAAAACAGGATATCCAAGTGTGATACCCAACCCTTTTCGTTGACCAATTGTATAGAAAGGATAGCCTTCGTGTTCACCTACTACTGTCCCATCTTCTAATACAAATTCACCTCCCCGAACACTATCTTCTAATGTTGGATTTCGTCTTTTTAAAAAACCTCTATAATCGTTATCCGGTACAAAACAGATTTCATAGGATTCACTCTTCTTGACTAGGTCTGTAAATCCCTTTTGGGTTGCTAATGATCGAATGTATTCTTTAGTTAAGTGCCCTAAGGGAAACATCGTTCGACTTAAACTTTGTTGAGAAATACCCCAGAGTGCATACGATTGATCTTTGTTTTCATCCTTTCCTTTAGAAATGACATATCGACCGTTTTCTTTTCTAATATTAGCATAATGCCCGGTTGCTATAAAATCGCAATCCATTTTATCCGCTCTTCGTAATAAAGCATCCCATTTGATATGTGTGTTACATAATACACATGGATTAGGAGTCCTCCCATCTAAATACTCTTTATTGAAATGGTCAATTACATAATCCCCAAATTCTTCTCTTATATCAACGATATAATGAGGAAACCCCAGTTGTACAGCTATATTTCGAGCATCGTTTATAGAATCTAAACTACAACATCCGGTTTCTTTTTTACTGCCACCGGCTGTAGCATAATCCCATGTTTTCATGGTCATACCGATAACTTCATAGCCTTCTTCATGTAACATAACCGCAGCTACTGAACTATCAATACCGCCACTCATGGCTACTAATACTCTTCCTTTTGTACTCATTTACAATACATTCAAATTATAAGCATTGGGTAACCCTTAGATTTCAATACCCGCATACTTTGTTTTCACAAATTTATGAATAAATTGTCCTTTTATTGATAGAAATCATCCATATATACAATACAAAGGACGATGGGCTTAAAATTAGACGTTAAAATTAATCAAGTGTCTTCCTTATCAGAAGCTCGGTATGCTGCCGGAATGGGGGTAAAATGGTTAGGGTTTGCTTTTGAGGGACCCAAAGCTCAAAATGTCAGTGAATTTCAAGGAATGATGGGTTGGTTATCCGGTGTTGAACCCGTAATTGAAGTAGAGCACTTAGATGAAACAAAATTATTGGAATTACAAAATGTATGGCAAGTGCCTTGTATTCAATTTAAAAGTGTCGCTCCTCTCCTCTCCAAACCGAATGGTATGGTTTGGATACAATCACTATCGGCTAATAGTTTAGATGATGTAGAAAAGGCACTTTCTGCTTCACCCTATATTGATTATATCCTTGTCGACGGCATGTCGATATCGAATTGGGAAGATGAACCGGATAGAATAAAAGCAGTTCATCAACATTCAAAAATAATATGGCAACTTCCCTTTAATGAGACCAATATTACTCGGTCTTTAACTGAAATATATGGTATAGAGGCGATTGCTTTAAATGCCGGTCAAGAAGAACGGCCGGGTTGGCAAGATTTAGATGATATCATGATAATTTTAGAAGCTATTGAAGAATAAGTATATGAAAAACAAAATTTTTACATTAACTCTAAGTCCTGCATTAGATAAGAGTACAGCAGTTGAACGTGTTATTCCGGAAAGTAAATTACGTTGTGAGAATCCAAAATTTGAACCCGGTGGTGGCGGAATTAATGTTTCCAGAGGGATTCATAAATTAGGAGGCTCTTCTGTAGCTATATACCCATATGGTGGTCATACCGGAGAATTATTTAAACAATTACTAACGAAAGAAGGAATAGAGCAATTAACGATACCGGCTCAAAATTGGGTAAGAGAGAATTTTATAGTGGTCGAAACAACGACTAATCGTCAGTTTCGTTTTGGTATGCCCGGTCCTGAATTGTTTCCGAATGAATGTCAACAAATATTAGATATTCTGTCGTCCAATGAACATGAATTCGATTATTTAGTAATTAGCGGAAGTACGCCTAAAGGAGTACCGGATGATTTTTATGCTCAGGTATCTTCTATAGTAAAACAAAAGAAAGCTAAACTTATTTTAGATACCTCTGGTACTGCTTTAAAAGAAGCATTTAACAAATCAGGTGTATACTTGTGTAAACCTAATATCAACGAGTTGAGTGAAATTGTAGGAGAACAATTGAATACAATTCCACAACAAGAAAAGGCGGCTATGTCGATCATCGAAAAAGGACAGGTAGAAGTATTGGTTGTGTCTTTAGGTGCTTTTGGAGCTTTTATGGCATCAAAAGAAGGTGTTTACCACGTTCCAGCCCCTTCTGTAAATAAAAAGAGTACAGTAGGTGCAGGAGATTCCATGGTTGCAGGTATTACTTGGAGTTTATCGCAAGGAAAGTCCTTGTTTCAGTCTTTAAAGTATGGGGTAGCTTGTGGTACTGCTGCCACTATGAACTCAGGGACAGAATTGTTTAAAAAGCCGGATGTTGATTCTTTGTATACTTGGATCGACGAACACGCAAAACAATAATTGCATGGCTACCATTCGTACAATTCCTAGTTTAGATTCTCGCTTACCTTCCGGCATACCTTATATCATAGGTAACGAAGCTGCTGAGCGCTTTAGTTATTATGGCATGCGAACAATATTAACCATTTTTATGGTGGATTATCTTCGTATGACGGAACACGAAGCGACACTTTGGGGGCATAGTTTTTTTTCCGCTGTATATTTTATGCCGATTTTTGGAGCTTTGTTAGCGGATGTTTTTTTAGGAAAATATAAAACGATTCTATCGCTTTCAGTAGTTTACTGTATTGGTCACGGTATATTAGCCTTACAAGAAACACAAAACGGCTTATTGTGGGGCTTAACATTTATTGCTATAGGATCCGGTGGTATTAAACCTTGTGCATCCGCTCATGTTGGGGATCAATTTGGGCCAAACAATAAACATTTATTAGATAAAGTATTTGGTTTCTTTTATATCGCAATCAATATTGGTGCGTTTATCAGTTCATTGGCTACTCCTTTACTTTTGAGGGCTTACGGTCCTTCGGTAGCGTTTGGAGTGCCTGGTGCTTTAATGTTATTCGCTACATTAATATTTTGGTTAGGACGTTATTCATTTATCCATATTCCTCCTTTTGGGAAAGACTATTTAAAAACGCTAACCAGTAAAGAAGGTCTTTCCGCTATAGGTAGATTGATGTTTATTTATCTTTTTCTATCAGTTTTTTGGGCATTGTACGATCAAAATTCTACCACTTGGATCTTTCAAGCTAAAAGTGGTTTAATGGATAAAGTAATCCATTTAGGATGGATTCAATTTGAAATATTACCGGATCAAATTCAGTTAATTAACCCATTTCTTATTTTGTTCCTTATTCCGGTCTTTACCTTTATTGTTTATCCCTGGTTAGATAAAAAAATGGGTTTACCTCCTTTAAAGAAAATCATTATTGGTATGGTGTTGGGAGCGCTTTCTTATGTTTTGATTGCATATACAGAGGATCAAATCAGTAAAGGAATTGTAATGTCTGTATGGTGGCAAATTGCTGCTTTTGTGGTCATTACTATTGCTGAAATTCTGATATCAGTAACTGCATTAGAATTCTCGTATACACAAGCCCCCATCCAGTTAAAATCCTCCATCATGAGTATTTATTTGTTTTCTGTGTCTATTGGGAATTTTATTGTAACCGGAGTCAATGCCTATAATTCAGAACGTGCCGTTGTCACATCTATTGAAACCGGCAATTCAACGTTTATCGTTATGCAAGAAAATAAAAGTAGAACGAGGGGTGAAAAAATTTCTATTGAGCATAGTAAAAACGTCTTCTTCATCGACTATAAAAAGGATACATTCCCGTTGAATGGTACTTTTTTGGTTCGAGAGGTAGATACCGTACAGCATAGAATAGAATTAATGAACCATAATCATGAACCTATAAAAAGTATCACTACTCCGAATACTACGGTTGAGGTTAAAGAAGTTAGTTTTGCTAAACTAAAATTTGGTATGTACTTTTATTTTTATGCAGCCTTAATGTTGGGTACCGCTTTTATATTTTATTTCGTTGCCATCAATTATAAAGAGAAAACGTACATACAAGGAGATCTCTCTAACTTACCTTAGATCTAATTACTTATGCGATTTTATACTACATAGAATCAACTTAACCTATTCTACATAACATAAAACGGTACAAATAGATGTACCGTTTTATGCTTTTTTAAACTCTCTTTACCCCTACATAATTTGTATTTTCATAGAATGTTTGTATATTTGTGTATAATTCGGTGTATATCTTTGTTGGATATGCTCTGAAAAATACCTTCGTCCAAAGCTCTGTGTAGCTTTAATGTATCACTGATTCGGTTATATCTAAAGGTATTTTTCTCCCGAATCGTGTACTATTAATCCATTTAAAATTATGTTGTTTTCAGAATTAGGCCTTTCAGAGGCTTTAATGCAGGCTATTGAATTAACCGGTTATACCGAAGCTACTCCTATTCAAGCACAAGCCATTCCAGTAATATTATCCGGCGCAGATGTGACCGGACAAGCACAAACAGGTACAGGTAAAACGGCTGCTTTTGGTATCCCGGCTATCGAACAAATCAATCCGGATAAAAAAGGTGTACAAACCTTAATCTTATGCCCAACTAGGGAATTAGCCTTACAAGTTAGTGTTGAACTTAAAAAATTAGCAAAATTTAAAAAAGGCGTATTTGTCTCTACTATTTATGGTGGAGAATCGATGGAGCGTCAAATTAAAGACCTTCAAAAAGGCGTTCAAATTGTAGTGGGTACACCAGGCCGTGTGATTGATCATATGGATCGCGGTACCTTAAAAATGAATAGCATTCAACAAATCATCTTAGATGAAGCGGATGAAATGTTAAACATGGGTTTCAGAGAAGACATTGAATTAGTTTTAGACCGTATGCCGGAAGAACGTCAAATCGTTTTGTTTTCCGCTACGATGCCACAAGCTATTTTACAATTAACTAAACGGTATCAAAAAAATCCTCAGTTTGTAAAAATTCAAAACAAAGAGGTTACGACCAATACTATTGAGCAATACTATTACATGGTTAAAGAATCCATGAAAATGGAGATTATGACTCAAGTAATGGACATGAATAATCTTCAATTAATGCTTGTGTTTTGTAATACAAAACGTAAGGTAGATGAAGTTACAGAAGAATTACGTTCCTACGGATACAAAGCGGTTGGTTTACATGGTGATAAATCACAAAAAGACCGGAATGATGTGATGAACAAATTCCGAAAAGGTTTTGCAACCATATTAGTCGCAACCGATGTAGCAGCCCGCGGTATCGATGTAAGCGGTGTGGATGCTGTAATCAATTATGATGTGCCTTTGGATATCGAAAACTATGTTCACCGTATCGGTCGCACAGGAAGAGCTGGTAAATTAGGTAAATCCTTTACCCTAGTAACAGGCGAAGACCGTTATAAAATGCGCGATATAGAATCGTATACAAAAGCAGAAATTAAACGTACGACAACACCTACAAAAGCAGAATTATTAGAATACAAGAAAGGGAAATTAGCTCAACGAATTGAAAATTCTGTAAACGATGAAGGCAATGAACATTGGGTGAATTTATTAGAAGAGTTAGAATCTAAAGGATTAGATGTTCGTACAATTGCAGTTAGTGTATTGCGTCAAACATTTCCAGAGTTGATGGATCTTTTGAAACCGGAACCGGCTCCAAAAGAACGTACACGTGATCGCAGAGACGACGGAGAAAGAAGATCCGGTGACCGTTATGAACGAAACAGCGAAAGAGGCGGTGACCGTTTTGAAAGAGGATCAAGACCACAAGGTCGATCTAGAGAAGGTGGTGCTCGTCGTTTTTCAAGTGATAATATGACCCGCTTATTCTTTAATTTAGGAAAGAAAGATAAAGTTAATCCCGGTGATATCGTAGGTGCTATCACAGGTGAATCAAAAATAAAGGGAAGCCAAATAGGTCAAATAGATATCTTCGATAAATATTCATTTGTTGAAGTTCCAAATGATGTGGTAGATAAGGTGATGGAAGGCATGAAGAATAATAAAATCAAAGGTAAAACGGTTAATATTGAATTAGCGAGTTCCCGTTGAGTCATCTCTTTTTCATAAAGTCTTTTGACAATACTGTTTTTTCAGAAACGGAATCCGGTCATTTGATTCGTGTACTACGCAAACAAGTAGGCGATAGAATTGAAGTTACCGATGGAAAAGGACATTATGCTCAAGGTATAATAACAGAAGCACACCCTAAAAAGTGTGCTTTTTCTATTGAATCTATGGAAACGCATTCTTCTCCCTTTCCTTATACGATTCATTTAGCGATTGCTCCACCTAAATCCTCTGACCGACTAGAATGGATGTTGGAAAAATTGATGGAAATAGGAATTACAGAAATTACTTTTTTAATTACTGAACACAGCGAACGTAAAAATATTAATATCGATAAACTGCAATCTATTTGTATTGCAGCTATTAAACAAAGTAAACAATTTTTTTTACCGATATTGCACCCACCTACTTCTTGGAATGACTTTGTCAAGAATAGAAAAGAGACACAACGATATATTGCCTACTTAAGCCCGGAACCACTTCCACACTTGGCCACACTAGCGCAACCTAAAGGTTCCATATTATTATGTATAGGACCTGAAGGCGATTTCTCTTCTATAGAAATAAAAGACGCAATGGAACAACAATGGACGCCGGTGTCACTAGGTCCTTCCATTTTGAGAACTGAAACAGCTGGATTTTTTGCAGTAAATGTGATACATTTAACACATGTTTGGCAAAGTTCAAAATAAATCCTGTATTCTACTCTTTTGTGTTCTTTCCTATTTTCTTTTGGGAAGTTCTATCTTTTTACCTTCATTCAAAATAGCAAAACTAAAATATTCGGGTGGTGGAGATTGGTATGCCAACAAAACATCTCTTCCAAATTTAATTGCCTACGCCAACCGGACGGCGCATACCAATATTCATCCCTCTGAAGATATCGTTGAGCCCGGAAGTCCTTCTCTTTATTTATATCCCTTCCTACACTTGACAGGTCATGGCAACGTCGTGTTTTCAGCAGCTGAAGCTCAAAACTTACGAAATTATTTAATCGGTGGTGGTTTCTTACACATTGATGATAATTATGGACTGGATCAATATATACGAACTGAGATTAAAAAAATATTTCCGGAGAATGAATTAATAGAACTCCCGTTTACACACCCCATTTATTCTATAAAATTTAAATTCCCCAATGGGCTTCCTAAAGTACATGAACACGATGGTAAACGGCCCCAAGGATTTGGTATTCTTCATAAAGGACGATTGGTTCTATATTATACATATGAATGTGATTTAGGTAATGGTTGGGAAGATGCTCAAGTATATAATAATCCACCTGAAATCAGAGAAAAAGCGTTGCAAATGGGGACAAATATTCTTTCTTACGCATTAACAACTCCGTAATGGCTTAAACAAGTATTTTTTGATGATTTTCATCAACTTTTTTAGTATCTTTGATGTTGTAATAACACAACTTATTACAGAAAAACCATTCAAATGATTGCAGTAATTATCTTCTTTGTGGCGCACTGGTATTTATCCTTGTTCAGCCAAACCTTCTTTCTTCATCGGTATTCCGCCCATGCTATGTTCTCTATGAACAAATTCTGGGAAAAATTCTTCTATGTATTTCTCTACATTACTCAAGGATCTTCTTATTTAGTTCCTAGAGCCTATGGCGCATTACATCGTATGCACCACGCCTATAGTGATACAGAAAAAGATCCTCACTCTCCCCTATTCTATCGTAATGCATTTGCTATGATGTGGAGAACAAAAGACATTTATAATGCAGTATTAAGACGTAAAACAGAGATTGAAGATAAATTTGAAAAGAATTTACCGGAATGGCCATTAATCGACCAAATGGGAGATAGTTGGATATCTCGCATTGTATGGGGTTCCATTTACATTGGTATTTATGTGTACTTCGCTCCTCCATGGTTCATGTTCTTGTTACTTCCGATTCACTTCTTAATGGGACCTGTGCATGGTGCCATTGTTAACTGGTTTGGGCATAAAGCCGGATATGTGAATTTTGATAACGGTGACAATTCAAAAAACTCAATTCCGTTTGATGTATTCTTAGGTGGCGAATTGTTTCAGAATAACCACCACAAATATGGTAGCCGTCCAAATTTTGCCATGAAATGGTTTGAATTTGATCCTACTTATCCTATCATGCGGGTATTACACTTATTTCGGGTCATCCGAATTGTGAATCCAACTACTTAATTCAAAAGGGCTTAATTAAAGCCCTTTTTTTATTTCTTTATTTTTTGTGAATAAACCTGTTGAAAAACGGGGTGCAATCTACCCTTCAGTTATGGTATCTTTAACTCTTTATAAGTTCGAAAAAACGGTGAAGAGGCATGCAATTAAGTAAGTTAGAAATTAAAGGTTTTAAAAGTTTCGGGGATAAAGTCGTTGTAAATTTTGACGAAGGGATTACCGGAATTGTAGGTCCTAATGGATGTGGGAAATCGAATATTGTGGATGCGATTCGTTGGGTATTAGGAGAGCAACGCACCCGTGCATTACGTTCGGACAAAATGGAGAACGTTATTTTTAACGGTACTAAAAACAGAAAGCCACAACAAATGGCTGAGGTTTCTTTAACTTTCAATAACACTAAAAATTTACTTCCAACAGAATATTCTCAAGTTACCATAACACGCAGGTATTATCGGACTGGTGATAGTGAATATTTATTAAACGGGGTAACGTGTAGATTAAAAGACATCCACGATTTATTCTTAGACACCGGTATCGGGTCAGATTCTTATGCCATAATAGAATTAAAAATGGTAGAAGAGATTTTAAATGATAAAGATGGTTCTAGAAGAGAGCTATTTGAAGAAGCGGCCGGTATTTCTAAGTTTAAACAACGTAAAAAACAATCGTTAAAAAAACTTGAAGAAACAGATAAGGATTTAGAACGCGTAGAAGATTTATTATTTGAAATTAATAAAAACCTTAAACAACTCGAAAAGCAAGCAAAACAAACAGAGAAGTATTACGAAATTAAAGAAGAATACAAACAAGCCAGCATTGATTTAGCACAAGTGAGTGTCAAGACACAGCATGAGGAATTACATACTTTATCAAAGTTTATTGATGAAAAAAACGATCAAAAAACGCAACTGAATGCATCGATAAATGATCAAGAAAGTATTGTAGAAAAGTCAAAATTAGAAATCGTAACCGTCGAAAAACTGCTTTCTGATAGACAACGGACCTTAAACGATCATGTCAATAAAATCAGAACGTTTGAAAGTGATAAGAAAATAAAAAATGAACGTTTGAAATTTTTAAGTGACAAAAGCACATCTTTAACTGAACAGATAGAATTAGACAAACAAAGTAATGAAAGAGCGCAGTTTAGTCTAGAAAGTTTACTTACAGAAAAAGAAACTGCTGAAACTGTTTTAGCTGAAATTCAAGCTAAAGTAGAACGTTTAAAAGAGAGTTACGATTCTCAAAAAGAAACGAATCGATTACTTCAAGATGAAGTATCCATCGCCACCTCACAGTTTAAACATAAGCAAGAGGAAGTATATCAATGGAATAAACAACTTGAAATTTATTCATTACAATTATCTACGTTTAAACAAGAACTCGAAAAAACATCGTCCGATACCTCAACACAATCTGCTAATTTGATTCAATTTGAGTCTAAAGCTGCTGAAATAAAAGTAGAGTTAGATGCTAAAAATGCAGCATTAGAAAGTGTATTGCAACAAGAAGAAGATTTACAGAATCGTGTACAAACATTAGAAAAAGAAATCGAACAAATTCGTACTTCCTTAACGGATTTAAATCGAACTGTAGATGCAAAACAAAACGAGTATAGTTTAACAAAATCAATGGTTGAAAACCTGGAAGGATTCCCGGAAGCCATTAAATTTTTAAAACTAAATGCAGCTTGGGGGAAAGATACGCCGTTGCTGTCCGATATTTTAACGTGTGAAGAAAAGTACCGACTGTGCATAGAAAACTACTTGGAGAGTTTTATGAACTATTATGTTGTGGAAACGGAAGCACAAGCTGTTCAGGCGGTTAATCTTTTAAGTGATTCTTCCAAAGGGAAAGCCAACTTCTTTGTATTAAATAGATTTAGCCAATATAATCCTACTTCTGTAACCCAACATAACGGATGTATAGCAGCCTTAGATATAGTAGAATATGACACTAAATACAAAGGCTTAATTCAATACTTATTAGACAGTGTCTATGTTGTTCAGGAAAATCAAGAACTATTACCGGAAGCAACTAATTCTATTTTTATCAGTCAAAATGGTAAAATCGCCAAACGAAAGTATAGTATTTCAGGGGGATCTGTAGGTTTATTTGAAGGTAAACGAATTGGTAGAGCGAAGAATCTTGAAAAGTTGGAACAAGAAATTCAACAACATACCTTACAGATAGAGCATATAAAAGTTGACTTGGATGCAAAACTGAAAGAGTTTTATTCTTTAAAAGAAAATACTTATAAAACAGCAATTGATGATCTTAGAAGAGAGATTAATGTAATCAATAATGAGTTTATAACTTTAACGACCAAAAAAGAACAATTAGCCGGATTGTTGTCTGATAATTCATTAAAAAGAGAAGATATATTAGACAAAATTCAATTGGTTCAACAAGAATTAGAAGAAACTCAACCGAAAGCCGAAAAAGGGAAAGAGGATTTAATACTACTAGAAGAGAAAGTAAATCAACTTGCAGATCAATTCAACGAACGTACGATAGAATTGAGCAACGCGTCTGCTGTATATAATTCTGAAAATTTAATTTATCATCAACAACAAAACAGGGTAAACAGTTTAGAGCAAGAAATTTCGTACAAACAATCTACTTTTGACCAAAGTAAACTCCGTATTGAAAAAAATTCAGAAGAATTAAATAAAACAGAGGAAGATATCAAATTATTGGTGGACAGTGCAGATGTTAGCGAAGATGAACTAGTAGAGTTGTATAAAGAGAAAGAATCTATAGATATTGCAGTACATGAAGCAGAAAAAGAATATTATGCTGCAAAAATAAAAGTAGATGAATTAGAAAAATTAGTGCGAGAGTATAGAAGAGAAAGAGAAGACTGTGATGCGGCTATATTAGAATTACAAACAAGAATCTCCGATAAAAAACTAGCGTTAAGTTCGATTAAAGAGCGTTTATCTGTTGAGTTTAATTTAGACCTGGAAGAAGTATTATCTTCACTATCAGAAGAAGAAAATAGAAATGAACTTCCTTCAGAAGAAGAATTAAAAGAAAAAGTACAAAAAATTAAAAATAGTTTAGATCGACTTGGCCCAATTAATCCAATGGCCATGGAAGCGTATCAAGAAATTAAAGAACGTCATACTTTTATAACTACTCAAAAGGATGATTTATTAAAAGCTAAAGATTCTCTTTTACAAACTATCAGTGAAATAGACGGAGTTGCCAAAGACACTTTTTTAGATGCCTTTGAGAAAATAAGAGATAACTTTATTCATGTTTTCCGTTCCTTGTTTACTGAAGAAGATACCTGTGATTTAAAATTGGTAGATCCGGAAAACCCTTTAGAATCTGCTATTGATATTATGGCTAAACCTAAAGGAAAACGTCCGTTGACGATTAATCAATTATCTGGTGGAGAAAAAACACTAACGGCTATATCTTTACTATTTGCCATCTACTTATTAAAACCGGCCCCATTCTGTATCTTTGATGAGGTAGATGCTCCACTAGATGATGCTAACATTGATAAGTTTAATACTATCATTCGAAAGTTTGCCGGTGAATCACAATTTATCATTGTTACCCATAATAAGAGAACGATGTCCAGTACAGATGTTATTTATGGAATTACTATGATCGAGCAAGGTGTATCCAGATTAGTCCCAGTAGATCTCCGATCGCTGGCTTAACTCGTTCAGGATTGGAAGCGCAAGGTATTTCTTGCGCTTTTTTTATATATCTGCTAGTTTATTTTTACAAGCTGTAACTAAGTCCGGGAAATACTCAAAAAATTTTTCTTCCAGAAATGTATATTCTCTTCTTAATACCTCTGTTCCTGCTTCCATATTGGAAGGGAAATTAGCTCTTTTGGCCATTCCATTAAATATTCGTTGAAGACCCTCTATTTCTGCATAATGGACCAACCAATCTTGTTTAATCATATACGGCAACAATTCTTTCACCCGTTCTGGAAGTGCGCTATGTGTTTGTATATAAGAGTAAAAATTTTGAGCAAAAGTAGTTAAGGCCTCTGTATGGTACAAAGTCCAATGTTTAGCTAAAAAATGGTCATAATAAATATCTACGACTACAGCATTATACTTATGAAAGTCATGTTGAATTCGATCTTTTATTTCATGTGTTACAGGATGGTTATCGGTATAATGATCAATAAAACGGTGATACCGTATCCCTTTTTGCATAGTTATGCTATAAAGCTCCATTTCTTTTCCACGTATTGAATCGGCAATAAAATTACCTACCATGAAATCAGAGGTTTCAAAGGATAAATACAAATGAGCTAGAAAATTCATACGAATAGCATTAAAATTTAAGAATAATCCTTTAAACCTATCCCAATAGTTGCAATACAAGGATATCTACTTTTTAGAACAATAGAAATACCCAATAGACTAATACGCAAAGGAAGCTCTTCCATAAAACATTACAAATGGTATTATTCGTATATTTAAATAGGACATAAGCCCCTATGGAAAAGATGATATAAGCTAATATTATGTAGTGGAGGGAAACGTAGGATAGTATTGATATCCCTATTAATAGTTGAAGAATGGAGAAAGTGAGAAGAAGGAGGTTAGAAAAGATTTCGTTACTCATCCAATATTGGTTTATCAAAATTTCTAAATAAGTATATACCAAATCCAAATAAAAAACTTGGACTTACAGGGTCTTTATCTTCAAAACCGGGTGTAGTATTGATGGTTTTATTAACTCCAAGTTGCAATTCTGTAGTAAACCGACCTCCAACATAATATTTTAATCCTGCAAGTGCAGAATAGGAGTCAAATTCTGTTACCACTCCATTGTGTACATCTTTATCTCCCTTAATATAATGTAGTGAAATTAAGGTATAACAATTATAAAATGATTTGGAAATAGGAAAAAGTTCTTGACTTAGTCCAATGCCTTGGTAGCGTATTCCCGGAGCTATGCGGAGCGTTGTTCCTCTGTATCGAATATCCAATGCCGGTATGGGAACATAGCTTGCTCCACCATAACCAATAAATATACCGGTCGTAAAGTGTTTTCTGGGTGGCGTTTCAATTTGACCAAAACTTTTAAGTGTACATACACTTAATGATAGGATAAAAAGTATGGAGCGCATAGTATTAAAGAGTTTCAATTACAAAATTATGATTCGTGTATATACAAATATCTGCTGCTATTGTTAAGCTTTCTTTTACCATATCAGAAGCGCTTAAAGATGGTGCGTGTTTTTTAAGTGCCGTTGCTGCAGCAAGGGCATACATACTTCCGGATCCAATGGATAAAATATCATTATCCGGCTCTATAACATCTCCTGTACCACTAACCAATAATAATTCCTGTGCATTGATACAAATCATCATCGCTTCCAATTTTCTTAAGTAGCGGTCGGTTCTCCAGTCTTTTGCTAGTTCAATTGCTGCCCGCTTCATTATACCACCATAAGCGTTGATTTTTTCATCAAATCGTTCCATAAGGGTAAAAGCATCAGCAGTAGAACCGGCGAAACCAATTATGATTTTCCCATCATTTAATTTCCGAATTTTTTTTACGTGATCTTTAACAACGGTATTACCTAATGTAGCTTGACCGTCCGCTCCTATTGCAATTTTACCATTATGACGGATGGCTACTACAGTGGTTGACTTTAATTTATCCATTTATACAACTCCAATATTCTTTAAATATAAAAAAACTATTGTGTATTATGAAAATATGAATTTTAGTTATCTTTCAGCAAAAAAAAGAAATGAAACGTGTTGTGATTACCGGAATGGGTGCTCTAAGTAGTATTGGAAAATCAATACCGGAAATGGAAGTAAATTTATTTAAAGGCTTTAGTGGAGCCGGTCCTATTACTTATTTTGATACACACTTATTTAAAACTAAAATAGCTGCTGAAATTAAAAACTACCAAGCAGACGATTATTTCCCCAAAAGTGAACATAGAAAGTATGATTTATACACACAATATGCTTTAATCACTACCCGGGAAGCACTCCAACAATCCGGTTTACTTTCCGATACACTTGACCCCTATCGAGTTGGAGTTATTTGGGGATCCGGTAATGGTGGAATATTGACTACAGAACAACAAATCAAAGAGTATGCTCTTGGAGATGGGACACCTAGGTTTAATCCGTTTTTTGTTCCTAAAATGTTAATCGATTCCGCTTCCGGTATGATTTCCTTAAAGTGGGGTTTTAAAGGAATAAACCATACTACAGTGAGTGCATGTGCTTCTGCTACTACCGCTATCATTGAAGCGTTTCAATATATCAAATGGGGTAAGGCGGATGCTATAATCTGCGGTGGATCGGACGCGCCTATTAATGCTACCTTAATAGGTGGTTTTAATGCCCTTAAAGCCTTATCTACCCAAAACGATGCTCCATCTACTGCATCAAAACCATTCGATATCCATAGAGATGGATTTGTAATGGGAGAAGGCAGTGCTACCCTCGTATTAGAATCCTTGGAACATGCTATTGAACGCGGGGCAACCATTTTAGGAGAAATTGTAGGTACGGGAATGTGTGCGGATGCATACCATATGACCGGCTCTCATCCGGAAGGCGATGGTGCATTCAGAGGTATGTCGTTAGCTTTGGAAGAAGCCAGTATTAATGCTCATCAGATTGATTACATTAATCCACACGCTACCAGTACCCCTGTAGGAGACGAAAGTGAATTAAAAGCGATACAACGATTTATAGGCGATTCTACCTCTACCTATATCAGTGCCACTAAATCAATGACCGGACATCTATTGGGAGCTGCTGGAGCAATCGAATCAGTCATTTGTCTTTTAAGTATCCAACATCAAAGTATACCCCCAACCATCAATACCCTTCAACCCCTTGATATGGGTAACTTACAATTGGTTACCACTCCTACCACCGGTATAAATATTGAGTATGCACTCAATAATACTTTTGGATTTGGAGGTCATATCGCGTCTATATTATTTAAAAAATATTCCGCATAAGCGTTTTATTAATTATATTCACTTTATATGAAATACCTTCTGCTAGTTTTCTTTCCTTTTACCCTGTTCGCTCAGTCCATTACTAAAGAAAACTTGGGGCCTAATGTGAATACAAAATATAATGACTTAGCACCTGTGTTATCATTAGATGGAAACTTTTTATATTTTATAATAGAGGGCCATCCTAAAAACACAAAATTTTATAATTCAGATTCTCAAGATATTTGGTATTCAGAAAAAGACAGTTCCGGTAAATGGTCTGTAGCCAAGCACCTGACCAAACCGTTTAATCAAAGATTATACAACAGTATTGAAAGTGTTAGTATTGATGGTAGTATATTATATATACGGGGGGCCTATGAAAAGGGTACTTTTATAGGCCCCGGTTTTTCTTATATGTACAAAACACCTACCGGTTGGAGCGAACCGGTTAAAATGAATATTATCGATTTAGATAAGTTAAATGCCGGCACTGTTGATGCATTACATGTTTGTCCGGATGGGAAAACAATTTTACTCGCTTTCACTACAAAAAAAGATAGTCGTATCAATGACCTATATGTTTCCTATAAAATAGGACCTAATACTTGGTCTAAGCCAAAGTATTTATCTGATATTAACACTAAAAAATATGTAGAATCTACTCCGTTCATGGCAGCAGATAATAAAACCCTTTATTTTTCAAGTGATCGTCCCAATGGGGTTGGAAGTCGAGACGTGTATATGACACGTCGATTAGATAACTCTTGGAATAAATGGAGCAAACCGGTCAACTTAGGTGATTCAATTAATACACCCGATTGGGATGCTTATTTTATCACAGATGCTTCCGGAGTCTACGGGTATATCGTATCATCTGAAAACAGTTTTGGCGAATCCGATATTTATAAAATTAAATTACCCTCTTCTATTCGGCCGGAACCCGTAGAAATGGTAACAGGATTTTTAAAAGATAGTAATGGCACTTTCGTGAAAACATCTTTAAAAATACAAGAGGGATTTAGCCCAACCACGGTGCAAGAAGGAATTTGTCACCCTACTAGCGGCAAGTTTACTTTCTTTTTAACTTATGGACATACGTATACTTTACAAATTAAAAATAAACACCAGTTTATTGAGCCCTTTGTTATTAATCTTGCGGACTCTCTACCCTATACAGACAATTTAAAAGACAGCGTTTTACTTGTTAAAAACATTTGGGCTAATGAATCTTATGAATTACTTCATCCAAAATTAAATAAAACAAAGTTTATATGGGAAGCCTATCTAAATAAACTATTAGATAATGAATATAGTACATTTGAAATACATACTAACGGATCTCCGGAATGGCAATATTATGTAGAAAGAATGCAACATGTAATTCCTAACGTAAAGGTGAATGTAATAACTGATTTTTCTATTACAGACGACCGATTAAACGTTATTATTATTCAATAGTTGGATCTTTGTCGGGTACCATCGTTTTAAAATACAAATAACCAATAACTCCACTGAATAGAGAGGCAACCATTACGGCCATTTTAGCATTTGCTTTTAACTCTTCTGAAACAAAGGCTAGATCTGCTATAAACATCGACATCGTAAAGCCTACTCCTGCTAATAGAGCGACTCCAAATAATAATTTCAAATTTATATTTTCCGGTAAATCAGCTATTTTCAACTTTACAGCTATCCAGGAAAATCCAAATACCCCTAAGGCTTTACCCAAAACTAATCCTATAATAATTCCTATACTCACCGGGTGTTGCAGCATGTCAATAAAAGAACCATTGATTACAACACCTGCATTTACAAAAGCAAACAAAGGCAGAACCAAAAAACTGACTAACCCATGCATGCCATATTCTAAATGTTGAAGGGGTGTTTGAGCATCATCCACCACCTCTCTCATATTTTCCAAAACTTCATTTTGATACTTAGTAGTTACAGAATATTGATTGGTTGGAATAGCATTAAAGTCTTCAATTAATTCTTTCATTCTATTAGAATACTCTTCTTCTGATATTTTAGTTCGAGCCGGTATAAAGAAGGCTGCGACTACTCCGGCTATGGTAGCATGTACTCCCGACAATAAAAATGCAATCCAAACACCACCTATACCAACAAATGCATAATACCAAACATTTCGAACGCCTAACCTATTCATCATATACAACAAGAAAAGAAATAGTCCGGCAAATAGTAAACTTCCAAATGAAATAGTGGAGGTATAAAATAAAGCAATTACTAATACTGCTCCTAAATCATCTACAATAGCCAGTGCCGTAAGAAATATTTTTAAGGTTAAAGGAATTTTATCTTTTAATAACGTCATTATACCTAAAACAAATGCAATATCTGTAGCCATAGGAACACCCCAACCACTCTTGAATTCAGGATCCTTGCCATCGATTATTAAGTAAAACAATGCAGGTAAGAGCATACCGCCTACAGCAGCTATTATGGGTAAACTTGCTTTTTTAAGATTGGATAATTCACCGGCAATAATTTCACGTTTTAATTCTAAACCAACCACAAAAAAGAAAATGGACATTAACCCATCGTTAACCCAATGGTGTAAAGGTTTTTCTAAAACAAAATCACCCCATGAAAAGTGAATAGTAGTATGGGTAAAAAAATGGTATCCATGGGCAGTTGCTTCCATGTTGGCACATACTAATCCTGCAATGGCGGATAGTAACAATATCCATCCTGAACCGGATTCGTTATGAAAGAAACGAAAAAGAATTTGTTGAATTTTTTTCATTGTAAGTAGTATAAAATAGTAAAAGTCCTCTGAAGGGAGGACTATTGGAAGTAGATTTATAAAGATGCAATTAAATCGTATGCCATTCGATGGGTTCGGTCGTAATAGCTACCTAAGTTTTGCCAATCAAAATGCTCCGATGCACTCTCTACTTTGTTTCGTTGAATGATACGGTCTTTTCTGCTTAAGTGAACAAAATCATACATCTTATTAGACAATTGTTCTGCTGACTCATGAAATCCTCTATAATTTCGATTCACAACATAGATACCTTTGTCTTCGTTGTTGGGTACATTTTTTAACACATAGTCACCAAAACCGGACAAATCAGATGTAACAGCCGGAACACCTGATGCCATACATTCCAGAGGTGTATACCCCCACGGTTCATAATAACTAGGGAAAATACCTAAGTGACAACCTCGTACAAATTGATTGTAGTCAAGACCAAATAATGGATTAGTGGATGTAATAAAATCCGGATGGTACACCACTTTAACTTTATCGTGTTTGTTGTTAATTAAATTAGCTGTACGTAGGAAGTTTAAGATTTCATCTTGAGCGTCGTAAACGAGATTATGGGTTACGATTTTGGGAAGTTCATTCGATTTCCAAGATAATAATGTACGACGTAAACGAAGTCTCCAATAATCATCCACAAACTTATTTAAATCCGGTATTTTTAAATCATTCGATGCAGCCGTTTCTTCGAATAACTTTGCTTCCACTTGTTCTACTATAGAGTGGCAATTATCTTTAATTTCTTCCATCACGGCTCTTGAATGTAATACTTGAGGATTGATGGAATGGTAAGGTTGTTTGGTTACGAAAAACATAACTACCGTTACATCAGTATTCTCTTGTTGTAATCTCCAGTTAAGACGTGCTAACGCTTCTAATGTTAGATCAAAGCCTTTATTTTTATATTCATATCTACCTGAAGTAAAGAAATAAATCGTTTTATCTAAGTCAAAAGAATAACTTTGAAAGAAATGACCAGTAATAAATTGATGAATTTTATCTTTGTATCGAGCGTGTAAATTTTGATGTTCATGTCCTGCTGTAAAACGCTCTATATTTAAACCGTTGGGCAAAACCATCTCCGGCATTCGACCTAGTAGGTGTACACATTCTTGAGCTGTTACTTCACTCACTGTAGTAAAAATATGGGCTCCATGTGCTGCAGAGCGTTCAATTTTTACGGCCGGTTCTATATTAAAGTTTATTGCTTCTTTATTCCAATCATAGAAAGGCAAATGATCCATGTAGCCGGGGTCGTTCATTGCTAAATAACGACCTAACAAAGTAGCATGTGTCGTGAATACAATGGCAGAACTTTGTCCATCTCGGCGCATATCCGGAATAGCTGTTCCGGTCATCCACTCATGAAAATGGGCAATATTTTTTCTTTCTTCTTTTACTTGATCTAAACAACCTAAAAATTCTTTTGCTAAATAACCAAATGCTACGACTTGGTTTAATAAATCATCTCCCTCCGGAGACGATATACCATGCTTTTCCCACAGTAAATATTTAATTTCCCCTAATTTGTAATAGATACTATAGGGATTAAGCAATACTACTTTGGGTTTACCGGATACTAACCAATGACCATACTGTACCTCTACCCCTTTTTGTCTAAGTAATAATACCGCCTGACCGAATACATCATCATAAGTATCTGTAGGTTCAAACTCTGCAGATGCTTTACCGTGAAAGTAAGGACCTATTAAACAGTATCGATCTCCCCACACTTCTCTCATGGTTGGTACTTTGGAACGAATTACGGTGTAAATACCACCTACTTGATTACATACTTCCCAAGCAATTTCCGTTAACAAACACTCCGAATAGGCATTCTGTTGCATGATAGTTAATTTAAAAGTCTATATTTTGTTGACATATTAAGGATTTTGTAGAAGAAATAAAAGCACATAAGTGCCCCATATCTTTTTTCGTTTTGTGATAAACGCATCCATTATCGATACTTAATTGAGACGATTTTTCAACCGTTTCGATGTCTTTCCTGATATTTTCCATTGAAGTAGGAGTGTGACCATGTATAACATATTTATTATGAGTACGTTTAGGATTTACTTCGAAAGACCTTATCCACATCATAGCTTCTATATCGGAAAATGGATTCGGTATGTTCGTGTTTATACCTGCATGCACATAAATCTCATTTTCCGTTACGAAATAATAAGACAATTGTTCCAGCCATTCCACATATTTTTGAGGTATTTTCTTTATGTGTTCGACACCGAAAGAACGTAAGGTAGCATCTCCCCCATTTCGTACCCATAAATCGAAGAGTTGATAATCTCTAGATGCATCTAACATCATTTGTTCATGATTACCTCTCAAGCAGACTACTATGTATTGTTCCTGTAGTTGGATTATATAATTTATTACTCCCATACTATTGGGGCCTCGGTCGATATAATCCCCTAAAAAAATTAAAGTATCGTCTGGTGTAGGCGATACTTTAATAAGTAATTGTTCTAATGTTTTAATACAGCCATGTATATCCCCTATGGCAATTGTTCTTCCTTTCATTTTGATTCAATCGCTGAAATTAATTTCGAGTCAAAAGGTTTTATTCCTGAACCATAAAATTTAATTAGTTCTCCTGATTCACTTATTAAATACTTTCCAAAATTCCAACTGGGAGACTCCGAATTCCAACCATTCTTTTTAGGGTCAGTCAACCATTGATACATAGGATGTATAGAAGTACCTTTAATCGTTACTTTTTCCATCATAGAAAACGTAACGCCATAGTTTTTTTGACAAAACAATTGTATCTCTTGGGCCGAACCTTGTTCTTGAGAACCAAAATCATTGCAGGGAAATCCTAGAATGACTAGTCTATCAGAATATTTTTCATGCAACTTTTGTAAATCTTCATATTGTGGGGTATATCCACACGCGGAGGCAGTATTTACAATTAGTATCTTTTTGCCCTTCGCTAAAGACCAGTCAAAGGCTTTTCCATCTAATAAGGTTAAGGGTATACTATAAATGGATACAGGTGCTGTTCCGGAAATAGTAGGTTTCGATTTTAACTCACTGTTTATTCCAAAACAAGAAGAGAAAAACATAATAAAGGAATACGGAAATTTCATAGGAGATTACATTTTGTTAGGAACTTCTATTCCTAATAACAACATAGACCGTTGAATTGTTTTGGCAACAATTGCACTAAGTTGTAATCGAAACAATTGGCTTTCTTTGTTTTCTTGAAATACCGGACACTCTGCATAAAATCGATTATAAGATTTAGCTACATCATATACGTAAGCTGCTATACTACTTGGAGCATAGGCTCCGGCAGCTTCTGCTAATTTCGATGGATATTTCAATAATTCTTCTATTACTTGCCTTTCTTCTACCTGTAATGAATAGGTAATAGAGATAGAATCGTTGAGGTCTACTCCCATAGTATTTGCTTTACGAATAATAGAAGCTATACGAGCATATGTGTATTGAATAAATGGACCTGTGTTTCCTTGAAAGTCTATCGATTCTTCTGGATTAAACAACATTCGTTTTTTCGGATCTACACGCAATAAATAATATTTTAGAGCACCTAATCCTAATTGATGAAATAATATAGATGCCTGCTCTTCTGATAAATCTTCTACTTTTCCTAACTCTAAGGTTCTAGCTTTTGCTGTATCTATCATTTCTTGTACTAAATCGTCGGCATCTACCACCGTACCTTCTCTAGATTTCATTTTACCACTTGGTAAGTCTACCATTCCATAAGACATATGGTAAACACCGTCAGCATATGATTTATTTAATTTTTTCAATATCGCTTGTAAGACTTGAAAATGATAATCTTGCTCGTTTCCCACAACGTAAACGGATTTAGAACAAGCAAAGTCTTTAAATTTTAATTCCGCAGTCCCTAAATCTTGAGTAATATAAACAGAGGTCCCGTCTCCTCTAAGTAAAAGTTTATGGTCTAATCCTTCCCTTGTTAAATCTATCCAAACCGATTGATCCTCTTTTTTATAAAAAGTGTTGGTTTGCAATCCTTCTTCGACTATATCTTTGCCCAACAGATAGGTATTGGATTCATAGTAAAAATGATCAAAATGTACTCCAATTTTTTTATACGTAGAGTTGAATCCTTGATAAACCCAAGTATTCATTTTTTTCCATAATTGAACTGTTTCAGGATCATTGGCTTCCCAACGCACTAACATTTGTTGTGCTGCTTTAAAAATAGGGGCTTCTTTTTTAGCCTCTTCTTCTGAAAGTCCATTTTGCGTTAATTGGTCAATTTCTTTTTTATATTCTTTATCAAACCAAACATAATATTTTCCTACCAGATGGTCTCCTTTCAAACCGGAACTCTCCGGTGTTTCATTATTTCCCCATCTTTCATAAGCAATCATTGATTTGCATATATGTATACCTCGATCGTTAATCAGATTAGCTCGAACAACTGAATAGCCATATGCCTCTAAAATTCTACAAATAGAGTCTCCTAAAAAATTGTTTCTTAAATGTCCTAGGTGTAATGGTTTGTTAGTGTTAGGAGATGAAAATTCTACCATCACTTTTTCGTTCGTCGATATACCAAAATTTTCTGTATGACGGAATGTTTCAAGACTAGTTAAAAAATATCTATTGGAAAGTGAAAGATTAAGAAAGCCTTTCACCACCTGAAAGGATATAATTTCCTCTACATTTTTAACAAGACTGTTTCCTAAGGTTTGGGCTAATCCATCCGGACTCTGTTTGGTTAATTTAACAAATGGGAAAACGACAAAAGTATACGTTCCTTCAAATTCTTTCTTTGTGGGTTCTAACGTAATCGACTGGTTCGAAAGGTCTAATTGATATATTGATTCTAATGCCTCTTTTAGACAATTTTTAATTTTAATCTCGATATTCATAATTCTAATTCTCCTGCAAAGATGGGGTATTTTTTCCAAAGGTTACAATCCATGGAAAAGGGTTTATTTGTTAAAAAATTAGTATCTGAAAATCAATCATATACAATAGTATAGGAAGAAGTAATCCATATTTAATCTATTAAATAAGATGAATCTATAATTTTAATTTATTTTTAAAGGTTTATTAGAAAAAGCTCAACGAAAATGGATAGATATTTCGATCTTATCGATCAAACCTTTTATTTCCCGACAGAGGAATTTAAATTAGAAAATAATGAACTTTTATTTAATGGTGTTCCCTTAATGGATTTAGTTGAAAAATACGGAACGCCCTTAAAGTTAACCTATCTTCCTAAAATAAGCTCACAAATTCAAAAAGCTAAAGCACATTTTAATAATGCCATATCAAAGCACAATTACAAAGGAAGTTATACTTATTGTTATTGTACTAAGTCCTCTCACTTCAGTTTTGTATTAAAAGAAGCTTTAAATAACGATATCCATATCGAAACATCATCTGCTTTCGATATTCCAATTGTTCGTAATTTATACGAGCAACAACGAATTTCGAAAAATACGTTTATCATTTGTAATGGATACAAGAAACCATTGTATACCGATTATATCACACAACTCATAAACGACGGGTTTAACTGCATTCCAATATTGGATAATCTTAATGAAATTGAAGCGTATGAAAGTGGCGTAAACGGTAATTGTAATCTGGGTATTCGACTAGCAGCGGATGAAGAACCTAAATTTGAATTTTATACATCTAGATTGGGAATACGCTATAATGATGTGGTAGATTTTTATAAACAACGAATTGCCACAAATCCGAAGTTTAAATTAAAGATGTTACATCTTTTCATCAATACCGGAATAAAGGATACTACTTATTATTGGAGTGAACTGCGCCGTTTTGTTCACAAATATGCTGAGTTAAAGAAAATTAATCCGGCGTTGGATAGTATTGATATTGGTGGTGGTTGGCCAATTAAAACATCCGTTCATTTTGATTATGATTATGCGTACATGGCAGATCAAATTGTAAAAAATATTAAAAATGTTTGTGAAGAAGAAGGTGTAGAAATGCCGAATATATTCACTGAATTTGGATCGTTTACGGTAGGTGAAAGTGGTGCTGTTATTTATTCCGTTTTGGGTAGTAAGCTTCAAAATGACAAAGAAGAATGGTATATGATTGACAGTTCTTTTATTACTACACTTCCGGATATATGGGGGCTTAATCAAAAATATTTATTCCTTGCTGTTAACAATTGGGATAAACCATATAAAAAGATAAAGCTAGGTGGTATCACTTGCGATAGTATGGATTATTACAATTCTGAAGCACATCAAAATATGTTGTTTTTACCGGAATTGCCTAAAGATGAAAAGCAACCTTTGATAGTCGGGTTCTTTCATACTGGTGCGTATCAAGAATCACTTGGAGGTTATGGCGGTATTCAACATTGTTTAATACCGGCACCTAAACATATCTTAATTTCTAAAGATTCGAATGGTGCCTTTCAGTATGAATTATTCGCTGAAGAACAGACTCAAGAAAACATGTTGAAGACGCTAGGGTATTAAGTTTTAAGTTGACAAAATCCAATCCGCAGCTTCTTTCAAAGAATGTACTTTTTTTTGAGCAATAGTAGGTGTATTGGGGTGTTCTTCTATTAAAATAGTAGGAATTTGTAGGTGCACAGCCGGTATTATATCGCGCTCTCTATCTCCTATCATAAAAGATTGGTGTACATCAATATCAAATTTCGCTATTGCTTTTTCGAATAAAAGTGAACCGGGTTTTCGAGACAAAGACTCGGTGGTGGATTGGTGATAGGGTGAGTAATAATATGCATCAATGATATGTCCGGATTCTTTATCAAAATAATCATGACATTTAAATACATCATCATGATCATATATTCCTTTAGCTATCCCGGATTGGTTGGTTATTACAATTAATAAATATCCCTTTTCTTTTAAGCGCTGAAGTGAGGGAATGACACCCTCCAATATTTCAAATCGTTCCACCGTGTAGGTATAATCGACATAATCTTTATTAATAACTCCATCTCGATCCAGAAATACACACTTATTTGCCATTTTATCCTTAATTTGTTCCAAAATTAATAAAATTTATAAGGATTTAATGATAATCATTATTGGTGGTGGCATATCCGGTCTAACCTTGGCTTATGAACTTGAAAAACAAGGCAAGAAATATATCTTACTAAATGATTCCGAAATACCCGGTGGGTATATACAAACTAAAATTCAACCTCCGTATACCCTAGAGTTCGGACCGAATACGTTATTATTGACTCCTACTCTACTCCCTTTTTTAAAAGAATTAGATGTTATAAAGGATTTAAAAGAAGCATCCATAGAAAATAAAAATCGGTATATTTTTAAAAAAGGAAGCATTCAACAAGTCCCTACTTCGCCCTTTCGATTGTTAAGTGGTTCTTTTTTATCTTTTCCGTCTATTTTCTCTATACTTAAAGATGTTTTCAAAAGAAAGAATACAATAATACCAAATGAATCGGTTTATGATTTTGTAGAACGTCAGTTTTCAAAAGAAATAGCCGATTACATTGCAGCTCCCTTTATAGCCGGTATATACGCCGGTAATGCCAAAAATATCATGATGGAAACAGCTTTTCCTGAATTGTATACACAGTTAGAAAAGACTCCTAGTGTCCTTCGTTCTTTTTTTGCTATAAGTAAAAAGGGGAGAAAAACAACCGCTAGCTTTAGTAACGGGTTAAGTACACTCGTTCAAGCCCTCTTCAAAAAGATATCCCACTATCAATCGGATAGAGTGACTGCCATACAAAAAAATTTGGATGGATACTGGGAGGTAAGCACCCATAACGGTAATCGTTGGAAAGGTAACACAATAGTATTTTGTACACCTACATTCCATGCTGCTGAATTATTGCAAACCATAAATCCGCAAATTTCCTCTTTACTATCCTCGGTTTCGTATGCCGGAGTGATTGGAGTCTACGCTTCTTTCAAAAGAGAACAGTTATCCTTTACCCCTAAAGGTTTTGGAGTTTTGTATCCAATTATAGAGAATCAATGGGCTTCCGGAACTATCTGGAACTCTTCCATTTTTTCTGATCGAGCACCCAAAGATGAATTTTTAACCACATCGTTTATTAGTAATCAAGTTCATCCGGAATTATTCGATTTATCCATAGAAGAAGTAATAGAACGAACGCTTGCTCAACTTAAACGGGATTTAGGTACTACTGCTCATCCTGTCTTTGTAACGACAAAAAAATGGGAAAAAGGGATACCACAATATAACGAACAGTTAAAAGTAGTACAGTCAACCATAAAGCAACTAGAGTCCGATAGGCTTTATTTTTGTTCCAATTGGGTAAAAGGTATTGCTTTACCTACTTGTATTCAAAATGCTCAGGAATTAAGTGTCAAACTTTAAAAAAAGAAGTGTATTTTTGTACTATGTCTAGAAATCTGGTCATTGTCCCAACGTATAATGAAATTGAAAATATTGAAGCTTTAACGCTACGTGTCATGTCGTTGGTGCCTTCTTTTGATTTGTTAATTATTGAAGATAATTCACCGGACGGAACGGCAAATAAAGTTAAAAGTTTACAGTCTCAATTTCCCGAACGAATTCATATGATTCAACGTCAAGGGAAATTAGGATTGGGTACCGCTTATATAGAAGGTTTTAACTACGGTATTCGCCATAAATATGACTATATCTGCGAAATGGATGCTGACTTTTCACATAATCCGGACGACTTAATCCGTCTTTTGCAAACGTGTACGGAAGAGGCTGCAGATGTGGCTATTGGAAGTCGCTATATACACGGCGTTACGGTTGTAAATTGGCCTATCGGTAGGGTATTGATGTCTTATTTTGCCAGTCGTTATGTAAAGTTTATTACCGGTATACCAGTAGAAGATACAACTGCCGGTTTTAAATGTTATAAAAGAGAAGTTTTAGAAAAGATTCCCTATCAAAGTATACGTTTTGTAGGCTACGCTTTTCAAATACAAATGAAATTTCTATGTTGGAAATATGGGTTTCAACTAAAAGAAGTTCCTATAATTTTTATAGATAGAATAAAAGGCACCTCAAAAATGTCTATGCATATTTTTAATGAAGCCATATTAGGTGTATTAACAATGAAGTTCAAAAGTTTATTTCAAACCTATCATTAATTAAACTTAATAGATTTCACCAATTTCATTTTTGTTATAAAGTAAGTGGGTAAAAATGTTATGCCCAGTAATAATCCAAAAAACAAACTACATACTATAAGAATGGAATACCAAGGAAACTCTATTGGAACAGTATTCATATAATAGTTCCGAGCATCTAAGGGTAATATAGAATACTGCTGTTGTATAAAACAAAAAAGTACACCGGCAAGAATTCCTGATATCATTCCCTTATTTATGATTAAAAATCCATTCCACATGAAAATTTTTCTTATCTGAACAGACGGCATTCCTAAAGCTTTAAAAATACCCACCATTGAAGTCCTCTCGAGTATCATGACAATTAAGGTCGCAGAAATAACAAAACCTGAAACCATAAATAATAACACTAAGAAGACTACCACATTTCTGTTTAGTATGGATAGCCAGTCAAACAATTGCATGTATTTATCTTTTGCCGATTGAATTTGCATGTCATATTCCATTCGTTCAAAAATTTGATTTTGCATAGTATCAATTTTTGAGAAATCAGTTAAATAAATTTCCAATGCTCCTATTTCATAGGGTTTCCAAGCGTTTAATTGTTGTAACAAGCGCAAATCACCCATAACAAAATATTCATCTAATTCTTCTAAACCGGTTTCGTATATACCATTAATAATTACTTTTCGGTATCGAGGCGGTTGTTGAACAAAATATAATAAAATGGTATCCGTAAGCTTTAGGTGTAATTTTTCTGCGATGCGTTGACTAATGATAATTTGATTACTGATACTGCTATCCTCTAGTTTTAAAAAATCACCTTGTATAATATTGTCTTTAAATCCGGTTCTACTAAAATCTTTTTTTATGCCCTTAAAAATAATACCCTGTACCTCTGAAGAGGACCTCAATAAAGCCGGTTTGTGTGCTACTTCTTGAACATCTTTTATATCATTCGAAGTGGTTAAATAGGTATAAAAAGAATCCTTTTTATCAATGAAAAAGGGACTTTCTTCGTACGATTTTTGAGTATCATATTTATTAATGATAACATGGGCACTAAAACTGAATATTTTATTTCGAATAGAGGTTTTAAAACCTTGTAAAACGCTTAAAGAGACAATGATTAAAAAAAAGGATAAAAAGATGATTAATACAGCGATACGTTGAACAATCGAAGAAAAGGATTTTCGATCATTTTTGTGTATTTTAGTGGATATAAAATAAAATAAATTCAACTTAAATGCCATTGTATTCCGTTGCAAATATACATAATAAATATATACTTAAACTAGCAGCTTTTATACTCACCATAGTTATAGTATATATAACGTGCATCAATTGCCAACCGAATTCAAGTCCAATGTATTCCTCTCCTATTCTGTTAGATAATAATGAACCTAAAAGTATAGTTACCGGAGCCGAACAAATATCCTCTTACTTACCCTTATTATCACAAAAAAGAGTAGGCTTAATAGTTAATCATACGTCTCGTGTAGGGAATTCGCATTTAGTAGATACACTTCGTTCATTAGGTGTAGATATTCAACTAATTTTTGCTCCGGAACATGGTTTCAGAGGAGATGCAGATGCTGGAGAATACATTTCTTCTTATGTAGATAAAAAAACAGGAATTCCGGTAGTGTCACTATACGGATCATATAAGAAACCCACTGCTTCTGACCTTAATAAATTAGACATATTAATTTTTGATATTCAGGATGTAGGTGTACGTTTTTATACTTATTTAAGCACATTAGTTTATGCTATGGAAAGTTGTGCTGAAAACAATAAATTGTTATTGTTGTTAGACCGACCTAATCCTAACAACGATTATGTAGATGGACCAGTACTCGACTTACAGTATAAATCTTTTGTAGGAATGTTACCTATCCCTATTGTTTATGGACTTACACTTGGAGAAATATCCAAGATGATAAATGAAGAACATTGGTTAACAGATTCATTAAAATGTACCATTAAGGTAATACCACTATTACATTATACCCATACTACATTTTATTCGGTTCCGATTAAACCTTCCCCGAATTTACCAAACGATCTATCCATTCGTTTGTATCCATCCTTATGTTTATTTGAAGGAACTAATATTAGTGTTGGACGCGGGACAAACTCCCCTTTTCAACTATATGGTTCTCCTTTATCCAAGGGCAGTTTCTCATTTACACCCAAAAGTATTCCGGGCATGTCTAAATCTCCACTACATGAAAACAAAATGTGCTATGGCGTTTTAATTGATACCACAAAATCGTTGTCTGAAAGAACATTTTCACTATCGTATATTATAGATGCATATAATAATTATACTGCTCCAGAGTCTTTTTTTATCCATAATAATTTTTTTGAAAAATTGTCTGGAAATAAAGAGTTACGACAACAAATCATTCAAAGAAAATCAGAACAAGAGATACGATTAAGTTGGGAAAAAGACTTAAATCAGTATAAGTTAAAAAGAAAAAAATATTTACTCTATAAAGATTTTGAATAGTGGGATTACGAGTTGTATTTATGGGTACTCCAGATTTTGCTGTACCAAGTTTGGAGCACATTATTAAAAGTAAGCATCAAGTTGTAGGGGTTGTAACCGCACCGGACAAACCATCCGGAAGAGGGTTGAAAATAACTGAATCCCCTGTTAAAATAGTAGCTCTAAATGCTTCTATACCTGTAGCACAACCTGAAAAATTGAAAGATGAATCGTTTATACAAGTATTAGATAGTTGGGATGCGGATGTATATGTAGTAGTTGCGTTTCGAATGCTACCTGAAATCGTTTGGTCTAAACCTCCCAAAGGCACCTTTAATTTACATGCTTCTCTTTTACCTAAATATAGAGGTGCTGCACCCATAAACTGGGCGTTAATAAATGGAGATACTGAAACAGGTTGTACTACCTTTTTTTTACAACAAGAAATCGATACCGGAGAAATAATATTGCAAGAAAAAACTACAATTGAACCAAATGATAACTTTGAATCTTTATATAATAAACTTAAGTATCAAGGAAGCGAACTTGTAGTTCGAACATTAGATATGATAGATAGTGATACTATAAAAAAACAAGCACAACTAGGTGAAATTACCCATGCGCCTAAAATTTATAAAGAGCTGGGTGCGCTTGATTTTAATAAATGCTGTAAAGATCTACATTCTTTAGTGAAAGGGCTTTATCCTTCACCGGGATGTTATTTTAACTTGGATGGAAAAAATTATAAGGTGTATGTAACAGAATACGAAGAATTACAAACCAACCAGATACCCTCTACATTGATAACCGATAACAAAACCTACTTATCCATTGTATGTTCTGATGGTTATTTAAAAATAAAAGAAATACAAGCGGAAGGAAAAAAACGCTTACCAATAAAAGAATTTTTAGCCGGAAATAAATTATGATTAAATCTATAATTGTAGCTCAATCTGAAAATGGTTGTATAGGAATAAACAATACACTGCCTTGGTATTTACCGGCCGATTTAAAACGATTTAAATCTATTACAATGGGGCATTGTATTATAATGGGCAGAAAAACGTTAGAATCAATTGGAAAAGCACTGCCGGGTAGAACAAGTATAGTAATTACCCGTAACACATCCTTTACATTCCCCGATTGTATCGTAGTACATTCAATTGAAGAAGCGTTTATAAAAGCAGAGGAATTAAATGAAACAGAAGCATTTATTATTGGAGGAGCTGATTTAATCCGGCAGTCTATTGACACCTGTGATCAACTTTATTTAACCATTATTCATCATCCATTTGAAGGAGATACTTTTTTAAAACCCCTATCGAATGATTGGACATTGATGTATAAAGAAGCGTATCAACCGGATGAAAAAAATGCCTATTCGTATAGTTTTTTAGAATATAAAAAGAACTAACGTAGGATATATAATTTTCCAAAATCTTTATGAAAGGCTTTATCTCCGGAAGTCGATAAATGTTCGAGCGACACCAAAGAATCTTGTATAATAACCCTATATAAGTAAACACCATTTGCCAATCGATCTCCAAATTCATCTGTTCCATCCCAAGCATATTCGGATATATTGTTTCCAATTCGAATAAAACCAAGTTCTTCTTTAGTTATTTCTCGTACAACCTTACCACTAACCGTCATGATTTGGATTTTTATATTATCCGGTACTTTAGATCCGGTGAGTGTAAATACAAATCTTGTACTACTTGAAAATGGATTTGGGTAAGGATAAAAATTAGATACCATAGGTTTATTCACTACTGTAAAGCGGATAGCATATTTGTTAGTACCACTTTTATTCCCGGAAGCATCCTGACCATTTATATATAAAATGTAATTTCCATCCGGTAGTGGTGTTGTAGGTTTCAATTCAGCAACAAAAGTATTAGATATAGCATTATCTAATCTCCATGATAAAACAAAAGGGTGAGTAGAGTTGATTTGAACAGGTACGGTTTGACCGGGATACTGAAGGAGTACTTCAAGAGAAGTAGGGTCGTTCATTAAAAGGTTTTTATTATTATCTCTTAATGTAATTAAAATGATAGGAGTTGGTGATACAATATCACCATCAAATATTTTTATACCATCAAAAGCAACATCCATAGTCGGATTTATTTTATCTCTTTCAACTGTAAAAAACGTTTGAATACTATTATTGGTATATATATTTTCTAATTGAAATCTAGGATTAAAAAAAGCTGTTAAAGAATTTGTTCCTTGAAGACCTTTCGTAGATAATTTATAAGTATAAGATATTTTATTTCCGGCTGGAAGACTTGACAGTGTAACAGTATCAAGAACAATTTTCCCTAATGATGTGTTTCGTGTTTCAAAAACAACTTTTATGGGAGATGTAAAGTTTACAAATGATATATTTTCAAACGTGTACGATATGAATAAAGTATCCCCTTCAATTTTTTGTTGGTTTTGATACATACTTATCGGATGATAAGAAGGATCCAATATACCTTCCGGAGAAGGATTATAGGTAATCAACCATTTATCTATGGAAGCAGGTTTAAATGTTGTAGTATCAGTAGTTGAAAAGAGTAATTTACAGTAACCATGAGTGGAATTGGTTAAATAACCAGATGTTAAATCAAGTGAATCTACGATTGGAATGGCAATGGTGTCTATTTCGATACCCTGCATATTAAAACGAATAAGTTGAATTTTTGGATTATCATTTAGTGTTGAATCTATACTGACGTATAACTTTTTCCAGTCAATGGTAGGGCCTATCAAAGGCGTAGTAACAAAGCCCGATGTGGTAGTTCCGACTAAAACTCTAGAATGAAGTAAGGGTACATTCTCAGCTCCGTTAGCATCTACGAAATCTTCATAAACGTTTGTCGCACTTCCTTTTTGATGAATCAAAATATAAGGATCTCCATTTTCAATTAATTGAACTTTTGTTGATTTCAATGAATCTGTAAAAAAGTCCTTTAAGGAAGGATAAGAGGGATTGGATTGAGCCCCAATCCAATTGTTTGCCCAGCTATTTCCATTACTCATTACAATAACGTAGTCGCCATTGCTTACTTGATTTACGGCATTCATAAAGCCTATTGCATCTATACCTCGAACCGATGGTGTGTTAGTTTGGCTTAAATTAGGATATGGAAAATACCCGATAGCTCTTGTATCGAAGTTTTGACCACAATACCGCCAGCCTTCCGCATTAGGATTTACAATTTTAGGTTGGAGTGTATTTTTATCTAAAACCAACAGTAACAATCCTCCTGGTCCCGTACAATTATTATAAATATTATTAGTTAATAATGGGATATTATTTAAAACAAGTTCGGATTGTTGGGCTTTATCACCTGTTAAGGATCCAACTGCTTTCATCGATAGATTAATCGAATTCGTAATGTAAGACCAATCATTTTGAATAGAAAGGCCACTTAAGCTATTTTCATTGAATTGATTGTTGACACTTTGTGCCCATCCTGTACTACTGTTTTTTATATAGATAAAAGAATGATTATCCCACAAAGTATCTTCACCCGTTGCAATATCATTAAATCGTACGCGCCAGAAATATACAATACTATCAGAAGGAAATAAATCGGTCAGTAGAAATGTATTCCATCGAGCTAAAGTACTACCGGAAACGATTTGACTTTTAAATGCCGGACTATTAAACTGTTTACTAGTATCAATTTCAAAGTAAAAATCTCTAGAATTAATTTGAGTACTATTAGATGCCTGAGCAATTAAGGTAATGGGTTGTTGATTTACGATACTATAATTATAAGGGTATACACACAATACAGAGCTAAAGGGAACAAAGTAATTTAATATGGCCAAGTTATTATTTTCAGATATTTCATTTAACGAATCTAATGGGTCTACTTTAATTTCGAATCGATTGATGCCTTGAACATTTTTTAAGGATACAGGTACTTTTAAATAAAAAGTATCTAAATATCGTACTTTGTTTATTGGTAATGTATAAGATTCTACCAATTGATTAGAGACAAAGCGTCTTATTGAGATTTCAACTGGTTTTGTATCAGTACTTCCATAGTTAAAAACCGGCAATACAATTTGAAAGGAATCTTTTGCCGTTATTACATTCCCATTATAGGATTTTAAATACGCTTTAGGTGATCTATTATCAGCATCCCCGTATATAGCATAATCTGGCAACGAAACAGGATAAGTTCTAATGGCTGGGTCACCGGATAGTACCATTTGTTGGGCATGTGATACTCTAACAACATCATAAGGAATACCTCTTAAAAGGGAATCAACCAAAAACTTATGAACTAATCCAATAGGTAGTGTTAAGTTTTCTTTAGTTGAAAAGCGCTCATAATAAAATCGTCTACTATAGTCATATAAATTAAAAGAGTAACCTATATCCGAATGTCCTAATATATTTATAGCTCCTTTATCAGGTGTTAGTATCCAATCTTCAGAAAAAGAAAAATAATCAAAGATATCGGCTGAACTACAACCATTAACAATGAAGAAAGGATATTTACCTTTATTATTGTACCCGTATAATGGATTGGAAACAAAACCAATATCAACATCAATAGTTTGAGAAGATGAATGACCGAAAAAACACATATGACCGACTCCATCATTTAAGATATCGGATATTGAAAATTTAAGTTGGTCATCTACTGCCCCATTTTGTAGGTTTTTTACTAAAGTTTGAATCACTTTCCCTCCAAACCAATCCGATTCTGCATATTGTTTATATTCATCCACATAGGATTTATATAATAAAATTTCCTGAGCAGATTTGCCTCCGGAAAGATGCAATAAATTTTTTCTCCATAAAAGATCTTGTCCTAAGGCTTCGTGCTCCTTTACTTTATTTAAATATGCAATTACTTCCTCATTCGTTTTAGCTGTCACTCTACCTGTAGGTATTCTAAATTTATTTTCTGAATCAATACTGTACATTAAATCTGATCCCGGAGAACCATAAGTTGGTACCATGTTATAATACCTATTATTAGGATCAGGATGGTTGTAATAGAATTCTGGATTCAATCGATAAAATTTTCTACCACTAGAAAAAACGAAAGAGGACATATTAACCCCTTTTCCAAGTATTAACACATATTTATCTTCCGAATGCTGTCTTATGTAGTCAAAAAACCTTTTTATTCCAACAGGAGTAAATTCTCCATAAGAAAACACATCCATAATTTTCGAAGTAGAAAGTCTAAGTGTATCATAACTTCCACCAGAAATTGTATTTCTGTACTTAGCATATTCTAAAGAGGAGGACTCTAAAGCATCGCCATGAATTATAATAAAATTAGCAGTATTAGTAGGAATATTGAGATTCGCGGTATTTATTTTATACGTAGATAAGTAAACACCATTATGCACTAATATAGTTTTTACGTTATTATCGAAATTTAATATTTGTTCCGTTGTTAAATATGTAGTAGAGATTTTATTAATATTATTTTCATCAAAGCTATAATATGAAAGATTGGAATTGGTATTTGAGAATATAACTTGATAATTATTTGGATTATATACTTTAAAATATTGAATAGTATCTAACGTTAAAACCGGAGATTTAGGATAACTTAATTTCATATAAGAAGGACCGACAATATCAACTCCGTTACCATTCCCAAAAGTTTGTATGCTAAATGTTACCGAGTTTTTCCCAACTAAATATGAGGATGGAATATTTATAGACGCACTAGCATGTATATTTCCAAAAAATGGTGGTAAAGTTACAGTAAAATCGGGTGAAGAAGGATTACCTATAAAATAACGAACTTCATGTAATGCTCTATTAAAACCAACTACTTGACATTCTAAAGTAGCAAAATCATTATTATTAACTGCATTGGATATAGGTATGGTATATGAATTTAATCCAGGACTGCTATTTAACTTATTAACTCCCGAGCCGAAGAAACCTTCACCAAAATCATAATCTGATTTTCTTGTTTCGATACTATAAATAGGTCCTTGATAATAAAAAACAGAAGTCACATTTAAGTATATTGAATTTAAAATTGTTAAGTTAACTGAATTATTGGGTGGTAGAATTGTTTCTATTCTTTTGCCATTCATACTGCCTTTTGTTACAAAATATACACTTGTATCAGAATGAGTGTTGAAGTATTTATGAGGTTGAGCTCCAGGCACGTATAGAATAGAATCTAATGTTCCATCATTACGTTTACCAAAAAAAATGAGTGAGTCATTTTGAATTAATACAGATTGCTCTACCCCTCTTCTCCATACTTGAATTTTATCTATATCGGAGACATCAACACCACTTTGGTTAATTGAAGATAGTGGTATGGCATAAAACCCATCTTTCCAAACATGAATTTTACAGTATTGTTGACTCGGTACTATCCATTCAGATCCTACTTGACCATATAAATTCCATGATGTAAACAATATAACTATACTCAGTATAATATGTAATTTCTTTACCATCATTTGATTTTATCAAAAGTAAATTTCAATGAAAAGACATTAGAGTATAACGATTCAGATAAATTTCCTAAATCCGTTAATGCATAATCGATCGTGAATTTATTTATTCTAATACCTACACCGAAATTAGGTTGTAATTGAGTGCTAAAGTTACCCTCGAATCCTTTTATTCGTTGAATATTACCTAACCCCAAACGTAAAAAAATCATTTTAGAATAATTTAATTCTACACCAAGAGAAGGGTCTATCGAAAATACTCCTGTACGAATTGCTGTATTTCTTTTTCCATCTAATGTTATGTTTAAGTCACTGGCCACCAAAGCACCTATTTTTTTTGTTATTTGAAATGATTTAGCTACACCCGGTATAAGTCTAGGAACCGTTACTTCAATTGAATTTTCTGGAATTTCATTTCCCGTTTTAACAAATACATCTTGCAATAACTCAGTATTGTATGACCATGCATTAAAAGTCCCCGTTATATCACGTCCAACTAATCCAAAAAACCAAGTATCCTTTTGATATTGTGCTCCAATGTCAATCCCGAAACCCCATGCTGTTGCAAAGCTTCCTACAACTCGGTGTATGACCTTTACATTAGCCCCTAATTGTAAACCCGGTAACCATTTACTAGAACGAGCATAAGAAACCATAAAAGCATAATCGGCTGATGAGAAGTAACGAATGTTATTGTAATTTATACTACCGTTGGCGTTTCCATCGGTATCAAATAGAAAGCGTGTATCCGGTATGTCATCCACACCAAATCGAATCATACTGGCTGCAATAACACTCTGAGAATCCAATCTTGTAGCAAATCCAACAAAATCATACTTTGCAATACCTGCAAAGTATTCAGCATGCATAAGGGATACATCGTATTTTGTATTTAATCGTTGTAATCCTGCTGGGTTCCAATAGGATGATGTTGCATCGTTGGCAATCGCTACTTGAGTACCAGACATACCAAATGCTCTTGCACCAACACCAATAGCTAAAAATTCATTACTGTACTTAGGTGCTGAAATTTGAGAAAAAGATGTAAAACACTGTAATACAGTAATATATATGATTATTATATACTTTAAATAGAACTTATTCATAAGGTTACAACGTTCTCCAGGCAACTCTATTTTATATAAATAACGATATTACAAAAAAAGTAAGTATTTACCTTATTTTTGTGTAAAACAAAACATACTCTTTATGTTAAAGCTGTACACGATTTTCATCTTTAGTATACTCTTATATACTTGTACAACTCCTTCTTCTGATACTACAGAAACTTCTATAGGTAATGTAAATCAATTAAAAATGTATAATGATTCAGTTCGAATGATGTGGGATTCTATTCGAATTGATGATAGTATCAAAATCACTAATATCAATCGTTTATTGCAAGAAATATCGTACTGTCAACACTATGATGAAGGTTTGTATTCTTCTTTAGTTAAAGAAAGTTTGTGGTTAGAAAAAAATCGTTTACAACAAAACACGTTAAGCAATACAGCAATCGATGTCTTTGATCGAAAAATGACATCTGTAATTACCAATTTGAAAAAATTAATTGACACTACGCCGGAAGTCTCCCGTCACATGATAGTAGAAACACTGATGACAGAAATAGATGCTTCTGAGACATCCGGTGTAATCCGATATAGAGCCCAATATGACCGCTATGTTCAACTCTATAATCAAATTCGGTTAAACTATACCCAACTGAGCAACGATTCATATCCTAAACAGTATAGTGGATTCAGCATTTTACCCTAATGTTATAATGCCTTGTATTCTTGTAATACGAAATCCATTAATTCCTTTATATAATCCCTAGAAAAGTTAAACTGAATACCGGCAGTGGAGTATATTTCAGGGATACTTTTTGTATAGCCTAATTGGAGAGCTTTTAAGTAATGTTGATATCCGGTTGTTTTGTTTTCTTTATATTTTTTCCAAACAGCTATAGCTCCTAATTGAGCAAAGCCATACTCTATATAGTAAAAAGGCACCTCAAACAAATGTAACTGTTTTTGCCATTGAATAGACTTAAAGTGATCCAGATTTTCCCAATTTACTACTCCGGGTGCAAATTGATTGCTGATTTGATTCCAATGTACTATACGTTCTTCTTCCGTATGATAAGGGTTTTCATATACCCAATGTTGGAATTTATCAATAATTGCCACCCAAGGTAATGTCTGAATAATACTTTCTAAATGCTCTTTTTTAGCTCGTGTTAAGTCTTCTTTTATATTAAAAAATTCCTCCCAATATTCCATGCTAATGAGTTCCATAGACATGGAGGCTAATTCTGCTACTTCTGACGTAGGATGTTTAAAAGCTTGGATAGAAAAGTTAGATGTAACAAAGGAATGCAAGGCGTGACCTCCCTCATGAACCATAGTAACGATATCGCGAAGGGATTGAGTTGCATTCATAAATATAAACGGAATACCCGTCTCATCTAAGGGGTAATTATAACCACCCGGTGCTTTTCCTTTTCTCGACATTACATCCAAGTGCCCTAATGCTTTCATCTTAGAGATACAATCCCCCAAATAAGGATCAATTTTAGTGAAGCAACGTATCGTTTTTTCTACTAAATCCTCCCCATCTTCAAAAGCCTTGAGCGGTTGAGAGGATGTGTAATTAACCGATAAATCCCAAGGTTTTAGTTCCGTTACACCTAGTGCATCTTTTCGTTTAAGTGCAAATTCCTTTAGTATTGGAACAACAGACTCCTTAATGGATTCGTGAAATTGGAAACAGGCCTCTTTGGAATAATCAAACCTGCCCATAGCATCAAACATATAATCTCTATAGTTGGCATACCCCGCGTTCTGAGAAATAGTATGTCGTATCGAAATAAGTTCTGTATACAAAGAATTTAGAGAGTCTTTATCTAGATACCTACGTTCTTGTATTTTTATCCACGCAGACTGCCGAATCGCTCTATCGGATTCCAATAACAAATCCGCCGCTTGTTGCAAAGTTCTTTCCTTTCCCTCCCATTCAATGGTCATTTTTCCGGAAATAGAGCCAAATTGATGGGCTTTTTGTTCTACTTCGGCTATCAAAGGAACATTTTGTTCTCTATAAATGGTTTTATCTTTCTCGAGTAGCTGAATTAGTATTGGGAATCCATCTTTTGTTTTTACATCTTCTAAATAATTAGATTCCAAGGCCTTTGTATCTAATGCATTGGAATAAGGTGCTATTTTAGGAGAGATTTCTGAAACAAAATAATTAAAGGATTCTGTCTTTTCCTTGTTTTCTGTATCACGGGTCATGTTAATATAGCGCCAAGCCATATCTTCCGATACTACAGATTCCAACTCACTTCTATCTAAAAACCATTGATATAGTGATGCAGCTGATAAGATATCTCGCTCTTTGAGTTCAATAAAAAAAGGCTCTAAGCTAGTCCAATCTGAAATTTTATAGTCTTTAGGTATGTATAATCTTTTCATTTTAATCTATTTCTATAATTGTATTAGCTACTGAAGGTCGTCCGACACAAGTTAATACAAATCCATTATTCACTTCCGTTTTTGATAAACCATCTTGTTCCGACATTTCAACTTTTCCGTTAACACATTTACCCATACAAGCTGTACACATGCCGCTCATACATGAATAGGGAAGATCTATATTTTGTTCAAGTGCCGATTCTAAAATAGATTTATTAGGTATCATGGAAATAATATACTCATTGCCTTGATATAAAACGGTTACTTTAGAAGTATCTGTGCTGGTATCTGCTGCACCAACAAAAACAGCATCATTAGTGTTAGAACTAGTAAATACTTCCTTGAATATAGAGTCTTTGGGTATTTTAAGTAAAGCTAGCGCTGATTCAACCTCCTCTATCAAACCATCCGGTCCACATAAGAAAAAATCAAAGGAATCTAATAGGTTTAAACCTAAGTTTTCTACTGTTTGAAGAAATGTAGAGGTGTTCAATCGCTTAGGATTAGTTGCGGATTGACTATAAAACCGTTCTATAGTAAAGGAAGTGTTCGATTCTTTTAATTTATTTAATGCCTCTAAAAAAATCTCTGTTGTCTCATTTCGATTCGAATAAAATAAAAAAACAGAAGTATATTTCTTACTCCGGAGTGCTTCTTTTATCATGCTCATCAACGGTGTGATACCACTTCCTCCCCCTATAAAAAGTGCGTTGTTTTTTTTAGATTTTTCTAAAGTAAAAACTCCTGCTATAGGATGAGTTTGTATAGTATCCCCCGCTTGAACGTTTTCCGTTAAGAAAGTAGATACTTTACCATTGTTTATTTTTTTTATTGTTATTGAAGGGTATGGGTCTATCGATGGACAAGAGGAAAAGGAATACGATCGTCTTTCTTTTTTTTCATTGATTTCAACTTCTATCGTAAGGAATTGACCGGCTTTATACACTAGAGGTTTTGGGCTATCGAGTACTAGTGTTACAGCGTCTGCTGTTTCTTTAACTTTTTCTTTAACAGTAATTTCTAACATTTTAACGTTTTGGTATTAGACTTTGCGAATATACAACTATTAACGAAATCAAACGGTTCGATGTGTACAATTCAAATAATATATAGAGGTTTTTTTTGTATATTTGTATCCTATCATTCGTTACTATTTTCCATGGAATTGAACACTTTAACTGCTATTGCTCCTGTAGATGGCAGATATAGAAAGCAAGTTGAATCGCTTGCACCTTATTTTTCTGAATATGGACTTATTCAATATAGAATTAGAATTGAAATAGAATATTTTATTGCTCTGTGTGAGATTCCATTACCACAATTAAGTTCTTTCGATAAAAAACATTATACAACATTACGAAATGTTTATTCCCAATTTACCTTATCCGATGCTCAACGTGTTAAGGAATTAGAAAAAAACACTAATCACGATGTAAAAGCGGTAGAATATTTTATTCGGGAGAAATTAGCGCATCTTCAATTAGGCGATTTTTTAGAATTTATTCATTTCGGATTAACATCTCAGGACGTCAACAATACCTCTATTCCTTTATTATTAAAAGAAGCGTTTACAACCTGTATAACACCTGAAATAGATCGAACTGTATCTCTTTTGGAGGAATTAGCCACCACGTGGAAAAATCAACCTATGCTGGCTAAAACACATGGTCAACCAGCTTCTCCTACTCGTCTTGGTAAAGAAATCTATGTTTTTATTGAACGATTAAAAAATCAAATTCAATATTATTCTACTATCCCATTTAGTGCTAAGTTTGGAGGTGCTACCGGAAATTTCAATGCACATCATGTAGCGTATCCCTCGATCAATTGGATTGAATTTGGAAACACCTTTGTTGAACATACTTTAGGACTATCGAGAAGTCAATACACAACTCAGATTGAACATTATGATAACTTGGGCGCTTTTTTTGACACTACAAAACGAATCAGTACAATTCTAATCGACTTAAATAGAGATATGTGGCAGTATATTTCTATGAACTATTTTATTCAAAAAGTAGTAGCTAACGAAGTCGGTTCCTCTGCAATGCCACATAAAGTAAATCCCATCGATTTTGAAAATAGCGAAGGTAACCTTGGGATAACCATTGCATTAGCTGAGCATTTCGCTACAAAGCTTCCGGTCTCCAGATTACAAAGAGATTTAACGGATTCTACTGTACTTCGTAATATTGGTTTACCCATAGCACATTTGCTCATTGCATTAAAATCATTACAAAAAGGACTTAAAAAGATTGAACTGAATCCAGTAGTTATTCATCAAGATCTTGAAAGCAATTGGGCCGTTACTGCAGAAGCTATTCAAACTATTCTAAGAAGGGAAAATTACCCCGATCCTTATAATGCATTAAAAATGCTAACACGAGGAAATCAAAAAATAACAGCTGAAGTAATTCGTACATTTATAGATACACTTCAAGTCTCCGATTCCATAAAAGAAGAACTAAAACAAATTACTCCACAAAACTATACCGGTATTTTATTTTAATGAAATCAATCATAAGCTTAGCCATACGTAAGGTACCAAGAAAATACTTACAAAGAATATCACCTGTAATCATGCAAGGTATGAAAATTTGGTACTCCGGAGATAAGGTAGAATGCCCCATCTGCGCTTCAACGTATCGAAAAATGTTGCCGTATGGGAGAATAACACCAAGAGAGAATGCCCTTTGTCCAAATTGTTTATCCTTAGAACGTCATCGCCTGATGTGGTTATATTTGAAAAATAAAACCACATTTTTTTCAGAAAAACGAACCTTATTGCATATCGCTCCAGAACATTGTTTTATCCACCGTTTTGAAAAATTAAATCATTTAAATTATCTATCGGCCGATATTGAGTCTCCATTAGCAAAATTAAAAATGGATATTCATTCTATACCATTTCAAGATAATACTATTGATATTGTTTTTTGTAATCATGTTTTAGAACATGTTACGGATGACATTCAATGCATGAAAGAATTTTATAGAGTGTTAAAACCGGGAGGTTGGGCTATTTTACAAAGCCCAATAGATCCTAATCGTTCTACAACGCTGGAAGATCCAACGCTTACTACGCCACAGCAAAGAGAAGCCGTACACGGACAAGATGACCACTTAAGAACCTATGGAAGTGATTATGCCGATAGAATAAGAAAGGCTGGTTTTGTAGTTGAAGAAAATAATTACGTTAAAGAGTTACCTCTATCGGACGTAAAACGGTATTGTCTACCGGCAAACGAAATTTTATATATCGCTCGTAAACTTTAATTTTCCAGTATCTTAATTTCTGTACGACGGTTTAGTTGTTTGTTTTCAGGACTAGTATTTTCTGCAATAGGAACACTTTCTCCGTAACCCTTATATACTATTCTATTAGGATCAATCCCTTTTAGTATTAAATAGTCCTTAACAGCATGGGCTCTAGCTTCGGATAGACTTAGATTATGTGCTGCATCACCATCGCTATCCGTATGCCCGGATACTTCTATTTTTAAGGAAGGATTTTTCAATAATATTTCGAATAATTTATTTAATTCTAATTCTGACTCTGTTCGTAAACTGGCCTTATCTACATCGAAAAAAACATTATGTAAAATTATTTTTGTTCCTTTTGCAATCTTATCCAAACAAATTAAATCTTCTATTTCTTTATATTCCAGCAATGCCGGTATATCAATATTTTTACTGTAAAATAAATATTCTCTAGCGTCTACTTCAATGGCATAATTCTTACCAGCTGGAAGAATCACAATATATTTTCCCGTAGCAGAATTACTAAAATACTTCCCCAAAGTAGTACCGGTGGAATGATCAAACACTTCAATTTTTGCTTCAATAGGTTGTTTGGAAATACAGTCCACGATTGTCCCTTTCAACATAACTAAGGCTGCGTCTGCTTCTTTTCTTTGTAAAACATATAAGTCTTTGTCTCCATACCCTCCATCTCTAACGGATGAGAAATAGGCCCGTTTATTATCCGCAGACCAAACAAAATATACTTCGTCTTCCGGAGTATTAATGGGATGAGCCATGTTTTTAGGAGATGTAAGTATTTGTATGCCTTCCTCCCGAACTTGTAAAGAACATTCTACAATATCATACCCTCCCATAGACAACTCTCCATCCGTACTAAAATAAAAAGTTTTTCCATCTGCATGTAAGTATGGCGAAAATTCGTCTTCCATTGTATTAATTTGAGGGCCCATATTCATCGGTTTTGACCAAGTACCCTCCAATGTTTTACGGGAATAATAAATATCTAAACCTCCATAACCACCGGCACGATTACTCACAAAAAATAGTACTTGACCATCTGCAGAGAAAGAACCACAAGGCTCATAATACGTAGAATTAATCATTTTACCTAAATTTACTGGCGTTTGCCATACGGTACCTTTTAATTGCGATAAATATAAATCTCCATTGTTACCATTTTCATCTCTATAGACAAGCATTTGTTGTCCATCAGCTGATAAACCTACACAAGCATCGTGAACGTCGGTGTTTACAATCGTACCAATATTAGAAGCCGGATTCCATTTTTTTTGTATTTGAGTACTTTGATATATGTCTTCAAAATACAAATTATCTATAGGATAAATCTGTCCTCCTGTTGACCCCACTCTTCGAGACGTAAATAAAACGGTAGATTCATCTACTGATATTGCGGGATTATATTCCGGATACGATGAATTGATACCCGCCCCCAAATTGGTAATGAGAATATCTTTCTCCGTTGGAAGTTGAATGGCGTTGGTACAATGTTTAATCAATAAATCTGTTTTATATAAACCCATCTTATCTGATTTAGATAAAGTGGTTTTATGTTGTTGGAAGGCAAGTATAGCTTCGTTGAATTTATAATTTGCATGGTAGGCCAGTCCTAAATAATAATGAATCATGGGATCATCAATACCCGCCTTTTGGGCAACTAACACCCCGTTTAACATTTTTCTAAATTGATCCGTTTGGTAATAACAAAGTACGAGAGAATAGTGAATTCCTGGATCGGAGGGCGATAATTCCAATGCCTTTTCGTACGCTTGAATTGCTTTAAACCAATAACCGGAAGAATAATATGAACTCCCCTCCTCCATCCATTTTCTAACCTCTTTTGAAGTAGATTGACTATAAATTGGAAAATGTAGAAAGATAAAAAAGAACAAGCAAAGTCTTCGAATTAATCCCATAGTACAACAAAATTTATGTATCTTCGTACAGTGTTATAAACGCATTCAACTATGAAAAAGTTATCCGGTGTATTAGTGGTGCTTCTTTTATTGTGCTCTTGTGGTGCCAATAAATATCATTTATCCAGAGGAGCTAAATCAAAACAAAATGGATACCATCATAATACTGCAAAAAAGATTGTAGATGAAAACGCCAAAAATAGACATGCGAATCAAAAACATACTGAACAACACCGTCAGCAATTAAATAAGCAATCAGCTCAGCAAGCTGCCATGGATCATAAAACTAAAAAACATCATGGTCATTTTGGTTTTTATTTCAGATAAAATTCACTTAAATACCAGAAATAAACATTAAAAGAAGATTATAATCTCCTTTTAATGTTTATAGAAGCTTGGACAAGGAAGTCGTCGCATTGGTTTGTATTTTTTAGTAGGTTTATAAATATAAGTTAAGTTAATTTCATGGGCCCCGCCACTTCTAGCTGTTGTTAGCTTTGACACAACAATATCATAACTATAAGCTATACTCCAACTTTTATACATCCAACCAACTAATAAAATCATGGATTCGTTATTTTGAAAACCTTCAAAACGTTTTACCGGAATACCACGGTACCAAACACCGGCCATTAATTGATTATAAATTCCATATACACCTAAATCCAATTGATCTGATTTCCCTTGGGATTTATAGTGAAAGGTTGGTGTAATACTAATTTCCGGTTCTTCGTCAGTATAAGCTAAGTATTTACGTTTAGACAAATTGATTTTATATCCTCCGGTAACAGCAAATTTCATAGGTAAGTTCGCACTACCGCCACCGGCAAAAGCTTGGTTAGGCATATTCATATGATGTACAGAGAATCCCCCCCACAATTTATCAGAGTAGGCTAAAATTCCGGAGGATATGTCCGGATACCATTTACTTTCTATGCCATTGGGATACCCCGGTGTACCTATAAAACCTTGATTATCGTCGTATTGTCCTGGGAATGTTAAGGAAGAATAATTTAATGTACGATTGGAGGCAGTAGCTTGTAAACCGGCTCTAACAGTAAAAGACTTTGAAACCGGTAATTCGTAAGCATATTGCAAAGAATAATCATTTGTACTAATAATATTAGAACCTTGAATGTCTCTGAAAATTTGAAAACCAAAACCACTTCTATATCGTGAAGAATAACCATCCCCCGAAATATACATGGTTTTATAATTCGCATCTAAACCAACCCATTGTAAACGGGTGTGTGCTATTCCTCTAAAGGCATGAGCAGAGCCTGCAAAAGCAGGGTTTTGATAAAGTGGTACAGAATAAAATTGTGAAAATTGAATATCTTGAGCGAAAGTTAAAAACGGCGTAAATAGTACCAAATACAAAAGTTTTCTAGGATTTAAAATGGAATATTCAGGCAATTTTACTTTCATGGAACAATTCTATGAAGGGTGAACTTTATTCAAATATATATATTTTACTAAGAATCCTATACGTCTATTCCGTATAAAAGTTATTATATTTACAGGAATACTTATATTTCAATTATGTGTAGATTCAAACGCTTTGCTAAAGTAGTTCTTTTCATTGTACTTTCTTCCTTCTATTCTAATAACTCTTTTAGTCAAGAATATTCCAAAAGGGAATTGCAAAATTTAAAATTTACAGCTCAATATTTTTTTCAACAACGAAATTACCATCAAGCACTTCCATTGTATCAACAATTGGACAGTCTATCACCTCATAATCCTCAATACATTTATCCATTAGGTATATGTTATATCAACGATAATTATGATGATAAAGAAGCATTACACTATTTTCAAGAGTGTTTAAAAAATGAAAAAAATTACCCTAAAACATTACACTTTTATCTAGCCCGTTGTTACCATTTAGGTCATAACTTTGATTTAGCCATTCAATATTATGAAACTTATTTGTCTCATTTATACTATAAAAAGAAACAAAACAGTATAGAAATAAAAGAAATTTATCATTTAATCGAGCAATGTAAAAATGGTAAAAATATTATACGAAATGCTCAACAACTCGACATTATAAATTTAGGTCCCTCCATTAACACAAAGTACCCGGAATATGCCCCTGTATTAAGTGCGGATGAAACGGAACTTATTTTCACAACTAGCAGACCGGAAACCACAGGAGGTGGTATCGATTCGTATGATGGACATTATTATGAAGATATTTATTTATCTCGTCGTTTGGATTCTGTTTGGTTAGAAGCTAAACCAATAAAAGAAATTAACACGAATGGTCATGATGCTTCGATATCCCTAACACCCGATGGACAACAATTATTGATCTACAAATATTCTGAAAATTCCTTTGGTCTCGGAAGCGGTGACTTATATTTATCTGTATTAAATGGCTTGTATTGGTCTACTCCCATGAAATTGGACGAGACCATCAATACGTTGTTTTGGGAACCTTCCGGAAACTTATTAAACGATGGGAACACAATTATTTTTAGCAGTGATAAACCGGGAGGAAAAGGAGGATTAGACTTATATTTTAGTAAAAAACAAAGTGATGGCAAATGGAGCTTACCGGAGTCTTTGGGAGATATTATTAATACTCCATTTAATGAAGATTCGCCGTATATGCATCCTGATGGTAAGACCTTATATTTCAGTTCGACCGGACATACCTCAATGGGAGGCTACGATTTATTTTATTCTACCTATAACGATAGCCTACAACGATGGAATACACCGATTAATATGGGGGTTCCAATAAATTCGGCGCATGATGAATTACATTTTTCATTCACAGCGGATGGTAAACGTATGTATTTTGCGGCTAGAAAATCAGATGGTTATGGAGATAAAGATATCTATAAGGCAACACTTATTAAAGAGGTATCTTCAAATGTATTAGTTGTTGTAGGTCAGATTAAAGACTCTATTCAATTAACCCCAATCGGAGCTACGATAAAAGTTATCGATAAGCAAACAAATAAAATTGTAGGGATTTACAATTCTAACCAAACGACCGGTAAATACATCATGGTGTTTCCGGAAGGCAGTCAATATTTAATTCAAATCGAATCGGATAAATATAAAATTTGCGATGAAACAGTAGATACAAGGAATTTAAACAGTTATAAAGAAATCAACTCTACTATTTTACTTTGTCCTGACAAATAATAGTTTAAACGATAGATTCACTTTATTTATCGGTTCAATTGTGGATATTTTTTAGAAAAATAATTCCATGTATTGAATAACCAAAAACTGTTAAAATCGTTAAAAAAAGCAAATTGAACTCTGTCTACATATGATACGACTGTTACCATTGATTAAACATTCTCTATTCCTTCTTTTACTTTTGTTGATTCGAGTGTCTGTAATGGCTGAAGGTACTAGAGAATTGACACCCACGGTTGCAGATGATAACCATGGTGTGTTGCAAATTTGGGACAATAATGATGCCGGTAGAAATTCCTTTACATATGTAGCCCCGGCGGATAGACGTTTATATTTTGATATTTGTTTACCGGGTGAAACGGTATGGTGGGGTGTAAATTTCGATCCAGGTGATATTGGAGCCCCGGCAACCGTTTGGTATAGAATAAAGTTTGATGATGGATCTCCTAATGGAGTTATAGTTGTTCCTCCAACACAAATAACCAATGTCGGAGCTGGATCTATTGCAAACTATGCCCAGGCTTCAGCCGGACCTGCCAATATGCCCGGGGGTAATGCCGGAGGATATACTGCATTAACGTTTGACCCAATGACTGTTGGTACCGGACCGGGTCGATATTGGATAGAGTTTAATCGAAACGACCCTAATAACTACATCAATGCAGTTCCCCCAAATAATACATCAACTGTAGGTTCTAGACGAAAAACAAGGTTCCGTTTTTTCGATTTAACAATACATGATGATGCATCAGTTTCCGGTCCGGTATTTGGGTCTGCACCGGGAGTTCGTTTAGGCAGATTATATTCCCAAGCTTGGGACATCAACGTAAATGCCTTTGCATTTGAATTCAATTCTACCATGTATGTCTATGCAGATGACGGAATAGTAACCAGCTTAAATTTTAACGGTATACGACCACATGGATTTGTTATCTCTTGTAATCCATCCGGTGTTACAAATACAGGTAACACCATTACGGACAGACGATCCAGAGCCGGTAACTTCACCTATGCACAATATAGAATATTCTTAAATAACCCCGACGTGAATTGCTTTCCTACAGGTACATTTGGAGCCGTCACATCTCCGGTTACTATTACTGGTTGTGATGTCAATAATCGATGTATTAACGTGACCGTAAACAAAGCAGGACCTGCAGAATTGTTATTAGATCTAAACGGTACAGCCGGATTTCAACCCGGAACAGCCGATGTATTAATTCGAGCGAATTTAGTGGTGGGTACCAATTGTATACCATGGAATGGTCGAAATGGTTTAGGGGCTTTGGTCCCTACAGGCATTAATATACCTATGCGATTGGATTACTTTGATGGATTAACACATCTTCCATTATTTGACGTAGAAAACCATCCAAGAGGATTTATTGTTGGGCTAGTTCGTCCGGCAGGCCCTTCGCCTTTATTATTTTGGGATGACTCCTCTTTACCCGGTGGTAACATACCTCCTGGTGGCGGTGGTGCCGGTGTTGGGGTTCAGTTAGCCGGTTATACTACCGGGTTACCCACTAATGGAGGTCACAGATGGGGTACTACAACAGCAGGTGCTGTGGTTGCCGGAGGTATAAGTGCCAATTATGGAGACAATAGAACATTAAATACTTGGTGGTATGCTAACGTTATTTCTGTTAATGCGAACTATGATGTACCCGGAAATATAGCTGTAGATGCCAATACTGCTACACCTGGAACAGGGTCTGCAAATGACCAATCTGTTTGTACCAATAATGGTGATATTAATTTAAACGGCTCCGTAACGGGTGCTACAGGTGGTGTATGGTCGGGTGGTAATGGAACCTTTGCCAATGCCAATGCTCCTGTAACAACGTATACTCCAGTAGCAGCCGATTTTACGGCCGGATTCATTCGATTATTTTTAACCTCAACCGGAAATGGTTCTTGTCCTTCCGTTCGAGACTCTATACAAATAACATTTAATCCGGGTCCAACGGTTGACGCGGGACCTAATCGAACGGTATGTGCAAATAATCCGGCTACATCACTTGCTGGAGCCTTTACAGTGGCCAGTGGGGTTCTATGGTCTGGTGGTTCAGGCACTTTTGTACCAAACAACACAACAGCTACTGCGAGTTATACTCCTACTGCAGCAGAAATAACCTCCGGTTCTGTCACGTTAACGTTAACGACAACCGGAAATGGTTTATGTCCTGCTGCCAGTGATCAAATGACGATTACCATACAAGCGGCACCTACTGTTAATGCCGGTACGGATGTAAGTGCTTGTGCCAATAATTTAAATTTAAATGTTGTAGGATCCACAACAAACTCTACCGGAGTATTGTGGAGTGGTGGAGCAGGCACATTTGGTTCTCCGGGAGCCGTTAGTTCCTCCTATTCCCCATCAGCCGCTGAAATAGCGGGTGCGCCGAGTTCTATAGTCTTGACTTTAACTGCATTTCGAGCAGGATGTAATCCGGTAACCGATAATGTTACGGTCTCCATTACTCCAAGTCCGACCGTAAACGCTGGAGCTGATCGTACGATTTGTAAAAATGATTCTGTTAGTCTAGTCGGTTCTGTAACGATAGCCACCGGCGGTACTTGGTCTGGTGGATCCGGTCAATTTTTACCCAATGCCAATACATTGGCTATTAATTATAAGCCATCTGCCGCTGAGTTATTGGGAAATGCTGTAACCTTAACTTTAACGTCAACCGGAAATGGTACTTGTTTACCGGTAAACGATCAAGTTACCATTTCTCTTACCCCTGCTCCTACTATAACAGCAGGTCCGGATATTACAGTATGTCAAAATAATGCAAATGTTAACCTTTCAGCAGCATTTACCGCAGCACCCGGCGTATTATGGACCGGTAGTGGCGGTTCATTCGTACCAAGTACGTCTGCACCTGCTGTTCAATATACCCCCTCTGCAGTTGAACTATTAGCCGGAGTTACCGCTGTTACGGTTCGCACGAATGGTGGTGTATGCCCTCCCATCCAAGATACTGTATTTATAACCATCAACCCTTCCCCTACTGTAGATGCTGGTGTTCCTTTTAATATTTGTAAAAACAATCCAACCGGTACACTGAATGGTATTGTATCCGGAACCTCTACCTTTACTTGGTCCTCTCCAACAGGTGGATTATTTTCCAATGCGAATACATTAAATTCTACCTATACAGCAAGTGCTGCTGATATTACTAGTGGTTCTGTTGCTTTAACATTAACCGCCACTTTCCCGGGATGTAACCCTGTTACTGATAATGTTACGATAACGTTAACCAATCCACCTACTGTCAATGCAGGACCGGTTCGAAATGTCTGCGAGAATAATGCTACTTCTACTTTAAATGGTACCTTCTCCGGATCTACCGGTGTTCAGTGGACTACATCCGGTACCGGTACCTTTGGTTCGCCTACCAACCCTATCAGTACGTATCAACCAAGCCCTGCTGATGCAGCTGCAGGAAGTGTAACTGTTACATTAACTACTACCGGAAATGGGAATTGTTTAGCTGAATCGAATAATACAACGATAAATATTCGTACAGCACCAACAGCAAATGCCGGTGCCGATATATCAGTTTGTGCTAATAATCCTACGTTTAACTTAAGTGGTTCTGTGGTCGGTGCAGGTGGTGGAAGATGGCTAGGTGGTACTACAGCAGCCTTTACTCCTAATCGAAACCAATTAAGTACTTCTTATACACCAACAGCTGCTGATATTGCAGCCGGAAGTATAACGCTTACTTTAGAAACAACCGGCAATGGTACTTGTAATCCTGTTCAAGATGCCATTACTATAACTATAACACCAGCACCTACAGTAGATGCTGGTTCACCGTTTTCAGTATGTGCGGATAATCCGATTGCAACACTAACTGCTACTCGGACTGTTGCTACCGGTGTTTCCTGGTCGGGTGGTTCCGGTACCTTTGGGTCTTCTACAAGTTTAACTACTACCTATTCTCCAACAATAGCTGAAATCACAGCAGGGACAGTTACTCTAACTGCCATTACAACTGGTAATGGTGGGTGTTCGGCCGTTTCAGATAATGTTACGCTAACCATCACACCGGCACCTACAGTTTCTGCCGGAAGTGATCAAACGGTTTGTGGTACTGTAGCTACTGTAGCCTCTCTTACGGCAACTAGAACCGTTGCTACCGGTGTAAATTGGACTATTATTTCAGGTAGCGGTGCACTGAGCGCTCCCTCTAGTTTAACAACCAACTACACTCCAAGTGTAACCGATATTGTAAATGGTTCTGTAACCCTTAGAGCTACCACTACCGGAAATGGTCTTTGTCAAGCTGTTTTTGATGAAGTGACTATTAATTACACTCCTGAACCTTCTATAAATGCGGGAACGGATCAGGTAGTATGTTCTACCGAGTTACCGATAACGTTAACAGCTACAGGATCTCCTGCTGTTTGGCAAGCTGCAGGGGGTGTTTATGGGAACGTCAATAGCCTTTCTACAACGTACCAACCGACTCCTGCTCAAATAACAGCCGGAACGGTGACGTTAACCATTACAACTCTTCCAAGTGGCGCTTGCCCTACCCTATCCGATCAAATAACTATCAGTATACCTCCGGGGCCAATTGTAAATACAGGTGCGGATAATCAAACCATGTGTGGAAGTCAAGCTAACTATCCAATAACAGCTTCCGTTTCCAATGCCACCGGTGGATTTTGGACAACAAGTGGTACAGGTAGCTTTTTACCTAATCCCAATACTATTTCAGCTATTTATGTCCCTTCTGCGGCGGATAGAACAGCCGGATCAGTTGTTCTAACTTTAACCAGTACCGGAAATGGTAGCTGTTTACAAGTTTCCGATAATTTTACCCTAACCATAACTCCTGCTATTACCGTTTCGGCCGGACCTGATCAAACCTTATGTGCGGACGTAAATGGATTAGCTTTAAATGGAACGATTAATATTGCTTCCGGTGGGGTATGGACTATTATAAGTGGATCAGGAACAATTGCATCATCAACTTCTTTAAGTACTACATATACTCCAAGCCCTGCAGACATTACAGCAGGAAGTGTTACACTACGTTTATCCTCTACAGGAAATGGATCTTGTCCTGCTGTAACAGATGACATCACCTATACTCTCACTCCTTCTCCTACCATTTCAGCAGGTGCCAATCAAACCATTTGTGCCGACTCTGCATTTGTTCAGTTAAATGGCGTGGTTACTGTAGCATCAGGATTAGTATGGAGTTCAACCGGTTCCGGTACCTTCACTTTAGATAATGTATCTACAAATAGCCGATATATTCCATCTGCAGCAGATATTACGGCCGGTACTGTTCAACTAACGGCTACATCAACCGGTAATGGAACTTGTTTACCGGTTACTTCAAGCATGACCATTACTATAACTCCAAGAGTAACGATAAATGCAGGTTCTGATCAAACAGTATGTGGAAATAATTCATTAGTAAATCTAAATGTAGCCATAACGGTTGCGGCTTCCGTGAATTGGACGACATCCGGTTCTGGTACTTTTTCCAATCAAACCAATCCTGTTACGACCTATACACCATCACCAACCGATATTTCAAATGGATTA
>JALONH010000023.1 GCA_025455005.1 Cytophagaceae bacterium
TAGCCCGACCTCAGAATTATCCCTTTGTTGTTAGATGTACATAAATAAAAATTGCATTATTTATTTACAAAGTAAAGATATGAGCCCGACCCCGAGCGCAGAGAAGTAACTAAGTAAGGAAACGCATCCGCGAGGGGGCACGCCCAAAAGAAACATTGAATACGTGTTCGTGACGCCGCAATTATTTCCTTCTCCTATACTACTCCCCTGTGAGCGGCTAAAAACACAATACGGGCGATAGTAGTGGGTACAGAAACCTGTTCAATGAGATAAAAAAAATAGGATATGCACCTACATTTTTAGTTTCTCGTAGGTTTGCGCAAAAAAAATCATTTGCAATGATTGATAAGCCCTAAAGCATAGAAGGAATATCCTATGCTATATTGCCTAAGCGGTCTTATAAAGACAACTCCTGCATCGGATCCCAAAATACAAGATTAAAATCAACAATCTGGTTATCCTGCACTTGAATTCCCTCTGCTTTCAGCGCTTTTTCCATAAAATCAGGTTCAGGGAAATGACCTTTTCCTGTTAATAACCCCACTCGATTTACAACACGATGCGCCGGCACCGGTGGGTGTACGCTATGAGAGGCATTCATAGCCCAACCTACCATCCGAGCTCCGATTCCTAGATAATTGGCTATAGCTCCATAACTCGTTACCCTTCCATTGGGAATCAACCGGACCACCTCATACACGGAATCAAAGGAAAATCGAGGTTTCGTTTCGTCGAAAATATCCTTTATCATATATATAATAGTACTTTTGTGATATATTTGTACTCCTTCTCTTATCGTCTGCTCAATATGAAAAAAATATTTGGAATAGTATTAGGCTTCATCTTTTTTCAAGTTCATGCCCAAAATCTGTTTACCAATCCCGGTTTTGAATCGGGTGTGGTAGAGTTCTCCATGTGGACGGATGCTGCAGCCGGTTATCAAGCTACTTGGTCTGCTACAACAGCTGAAAAACATTCCGGTAATCAATCGGCTCGAATCAACGTTACGGCAGTTGGTTCCAACGCAAACGATTATTACAACAGTATTTGGAGGGTACAAGTAAGTAGAGCCGGATTTGCAGTTACAGAAGGGGAGAAGTTACTTATATCTTTTTGGGCAAAGTCGGATGCTAACCGAAAGTTTGAGTTTGGAATTACTAAAAACTCGCCTGATTGGAGAGATTATTATATGGAGAGTGTTTCTTTGTCTACGACTTGGACCTATTATGAAATGGTTTTTGTGGCACCCCAAACCACTACAACTGATATTCGCTTGGTATTAAAAGCAGGCACAGCGGTAGGGAACGTTTATATCGATGATGTTTCTATCACCCGACAAGGAAATGATAATAATTGGTACGCTACAGCTGAACAACGTATTCAAACCATTCGCAAAGGAGATCTGGAAGTTGTTTTGGAAAACAATGCCGGTCAACCCATAGCCAATTGTCCGGTTCGCATAGAACTTACTTCCCATGATTTCAAGTGGGGAACAGCGATGAGTATATCTGCTGCTCAAAACGCTACCGAAGATTGGTATAAGTCAACCGCAGCTTCCTTGTTCCATTATGGAGTTATGGAAAATGATTTCAAATGGCCTTCGATGGAATATTCCAATGGCAATGTAAATTATACGGCCGTTCAACGGTATTTCGATTGGGCATCAACGGTAAATTGGGATTTTAGAGCACATACTCTAGTATGGTCGGGAAGTCAGGCAGGAGGACCCAATGGAACAGACTATTGGATTACCCCACAGTGGTTGTGGTCGGTATCACCCGACTCCGCTCGGAAGTTGATACGTCGACGTATAGAACGAGAAATGACGTATTATCGGAATGTCTTTACCGAATACGATGTCATTAACGAACCGGTGCATGAAACCGAATTGGAAGATTGGTTGGGAAAAAATATCCATGTTCAAATCGTGCAATGGGCTAGAGCCGCAGACCCTACAGCTAAGTTGTATGTAAACGATTATGCTAATATAGACGGAAATACCAGTTGTGCGTTTCGTCAGTATTTACAAGGATTACAAGATCAAGGGGCCGGAATTGATGGTATAGGATTACAAGGCCATTTTGGTAATGTAGTAGATGTTCGGGTGTTAAAAGCGCGATTAGATTATTTAGCAACGTTAAACAAACCGATTAAGATTACGGAGTTTGATATGAATGTCGTAGCCATGGGATTAACAGAACAACAAATGGCGACGGAATATGCCAAAGTCATGCGGACGGCTTTTTCCCATCCCGCGGTAGAAGGCTTTTTATTTTGGGGGTTCTGGGATGCCCGTCATTGGATACCCGGAGCCGGATTATACCGATCCGATCGTACACCTAAATTGGCAGCAGATAGCGTACACCATTTACTAAACGAAAAATGGACAACAAAATTAAATGCAGTGACAGATGCTACTGGTAAAGTAACCTTTAATGGTTTTTATGGAACGTACAACATAGTAACCAGTGGATGTGTGGCCGGAAATAATACAGCCATTGCTTATTTTAATTCGAATGACAAACGAGATACAACCACATTAACCGGAATCACAACCGGGAGTACGAATCGAGTACCTGTAAAAACGTGCACGGTGTTTCCTAACCCCGGAACGCAATCCTATGTAGACATCCAGTGGGAGAGCAGTACAGGAAATGTATATACCATACAAATTGTAGATGCTACCGGAAGAATAGTACAAGAAAAAAACAATGTACAACCCGGTACAGATTCAGCATACCGATTATCCTTACCACCATTAACCGAGGGGAGCTACACGATTATTATTACCGGGGAAGAAGGTGTATATCAAAATCAATGGATAAAGATGTAATAGCCTTCTTTCCAAACGTCTCAGACCTACAAGGTGTAACAGAACTATAGCAACACCTTGCAGGTGTATCTTTATCTTTTTGAGTTCTATTTTATTCGCTCCCCAAAAAACGTTCCGCCACCTAATTCGATAGGAGGATAGTTCCGGATTTGATGTTGCCATTTTGTTTACTTACATTTAATTAAAAAAATCATCTGAATACAATATTTAAGATAAATATGCCGACTGAAAAAGTGAACCATACTTTACCCTTAAACGTGTATGAAAAACGTTTCTTACTATTAATGAAATTGGTAAGAATAGACCAAATGCTAAAAAATGCAAAGATTACTCATCAACCCATGAAGTAAGATGGACATTTTGGATGAAGAAGTCCTTAATTTGTGGCGGAGCTTTCAAACATGTAGGCTTCAATATATCATGGTGGGAGGCTTTGCTACTAATTTGCATGGTTTTTCTAGAACAACAGCCGATTTGGATATTTGGATAAAGGATACAGTAGAAAACAGGATTTCTTTACGCGATGCATTAGTAGAGTTTGGATATGGAGAAATAAAAAATATTGAAACCTTAGAATTTGTTCCTGGATGGACTTCTTTCCGTTTATCCTCTGGATTAGAATTAGATATCATGACCTATTTAAAAGGTTTTCCTCAGGATCGTTTTGATGAGTGTTTGAAATATGCCAGTAAGGCAACTATATTTAATTTAGATGTCTTCTTTTTACACATCAATCATCTCATTGAAGCAAAAAAAGCCACTTTGAGATCTAAAGATTTGGTAGATATTGAGGAACTTGAAAAAATAAGAAGAAATCGGAATGAAATCGAATAAATAGGAGTAAGCGTTCTGAATCTTATTTTATTTTGAACAAATATTACTCACCTGCAAGTTGTAGTAAAACTATAGCAACACCTTGCAGGTGTACCTATCGAAAAGAGACGTTATGCGTGAGGGATAGAAGCGGAAATCCCGCCGCTTCTTGAACCACACTACAACGCTCTGAAGTATCAGCGGCGGATTGCAGTGGATAACCCGACCCCGAGTAGGTGAAGGGGAGTGTTTATGGTGTAGTATTGGCGAGGGGGCACGCCCCAAAATTCTGTATATAAAAAAAGTCCGATGGTTATCGGACTTAAACTTATTAATGTTGGAAATTAAATAGATATTTTGATTTGGACTTTTTAGCCTTTTTATGGCTCTTATGTTTGCCTTTCTTTTCCGGTGGATGTTGTACCACAGCGGAACTGCTAAATACGATCGATAGTATAAATACAATAGAATAGAGGAATCTGCTTTTCATATGGGTCAAATTTTCACTACAAAAGTACTAATTTTTAGCCGAATCCTTTAAATTTTATAAATATTTTGATGCAATTGAACTTTTTATACCATATATTCGTATATTGTGTTAAGGAATTGTTAAGAAACCGTTAAATAATAGTAACATGAAAAAGGCAATGTTGGTAAGTATTATAGTATTTGTGACCGGAATGGTTGCATTTGCTTCAGGTTCTAACGGTAAATCGCATAAAGCGGTTAAATCAACTCACAAATCGATAAACGATGTAATGCGAAATGCGCCGAACGTATCGACGACTGCGTATGCCTTGGTTAACTTTTCTGTCGATGATCAAGGTGTTATACACGTAGTTCAAGTTATGACCCATAACGACGCGCTCCGTCAGTATGTATACCAAACGATGGATAACAAGAAATTAAAATTAACACCGGAGCAATTGCAAATGGGAATGGTCAAAGTAGAATTTCAACCCACTACTACCTACGATTTGTACTTCCAATATTAAACCCAATTTAATTTTACCCGTAAAAAAAAGCATTCAAGTACCTCTTGAATGCTTTTTTTATGTATCATTATATGGATTTTAAAACTAGTACTATGAATAAACCCTCCATTATCATCTCCATTCTATGGTTGTTTTGTTTAGTTTCCCAAGCTCAGGTTATACCGGGTGATTACAATAAAAATTTTAAAAACGGGGAAACGCACGTTTTAAGTGAAGAACCCGGATTGGCACTACCGTACTTGACAGAGGCTTATCGGGTAAAACCTAATCCCATGTTGGCACAAATGATTTACACCTGTTATGTAGACATTCAAGATGAAGATAAAGCTCTTCCTTACCTGACTGCTGCCAAACAAGGAGGAATTAAAGACAAAAAAATCGATTTTTATATTGGCAGGGCATACCACAAATTACATAAACTAAAAGAAGCCATTGCTTCTTATGAAGCCTATAAAGCTACCTTGAAGCCCAATGAACACCATGAGTTACATATTACACAACAGTATATAGACCAATGTAATTATGGTCTTGAACTGATGAAAAATCCTCAAAAAGTAACCATTAAAAACTTAGGACCGGTAGTGAATTCTCCTTTTCCCGATTATGTACCGGCGGTATCGGCAGATGAAACCGTGCTCATTTTTACCTCTCGTAGAGACAATACTACCGGTGGCAAACGGGATACAGACGGTGAGTTTATGGAAGATTTATACCAATCATACAAAATTAATGACAGTACTTGGTCTAGTCCTATCGATATCGGAAATGGTATTAATACCGAGTCGCATGATGCTTGTGTTGCGCTTTCGCCGGATGGTATGGAATTAATTTTGTATCGTGTTACCGGAAATGATGGAGGTGATTTGTATGTCAGTAATTTGAAAGGCGATCAGTGGACTAAACCGGTAAAATTGGGAAATACCATCAACACAAAATACTGGGAACCGAGTGCAACGATTACGGCTGACGAAAAGGTAATCTTTTTTACTAGTAATCGGGACGGCGGCTATGGTGGCAGGGATATATATATGACTAAAATGCTTGAAAATGGTCAATTTGGACCTGCTATCCTGTTAGGGCCTAAAATAAATACGCCGGAAGACGAAGATTCTCCTTTTATCCATGCCGATGGAAAGACGTTGTATTTTAGTTCAAAAGGACATAAAACAATGGGAGGATTCGATATCTTTTCTTGTACCATTAATACGGAAACAGGTGACATCCTAACTGAGCCGGTTAATGTGGGTTACCCTATCAATACAGCCGGAGATGATGTCTTCTTCGTGTGGTCTGCAGACAATAAGAGAGCGTACTTTTCTTCTGAACGCGATGGGGGATATGGTGAAAAAGATATTTATATGTTGGAACGCCAAGAAGCTAAAGCAGCTTTAGTGATGGTGAAAGGACAAATCATTCATTGTGATGGGAAAAAACCGGTAGCGGCAACGATCAAAGTGACCGATTTAGCAACGCAAAAAATGGTTGGAGTGTACAACTCTAATGCGTCAACCGGAAAGTATACGGTAGTGTTACCGGCAGGTAAAAATTATGGGATTGCGGTAGAAGCACCGGGTTTCTTATTTCACTCCAGTAACATCAATATTCCATTGCTTGAAAATTACATCGAAATAGTAGATACTGTTTGTATGAATAAAATTCAAGTAGGTAAGGCAATTGTATTACGTAATGTGTTTTTTGATGTAAATAAATCAGTCTTACGACCGGAGTCGGTTCAAGAACTTGACCGTTTGTTGGCGATATTAAATGAGAATCCAACGTTGAAAATTCAAATTTCCGGTCATACAGACAGTGATGGGAATGACGATTCTAACTTGAAGTTATCCGATGATAGAGCCAAAGCGGTAGTTCAATACTTGATTAGTAAAGGAATTAAAGCGGACCGACTGACCTATAAAGGGTATGGGGAGACGAAGCCGATGGCTCCGAACGATACTCCTGAAAACAAACAATTAAACCGTAGAACGGAATTTGAGATTATCAGTCAGTAGACAGCTATACAATCTATAAAAAGGAAAACCCGAGTGCACCCGCTCGGGTTTTCATTTTTATATACTCATGGATAAGGCATTAGATTAATACCCCTCTGTGAAACTCTGTGTCCCTCTTGAACCTCTGTGTTATAATGGGGAACTCTGTGATATAATGGGGAACCTTTGTGTTACACCAAATAGTAATTAGGAAGTACTAAAGTGAAAAATCAAGGATATAAATCAAAACCTATTGGTAAATACCTCTCCGTGAAACTCTGTGTCCCCCTGTGAACCTCCGTGTTATAACTTGGAAAAGCATCTAAAAAGAAAATAAATTAATAATACGTCTGAGGCTTCGGTTGTTGTTTCTTTTTCGACTTTGGAACATCAAAATCCTGATTCAATTCACGAGGATGTATTTTTTCTAATTCTTTGCGTTTGTGTTTCGATTTATCCAAATGTTCATGTAAGGCCGCATCATCGTCGGCATTGTAAAATTGTTTGTCGTCATTGATCGTAGCATTGGCAATTCGCTTCGATTTTGGGGGCTTATGCTTACCGGATGCACAGGCGAAAGAGAAACCTAGGCTGAATAACAGGATGAAAAAATGAAAGGGTAGCTTCATAATTGTCCACAATTGGTACGACGAATATAATGAAATTACATTTAATTACTTGGAAAAAACGTTTCAAAGGTATTATCGTCATAAAAAAATACAATACGAACCGCTTTTTTACCTGACGCTTTAGGCGCCGAAGGTGTCACGGGTGAGGAAATTGGTTCTGTCAATACAGACGAAACTGCTAATGGAGCAGTAGGGGGAATAGGTTGCGGAGAACTTCCAACCGACTGTTCCGAAGTTGTAACGTGGGTCGTTTCGGGAACGGAAATAGATTTTTCAGAAGTTAAGGAGGACGATTCTGCAGGAATCGGTGCCGATGAAGTAGAGTTTGGACTGTTTAAAGAAGAAGAAACAATAGGATAGGAGGTAGTAACTGCAGCGGTAGTAGTGTCGGATGATTTTGGCTTACCATAAGTAGGAGCTTCCTCTGATTCTTTCCATACGTTGACCGGAATGGGTTCAGGGGAGGCTACCTTGCCTACCTCGTCAAATAAATTCAATTGTTTCATAGGTCCTTTGCCCATAATCAGCCAGAGTGGGTTTATGTCCGGAAAATGTGTTAATACTTTTTGAATAAAATCGAGGCTTGGTTTGTTACGCCCCGACATTAAATGCGAAATACTCGAACGTTGTACGTCAATTTTATCCGCAAATGCTCCGGCTGTATAGCCAAAGGTTTCCATGAGTATTAACAATCGATTTACAATTGTTTCATCCATAGTTACAAATGTAATAACAATAATAATAACAAATGTATCTTTACATAAAAATATTTAAACAATTGATATATAGTTATTTAATATTGCTGTTTACAAATGTAATTACAAGTGTAAACAGTAATAAGTTACAATTGTAATGTGTATAATAGGTCGATGGGGTGTGGGGAATCCTGTTGGCTATTTGATTAAATGGATAGTTGTTTGTTGGTATATCTTCTAGTAAATTGTCAGATGTAATTAGATGGATGTTCTTTATCAATAGTTTATGCGACGTATAAGGGTAACGTTACAATTGTTTCTATTGTGGATGGTGTCTTATACACCTTCTTTGGCTCAGGATAGCATTATTCGGGTTCCGGCTATTTCTTTTTGGGAAGCTTTTCTTCAACAAGATACTCTCGCTATTCAACGATTATTTGTGAATCAGACGGATTTTTGGGTATATGTAAAGGAGTCGTATACCTTAGGTGTGCCGGCTGATTCATTAGAATACCGGTATATTTTACTGCATCAGGGGTATTGGAATACGTTTATTCATGATGTTCATTCTACTTATACCCTTGGCCAAAAAGCCTTTCGCATACAATGGGATAAAACGGAATTGTTATCGATTGACATCAATTACTTGGAGCGTAATCGAAGTGGTTTTATGTTTTCTAATTACGAAACCACGTTCTTATTTCGATATAAAAAAACGAACTATTCTATCCGAATCGATGGATGGATTCGAACAAATGCCCATACTGGAAGGATTTTGTCCAATACACTTTTAATAAAAAAGTTGTAAATCAGAAGAATACAGCCATTCCAACAAAGAATATATTCAAAACGGTAAAACTACCTAAAACGATTCTGGATCCTATCGCATTTATATTTTTTGCCTTTTTAACTTCTCCATTATCATAGTATTTTAACGACCAGGCATTGACAAATATGGTAAGGAAAATAAATAAAAAAGCTATGGTGTGTAAGGTGTCTACCAGGGTAAAGTCGGACGTTTCCGGCAAAAGGGAGTCGATGATGTATTTATTCCCAACAGCTGCAAATAATCCACCTACAGGTAAACCAAATCTAGGCTCAACTTCTTGAACATCAATTAAAAAGCTTAGTGTCCCGATAAAAAATGCTATATACATCCCTAAGAAGATTTTCATAAACAATCCAATAGCATCCCGAGTTAGGACCATTTCAATATTAAAGGAATCGTATTGAGTTTCTTGTTTGCTTAATCTTGGGTCGCCAAATTTTGTGTTGTACACATTGGTATCTCTAAATACTTTAAATTCTTTTATCTTCCACCCGTCCACGTTCATGGTAGGAGCAAAGGTACTTCCTTGTATATCCGGATTGTAAACAAGATACCGTTTGTCGTACATCGTATTTTCGATGCTTAAAACTAGTTTTTGTTCGTCAAAAGGGTAGTCCTGTACATTCCAAGATTGTTTCATGACGGCAATAAGCTTCATTAAGACCCATGTTTTTCCTTGTATAGTATCTACGATAACATCTGGTTTTTCAAAACTTTTGGCATTAGGTATTTCAACTTGGGTGGTAAAGTCGAAATCCGGATTATTGTATAAAAACCATAACCAAAAACGCATGGTATACTCTTTATCATGAAAATTCACGTCGTGTAAAGACATTAAATAACTTCCTACTTTAACAGTATCGGGTTTGTTTTTAGCTATACTATTACTTGATAGAAATATTGTTAAAGCTAATACTGTCAGTATTTTATATTTAACTATCGAATGATGTGTAGCCATTGTGTAACAGTATAGTTTGATCGGTGATTGGTTAATTGTATGTAGTATACCCCCGGTGGTATTCCTTCAGTATTCCAATCGTTATTGAAGTTTTTTTGATCATGCACTCGTGCGCCCCAGGTATTGTAAACTTCTAATGAATAGTAATTTAAAGGCAAATATTTTACTATAAATTGGTCGTTTTTGCCATCTGAGTTTAAGGTAATCAAATTGGGAACTTCTATAAAAACACTACAATCGGGCTCCAGTCGGATGGTATTTTTACAACCACTCGCGGTGTCCGTTAATTGCACAAAATATAGGTCCGGAACGGATCGTTGTACTTGAATTTGAGGTGTTGTTTCGCCTGTAAACCACTTTTGTCCGGTTGCAGTGGATTGTACCTCTAATGTCACTTGAGTAGTGGTACAGAATTCGTTAAGGTGCTGGGGAATAGTTGTAATATATCCTGTAGGTAAAGCTATACTTTCTATATTAAGTGTGTCATAATACTGGCACTGATAGGAGTCCTCTGCTTGAATGGTTATTCTATAATTTCCGCTTTGATTCGTGAGGAGTAAAACCGAATCTTGTGTTATTCCGTTACTCCAACGGTATCGTTCATACCCACTGTTCGCTTTTACCTTCAACGTATCACCTACACAAACACGTTGGAATGTGTCAGTTAGTATATCCGGATTAGTCGTGGGCCAAGATAGGTGAATACTATCTTTAAAGATACAGTCCAATTTCTGTATTTCAATTATGTATAATCCTGTATCTCTTATGCTTATCGTTGGTGTAGTTTGATTTCCGGGCGACCAGGTATATCGGTCTTTATCAATTCCTCCATCTAGTTCGATGGATTGTCCTTTACAGAATACGGTATCTTGACCTAAATCGACAAAGCCGGCATCTGAAAAATATCCAAATCGAAACCCGGTATTGGACTCTCCATTATAGGTTGCCAAATGAAAATAACCGGTATTACTTACTATATAAGGGGTATTCACAGCAATTCTGTTAAGGTCCTGTGATTGAATATAATATACCCAATCCGGTTGACCTGGAACGGCTTGAAAATCCAATGGGTTAAAAAAGGGTTGTCCATTTAGCTTAAAATCTGTTTCACTTCCTTTACGGGTAAGGAGGGCGATTTGAAAGGGTTCATCATTGGATCGAAAAAAGCCAATCCGTTTGGATCCGGTGCATCGGATGGGGGGAATTAAACATTGACCTAATTCATTTCCGTAAGAAGCTGTTTGTAATACAGCAATAGGATGATTGGATCGTATGTTGGCAGTTTGTCGGAGGTTAATATCGATGCTTTGATTTGCCGTTAGATTATAACTAGTTGCTTGTCCATCAAAAATATCCACCTGGGTTTGACTTTCGGTAGCGACTATCGTTACTATATTGCTAGAGTCACTTACTATCGGGTTAATAGGTTGAATAACAATATATTCTGTTCCAAGGTTACGTACCGGGACTATCTGATCGCCTCCCAAATCGTAGTTGATGGACCTTACCATGGAATCGTCTTTAATGGTAATCGCTATGGGTTTGTTCGATCGAACCACGGTTCCGGATGGGTGCGCAAAAGCACTTGACCGTACACTTCTTCCGCTCCAAGTTTGACCTTTTTGCAATCGAATTTGAATAGGCACCAGGGCTAAATGTCCTACAATTGATTTTGCCGGAAGTATTTCTACTACGGTTTCATTTTCTGTTGCTACGATATCGAAGGATGCAAATGCATTGTCTGCTTCTCTATTGTCCCAAGTTTGTTGGAAGGGTACAACAAAATATGTCCCAAGGGCATTGCGTCCCTTTAGCGTGAAAATGTCAGAATTGGATCCATCAGCAAACATATTGGATCCAAACACTTCATAATACACACTGATAAATTGATCGGACTCTATTCTAACTCCTTTATTGAGTGTAGTATTTGGTGGACTGTTTTCAACTAGAGGTAACCAATCGGTTATGTTTAAGGATTGTACGGATTGTGCCGGTACTTGAAGTCGTTTTGGGGTTACGGTTGGGTTGGCGGGTATTGAAACCGTTATGGTAGCTAGAGAATCGTAGGTTTGAAATCGAAAAAGTATGGGTCTGTCGGCATGTAATTCGGTTACCTCCGGCAAAGCCATCCAAAATTGTTTATCTATTTGTCCGTAACTACAAAAGCAAAGTAATAAGATAAAATTTAGTGTAAGAAGTCTTCTCATGGGTTACCAAATCTACTAAAAAGTGTTTGTAGATGGTAGGGTTCATTCCATTTTTACTTAATGTAACATGGTAGAAGTTCCTTTGACATCAAAAGAGGAACCATCATAATATTTACCTTTTAATATGTAGGTATATACAGCAACGGATTGATCTTGGTTATTTCCCTTAATATCACCGGACCATCCTTGATTAGCCTCCGAAAAGGTATTGGCTTGATAAACAACTTGTCCCCATTGATTATATACAATAAAACTAAAGTCTTCATCTTTAATCATAAACCCAAAAACTTTTAATTTCCGATTGTCTACTTCTGTTGCTTGGGGTGAAAATACATTGGGAACAAACACAATAAGGGGATTGGCGGCAAAAAAAGTAACTCTAACCGTATCAGAATTAAAACAATCTTTTACCGGGTCATAAACACGAGCATATACTTTGGCATCGCTGGTAAGGGTTAATGTTGTTCCGGTTCCTAAGGGAAATCCACCGAGGGCATCAAACCAATTTACAGTAAACGTGGGACTTGTAAAAGCAGTCAACACCATGGGTTGGTTATTAAATCCGATGGTATCCGGTGCGCCGCTTACATTTAGTTCAGGCCCATATCCTTCTAAACGTATGGTTGTATCTCCCATACATCCTATGGAATCCATGGCTGTTATGGTATACACTGTTTCACCAATACCTACCGGTACTATATAAGTATTTCCACTCGGACTCGTTTGCCCAATAGGGGACCATTGGTATTGATAACCTGTCGAACCGGTTAACCCTCCTGTTGCAAAAACAATCATTTGAACATTGTTGGAGGCGCAGGCTACAGAGTCTATAAAATTGGGGTTAACCACAATTCGACTCAATCGATTTATTTGTACAGAAGCAGTATTTTGACATCCCCTTAAATCAGTTGCAGTTACGTTTACAGTATTAAAACCGGTTAAGGGTGGAGTAAATATAGGGCTGCTTCCGGATGTTGTACTTAAGCCGGTTGATGGTGACCATACATAGCTGTAGGTGGTGGAATACGTACTAACCGTAGTGGCTCTTAATCGCAAGCTCGCATCATGACAAATGGAAGTGTCTGATCCGGCACTTAAGGTGAAATAGGGGGATACTCCGGCGGTTAGTTGTGTCACATCAACAGTGGCAGTTGTCGTGCAATTAATTCCATCTCGAACGGTAACAGTATAGGTTGTCATACCTACAATGGTGGGGGTAACAGAAGTGGTAGAGGAAAGGGGATTACTAACGCCTGTGGTGGGATTCCAGCTATAAGAAAAGGGCCCTACTCCGGTGGCTACCGCACTCATTGTAGTACTCGTTCCAAAGCAAATAGAAGTATCGGGACTCACTTGGATACTCGGTATAGGGTTCGTTGATATGGTCCTGGTATCTATAAAGGTACAACCGGTTCCCAGATTTTGAATGGTTAACGAATAGTTTCCGGCTGTAGTGACTACTATACTGCCTACATTTAGCACTCCGGTACTCCAACTGTAGCGGAACAAGGGGGATGAACCCGCAGGTGGTAAGGGGTTAGTAGTGGTAGATCGAGGTTGAATTGTAACCGGATTGCCTAAGCAGACCGTTGTATCATTCCCTAAGGTAAAACCTACAGAATTATCTCTACGAAAAGACTTTTGTGCAGATACATTACATCCATTTGGGTCGCGAGCGGTTACTATAAAAGTGACAACGCCTTCACTACTGGATAAGACGGCTGTTGTAAGGGTTAGGGAAGGACCGGTTGCAATTTGATTGCTTAAATTGGCTTTAAACCATCTATAATCGGTAAATCCGGCTGTAGCACTTACTGTTGTATCTCGATTACTGCAAGCATAAAAGTTAGTGGCTGTAATGGGATTACCGGCCCCATTTAATATGAAAAAGGAGGCAGGTGTAAAAAAGGTTAGGGTTAGGGTATCTTGAACAGAGCTCCATGTTCCGGATGTATTGTTAAAGTAAGATATACGAGCTACCCAACGACCTATCGCAGTAGTATTGATACTTTGGGCATTTTGGGTGGTCCCATTATCTAAATTTCTCCACTCATAGATAGGTATTCCACTGGGTGGACTAGTCGATACATTGACGGCTTGTAAATTGAATGTGCTACCGGGGCAAACTTGAGCCGATTTGGTTATTCCGGGTATCACTTGTGTGCCATTCAAGCGTATGCCAACGATTATAGGTTGTGCTACCATTTCTAAGATCGATAGAAATAAGAGTAGGGGAACATACCTAATGATTCGGCTCATACGGATTGTATACGTAGATTTTTATTTTTTATTCGCCCTTTTGCTAAAAAGTAATCGAAAAACGAATGTACTAAAACTTTTTCATATGCTAAAAAATGTATTTGTCTAAAAAAAATGCTATTTATGTACTTATATTTGTTTATTTTAAATAAAAAATCAAAGAAAAGTATAAGTGGAAAGTCTGATTTTTACGTATACTTCCTTTAATAAATGAAAACGTTTGAGCAGATATGTTTGTTTAAAGTCTTTTTTGTCCAATTGTTTCTATTACTTGGTCAAATAGGCGTTAGCTATGCTCAAGATGCTATTTTTTCACAATATTATGCCAGTTCGCTTTACTTAAATCCTGCTTTAGCAGCTGCAGAACAAAATATCACAGCGGGTTTTAATTCTCGTGTTCAATGGAAAAGTGTCGTTACCCCTTACACAACAAATCAAGCTACAGCAATCATCCCCATATACTCCAAGACGGAAAAATTTCAAAATATGGGCGGTATAGGTTTATCTGTGTACAACCATAAAGCCGGTCAGGTTGGATTAAATGCTACCGGATTTAATTTGAATTTGGGTTATGTAATAAAATTAGCCGATGAGCATCATATACTTACAGGACTTCAATTGGGTTACATTCAAAAACGAATTGATTTTAGTTCCGCCCAATGGGGAAGTCAGTTTGATCCGGTTAACGGTTGGGACTCGTCTATTCCGTCGGGTGAAGTAAATGTGTTATCTTCCAGTTCCTATTTGGATATAGGTTCCGGATTGATGTATTATTTTAAACCGGGTAGAAGTATACGAGAGAAAGGAATGAGTTTTTATATGGGTTATTCGGCATACCATATGAATCGACCAAACGAATCGGTCATCGCCAGTATTGATAGTCGTCTGCCTATGTTACATAAAGCGGTTGCCGGCTTTGAATTTACGCTGAATGAACATTGGAATATTTCTCCCAATGTGTTGTATGCTCGCCAAAATGTTTCGAGTCAATTGAACGTAGGGTGTTATGCTACTTATATAATAGGACAAGAACACGATTTAAAAGAATGGACCTTAGCACCGAATAAACTGATGGCCGGTGGTTGGTATCGCTTAGGCGATGCAATCATCGCATCGATAGCTTTTGGAAATGAATTTTATACCATTGCATTCAGTTATGATGTCAATAGTTCCTCTCTTAGACAAAGTTCCAGAGGCAGGGGAGCATATGAAATTTCAATTAAACTAAGTGCACCTAAATTACAGAAAACGATAAAAGTATATGGTAGTCCTCGTTTTTAATCCAATTCATTGTATATTTAGGTGTAGATTGTAGATGTATCTTTTATACTATGCGAAAAATTATTCACATCTTTTGTTGGTTAATAGCGTGTTGGATTGTAGTAACCGCACCCGTTCAAGCTCAAAATAATACGAAAGTAAAAGCATCACCTTATCAAACGTTAGGGGATCAACACTTTAAGGTAAATGCTTATTATTACGCTATAGCGGAATATAAAAAAGTGCTTCAAACAGACCCTAATAATGTTCATTGCAATTTTTATTTAGGGGAGTGTTATAGAGAATTAGGTAAATATGTAGACGCGGAACGCCATTATGCCTCTGTTATCAAAAACAACGGTCTTACCGAATTTCCGGTTGCACGGTATTGGTATGCCATGATGCTGAGAGACAATAATAAATACGATCAGTCCTTAAAAGAATTTACCAGCTTTGTTAATGAATTTAAAGCCCCCAACTTACGAGCGGAAGAATATAGAGAAAGTGCAAAACAAGCGATTGAAGGTTTGAAATTTGTTGAAGAGGAATTAAAGAAGCCTCAGCGGGATTATAATGTGAAACTCTTGCCGGTTCCTCTTAATTCTGAACAATCGGACTTAGACCCTGTCATTACTCCGGGTAATGATAGCTTGTTGGTTATCACAACTACTCGAAAAGATGCAGTGGGGACACAAGATAAACACGCGCAACAAGACCATTCGGATATGTTACGTTTTACCAAAACCGGAACCGGATGGGAGCAATACACGCCAATCACTGAAGACCATTTTGATGCTCTTAATTCTAAGTTTACAGAAAAAAGTGGTTCTTTCACTGCGGATGGATCAAAATTCTATTTCGCCCGCTGTGATATGGCCGTGAAGGTAGGACAATATGAAACATTTAATTGTGGTATTTATGTAGTGTCTAAGGATGCCAAAGGTCATTGGGGAGTACCGGTATTACTTAACGAAAATATCAATCCGGAAGGGGAGTGGAATTCGCATCCTTCTATTTCACCGGATGGAAAAGTACTCTTCTTTTCTTCGCGCCGCCCCGGAGGTCTTGGTGGGGTTGATATTTGGTATTCTATTAATACCGGAAATGAAAACTGGTCCGCCCCCATCAACTTAGGGGAAGGAATTAATTCGGTTTTCAACGATATTTATCCTAAGTACTATGCCGAAGAAAAACTCTTGTATTTTTGTTCGAATGGTAGACCGGGATTTGGTGGATTTGATATTTTTGTTGCCTCTGAAGAAGATAATTTTGAGTCTTCTCGAAATTTAAGTTTACCGTTCAATTCTTCTCGAGACGATTTTTCCTATATGATGGGAAAACAATTTGGTTATTTCTCTTCTAATAGACCGGGTGGTCTAGGGAACGATGATATTTATATCTTTAATAAAATAGCCAAACCGGATGCTCAAATAGCTTCCATAGATAAAGATTCTATTCCGGTTGATGCTAAAAGTATAGCCATCGTAGGAACTATTGTTAATGCATCGGACAACACGCCTGCCAAAAATGTAGAAGTTGCGCTTACGGATGAAGGTAAAAATCACTTAAAAACAACAACAACGAATAACGAAGGGGAGTTTCGTTTCGACAACTTGTCCGCTTCTAAATCTTATCAAGTTGTGTTAGTTGAAAAAGATGCTAAGGTAACACAAATGATTCAATATGTAGTGGATACGGTATATGTATTGGCCTCATCTCAAGAGTCTAAAACCATTTCGTTTGAAAATATCTATTTTGATTTTAACAGTGCAGACCTTCGACCGGAAGCAAAATTGACATTAGATGAATTAATTGCCTATGCTCGTAAAAATCCCGGAATCCAAATTGAATTAAATGCAAATGCAGATGCAATTGGTTCCGCTCAATATAACAAAGTTTTATCTGCTAAAAGGGGCAATGCTGCTAAGGAATATCTAATTGCCAATGGGGTAGACCCATCTCGTATTGTAATGACGGCTCTTGGCTCTGAGAGACCACTGGCATCCAATGAAAATGAAATTGGTCGCCAATTAAATCGCCGCGTAGAACTCTTTGTTTTAGGTGGGCCGGATTATCAAACTCAAACTATGACCTATGTTATAGAACCTCAAGCTACCCTAGAGGCCATCGCAAAACGTTTTAATATGACAATAGAAGAGATTAAAGAAATTAATGCGTTAACCACAACTTCTTTGGTTCCCTTTACTCCTTTGCGTGTTCGACGAAATACAGGTGATGGGGATATTATTGCGCAGTCGACCATGTCGGCCACTTTCAGCAAGGATTCTAAATTGAATAAAAAACAGTTTGCCGGTTATATGAAAAAACAAGCTGCGTTGGATCAATCCTATGCCTTGCAAAATGAAGAGATCGTAGAACGGAACAAAGTGATTGCTCAAAAAAATCAAGAGATACAACAAAACATCGTTTTACGTCAACAACAAAAGATTACCTTAAACGAAGGAGAGGCTTTATATAAGGTAAATGCGCATAATACCTTGTTTTCTATTGCAAAGCTATACCGTATGGACGTAGCCTCTTTGAAAGCATTGAATGGCTTATCCGGAGATACTATTTATATTCATCAGTTAATCAAAGTGAAAACTGGAATACATGCGAAAACAGCGTCAGAATATCAAGTGAAAGAAGGGGATACACTAGAATCTATCGCCGCTTCTTTCAATATTACCGTTGATCAACTTTTAGAATGGAATAACCCGAATTTAAAAGAGTATACGCTTCAGGAAGGTATGTTCTTGTATATAATGAAAGTAAACTGATAAAACGCAATAGATAAAAAAAACCGAACCATTAGGTTCGGTTTTTTTATTTTATATCCGTTGTATGCTTATTTTTTTCCCATAAAGATACGAGTGATGAATCCGGAACGATCTCCTAGTCCACCGGTAGTAGACACGATTTCGTATCCTTCAGCATGAAATTTATTAATTACGCCTAGTAAAATTTCACCATTATCATCGATATGGTGGTCATTCATTCCCTTGAAAGGAACGTATTCGGTTTTACCGTTACCAAAATGGATGTGTACTCCTTTATAATCCATTGCAGGAATCTCATATACATCTATCATTACATAGGGTTTTTGCTCTCCTTCTGTTTTGGCTCCTGTAAAGGATGAAATATTGAACATTACAGAAACGGCTGCTATTGCCCCCAAAGAATACACAATTAGTTTGTTCATAGTCATTATCTCCGATTTTTATTTAAAAATTCATGTCTAAAGTAAGTAAAGGACAATAAAATGTCAAATTTTTTCCACCTATACCTACAAACATACCCGCAAAACGCTTAAAAAAAACTATTTTTGTTTGTCAAGATATGAGTTTTCTATACCCGGTCTTTTTCTTTGGTTTACTGTCGGTTATCCTACCGATTCTAATTCATTTATTCGATTTTCAAAAACCTAAAAAAATAATATTCTCAGATATTAATTTTTTAAGAGTTGTTTTGCAAGAACACCGTTCGGCTCGTCGTCTTAAACAGTGGCTTATCTTATGTTCTAGAATATTATTTTTGGTTTTTCTCACATTAGCTTTTACACAACCCGTTCTAGATGCGACAAAACAACATAAGAATAGTGCGTTACGATGGGTTTACTTGGATAATTCATGGAGCATGCAACAAGAGATCGACAACATCGCGGCGTTAGAACGGGCGCAGGCTTTGGTTCAAGTCTTAGGTCAACAATCGGCATCTTCAACGACTTTTAAGAGTATATCCAATCAATTTTCTGGAGAAGACTTTTCAGATAAATCACCCCAAGACCTTATTCGTTGGGCTGGTTCAATAGCTTATACAGGACAGCATCGTCCCTTTTCATCGGTAGCCCAACGTCTTGGTATCGATCAAGCCCCAGCGGGTGAGAGTGTATTTATTTGGAGTGATTTTCAAAAAAGTACTTGGTCGCCCCAAGATCTAGAAACACTTCGAAACGACTCCAGCCGCCACTATTTTTTACTTCCTTTATCTGATCCCAAAGCCTATACTTTATACATCGATTCGCTTTGGTTGCATGATCCTATGGTACGATGGGGGCAAAAGGTAACGATTCATGTGTTACTCTCCGCTTCAGGTTCGGGCGGTAAAAAATCAAGCCTAAAACTTTTTTTAGATGGAGTTCAAATAGGATCTGCCGAAGTTGATTTGGCTGCAGGTCAATCCAAAGAAATTACGGTGGACATCACTCCGCCCATTCAATCCTCCGGTAAAGGCTATATAAAGTTAGAAGATGCACCGCTTTCTTTTGATAATACATTTTATTTTGTTTTGCCTAAAGCAGAACAAATCTCCGTTTCCCTACTTACCGACAATCCGGAATCGTATATTCCTAAAGTTTTTCGAAACGAAGCACTTTTTGATGTCGACCTAAGCTCTACGGGAGAGGTTAATTATTCAAAGTTGGAACAATCGGATGTAGTTATAGTAGAAACCCGTCTTCTTCCTTCTCTTGCTCTCTTGGAGTCTATTAAGAAAGCAATGGAAAAACGCGCCATCGTCATTTTAGTTGCTCCGGAGCTTACCGACAATTGGACGGAATGGCAAAACATCTACAAACAATTAGGGGTAACCGTGGTGCCTTCCGGAAAAAAAGATACACTACAGCGGGATCAATGGTTGTTGAAGTATCCGGATGTACACCATCCGTTTTATGATCAAGTATTCAAAAATAAAAAAAGTGGAACAGTAGACATGCCCTATGCGGTGCCTACTTTTATCTGCTCTACTCCGGGGGATGGTATAGTAAACTATACTTCAGGTGAGGCCTGGGTGAAGCGTATCCAAACTCCCTACAAAGGGTCCTTGTTCTTTATCTCGGGCCCTATTACCGACTATAGAACATCTTTTGCTCGCCATTCTCTTATGGTTCCTTTGTGGTACCGTATGGCATTTAGTGGGATACAAGATCGTCTTCCTTTATATCGTCGATTAGGATATTCTACTATCGGACTGCGAATAGCATCGGATTCTATTGCCTCGGATGTACGTTGGAAATTGCGTATGGATTCTTTAGAGTTTATTCCCCTTCAAAATAGAATCGGAAATGATGTTATGGTAGAAGTTAGCAACGAACTCAATACCTCCGGAATAGCCGATATTCTATTGGGAAATAAAGTAGAACGACATATAGCATTTAATCCCTCCGTGAAGGAGTCGTTACTGGACTCCTATTCTTCAGATGAATTAAGCGAAGTATTTAAAAATTCATCGCACGTTTCGGTTTGGGATACATCGGATCCGGCTCGTTTTTCTGAAACGTTAAAATCTCATCTGGAGGGTAAACCTCTTTGGAAATATTGTATTATTTTAGCCTTGCTATTTTTATTCATTGAAATAGCATTGATTCGTTTCTTACGCTCATGACCGCCACAATAGCCATAAAGAACGCCATAATCGCCGACCCTCAAAGTCCGCACCATGGAAAACGTAAACATGTATTGATCGAAAATGGAATCATTAAATCTATTTCTGATAAGGATATCTCTGCTTCGAAAGTAATTGAAAGTCCCCATTTATACCTTTCTCCGGGATGGTTGGATTTACGGACCCGCTCAGGAGATCCCGGCATGGAGCACAAAGAGGATATTATGTCCTTACAAAAAGCTGCCGCTCAAGGGGGTTTTACTGCTGTTGCCATGTTACCGAATACGCTACCGGTCATTCAATCGAAAGAAGCAATAAAATATGTACTTTCTACTTCTGAAAAACATCCGGTTAGTGTTTACCCTTTAGGGGCTCTAACGTTGGATAATAAAGGGGAAGAATTAACAGAAATGATTGATATGTACCATGCGGGTGCGAAAGCATTTACTGATGGTAATAAACCGGTATGGCATTCGGATGTGTTACTTCGTGCGCTATTATATACTCAACCTCTGCAGGCCTTGATTATGGTTCATGCTGAAGATAAGTATTTGTCTATGGGTGGTCAAATGAACGAAGGGAAAGTAAGTACGACTTTAGGATTAAAAGGATTACCGAAACTGGCGGAGGAAATTATTGTTGAAAGAGATTTGAGTATTTTACAATACACAGGTGGACGTCTTCATTTTTCCCATATTTCCAGTCCTAAATCTTTAGAATACATCAAAGAAGCGAAACGAAAAGGAATGTCAGTTACCTGTGATATTGCGGCATATCAATTAATGCTGGAAGATACGCTCGTTCAGTCCTTTGATACGCATCTAAAGGTTAATCCGCCCCTGCGTACTAAAAAAGATATCGATGCGTTTTGGAAATACTTAGCGGACGGGACGATTGATGCCATTGTTTCGGATCATAATCCTCAGGATACGGAATCCAAACAAGTGGAATTTGATTTAGCTGCTTTTGGGATGATAGGACTAGAAACCGCTTTTGCGGTTGCCAATACAGCCAATACTAAAATGGATTGTTTAGACTTGTTAGAAAAATTTAGCCTTGCTCCGAGACGAATTTTACAAAGTCCTATTCCATCTATTCAAGAAGGCCAAGCAGCGAATCTGACATTGGTAGATCCAACTATTAATTGGACGGTACAACCGGCTCATATCGTATCGAAATCTAAAAATACCCCATTTATTGGTAAAACCTTCACCGGAAAGGTGATTGGTATTTATACCCAAAAGCAATATCTACCGGCACTATGAGTACTGTATATCCGTATGATGTATCCATCGTCGTTCCTTTATATAATGAAGAGGAATCACTACCTGAACTGGAAGTGTGGATTCGAGAAGTTTTACTTCATCATAACCTATCGTATGAAATCATTTTTGTAGACGATGGGAGTACAGATCATTCATGGGATGTGATTCAACAATTGGCATCTCAAAATGCATCCGTTAAAGCGTATAAGTTTAACCGCAACTACGGTAAATCAGCCGGTCTTCACATGGGATTCAAAGCAGCCAAAGGAGAGGTGGTGATTACCATGGATGCGGATTTACAGGATAGCCCGGATGAAATACCCGAATTAGTTAAGATGGTCCGCAGTGGCTATCACTTGGTTTCAGGATGGAAAAAGAAACGGTACGATCCTATTACAAAAACCATCCCTACCAAATTATACAACTGGGCCGCTCGTCGCATGTCGGGAATACAATTGAATGATTTTAACTGTGGTCTAAAAGCATATCAACATAAAGTAGTAAAAAGTATCGAAGTTTATGGTGAAATGCATCGATATATTCCCGTGATTGCGAAATGGAACGGTTATTATAAAATCGGTGAAAAAGTAGTTCAACACCGCGCCCGAAAATACGGAAGTACTAAGTTTGGATGGGAACGCTTTCTATATGGACCACTAGATTTATTGTCTATCTCTTTTGTATCCAAATTCAAAAAACGTCCTATGCATTTCTTTGGAAGCATGGGGGTTGTAGCTTTTTTATTTGGCTTATCTATAACCGGATATTTGATTTTTGATAAACTCTATTCCATTTATTTCTCTCATCATGGAATACAACGGGATGTTGTAAATAACACTTGGTTTTACTTGGCTTTGGTCTCCATTATTCTTGGGGTACAACTCTTCTTGGCAGGGTTCTTAGGTGAAATGATGATTCAACAATCCGATAAGAAAAGCGATTATTTAGTAGAGGAACAAATTGGATTATGAGGCTTTTTTCAATCATCATACCGGTTTATAATCGTCCGGAAGAAATGGATGAACTCTTACAAAGTTTAACCTTACAAACATACCAACACTTTGAAATTATAGTTGTAGAGGATGGCTCAACTAAAGATTGTTCGGCTGTTGTAGAAAAATATAGAACATCATTTTCAGCAATCCATTATTTTAAAAAAGAAAATACAGGACAAGGCTTATCCCGTAATTTTGGTTTTGAAAAAGCGTCGGGTGATTTTTTTATTGTTTTTGATTCGGATGTATTACTTCCGGAACATTATCTGGAAGCTGTTAATAGAAGTATAGAGGTAAATGGATGGGATGCCTTTGGCGGGCCCGATCGTTCACATGAATCGTTTACTCCAATTCAAAAAGCTATATCTTATGCGATGACTTCTCCCTTTACGACAGGGGGGATTCGAGGGAATAAAAAACACTTGGGTACTTTTCACCCAAGAAGTTTTAACATGGGTATTTCAAAGTCGGTTTGGGAATCTACGGGTGGTTACATCATTACCCGAATGGGTGAGGATATAGAATTCTCTATTCGCATTCTTAGAAGTGGGTTCAAGGTCGGATTAATTGAAGAAGCCTATGTTTTTCACAAAAGAAGGACTGATTTTATTCAATTTTTTAAACAACTTCATTTTTTTGGTCGTGCTCGGATCAACATTGCTCGATTTTACCCGGAAGAATTGAAACCCGTTCATTGTATACCGGCTATATTTGTGACAATGGTCGTATTCTTCTTTTTTATTGGTTTAGGTATTCCGGTGATAGGAGCCCTGTATTCCTTTGGTATCATGGTATTTGCTAGTGTCATTGGTATCGATGCGTCTTTACAATATCAAAACGTAAAGGTTGGATTGTATAGTATAGGGGCAGCCTTTATTCAATTATCAGCTTACGGTATTGGTTTTATTTCTGAAGCTTGGTCGGAGTGGAGGAATCCTCAGAAAGAAAGAAATCAGGCCTTGTTGCAACAACGTTTAGCTAATTCCAAACACAATAATATTTAGTTTAGAGGGGAAGTGCACCGATTCTAATTGCACCATTTCTTTCATTGAACTAAATTGAACTCTTAACGATGAAATACGTCGGAATTCTGTATAATATTACATAGGCCATATTTTTTGACGATAATCATGTAATATAGTGTAATAGTAGGTGGTCATATGCAACAGGCAAATTCTGTAAAAGAATCCATACAATCTTTATTTCAAGAACAAACGGATGAAAAAGTAAAGACGATTCGTAGATTATTGCCGATTATTGTTCTCTTTAACACGACACTTGTTTTAATTGGAATTTACTATAAGGCTCCTTTAGGTTTTTATATTTTAAGTGGTTGTGCTTTTTTACTTTCAGGTATAGTTTTTTTATGTATAAGATATAATAAGTATTTAATAGCTTCTATCATCCATATTATAGGCCCACCTGTAATGTTGACCATGAGTTCTATCCTCGCTCATAACAAAATGGGAATAGAGTACTTACTCTATTCTAATTATTTATTACCCTTTCTATTTCTAAGAAACAAATGGTCAATATCCTTGTACTTTATACTAGTTTCCTTATGTATTAGTTTAATAGTTATGGATGTTACCATAGAAGTATATATGATTGAGGAAGCAACAGCAATTCAACTAAAAAAACCGGTTATTTTCTTTTCATTTGTTTTTTTTGGATTTCTACTGAATGCTTTGGTTAGAGAATTTTTATTCACTAGACAACTAATGGAAAGTAGTGCTCATGTATTAGAAGCGTATAGTAAAGAGTTAGAGAAAAAAAATGATGAACTCGAACGAATTTCCTCAATTAAAGACCGTTTTTTATCCATCATTTCACATGATATTCGAAATCCACTCACATCAATACAAGGAAGTATATTACTGCTTCAAAATCATCAAATAAAAAAAGAGGAACAAAGTTTTTTATTACGTAAGCTGTATGCTCAAACGACTCAAACTACGTTGTTATTAGATAATATTGTTAAATGGGTACAAGCTAAAAGTGCAATTCAACAAGTCACCATTACTCGAGTAGTGTTACAGGATGTAATTCTCGATATTCGTAAATTGTTTGATTTGCAGATGTTGGAAAAAGAAGTCCGATTAATTAGTGCAATTCCGGAAAAAGCAATACTGTATACCGATCGAAATATCATAGCTCTGATTTTACGCAATTTTATTCATAATGCTTTAAAGTTTAGTCCTGGAGGGAGTGAGATTCTAGTGGAATGGAACGAAACGGAAACGCATTTTACGATCTTAGTTATTGACCAGGGTACAGGTTTGCCATCCCATTATACTATTCAAGATGCAACAGAACAAAACATGGACGCATTGATTAAAGAAAAAGGCCATGGTATAGGTTTAGCTCTTTGCCACTATTTTACAAGTTTATTAGGGGGAAAAATAGAAGCATTCAATAATTCAGATATAGGGGCTACGTTTAGCGTTACCTTACCCAAAATTCCCAATTTGGGAAAAAATGAAGCTCTTGTTTCATAAAATGCGGGTGATGTACTTTCTTTTTTTTAGGTTGTAAAATATTCAACCGCTATGAAATCGTTTTTAATTTATTTATCCATCACTTGGATGGGTTTGTTTTCTGCTTTTGCTCAGAATCGTTTGGAACCCGGAGATATTGTAGTTATTGGCTACACAGCTCGTGATCCGGATCAATTCACCTTACTGGCTTTAAAAGATATTGATCCGGGGAATATCATCTACATATCTGATGCCGGTTATGATTCGACCTTACGACAATTTCGTCCGGGTGAAGGGTATTTGTCGTATACTGTTCCTGCTACAGGATGGAATAAAGGTCAAACCATCACATATCCTTCAGATCCGGGATTTGTACGAACCGGTGTGCAAGGTTTCTGGGGGTTAAGTATGGTAGGTGATCAGTTGTCTATCTTTCAAGGTTCATATGCTTCTCCCGAGTTTCTATTTTTATTGCATACGGGTGAGACCGATTGGCAAACAAGGGTGTTGGACAATCAAACCACCTCGCTTCCTCAAGGATTGATCCCTAATCGTACAGCACTGCACTGGAGATTTACAAATGGTTATTTTCAGTGTAGGCCGGAGTGGACTTCAAAAGAAATGTTTCTGGAAGCCTTGTCGGATAGTACTAGATGGGTATTTTCTAGTCAACGTCTATCTACCTTGCATCCATCTTGTCAAAATACTGTGTTACAACTTACACGTTCACCTCATACTCATTTTAGTAGTTTAGAGAATGATAGTATTGAAAGGATTCAAGTAGTAGATGAAGTTGGAAATGTTCTCTGTTCAGCCTCTTCTATCGAAGAAGTTTGGCGGTATTCGTATTTATTTCATAAAAAATACTGTATTTTCATAGTTTATTATCGTTGGGGAATTCAACGGTTTAAAATTTATACGGATAGTTAAATATGGCTAAAGCCTTGATCGTAGGGGCTACCGGATTGGTGGGCGCTCAGGTTGTACAAAAGTTAAGCAAAGAGAATAGGTACGAATGTATTTATTCTATTCAACGTAAACCATTAGAAAAAGAGTATCCACATGTACAGCAAATTATTATTGATTCTTTAGATACCATTGAAGAGGTAGGCGTCGATTCTATTGACGATGTGTTTTGTTGTATCGGTACTACCATTAAAAATGCCGGAAGCAAAGAAGCATTTAAGAAAGTAGATTATGATTATCCGGTCAAAATCTGCGCTTGGGCGGCTACAAAAGGAGCTAAACACTTACTTGTTATTACCGCTATGGGAGCGGATAAAAAATCCATTTTTTTCTATAATCAAATGAAGGGGTTACTAGAAGAAACATTATCCAATCAATATTTGATTCCAAGAGTATCGATACTACGACCTTCGTTATTGTTGGGAAGTAGAAAAGAAAAACGCCCTGGTGAAGCGTTTGCTATTCAACTTTTTACTCTTTTAAACCCTTTATTTATTGGGTATTTAAAAAAATATAAAGGAATAAAAGCAAGTACAGTTGCTCAAGCTATGGTTCAAATAGCCCAACATCCCTCCGGCAATCATGTTCAAATTTATCCGTCGGATGTTTTGGAAACTATTGCTAACACTAAGTCTATAGAATCGTGAAGAAATTAGACCGTTTAGTTTTAAAAGCATTCATTGGACCATTTATCCTAACCGTAATGGTGGTGACGTTTATTTTTTTAACACAAACGATTCTAAAGTATATCGATGAACTCGTAGGGAAGGGGCTAGGTTTTATGGATTATGCAGAGCTGATGTTTTACTTTAGTATGAACATACTTCCTGTAGCTTTTCCTTTAGCAATTTTACTTTCTTCTTTAATTACGTTTGGGAATTTAGGTCAATTCAATGAACTCACCGCTGTAAAATCATCCGGCATAACTTTGTTAAGAGTGTTGCTTCCCATTTTTATTTGGGTAATCGGTTGTACGATTGGTTTGTATTGGTTTAACGATGTGGTGGTACCCAAAGCCAATCTTAAAGCGTATAGTTTATTATATGATTTAAGACAAAAGAAACCTTCTTTAGATCTTAAACCGGGGGTTTTCTACAACGGTATTCCGGGCTATAGTATTAAAATTTCTCAGAAGTTTGACAACGATTCTTCGTTGAAAGATATCATGATCTATGACCATACGAAAGGGAGAGGAAATACGGATGTAATTTTAGCAGATTCAGGAAGTATGTACTTGATGAACGACAATCAGTACTTAGTTTTAGAATTGTTTAAAGGGCGAAGTTTTTCCGAGTACCAAGGAGACCATAAACATTTTAGCATTTTACATCCGCAGGAATTTATTCGAAATAGATTTTATAAAACTAAAATAGTATTCGACTTATCTTCATTCGATTTAAAAAGAACCAAGGAGGAGTTATTTGCCGGAAGCAGACATATGAAAAATCGAAAAGAGTTGAATGAAGGAATTGACTCTTTGAAAAAGTTATATAACCAAAACCAACAAAATACGGAGCTTTGGTTACAACCGTTTTATAATTTAGTAAAGATTCAAGAAGATTCACTTGTTCAAATCACTCGGGATCGTGCTTTACAATACACAATTGCTTCGGATTCACTTGACTATTCAAAAGCAAAACCGGGGCTCATAAGAGGACATGCTCAAAGAGCTGCCAATCAGGTCCGATCGATTCGAAATTATTTACAAGGCAACATAGAACGGGAAGACTATTTAAGAAAAGAGATTAACATGTTTGAAGTCTCTAAATATCAAAAAATGACACAGTCCATGGCTTGTTTAGTGCTTTTTTTAATAGGTGCGCCTCTTGGGGCAATTATTAAAAAAGGGGGATTAGGGGTACCGGTTTTGATTGCTATCTTGTTTTTTATATTCTATTATGTTTTTGGACTGACTGGTGAAAAATGGTCAAAAGAAGGGGTAATGCCTACCGCCATAGCTATGTGGTTCGGAAATTTAATGCTTTTACCGGTAGGTTTGTTTTTCCTTCGACAGGCTAAAAACGACTCCAGGATACTGGAATCCGATATTTACTTGATTTGGTGGGATAAATTAAGGGGTAATTTCATAAAGAAAAAAGGGTAGGATTTGTTCTATACAATTTTAAAGTGTACATTTGCATGATAATTAGAGATAAAAAATAAGAAAAAAGAAGAAACATGTATCTTACAACAGACATTAAGAAAGACATCTTCAAGAAAAACAGTTTAAGTAAAAGCGATAAAGATACCGGTTCCGCCGAGTCACAAATTGCTTTATTTACCCACAGAATCAGTCATTTAACAAGCCATTTAGGTACGCACCCTAAAGACTATTCCACTCGTTTAGGTCTATTAAAATTAGTAGGTCAAAGAAGACGCTTGTTGAACTACCTTCAAAAAAACGATATCAACCGTTATCGTTCCATCGTTAGTCAATTAAATTTAAGAAAGTAATTTCTTGCTTAAAGTATAAGAAACAAAGGGGATTCATCTGGATTCCCTTTGTTAGTTTATTGACCTTTGATTTTTATATTACTTAAACTATTAGGAAGCAATATGTCTTATCCCGGATTAAACATTATAAATAAAACAATTACACTACCGGATGGTCGTGAAATTTTTATAGAAACAGGTAAATTAGCCAAACAAGCAGATGGAAGTGCAGTTGTTCGTATGGGGAACACTATGTTGTTGGCTACCGTTGTTTCTAACAAAGAAGCAAAAGATGGCGTAGATTTCATGCCGCTTTCTGTAGATTATCAAGAAAAATTTGCCTCTGCTGGTAGAATTCCCGGTGGATTTTTACGTAGAGAAGGAAAGTTATCTGATTATGAAGTTTTAATTTCTCGTTTAGTAGACCGTGCGATGCGTCCTTTATTTCCGGACGATTACCACGCAGATACACAAGTAAACGTAATTATGATTTCATTTGATCCGGAAGTTCTACCGGATGCATTAGCTTGTTTAGCTGCTCAAGCGGCTATGTCTGTATCGGACATTCCGTTTAATGGACCGGTTTCAGAAGTACGGGTTATATTTGCTAATGGTCAATATTTAATAAACCCAACACCTAAGCAAATTGAAAGTGCCGATCTAGAATTAATAGTTGCCGCTACAGAAGATAATATCTTAATGGTAGAAGGTGAGATGAATGAGGTTTCAGAAGAAACGATGATTGGTGCTCTAAAGACCGCTCATGAAGCCATCAAAGCCCAATTGTCTGTTTTAAAATCATTAGAACAAACGGCCGGAAAAACACAGAAAAGAGAATATTGTCACGAGAAAAACGACGATAGTCTGCGTCAACGTATCTACGATGCTTGTTACCAAAAGGCATACGAATTTGCCGGTCAAGGTATTGCTAATAAAAATGTTCGTTCGGAAGGATTCAAAAAAATCATAAAAGACTTTATTGAAACGCTACCCGAAGATCATACAGAAGATATGGCTTTAATCGGCCGTTACTATCATGATATTGAAAAAGAAGCGGTACGAAATCAAGTATTAGATTCACGTAAACGCTTAGATGGTCGTGGTCTGGAGGATATTCGTCCTATTTGGACTGAAGTTAACTATTTACCTTCCGCGCACGGATCGGCTATTTTTACCCGTGGTGAAACACAATCCTTAACTACTGTGACGTTAGGTACCAAACTAGACGAACAGTTGATTGATGGTGCCACATTTAATGGTACGAATAAATTTATGTTACACTATAACTTCCCGGGGTATTCAACCGGTGAAGTAAAACCGAACAGAGGACCAGGACGTAGAGAAGTAGGACATGGTAATTTAGCCTTACGAGCCTTGAAAAAGGTAGTTCCGGCAGATGCGGAAAATCCATACACCATTCGGGTAGTATCGGATATTTTAGAATCGAATGGCTCTTCTTCTATGGCTACCGTATGTGCGGGTGCCTTAGCATTAATGGATGCCGGGGTACCGGTAAAAGGACCGGTTTCAGGTATTGCCATGGGATTGATTTCCGATGCTAAAACAGGCCGTGTAGCTGTATTGTCAGACATCCTTGGGGATGAAGATCATTTGGGTGACATGGACTTTAAAGTAACCGGAACGGCAAATGGTATTACTGCTTGTCAAATGGATTTAAAAGTTGAAGGTTTATCATATGAATTGTTAACGGAAGCCTTATTACAAGCCAAAAGAGGTCGTCTACACATTTTGAATGAGATGAATAAGACCTTGTCTGCTCCAAAAACCGAATTGAAACCTCATGCGCCACGCATAGTACAAATACAAATACAAAAAGACCAAATTGGTGCGGTAATCGGACCGGGTGGTAAAGTGGTACAAGAAATTCAAAAAGTATCCGGAGCTACTGTAGTGATTGAAGAGAAGGATAACTTTGGTTTGGTAAACGTTTTTGCTAAAGATGGTATGTCTTTAGACAAAGCTGTATCTATGGTTAAAGGGATTGTGGCTGTTCCGGAAGTAGGAGAAATCTATGAAGGGAAAGTAAAATCAATCACCAGTTTTGGTGCATTTGTTGAAATTTTACCCGGTAAAGATGGCTTATTACACATTTCAGAAATTAAGTGGGAACGCTTAGAAAGTATGGAGGGTGTACTAGAAGTTGGTGAAGAAATAAAGGTTAAGTTAATTGATGTAGATAAGAAAACGGGTAAATATAAACTTTCTCGTAAAGTGTTAATTCCTAAACCGGAGAAAAAAGAAGAGCCGGCAAAAACGGAAAATAACGCGAATTAATACATTAAAAAACTTATTTTGACCGTTTTACGTTATACCTTAGGTGCTAGAAATATAAACGATGAGACAACTTAAAATCAGCAAGCAGATTACCAATCGAGAGAGTCAATCTTTAGATAAGTATTTACAAGAAATCGGTAAAGTGGATCTGTTAACGCCGGATGAAGAAGTAGATTTAGCGAAACGCATCCGAGATGGGGACCAATTGGCCCTTGAAAAATTAACAAAAGCCAACTTGAGATTTGTGGTGTCTGTTGCAAAACAATATCAAAATCAAGGATTATCGCTTGGAGATTTAATAAACGAAGGAAATTTAGGTTTGATAAAAGCGGCTCAACGCTTTGATGAAACACGAGGGTTCAAGTTTATTTCCTATGCTGTATGGTGGATTCGTCAATCCATACTTCAGGCGTTAGCTGAACAATCGCGTATCGTTCGTTTACCGCTAAACCGTGTTGGTTCTTTAAATAAAATTTCCAAAACCTTTTCTGAATTAGAGCAAAAATATGAACGAGAACCTTCTCCGGATGAGTTAGCAGAAGTATTGGAAGTAACCACAGCGGAAGTTGTGGATACATTGAAAATATCCGGCCGCCATGTGTCCATGGATGCTCCATTTGTTCAAGGGGAAGAAAATAGTTTATTAGATGTTTTAGAGAACGATGGGGAAGCCTCACCGGACTCTACCTTAATGAACGATTCTTTAAGAAGAGAAGTACAACGAGCACTTTCTACGTTAACTCAACGAGAGGCAGATGTTATTACTCTATATTTTGGTCTAAACGGTGAACATAGTATGACATTGGAAGAAATTGGAGAAAAATTCAATTTAACACGTGAGCGTGTTCGTCAGATTAAAGAGAAAGCAATTCGGCGCCTTCGTCATACAAGTAGAAGCAAAGCACTAAAACCTTATTTAGGTTAAGGAAAAGGGGGAATTTATTTCCCCTTTTTAATTTTAATTCGGTGAATTTCCCTTATAATTTTTTTCTAAACGCCTTCTTTTATATATTTATACTTTCTTTTATAACTAACCTTTGATATTTTAAACTTTTATGAAAAAATGTATTTTAACTTTAGTTTCAGCATTAGCATTTCTTTCAGTTAATGCTCAAGTACAAAATAAAATTTCAGTAAACTTATTTAGTATTCCTGTTCGTACGTTTAACATAGCCTATGAAAGACAAATGAATAATAATATTGGTTTGCAGATGACAGCTTATTACTTATTTGGATATAATACAGATTGGGTGGATGAAAGTGGAAACAATAATACAACTAAAAGTTCGGGTTGGGGAGTAATTCCGGAATTTAGATTTTATCCAATGGGTAATGGAATAAAAGGTTTTTACATAGGTCCACATGTCAGATACCGTCATTTTGATTTCAGCACTGAAGAAACTCAAACTTTAAGTGGTGCTCGAAATACGTATGAATCCAATTGGAATCAAATTGGTGGTGGTGTCGTTGTAGGAGGTCAATGGCATTTTGGTAATGCCGTAAACTTCGATATATATGGAGGACCTGGATTTACTACAAATTCTTTCAGCTATGTCGGTACAGCTAATTCAACGGATTTTGATTCTGGACGTTTAAACGCGGGGAGTTTCTATTTCCGATCAGGAGTACGTCTAGGCTATTCTTTCTAATTCACGTTAAATGCATAAAAAAAGCCTTCTTTTTAGAAGGCTTTTTTTATGCTGCTTTTACATGTTTGAATTTTGATTTTTCTAGTTTTTCCAAAGCGTAGACTTTGGTTATGATGAATGCTTCTTTGTTTTTTTGTGACGGTAATTCAAACATAGCATCTGTCAATATAGCTTCGCAGATGGAACGTAGTCCACGTGCACCTAATTGGTACTCTATGGCTCGGTCTACTATTACATCTATAGCATCTTTCTCAAATTCTAACTCAATCCCCTCCATATCAAACAATTTTTGGTATTGTTTCACTAAAGCATTTTTAGGGGTGGTTAAAATGTTATAAAGCATTTCCCTATTTAGTGGATTTAGATAGCTGACAACCGGTAAACGGCCTATCAACTCCGGAATTAACCCAAATGTTTTTAAATCTTGGGAGTTGATATATTGTAAAAAGTTGTCTTGGTCTATTTCCCCCAACGTGTGATCTCCTGTTTTAAAACCGATCGGTTGTGTGTTTAATCGATTGGCTATTACTCGTTGTATTCCATCAAATGCTCCACCACAGATAAACAAAATATTTTCAGTGTTCAGAGCAATCATTTTTTGATCCGGGTGTTTACGTCCACCTTGAGGAGGAACGTTTACTATACTCCCTTCTAATAGCTTTAATAAGGCTTGTTGTACTCCTTCGCCGCTGACGTCCCTTGTTATGGAAGGATTATCACTTTTTCGGGCTATTTTATCAATTTCATCTATATAGACTATGCCTCGTTCTGCTGATGCTACATCGTAGTTCGAAGCTTGCAACAAACGTGTTAATATGGATTCTACATCTTCGCCCACATAACCGGCTTCGGTTAATACTGTAGCGTCTGCTATGCAGAAAGGGACTTCTAATAATTTTGCTAAAGTTCGAGCTAAATAGGTCTTTCCGGTTCCGGTTTCACCTACCATGATAATATTTGATTTTTCAATATGTATCTCAGCTTCTTTTCGGCTCTTAGGTTGCATGAGTCGTTTGTAGTGGTTGTAGACTGCTACCGTCATTACTTTTTTGGCTTCGTCTTGACCGATTACATATTGATCTAAGTAGCTTTTCATTTCCAGAGGTTTTAACAACTTAAACTCCGGCGCGGCTTGCTCATTTCGCTTTTTCATTTCTTCACTCAAAATGTCGTGTGTTTGTTGAATACAATGCTCGCAGATATGAGCATTCAAACCGCTTAATAACATTTGAGTTTCTTTTTTAGGTCTTCCGCAAAAGGAACAACTTAGAGATGCCATAATTTTTTTATTGTGTAAAGGAACAAAGATAAAAAAAGGAGATGCAGTTGCCTACATCTCCTTCTAATTAAATTGAGGGTATTGTTTATTTCGTTAATACTTCATCTATGATGCCATATTCTTTAGCTTCTTGTGCTATCATCCAATAATCACGATCGGAATTTTTTTCAATGGTAGCTACATCTTTGCCGGAGTGCTTTGCTAGGATAGCATACAACTCACCCTTTAGTTTCATAATTTCTCTTGCTGTAATTTCGATATCGGATGCTTGACCTTGAGCACCTCCCAGTGGTTGGTGGATCATGATTCGAGAATGCGGAAGGGCAGCGCGTTTTTTGGCTGTTCCTCCACATAAAAGTACGGCACCCATTGATGCTGCTAATCCAATACAGGTTGTGGATACATCCGGATTAACATAATGCATAGTATCGTAAATACCTAATCCGGCGTATACGGAGCCTCCCGGACTATTAATATACATCATGATATCCTTTTTGGCATCGGCAGATTCTAAAAATAATAACTGCGCCGTTACTACATTAGCTACATAATCATCTATTCCGGTACCAAGGAAAATAATTCGATCGGCCATTAATCGGGAGAATACATCGATAACCGTTGCTCGCATCTGACGCTCTTCTACTATATTCGGAGTCATACCTACAATATAAGGCGTTGCAATGCTTTGTATATGGTTCATGTATTTATCTACCGTCGTGCCATTGATGCCTTGGCCTTTTACGGCAAACTTTCTAAATTCTTCAGAGTTGATCATGGTTGTTCATCGTTTTATCTTTACAAATCTATTAAAAAACTATTTCCATCAAAGTTTTTTATTTCAACATTACACAATCGGTATTAGTTCATAAGGCTTGGTAAGGGAGGGAGTTTAGGTATAAAAAAAGCCCGAGTATTCTCGGGCTTATATAACGGTTATTTTACCATCGGTGCTTCTGAACTAAGCAGATGCTAACTTTTCAAATGCCTCAACGCTAATGGCTTTTTCTTCTAATGTAATTTTCGATTCTATTAATGTTAATACTTTACTGTAATAAACATCTTCGAAGGTACGGCTGTAATTTTTACCATTTTCAGTTGTTAAATAGTTTTGGGCTACTTTTTCTATTGTCTCTGCCATTTCATCCCCTAAACTTTCTAATGACATACCAAATTGTTGTAAAAAGAGCGCTTTGGTTCTATCCACTACTTCTTGGTGATCTACTTTAATATCATGGTCTTCACCTATTTTGTTACGGATTAACAACCAACGTAAATCGTCTACATACACCGACAAATCCTTCTCTATTTGCTCATCGGTTAACTTACCATCATTATTTATCTTTAGCCAACGCTTTAAGAATTCGGTATTCAACTCTATTTTAACATGGTCTAAGAAATATTGACGTACTTCTTTTGCAATTAGTGCTTCTGCTTCTCTAGTATAATTCGATTGGATGGTAGTCAATAGTTTTGTTCTAAAATCTGCTTCATTGGTAACTACATCTTTTCCAAAAACCTTATCAAACATTTCTTGGTTTAATGGGGCAGGAGTATTTCTTCTTACTCCTGTTATTTCAAATGTAAAGGTACCGGTTTTAGTAGCAGCTTCTTCTTTACTCAATCCGGTAGAATGAGCGATATAAGAAGCATCATCAAATATTTTTTCGATATCAAAGGAGATAACATCACCGGCTTTTTTTCCTAAGAATAAAGCATGTGCTTCTTTCTTTATTCGATTCATTGGTAAAAGTGTCTTCGTTTCAAAATCCGAAGCCACTTCCTTTAATGTACCGTTTAAGTAATCCTCTTCAGATGCTGTTTCTGCATCTTCCATGCTTCCATATTGACGACGCATATTGTCAATTGTTTCTTCTACTTTTGCGGCATCAGCAGTAATCGAATATTTAGTTACTTTAACAGCTGAGGAAAGGTCATAAGAAAAATCCGGTATTAGACCTATTTCATAGTAGAATTCGAATTCTTTTTGAGTATCCCAATCGATTGAGGAAGCGGATGCTTGATCAGGTAAAGGATAACCTATAATTCGAAGGTTTTGATCTTTAACGTAGTTCTGTACGCTTTCTGTCAATAAATGATTGATTTCTTCGATTTTAATGGATTTACCATACATTTTCTCTACCAGTTGCGCCGGTACTTTTCCCGGTCGAAAACCTTTTAGAGATATTTTTTTACCGTACTCTTTCAACTTTTCACTGATTTTTGGTTGATAATCAGCCTCTGTCAGTTGAACTTTAATCGTAGCATTCGTGCTGCTTTTTTTGTCGAGTAGAATTTCCAACGTTGTATTAGTTTTAGTGTTCTCTTAAATAATAAAACCCTCGAAGGAGGGTTTCGGTTAAGGAGTAAATATAAATAGGTAATCTATTTATATTTTAGTGCGGATGGAGGGACTCGAACCCCCATGCCTCGCAGCGCTAGATCCTAAGTCTAGTGCGTCTACCAATTTCGCCACATCCGCAACTTGTCAATCTATAAGAGAAATCATTCATTTCTCTCTATTGGGACTGCAAATGTAGTAAAAAAAAGTCAAAAGCAAATAAGAGGTTTAATTTTATTTAAATCCTGCTTTTTAACGAAAATGATGCGAATTTTGTAATATTAGAACACGGATTTTCCATTTCCGTTACTGTATCCATGCAAATCGATTTAGAAAAAGAAAATAAAGAAATTGTACATCGGTACCGTCAACTCTTAAAGGCGGCTAAACCGGTGCTGAAAGAGGGGGATTCTAAACTGATTAAAAAAGCCTTTAACACCTCTATGCAGGCGCATAAAGACATGCGTCGAAAATCGGGCGAACCTTATATCTATCATCCGTTAGCAGTGGCTCAAATTGCGGTGGAGGAAATAGGTTTAGGGACAACGTCCATCATTGCTGCTTTACTTCATGACGTGGTAGAGGATACCCACTTGGAAGTCCGCGATATTGAAAGAGATTTTGGGACTAAAGTCGCTCAGATTGTAGATGGATTAACTAAAATTTCCGGTGTGTTTGAACATGGAAGTTCTCAACAAGCTGAAAATTTTAGGAAAATGATTTTAACCTTATCGGAAGACGTGCGGGTGATTTTGGTGAAGTTGGCCGATCGACTACATAATATGCGGACACTGGAAAGTATGCCGCGGGAAAAGCAGTTGAAAATAGCCTCAGAAACGATGTATCTATATGCTCCCTTGGCGCATCGGTTAGGATTGTACGTAATTAAATCGGAGTTAGAAGATTTATATTTCAAATACACAGATGTAGAGCGCTATCAATATATTGACAGTAAAATTCAACAAACCAGTGATGCGCGTAAAAAATTAATCAAAGAGTTTATTGAACCTATCGATGCTGCCCTCCGAAAAGCAGGGTTGAAGTATGTTGTGAAGGGCAGAACAAAGTCTGTTTTTTCGATTCACAATAAAATGAAAGATCAAAATATTTCGTTCGAAGATATCTTTGATTTGTTTGCCATTCGAGTGATTTTAAAAGCAAAACCGGACGACGAAAAAGCAGCTTGTTGGAAGGCATATTCTATTGTAACGGATTATTATAAACCTAATCCGGATCGCTTAAAAGACTGGATCAGCACCCCTAAAGCGAATGGTTATGAGTCCTTGCATACAACAGTCATGAGTCATACCGGTCAGTGGGTAGAGGTGCAAATCCGAACCGAACGGATGGATGATATTGCTGAAAAAGGATATGCTGCGCATTGGAAATATAAAGAACACTCGGATCCTAAATCACGAGAGTCAGGTCTGGAAGATTGGATTCGGAAAGTAAGGGAATTAATAGAAAACAGTGATTATTCCGCTTTAGAATTTGTTAGTGAATTTAGACAAAACTTATTTAGTGAAGAGGTTTTTGTCTTTACTCCAAAGGGAGATCTCAGAACATTACCCTTTGGTGCTACGGCATTAGACTTTGCATTCGAAATTCATACTAAAATCGGGCAACATTGTTTGGGTGCTAAAGTAAATCAAAAGTTAGTTCCCTTAAGTTATCAATTAAATAATGGTGATCAGGTAGAAATTTTAACTTCCGGAAAACAAAAACCTACAGAGGATTGGCTAAAGTTTGTAAAAACTTCCAAAGCGAGAGCGAAAATAAAGGAGGCGCTGAAAGAGGAAAAGAAATCTATTGCGGAAGACGGTAAGGCAATGGTGGAGCGCAAATTGAACCATTTGAAAATAGAATGGAACAATGAAACGATTAACAAAACGTTGGCCCTGTTTAACGTCAAATCTCCTTTGGACTTATATTATAATGTAGCTAAAGGGATTATTGATACTGCGGATTTAAAGAAATTAAAGGAACCCGAAAAGAAACCTGAGACTACGGTTAAGAAAGAATATACCGGGGACAAAAAACAGTCGTCTATCAATGTATCGGATAAAGATATAGTCTTGTTAGGAGACACAATGCAAAAATTAGATTATCATTACGCCAAGTGTTGTAATCCTATTCCGGGAGATGAAGTTTTTGGTTTTATAACTGTTAGCGATGGAATAAAAATTCATCGAACCAACTGTCCCAATGCTGTAGAGTTGATGTCTCATTATGGTTATCGAATCGTGAAGGCAAAATGGACGTCTCAAACGGAGTTGGCATTCTTAACCGGATTGAAAATTGTCGGTGCAGACCGAGTTGGTATTTTAAATGATGTTACGAAGGTCATTTCCAATCAATTGAATATTAACATTCGATCTATCACAGTGGACACCGAAGACGGTATGTTTGAGGGGACAATTATGGTATTTGTAAACGATACATCCCACCTTAATACCCTAATAACCAAGTTGAAAAACATCTCCGACATCATCAGTGTGAATCGGATTGATACATAATTTTGGAAGTCGGTAGAAAAACATAGTATATTTGCTACTTATGACTTCTTTACAAGACATACTCGCTGAAGTTAAAAAGATATTTACTGCCTATTTGGAAAACAAGAGTTTACGAAAAACTCCGGAACGTTTTGCCATATTGGAAGAGATCTATAGCCGTCAAGGACACTTTGATGTCGAGCAGCTATACATCAGCATGAAAAATAAGAATTATAGAGTAAGCAGAGCAACAGTCTACAATACTTTAGACATTCTGGTGGATTGTGATTTAGTCACCAAACATCAATTTGGAAAAAACATAGCTCAATATGAGCGCTCTTTTGGTTTTCGTCAACACGATCATTTGATTTGTACCGATTGTCATCGAGTCGTAGAATTTTGTGATCCTCGTATTCAAAATATTCAAAACATGGTGGGAGAGTTATTGCATTTTAATGTGATGCACCATTCTCTAATTCTCTACGGAGCCTGCACCAATACGGCTTGTGAGCACAAACCTAAAAAATAATTCACCCGACAATTTATCCTGTATATGCAATATATCACTTCTGTAAAGAATAATGTTTTAATTTTAGAGTTGCAAGGCGACCTTATCGGCGAAAGCAATGGTTTAGAATTAATGGATTTAGTGAATGATAAGTTAAACGACGACGTTAAAAAATGTGCTATTGACTTATCACAAGTTCGCTATATGAATAGTAGCGGTATTGGAGTATTGATTACCCTTTTGACTAAATTTAGAAACAAAGGAGGAGAGTTAGTATTAATCAATCCATCCGAACAAATAAAAAAATTATTATTAATCACAAAGCTGAACTCGATTTTTCATATTGTAGATAGCGAAGCGGATGCCTTAACGAGATTACAAGCTTAATTCAACTAGTATTTAACAGACAGAATAGTACCAATATGGCAGTGGATGTATTATTAGGGTTACAGTGGGGAGACGAAGGGAAAGGTAAAGTAGTCGATGTATTAGCCCCTAAGTATGATTATGTGGCGCGTTTCCAAGGAGGCCCCAATGCCGGCCACTCTCTAAAGTTTGATGGACATGAAGTAGTCCTACATCAAATACCAAGTGGGGTGTTCCGTTCAAATATTCTTAATGTAATCGGAAACGGATTAGTGTTGGACGTCATTGCACTGTTCGAACGTGAAATTGATAAATTGGCTGCATTTAACTTAGACTTAAATAAAAATTTATTTATTTCTAAGAAAGCACAGTTGATTATTCCTTCCCATGTTGAATTGGATAAAGCGTATGAAAATGCTAAAGGAGCCGGTAAAATAGGTTCTACCTTACGCGGGATAGGTCCAACGTATACAGATAAAATCTCTCGACAAGGTCTTCGAGTGGGAGATATTCTATTACCTAATTTTAAAGAGAAGTATGATGCTTTGTTAACCAAACACAAGCAGATATTAGATTTTTATCAGCACGATTATAGTGGATTAGCAGAAAGAGAAAAATTATTTTTCTCTTATATCGATCGATTAAAGAAAATGAATTTAGTCGACAGTGAATACTTTATAAACCATGCTATCAAATCGAACAAAACCGTTTTAGCAGAAGGTGCGCAGGGATCGCTGTTGGATATTGATTTCGGTTCATATCCATTCGTAACTTCTTCCAATACGATGGTAGCAGGAGCCTGTACCGGATTAGGTGTAGCGCCAAAACATATTGGGAACGTATTTGGTATTTTTAAAGCCTATTGCACTAGGGTCGGGAGTGGACCATTCCCTACAGAATTGAACGATGCAGTTGGAGAAGAAATTCGAAGAATAGGTAGAGAGTTTGGAGCGACTACCGGAAGACCACGTAGAACAGGGTGGTTGGATTTACCGGCTTTAAAATATGCCTGTATGATCAATGGGGTAACGCATTTGCTGATGATGAAAGCAGATGTATTGAATACATTTGAACAAATTAATGTATGTACGCAGTATCGTTTACCGGATGGTTCATTGGTAGACGAATTACCCTATGATTTATGTGGAATAGAAGTAGAACCGGTTTACGTGACGATGAAGGGGTGGAACAAAGACTTGAGTGGTTGCACTACATTTGATCAACTACCGAAAGAATTATTAGAATACGTGCAATTTATTGAAGAAAGTGTGGAATTACCTATCACGTTGATTTCCATAGGTCCGGACAGAAAAGAGACCATTTTAAGAGAAAAAAACGCGGTTTTAAGCTAAAAATGTGAATAAGTATAGCTGAAATTTTGTCAAATTATTTTGCAGATAAAATTTCTTCTGTTACCTTTGCACTCCCTTACGACAACAAGGGCAAAAAAATAGAAAAGTGAAGGCAGTTGGTCCTCACTTCAGTTCCGACAGAGATGAAGGAAAACGTTCTTTGAGATAATGGTAAGTAAGGTATAGCGGACCTAGTTAAATAAGTTTTAAAGAGGGAAGACAATAGATTACAAAGGAGATAGGATCAGAC
>JALONH010000008.1 GCA_025455005.1 Cytophagaceae bacterium
AAATGTGAATTATAAACAAGAAGAGCCGTGTGAGGTGAGAGTCTCAAGCACGGTTCCGTGAGAACCTAAGGGTGAAATTCCCTTGGGTGACTCGATTAGTGGTCATTGTGATACGATAATGAAATAATTATGAAATTTGTTACTAAGCATTGGTTTGACATAGGAGCAGGACTTACAGTTCTTGTTCTAATTTATTTATATCAGGCAAAAGACCTCACAAACTATGACTATGTGATGTGGCTAAGTTTAGTTTCTCTGTTCTTACATCAACTTGAAGAGTATAAGTTGGTCGGGACATTTCCTGGAATGTTGAATAGAGTAATGTTTAAAAGTGATATTCCAGACAGGTACCCTTTAAATGCATTGACCTCAGTTTATGTAAATGTTTTGGTTGGTTGGCTTTCTTATTTTTTTGCTGCCATATTCGGACAACAAGCAATTTGGTTAGGAATTGCTACAATGTTAGTTTCACTGGGTAATACTGTTGCGCATTCGACTGTCTTTAATATCAAAGGAAAAACTTACTACAACGCAGGAATGGCGACAAGTTGGTTACTCTTTGCTCCTTGCATTTATTTTTTCTTTATAACTATTCACACAGAACATTTAGTTACTTTGACTGACTATATTATTGGTGTTCCAGTTGGCATTTTTCTAAATGTAATAGGTATTATAAAACTCATTGACTGGTTTGCCGATAAAGACACAAAATATGTTTTTGAACAAAAAAATTTATTACCAATTGACAGACAAAAGAACTACAACCGCTAACACGAGTTTTTATAAGACAATTTCTACTATATTTGAATTGTATCCTTCATATCAAGTGAGAGCTACAACACAAGTAAGAATAAAAGCTGCAAACCGTTAGCAGTAATAGTAGGACAACTTATCCGAAAGTGTTAAACAATGCAAAAAACGACATTTAAAATATCAAAAATGGACTGCCCATCCGAAGAACAAATGATACGGATGCAACTAGCCGACTTGACAAACATCGACTCGTTGGACTTTGATATTCCTAACAGACAACTGACTGTTTTTCATTTAGACCATTACGATAAAATATTTCAGCGTCTTGACAATTTAAAATTTGACACCTCACTTATAGATAGCGTTACGGTAGACAATTATTCTATTACGAGCGAAAATACCTACCGGGAAAGAAAATTGCTTTGGCAAGTTTTAGCAATCAACTTTTTCTTTTTTGCACTAGAACTTACGACAGGTTTCGTTTCAAACTCAATGGGACTTGTTGCTGATAGTTTAGATATGCTTGCTGACAGCATGGTTTACGGACTTGCACTTTTTGCTGTTGGTGGGACAATGTCACGAAAGAAAAATATTGCAAAATCTGCGGGTTACTTTCAATTGATACTTGCTATTTTTGGTTTTATGGAAGTGGTCAGACGATTTGTTGGACTTGAACAAGTACCTGCATTTCTGACAATGATAATAATTTCACTTCTTGCTCTTACTGGTAACGGACTGTGTTTGTATTTACTACAAAAAAGTAAAAGCAAAGAAGCACATATGCAAGCAAGTATGATATTTACATCTAATGACGTAATTGTAAATATTGGAGTAATTGTAGCAGGTGGACTTGTATACTTGACAAAATCAATTTATCCCGACCTTATCGTTGGGACAATTGTATTCTTCATCGTAGGACAAGGAGCATTTAAAATTCTAAAACTATCGAAATGACAGACGACAGATGGAAATATTACAGCTAACACCGTTTTTTTGTCAAGTGAGATGACGTGAAACCGTGGAGCTTTATGCTTCTATTCATGTGCTGTGCTGATTGACAGCATTGTACTTCGAAACCGTTAGTGGTGATCATATAAAAAAAACTGATTTAGACTGTTTAGTCAATGAAAATTATTAAAACTACACTTCCGGAAAACTCAATTCTCAACCTTAATTCTAAAAAGTATGACTACGTTGACAGTTTTCATGGAATTCTTTTGGACAGTGAAAATCGATTAGAGCCTATAGACATCGGTAAGGCATTTTTTTCATCCGGTCCAAAATGGGTTACCAAACTATTTAATTTAAGAAATAAAATAGTTTCTGTATTTGGTCTTAAAACATCAGGAAATGTAGTTGACAGACAACATCAATTAGACCATTTTCAATGTGACCCCGGTGATCAATTGGGGATTTTCAAAGTGTTCAACAAGACTCAAAACGAAATCATTTTAGGTGAAGACGATAAACATTTAAATTTTAGAGTTTCATTATTTCTAGACTTATCAAAAACCGATACCACCAAAAAAGATCTAACCATTTCGACTACAGTAGAATTTAATAACTGGTTTGGACGTATTTATTTTTTACCCGTTAGACCATTTCATACGTTTATAGTCCCGACTATGTTGAAGGGTATTATTAAAGAACTGGAAAAACAAGGAAACTAGGATGGACCTAAGATTTCAACGAAACGCACCTATATCAAATTGGCGGTTTATTCTTATAATAAAGTGTATAACTTTGTATTAAGTTTAGCTGTGACTGATAATTTATCGTATGTTATCCTAACCTTAAAGGATGCCGTTTACATGAAGAGTACCAGATTAACGAATAATAGATTAGATAAAGAGAATACAATGGTTGCTGAAACTAATTATTTATTTATACCCGGTTATGGTAACTCGGACGAGGGGCATTGGCAAACGTATTTTGAGAACCAATTAACCAATAGTTATCGTATACAGCAATCAAGTTGGGTCAACCCACTGTGTGAAGACTGGGTGAATGCAATTAATACTACTGTGATTCGATATGAAGTGAATAGCATCGTTCTTGTTTCTCATAGTTTGGGAGGTATTGCAATAGCACATTGGGCGAGCCGCTTTAATACAAAAATAAAAGGGGCGTTTATTGTTGCCCCTCCGGATATAGAAGATCCATATTTAGACTTAAATTTGGGAAGTTTTACTCCAATTCCTTCTTTTAAACTTCCTTTTCCATCCATTATAATAGGTAGTTCAAATGACAACTGGGTGACGTTAAATAGACTAAACACATTTGCAGACAATTGGGGAAGCAAACTCATCATTATAGGTGATGCAGGGCATATTAATACAACAAGTGGTTATGGGAACTGGGAGGATGGATTGGATTTGTTGAAACAATTTGCTGATGGTAACTTAATCTGATTTCAGCATAAGGCAAACGTATGAAATCCGCTAGCAAATGTAGCGAGATAATTCGAATAGGACGCTTCGTTTTTCAAAGAAAAGTATAGTATTCCTTTTTTATCTCGCATATTGTTTGGCATCCTCTAACGTGATTTTTTTCTCACTCATGATGACCAATCGCTCTACTACATTTTTTAACTCTCGTATATTACCCGTCCATGGTAAGGTTTGTAAAAAATCTACCGCCTTTGCATCGATCGATTTTACCGTTGTTCCATAATCATCCGCTATTTGTTGTAAAAAATGTTGTACCAATAAGGGTATATCATCTTTACGCTCTGCTAAGGAAGGTACCTTAATCGGTATCACATTCAATCGATGGTATAAATCTTCTCTAAATCTGCCTTCTTCAATCTCTTTGGCTAAATTTTTATTCGTAGCCGCTACTACCCGTACATCTACTTTTATATCTTTCTCTCCACCTACGCGTGTAATTTTATGTTCTTGTAAGGCTCGCAGCACTTTGGCTTGGGCAGATAAACTCATATCTCCAATCTCATCTAAAAATAAGGTGCCTCCACTGGCTTGTTCAAACTTTCCAATTCGTTGTTTGATAGCGGAAGTAAAGGATCCTTTTTCATGACCAAATAACTCGCTCTCGATTAATTCCGATGGGATAGCGGCACAGTTGACTTCCACGATAGGAGAGGCGTTGCGGTTGCTTTTCTCATGTATCCATCGAGCCACCAATTCTTTGCCGGAACCATTAGGTCCGGTAATTAAAACGCGCGCATCGGTAGGTGCCACTTTATCGATGGTTTTATGAATGAGTTGGATAGCGTCGGAAGCACCTATGATATCAAATGTTTTGGTTACTTTTTTCTTTAAGGTTTTCGTTTCTGTCACTAAAGAAGAACGATCCATTGCATTTCGAACACTCACCAACAAGCGATTTAAATCCGGAGGTTTGGTAATAAAATCATAAGCTCCTTTGCGGGTAGCGTCAATAGCTGTTTCTATGGAACCATGAGCAGAGATCATAATGAAGGCACCGGATTTCCCTGCTTCTGCAGCTTTCTCCAACAATTCCATTCCATCCAACTTCGGCATTTTGATATCACATAATACCACATCGTATTCTTCTGCTAATACTTTTTGCAATCCCACTTCTCCGTCTGCTGCTTCCTCTACCTCGTATTTTTCATACTCCAAAATTTCTTTCAACGTATTTCGAATGCTACGTTCATCATCAATGATTAATATTTTAGGCATAAGTCTATAGTTTTACTTTAAAACAATACAAGCGGATAAGCCGGGTTCTGTCGATTGTGTTGCCACAATGTCTTATCATTTATCTAGTCTTGCTGTCACCAACAAGCTCAAACGACCTACCCATTTCGGCCGACAAGCAAGCTTGTCAAGGTACGAGCAGCACCTGTGTCCGAAACCTATTTGGTCTTTCAACCCGTAAGGTTTACCCCAATACAACATCGCTGCTGTACGAGTGAGCTCTTACCTCACTTTTTCACCCTTACCCCGACAAGTCGTGGCGGTATTGCTTTCTGTGGCACTTTCTGTTCTTTCGATATACTCGAAAGACCTACCCGTTAGGTAGTACGGCGCTCTTTGTTGCCCGGACTTTCCTCTTCAATGCAAGATTGAAGCGATAAGATCGCTTGTATTGTACCGAACAATATACGAAAATTAATTATTTTAACCGAACCAGTGTGGCGCCATAGCCAAACCGTTCCTTTGCTGCATCTTTAAAAAAATCAATGCGCGGGTCTTTCGCTAATCGTTTATGAATTTCTTTTTGCAACGTTTTGTTTCCAACACCGTGGATAAAAATTAACTCCTCCATATTAACTGCTACTGCGTTTTCTAGAGTAGTTTCAAAGGCCGATACTTGTCGTTGCAACATTTGCGCCGGACTTAAACTCGCCCAATTTTCATCCAATTTTTCTATATGTAAATCGGTTTCATAAGATGGCTCCTCTACTATAGTTTGCACCATTGCGGAGGACATATTGTCTATCAATGCTTCCTTAATCGTAAAGGCATCTTTGGCTATTTTAGTATCGATGGACCAGAAATGAATGTTTTTCCCAAGTATAGGGTGGTCTTTACGATTTTGATAAAATTTATCGGCTTTACATGCCACTTCAAAGAGTTGAGGAGACAACAATTCGCTTACTTGTGTAGGCAAATACATTACTTGAATATAGGCTACCGGCCAGGTAGAGAATTGTTGTATCGCACGTTCTTCTATACAAATCGATTGACCCGGTTCTAAGGTTCCGGAATGGTGGCGTAGATAAGCGGTATTCTTTTTATAAAAAACAATATAATGAAAGGGTATGGTTCGTTCATTCAATAGGAATACTTGGTATATGCTATCATTAAAGGCTTTGAAGGCAATGGTGATGTGCCCGCTTAATACTTCGTTAGGAATCGAGTCCGAAACGGAAGAGGTAGAGATCGGTTCGTTTGCTTGTGTAAGTTTACGTTCATCGGAGGAAATAAGTGCAACTTCACGAGTCGCTACCGGTATTCTGAAACCATCTTCTATTTCCACTTCTACTTCGTATGCACTGAGTATTCGAGTGATTTTTCCGGATTCTTTTCCATGTACTAAACGTACGTTGTCGCCTATTTTCATATATTAGAAATAAAAGGGGTAAAAGCGCGTACCGTTTTCGCTAAACTCAACAGTAGGCAGTGGTATTCGAATCATGTTTAAGGAATATAACACTGTTCGAACCACTTTATTTTTTGATGGGATAGCTTGTAAATCGATATCCAATGAAAGGTAATATTGACGATACGGCGAATACCCTAAGGCTTCACTTTCCGAAACTCTACCTCTAATCATATTTTCAGCTCCATAACCTAAGGAGAGACACAACCAAGAAGGTATAAAGAAATCCTTCTGAATTAGTTTTTCAATATTAAACGCCAACCAATAAGTCTGTCCATTATAATCTTTAAACAATTCTTGCGATAAGCCATCGCCCAGTAATTCCGGATTAAGTGGAGCTAAATCCGTACGATGAAAGGAAAATTTAGGAATGATGCGGGCCTCATTCCACAATAGGTATTGTGTGGTCAAACCGGCAGCCCCTACTACGTTAGCCGTAAAGTCGCCCCAGGAGAAGCCATAATCAGGCGAAAACCCGTCGAGTACTTCTATGGACGTTTGAAAAAGTAACGCAAATCCGGCTCCATAATAAATGGCTTTTTTTCTTTTAGTTCCTGTCCACAATAAGATGTCACTGGAGTAGCGGCTGATTTGATATGTCGTCATGAAATGGCCCAGTTTGTCTACTTGCATCCATTGGGCATCGTCGTTAAAAAAACGAAAAGTAGACAGGCCATTTTCCTTATACCACAATTGATATAAGCCACCAATAGCTACGGTGTATCCAACACCCGCTGTGACGGCAACAGGGATAAAACGCTTTTTATTAAAAGTAGAGGAATCTTGGGCGTGTGTACGTACAAAATGTAAAAGCAAGAAAATACAATAAAGGCTTTTTTTCATCTCTATAAAGAAGCGATATACATCGATGAGTTCAGTAAAGATAACGATTACAATTTTGTCAATACAACGATAAATCGATAGTTTTAACTATTAAATTAAAACAATTAATACCTAAACAAAAAGGGTAGTTCCTTCTTTGGGTTTATGTTTTTATTATTTTATTGTACACTTAAACAAAACGAAAATGGGATTTCTAAATGAATTTAAGGCTTTTGCCATGCGTGGTAACGTAGTGGATCTGGCAGTCGGTGTGATTATAGGGGGGGCATTTGGTAAAATTGTATCCTCTATGGTAGACGATTTGATTATGCCTATAGTCAGTATTTTTATGGGCGATAAAGGATTTAAAGATAAATTTTATGCGTTCAGTGATGTAACGTTTGAAAGTTTGGCCAAAGCCAAAGAAGCCGGAGTGCCTGTATTTGCGTATGGAAATTTCATACAAACGGTCATCGACTTTACCATTTTAGCTTTCATCATATTTCTAATGATTAAGGGTATGAATAATTTGAAAAAGAAAGAAGAGGAAGCGCCATCCGCACCTCCGGCTCCAACCAAAGAAGAACTATTGTTAACTGAAATTCGCGACTTACTGAAAAAATAGTACTTTTGCAGTACGTTTTTTTAAAACCTTTACTATGAGAACTATTATCTTAATCCTTTTACTATCGGGATGTTTCCTTTCTTCCTATGCTCAAGACACAGCTGCTGTAGCTCCTCTAAAAAAAGATACGGTTTGGAGAAATACCGTGGCTTTTGGTGCGAATTTAACTAATGTAGGATTGTCGAATTGGGCAGGGGGGGGACAAAGTAGCGTAGCGGCTACTGCTTTTTTTATCGGTAACGCTAATTATCAAAAAAAGAGAATCCGATGGAATAGTTTATTAGATGTTGCCTATGGTTTTCAGCGTTTAGGTTCAAAAGAAGTACCATTCCGAAAAAGTGAAGATAAGATTTATGCGTTAACTAAAGTGTCGTATAATTTGATAAACGGTGATAAAATGTTGTTGACTTCTTATTTAGATTTTAGATCGCAATTTGCTCCCGGATTTCAATTTTATGACCAAATCAAATATGACTCTTCTGTTTACATCTCTAATTTCTTAGCACCTGCTTATGTCAACTTCGGTCTCGGTATTGAATCCAGACCGGTAAAGAATTTAGTCATGGTTTTAGCACCTGTTACATTAAAGTATACCATAGTAAATTCTGAAATACTTTCCAATGCCGGTGCTTTTGGTGTTACACCTGGAAGTAGATTCCGACAAGAGTTAGGGGCGTCCTTTTTATTAAAATATAAAATCGATTTAATGAAAAATGTGACCTACACTACCATGTTAAATCTCTTCAGTAACTATCAAAACTTCAATGTGGATGTTTTCTGGGATAATATAGTTTACCTGAAAGTAAATAAGTTTTTAACGACTACGTTTACCACGAACTTAATTTATGATGATGATGTAAATGTTCGTCGCGACGATGGAAGCGTAGGGCCTGCAACCCAATTTAAACATGTATTATCCATCGGTATCTTATATAAAATAAATAATTTTGGTACCAGATAAAATTCAGTAGCTAATAGTTGAAAAGCCAAGCCATTTAACGGCTTGGCTTTTTTTATTCTTTCAATACAAGGAATGCTTCTTTAGCTCGTTGAACGGCAACTTTGTGATCAATCATGGGTGCCGGATATGCCGGGGTTCCAAATTCCGGTACCCATTTTTTTATGTATATAAATTGAGGGTCAAATTTTTCTTGTTGATTGGTAGGATTAAAAATTCTAAAATACGGTTGTGCATCGGCACCTGTTCCGGCACACCATTGCCAATTGCCATTGTTTGCTGATAAATCAAAGTCCAATAATTTAGCGGCGAAATAAGCTTCCCCCCAGCGCCAATCGATCAATAAATGTTTTGTTAAGAAACTGGCTACTACCATACGAACCCGATTGTGCATTTGTCCGGTTTGATTAAGTTCTCGCATACCGGCATCTACTAATGGATACCCTGTAGTCCCTTCACACCAGCGTTTAAAATCATCTTCCTGATATCGCCATTGTACTTTAGAAAATTTACTTTGAAAGGGAGCATTGACTACATGTGGGAAATGGTAAAGTAATTGCATAAAAAACTCCCGCCATATTAATTCACTTAACCAAACGTCATTTAACGGCAATGCTTTCCGTGCTTTTTCTCGAATACTAATGGTCCCAAATCGAAAGTGTATACCTAATCTGCTAGTGCCCTCCGGAATATAGGGATAATCCCGTTGCTTGTCGTAAGAGGAAATTATTTTTTGTGTGATATTAGCCGGAGGTATAGAGAACGTGCTCTGCTCGAAACCGATGTCCGCTAAGGTACCTATAGGTTCGGGATGCACTTGTTCAAAGTGTGAACAATAGGTATCCGTAGGGTAAGGCTGAAGATGAGATGCTGTTAGCTTGGATAACCACTTTTTTTTGTATGGTGTATACACTTTATAGGGAAGTCCGGCGTCATTTAAAATTTCAGTTGGTTCAAAGACAACTTGGTCTTTAAACGTATACAATGGTATACCATACGTAGCAGCAAGTTCTCGAACACTTTGGTCACGTTGAAGAGCATAGGGCTCGTAATCGGCATTCGTGTATATATTTTGTATGTTCCCTTTACGAAATAAGGAGTCCAATACTTCTACAGGTTTACCTATATAGACTTTAAGGTCGGAGCCCATAGACTGTAACGTTTGTTTTAACAATGTTACATGTTGATGTATAAATTGAACCCGTGCATCTCTTTTATCCGAAAGTTTTTCTAATATGTCGGTATCAAAAATAAATAAGGGAAGAACGGAAGGGTTTTCTTTTAGTGCATGGTATAGACCTGCATTATCGTCAAGGCGTAAATCGCGTCTGAACCAAAATAAAGTAGTGTGAGACATACAATAAAAACAATAAAAGTGAGGTATTGTTTAACCTAAAAGCAGCGCATTTTCTCTTCTAAAATAACTGATTCCGTTCCCTTTTTTTCGATCCTTTTTCTTAGGTGTTTTACGCTGGAATATTTCTTTTATTCGGTCAAAACCAGCCGTATGTTGTATGCTGAAACCTGTAGTCATCGTGGCATTGCTGGTTGTAGACGTAATCAGTGAATTTTGATTTACTCGATTGTATACTTTTACTCTTAAACTGCCGTTTGGATTCAACATATATTCCACTGTCCATTCTCCGATGGCCGACATAGCGGTTTGAGTGGTGTTGGTTGTAGTGTTGGTATATTGATAGCCGCCATCTCTGGAGATACGCAATCGTCCGTCCATAGCGGTATAACTTAACCGCATGTTGAAGGTACTTAAGCCATTATTATCTAAGGTACTTAAGTCAACATAGATATCTAAATTTTCATCTACTTGGGAGAGGTAGTTACTTAATTGATTGGATAATAATTCACTTATATTGGTATAAGAACCTTGAATACCCGTAAATGTATTGTACGGCATCAGTTTCCGCATTACAATTAAACTAAATACTTGTTTGTTTAATTCAGGAGGATTATTGCTGATGTACGATTCAAATTGCAACACTTCTCCAGTAAATTGCCCCGGATACTTTTTAGGAATGACTACACCTAAGCCTATTTCAGGCTGGAGTAAAGATCCTTTCAAACTCATTTGCACCACTACCGGATAACGTCGCGTTGCATCAGGGGAATTAGCCAAGGTTTGGTCTTGTATTATCGGTTTGAGTGGAGTAAAGACTTCATATTCTGTATTGATGTTCAACACGCCTTCATATGGATTACCATTCCATGCAATGGTACTACCTTGTTGGATGGTAAATTCTTTATTGATTAATCCGGCTAGAGTAAAATTGTATTTGCCATCTAGTATAGTATAGTTACCATACATATTAAAATCCCCACGAGTATCAATGGTCAGTTTCATATTCCCTTCACCATTCCCCCTTATAATATCGCCTGCTTTTTTATCAAATATCAGTTCGGTATACGCATCGTGGTTAATATTGAAATTTAAATCTAATTGAATTCCGGATAAATCTACTTTGCGTTTATTCTGTTTTTGAGCAGGTAAAGAGTCTTCATAAAAAGTAATATAATTACTTTGTGTAACCGTAGAAGAAGAATTTAAGGGTATAAAAATACGGGTGTCTTTTTTCGAGCTAACGTTTGCAGAGATAAGTAATTCAGAACTAGGTCCCACTATTTCCCAATTACCGTTTACATAGGCTTCTCCATAAAATACACTGGTATCCGATTCCGGTAGGTTTAACGCTTGGAATCCTCTATAGGGGTCTTCTTTTACTTCCCCTTTTAAATTGAGTATAAAAGTATTGAAATACGTATGGTGGATACCACCATACACTTTACAAACTTGTTTGTTGATATCTAGTAGTTCTAGATTATTGAGATGGATGTAATCGTCTTCTAATCGGATATAGTCCTCAAACGTATAGGTAGTTCCTAAATACGGAATTTTAAATCGTCCGCGTTTAATAAAGGCTTCGCCCTTTACCAATGGCTCTGCCAGTTTTCCTGAAATAGAAAAATTACCGGTTGCCAAACCTCCAATATTGGTTAACACTCCTTTCAGAACCGGGTTAAGCGCCGATATATCGGCATCATTGAACTCAGCTTTAAGATCTATTTTTTCTTCTGTGGTTCGTGTATTGGGTTGATAATACCCTTTAAGTTCTATAGTATTTACGTGTTGACGAAATACGTCAACGTCAACATTAACGCGCTTCAACGTATTGTCCCATACAGCATCTCCCTGGACGTTTCCTACATAAAATGTATCAACTTTTAAATCTTCTATTTCAAGATTCCCATCTAAATCTTCATTCCCCAATTTTATAACGCCATTAACTTCACCGGAGAGTTTTGTTTTAGAGAATAAATGGGCAAAATCTTTCAATTGAATATCTTTTAAATATGTAGTACCGGATACCACTTCATTGTCCCTTGTTCCATTCAACGAAATAAATTGATTTTGGTGTTGAAGGGTAAGACTGTCAATTCGGATCGACTCATTCTTCCAATGTATGAGGGCATTGTCGGAAATAGACCATACTTTATTTTTTAAGGATAAGTATGAATTGTAAAAGTTTATGATTTGTCCTTCATCTGTTAAATGTACTATACCACTCAATCTACTAAAGTTTTGTCCTTGATTTTGACTTAAGGAACTGTAAAAATTAATGTCTTTATCGTACAATACGGTTTCGATTTCAAATGTTTCAGTTGGAATGGTATGGTTGATGTATTGTTTATCGGAATGGAATGATACGCTACCTAAGAGCGTGTCGGACGACTTTTTTTGAGAACAAAATACATTAAACTTATTTTTTTGAAATTCGACTCCGCGGATATATAATGTATCTATTTTTCCTCGTGCTTTAAACTGTTGGGTATTGCCGGATTTAAAACTTCCATTAATGACACTATTATCCGAGACATACAGGTATGGAGCATATACTTTTAATATATCGTTGATGTCGTGGATTTGAAGAGCATACGTGAACGTATAGGGAACGTAATCGTAAGTGGTTTTTTGTGCAGAATACTGTTTTCTTTCTGCATCTGTTTTACTAAATAAACGAACGTAGTCTTGTATCATGTCAGAGAGGTCGGCTTGTAAACGTCGAATGGTATAATCACCCGATGCTTGTAAATCGAAAACATCCGAAACGACGACAATTTCTTTTTGAGTACTATCTTTTTCAGACAACGAAACATGAAATGAATCGATTTGTATTTCTTGATTTCCGTCGTAAAGAAGATAGGTATCGGTTATATAACCATTGCCAATAGCGTCATCCACATTTTTTCCTTTGAAACGTAAGGATACCGTACTTCGAAACAAGGCATCCTTATTAAAGAGATCAAAATGAAGTGGTTTAAGTCGTGCTTCTTTACACGTAGCATCTAACTCAAAAATTTTCACATCATTTCTAAAATCCAACAAGCCATCCACCACCAAAACCATATTGCTGTCTTTTATTTCTGCATGTCCATTAAATGCAGATTGTTGAATATCCGCATCTGTCTTAATGTTTCGATATCGGTACTGATTAAATTCCAGATAATCAATAGTAGATTTTAAGTGTATAGTAGCTACTTCCGGATCAAACCCTTTACCTTTAACATCCCCTTGCAGTTGTATGAAACCAAGACTGGATTTATTCAACAGTTGACCCACATTAAATTGATAACATTCCAGATGACCTTCGTAGGTAGCAGAAGTAGCAGGGTTATCCGATAATTGCATGGCCATATCGGTTCGAAGTTCCCCTAGTCCGGTTTGTAGTTTTCCATACGTATAGAAATCATTCCAAACTCCGGTAAAATCCATATTACCTTTGGCAAAGTTCAATCGATGTGCTATCGGTTGAACCGAGGCAGGCAAGATGGAATGGATATCTTTAGCATGAAGAGAGAGTGTCGGTAGATGTGCATCAAAATAGGCTTTTGAAACATCGGGAAGCCCTTCAATAAAGATATTACCTTTTAAAAAGGTCGATGGACTTAAGCCGATAGACACTTGACGAAGATTTAAATGTTCGACGGTCCCTTTTAATCGAGACGAAATAGAGAGAACGGTAGGGTATTGTTCGAAAACGGAAGCAAAAGGAATTAAATCGCGAGTATCCAGAATACAACTATCCAACTCTGCTATTATTTCCGTTTTCGAATTAAAAGATTTTAAATCGATAATCCCATTAGGGTAATGGAATTTTAAATATTTTCTAATCGTAGAATGACCAATGCGGGCATACAAGTCCGCCAGCTCCATATACTTAGGGTGGAAGGTATACAAAGCATCCAGTTGGTGGACATGTAGTCCGGAGTGGGACTCTACCGTTTGCAGTCCCTTAACTTGAATTCTAAACGTATCTGAATATACATATAGTTTTTCTACAAAAGAATAAATACTATCAAACTGTAAATGATTGGGATCAAATCCTTTTGATTTTTTTAACTCCGGTTGATTATCCCAAATGAATTGCATGTTCACCAATCGAATGTCATCAATCGTAAAGGGGGTTTTAGTTGTTGACGTATCCTTTGTTTTCTTTAATTGCTGAATAGCATAAACAAAATGATTAATATTTACCGTGTCTCCTTTGCTATAGGAGGCCAGGCGAACGCTGCCATTTTTTAAAATAATATCTTGTAAATGTATAGTAGGTTTCCCATCTGCATTCCATTGTAAAAAACCAAAATCAACCCATACTTCTTCCACTTGAATCATGGAACTGTCTTTATAATCTCGTATTTCAACGTCGTATAAGGCTATGTGGTCAAACCAATCGATTTGAACTTTAGAAAGTTGAATGTTATGATGAAGGATTTCTGTCGCTTTTTCGCCAATAGTAGCACCTATCCATTGTTGTACAAAAGTAAGGCGAAGGCTTATAATGATGAAAGTGAGTGCAATAAGCAGAAGAAATAGCGAATAGGAAGTGATTTTAAAAATCCCCCTTATGAAAAGTCTGCTAATTTTCTTTACTTGAATGTTCAATTTATGAATATAACCATTTTAGCGATAGAATCCTCTTGTGATGATACCTCAGCCTCTATTTTACAAAATGGTAAAATACTGTCTAATGTAGTGGCCGGTCAAGACGTGCACCGTCAATATGGTGGTATTGTTCCGGAGTTGGCATCAAGAGCACACCAACAAAACATTATTCCGGTGGTGGAGCAATCGCTACGTTTAGCAAATATACAAAAAAGTGACCTTACTGCTGTAGCCTGTACTACCGGTCCGGGTCTTTTAGGAGCACTTTTGGTTGGGGTTTCCTTTTCGAAGACATTGGCTGCTGCCCTACAAATACCCTTGATAGAAGTTAATCATATGCGAGCCCATATATTGGCGCATTTTATCTCTGATTCGCCACCTACTTTCCCATTCTTATGCTTAACCGTGAGTGGTGGTCATACTCAAATCGTTCGAGTAGACTCACCGTATGATATGGTAGTCTTAGGTCAAACTCAAGATGATGCAGTAGGGGAGGCGTTTGATAAAACAGCAAAATTACTTGGGTTACCCTATCCGGGTGGACCTTTGATTGATACCTATGCTGCCCAAGGAAACCCCAAAGCCTTTGAGTTTCCAAATATTGATGTACCGGGGTTGAATTATTCCTTTAGTGGTATTAAAACAGCCATACTGTATTTTTTACAAAATAAGACGTCGGCTCATCCTAACTTTATACAGGATCATATGGCCGACATCTGTGCATCTGTACAGCAAGCTTTGATTGATATTCTCCTGCGTAAATTACAACGGGCTGTTCGGGAAACGGGTATTACTCAAATCGCTATAGCCGGTGGCGTTTCAGCTAATAAAGGTTTGAGACAAACCTTACGGAACAAACAAGAGACAGATGGATGGACGGTTTTTATTCCTCCTATGGAATTTTGCACGGATAATGCAGCGATGATTGCCATGACCGGATATTTTGATTATCAGCGAAACCTATTCGCTTCTTGGGAGGTGTCTCCCAATCCTAGAATGCACCTACCGTTAACCTCAGCATAATATGTCAGAACTTGCAAAAGAAGTATCGGTACGAAACAAAAAAGCCACCTTCGAATTTGAAATAGTGGATACCTATACTGCGGGAATAGTACTCAAAGGCACAGAAATAAAATCGATTCGATTAGGTAAAGTATCTATCGCAGAAGCGTACTGTTTTTTTGAACGAGAAGAACTTTGGGTAAAAGGTATGAATATTTCTGTTTACGATAAAGGAACATACAATAACCATGAACCCTTACGCACTAGAAAATTGTTGTTGCAACGACAAGAATTGATAAAATTGGAGCGCCAGACCGAAGAAAAAGGGTTAACGATAATACCATTAAAATTATTTTCAACGGCAAAAGGCTTAATAAAATTAGATATCGCTTTGGCAAGAGGAAAAAAGGTGCACGACAAACGAGCTTCTATCAAAGAAAAAGATATTAAACGCGAGCTAGACCGCCATTCATAAAAGATATGAAAGATTATGGAATTTGTCATTTAAGTGTAGTTCCGGTTCGAAAAGAACCCGGAGATATATATGAAATGTCAACACAATTACTCTTCGGAGATTTTTTTGAAATTCTCGAAGTATCGGTCAATCAAAAATGGATTCATATAAAAAATGATTTTGATGGTTATACAGGATGGATTGATGTAAAACAATATATGCCGGTAGATGAATCATTTATTCATAAACTCCAACAGACTCCGCCGGTCTTTTGTACGTCTTTATATGCCTTAGCCAAAAGTGATACCCGCTTCTTCCCATTGTTGATGGGGTCCACGCTTCCGTTGTATAAAAATGGAATAATCAGTATAGGAGATGAGCCTTTTATATTAGAAGGGGATGTTGGTTACGCCCGAACGTTTGATGCCAAACAACTCGAGCATACCGCTCTATTGTATTTAGGTGCTCCGTATTTATGGGGAGGAAAAGGACACTTTGGAATTGATTGCTCCGGATTTGTACAACAAGTTTTTCGAATGTATTCCCTTCCACTACCTCGTGATGCCTATCAACAAGCCGAATTAGGTGTTACTACTCCTTTGGAATATAGCCAATCCGGTGATGTCGCATTCTTTCAAAACCCGGAAGGTAAAATTATTCACGTAGGCATCGTTTTAGATAATAATCGAATTATACACGCTTCCGGTCAAGTAAGGATTGATAAACTGGACGATACCGGTATCATTCATCTAGATCAAAAAATATATACCCACCGCTTAGCGTTTATCAAACGTATGGCACAACTTTAATTCCATGAAACTCTATAGTAGCTTCTTTCTTTTATGTTTTATATCCTGCACCTCATTGTGGGCGCAACAACCACAAGTATCGGTGGCGAATCGCCCTATGCCTAAAGCCATTCAAGGACTAGAAGTAAGTGCTAAGGGTAAAATACTCTTTACTAAACAAGGGTATACGTATTTACTGAATGAACAGATGGATACCTTGTCAAAAGTGATTGGAGTAAAAGCAAAATTTATCGGTACCACAGATGCATATTCAGTATTAATCAGTTTAGGCAACAGTAGTCTAATTTATGTGTATGGTGAAGCATTAAAAAAAATAGATTCAATTCAAGCCGATATCCCAATCTTGGATTATATATTTCATCCTAGTGGAAAACATCTTTATGCATTTACCAAAAGCAGTCAGTTCTTGTCTCTAGATATGAATCATCGTACGTTAACTGTTGCTTCAACATCTATACCTCCGGCTAATATTACCGGAATCGGATACATGGAAACGAACCGGTTATTGGTAGGAGCGAATATATTAGGAGCTATTATCGATACGTCCGGGACTACCGTCTCCTATTATCAAACACCCAATATCAGTGTGATCCGTACACTACCTACTGTACAACAATATGCCATATTACATTTAGCGGGCGATTATAGTTTTATTTCTTGGAAAAATGGAGCAAAAGAAATTACTTGTAAGCATTCGTATGCTCAAGTATATCCTTATTATCAAATTCTAATGGGTAAACCGGATACAATACGTACGATGTCTGCCATGTTTCAAAGTTTTGATATACGATCGGACGGTCAACAACTGTTGTCGACGGATCAAAGTGGCCGACTGTTACTATGGAATTCCCAAGGTCAAGTGAGCAAGGAAATAGTAATTTCTTCAAAAAATACGATAGCTCGTTTTTATTCTACTACTAAATTACTCTATTACAATACCGTGACCCAACGATTGGAATGGTTGCAATATTGAGGTAAGCTTACTTATCGTTCACTACAGCAGAATCGCAAATATACGTAGGCATAATGCCGGTACTTTTAATGCGGGTTTCATAATCATCCATACGGGTATTACCGGTTAATACTAGCGCCGTATCTAAACCAAAATTATTCCCACCGGCGATATCCGTTAATAAGGTATCACCTACCATTAAAATATCTTGTTTTCTTAAGTCCGGTTGACGGTGTCGAGCTAATTCAAAGGCGAACATAAAAACTTGAGTATCCGGTTTGCCAAAGCGTATAAACCGTTTTCCTACGATACTTTCCAACATGGTGGCTATCCCTCCGATAGCAATTGCTACTTCGTGTTTGGATAATGGATAGGTATTGTCGGTATTGGCTACAATTGCCGGTATCGTTCTTTTACGAAGTAAGTTGACCGCTTTGTTGATGTCTTGATACCAATCAAAACCTTCGTCATCTAATAACACCAGCGCATTGACATCTGCTATGTTATGGTCTGTAATGGCACTAACGGGTAGTGTTTGAATACCGGCTTGTTGAATATAATGCGCCGATCCCTCCGTTCCTAAATAAGCAACGATACCTTCTTTCACTTTCAATTCGATAAACTCTTTGGCTAACATACCCGAAGAGATAATTCGATCCGGTTGAATACGGTGGAAACCTAATGAATGATAAGAAGCGGCTAATTGTTCTGGACTACGAGACGCATCATTGGTAACGATAAAATACGTTTGATTATTTTTTTCTAAAGCATCAAAGGTAGTTTCAATCCCGGGAACTAGACCTTTGTAATTTTTTAAAACCCCAAAGGCATCAAAAAAAATTACTTTATAATGGGATACAATGGTTGAAAACGGAACAATCGTCATCGTTGTTAGGTAAGTTTAAGGTGTTGTAAAATAATATCCGGATCGAAGTCTCTGTCTACAGAGGGTAAATAGGTTTCAAAAGCTTCAGTTTGTAATTTTTTAGCGTATTTTTCACTGAAGAAATATGCGCCATCTTTGATTACATAATTTAAAATAAAGAATCGATATACTTCCCTGATAAACCGAACCTCATTTGCAGTAAGGGGATAAACTTTATGATATTCTTCTAAAAACCATAAGAATCGGGGTTCTGTCAACGGCCCTATGACATAACTAAATACGGTACGATCGCCTATGTCTGAACACACCCGACTAAAAAAATAAAAGTCCATAACACGGTAACTCATTCGAAACCAATCGTAGTCCCATCTGGAAAAAATGTCTAATTTTTCCGTAACAGAAAAATTGCCAATGTTCCAATCAATAAACACCGGAATAACATCAAAAGTACGAACACCGAGTTTATTCCTATTCTTTAAAAACTGCTCAGCATGATATTTTAAGTAATCGACTTGCATCCGATTCCCAAATCGTTTTTCATTTGCATCTAACTCATCTAAAAGTTTATAAACATCTGAACGTAACGTTTTGGAAGATTTCGGAATAACGTTCCGCACTTTGTAACATGCTTTATGAAACTTCGCTACTTGTTCTCCCAACTTACGAATATGAAATTCGTCTAAGCGTTTAGGTAAGCGTTTGTCAATTCGAATGGGATTATAGAAAACTACCCATGCACTACTATTGTTTTCTTTGTAATGATAGGTGTAGACTTGATTGTTTTTTAACAAAGATTTTGCTAGAACATTTTCAAAAGGATAGAGGAGATTATTACATAAGGCATTAATAATGCGGTGGTCCTCTTTGAAGTTTTCATATTTTCCAAAGAACGATAGTTTTGCTATGATGATATCGTCCTCTTCAAAACGAATGCGATATACGTGATTCGTAGATACTTTTGCACTGATGTCTTCTACAGCTGTTATCTTACGTTCACTGTCGAAGCCTTCCCACGCTTTATGAATAATAGTTGAGTAATCTTTTATGTCCATAGCAATTGAAAATCGTTATGCTCGAATATACGAAGAGAATAACGGGTTTATACTACGTATTTTTTGGTAGTTTAAATAGCTTCCAAGTAGCGTTGTAATTCCCATGTCGGGTGGTCTTGTTGTTGATGCACTTCCCAAAAACGGGTTTTAGTGAAATGTTCAACAAATGTATAACCGAATAATTCTTTAGCAATGGTAGATTGAGCCATTCGAGAGGTAGCTTCGAGCAAGGAGTCCGGAAGAGGGAGTAAAGAAACGTCTTCATATGCTGTGCCGGAAGTAGGATCGGATAGGGTTAAGCGGTGTTCTATGCCATACAGTCCACTGGCTAGAGCGGCAGCCATAGCTAAATAAGGATTGGTGTCGGCGCCCGGCACGCGCATTTCTACTCGAATATTCTCCGGATCTTGTGTAATGGCTCTTACGGCGGTCGTTCTATTTTCTATCCCCCAACTGAGTGACGTAGGCGCCCAGGTTCCCGGTTGTAAGCGTTTATAAGAATTAGTAGTCGGCGCATACATAGGTAATATATGAGGTAAGCAATACAATTGTCCTGCTATGAATTGTTGCATGAGAGTCGATATGCCGTTCGGCATTTCAGGATCATAAAATAGATTTTGAGTTTTATCCAAGTTCCAAATACTTTGATGGATATGACCACCACAACCCGGTAATTGGGGATTCCATTTGGACATAAAAGAAGGTAAAATACCGTTTTGTTGAAATATTTTTTTGGTAAAAAACTTAAACAAAGTTGCTTGATCAGCGGCTTCTACTATAGCGGTATGTTGAAGAGCGGCCTCGTATACCCCCGGTCCCGTCTCCGTGTGGAACCCTTCTAATGGAATGTTAAGTTGTTGCAATACTTGAATATAGTTTTCCAACAAATATTGGTATTTACTCAATCGCAACAACGAATAGCCGAACATACCTTCTGTAATGGTAACCGGATCTTGATAATTTTTATCGTATAACGATTCTGGACTCTCAGCAAAATTAAACCATTCGAATTCTTGGGCATATTCAACAGCAAAGCCCGCCTGATGCGCTTTACGAGCCATACGTTTGAGCAGCGACCGCGGACAAATCGAACTTAACAATCCATCTGAATGTTCGAAATCAGCCAACAATAAAGGTTGTGTTTGATAGGAATCGTGGCTTCGAAACGACATAGGATCAATAATAGCAAACGCATCCGGATAACCGGATTGCCAACCCGTAACTTCTAAATCCGGTATACATTGATCTTGAATGTCCCAACCAAAAATGACATCACAAAATCCGATTCCTTTAGAAAGTGCTTTTTTCGCTTTTTCAACCGATATCCATTTGCCCCGCAACATCCCATCAATGTCTGTAATCCCATATTGTATGAAGCCTTTAGGATTTTCTTCAAAATATTGTTCTAACAAGTCGTTTGTCATAGTATATAAACTTAAGACAAAATAAAGTTTAATATGGAATAGTTCAAATAAAAAAAAGCCATCGGAGGGTGTAGACCGATGGCTTTTTTTAAATACAAGAATTCATTTATACTAAGGCCGCTTCTTTTTCAGAAGAAAGGGGAACTGTTAATGTCGGTTCAGGTGTGGAAGAGGAAGCATCATTCGACTTCATTTGAATACTTAAAATTAAGCCCCCAATGAATAGTACGGCGCAACCAATATACATAAAAGCATCACTGTAGCTGATGGATTCACTTTTAAATAAAAAACCCATTAATACGGCCCCAACATTTCCACCGGCGCCAACAATACCTGCTACCAAACCGACTGCTTTATTATTAATGAAAGGGACTACTGCATAGGTAGCTCCATTGGACATTTTGACAAAAAGGGCAAAGGCAATCATAGTGAATACAGACCAGAACAATACATTCATACCGGAAAAGATTAATATTCCCACACCTTCTAAAACTAAACATCCGGCGAGCGCATATACACGACCTTTTATCCCTATCGTAAGATTTAATTTATCGGATAACATTCCTCCTAAAGCACGGGCAAAAATATTCATCATTCCAAAGCTCGCAGCAATAATACCGGCTGCTTCTAAGGATAAATTAAATTTTTCCTTGAAATAGAGAGCAGCAATATTATCGATGGTGATTTCTAAGCCAAAACAACCACCATAGGCTAGAGCCAATACCCAAACGCGATAATCTTTCAGAATCACACTTATTTTTTCCTGATTTTGTTTTTTCTTTAACGTGAACGAGGGATCTTGTTTTTTTAAATCCTCAAGATTGCCCTCCGGAGTATCTTTGGTATATAGAAAGTAAAGAATACCCATGATAAAGAGTCCCACTCCCGGCACAACCATAGCCCAACGCCAAGCTTCAGCAGAACTAAATCCAAGTGCTAAAAAACCGGTAAAAATATAAGGCATGACGGCTTGGGTAACGCCACCCCCCAAGTTCCCCCAACCGGCTGTTACGGCATTCGCAGTGCCTACTATAGAAGGGGAAAACATCATGGACGTATGGAATTGAGTGATGACAAAAGAAGCCCCAATAACTCCAATGGCGAGTCGGCAAATTAAAAAAGAGGTATAATCGTAAGACAAACCGATCAACATAACCGGAATAGAACCTAGAATCAGTAATCCTGAATATACTTTTCTAGGACCAATACGGTCACACAATAAACCAATAAGGATACGAGCAAATATGGTAATAGAGACAGAGGCGATAATAATATTACCGATTTGACTTTTGCTTAACCCGAATTCTTCTTTAATAATCGGCATAAGCGGTGCGATACCGAACCAACCAAAGAAGCAAAGAAAAAAGGCCATCCAAGTCAGATGAAAGGTACGCATAGGTACCGAAGAGAAATCGTTCAATACGATTTTACTTGCTTTGTTACTAATCATACAAAAGGGTGTGTTTGTGTACTACAAAACTAAGTAAAAATACTTAATATACGTATATATACGTATAAAAATAATCGCAAAAGGGAGATAAAGTTCGAAAAGACTACAGGTAATCAGTAAAATAACGAAAATTCAAAGTAAGGATTTTTATACTTTCATAGGGGGACACATTTTTAAAAAAGGTAAAAATACCCTACCTTTGCACTCCCTGTAACCAAATAGTGGAGAGGGACAACAGCGAGGGTCGCGGTTGGTATAAACTAAAGTTCAGTTGAAGCCCGACAACTGATGTAATCAAAGGGTAAAAAAAATGAATACTCCTAAACCAGAAGATTTTAACTGGGATCTAGCGAACGACAAAGGTTTTGGTACTGCGTATAGCGAAGCCGATCGTAGCAAAATGGAAGCTTTGTACTCCGGTACATTAAATGAAGTTTCTGAAAAACAAGTATTAAATGGTGTTGTAGTAGGTGTAACAGACCGTGACGTCATTGTAAACATTGGTTTTAAATCAGACGGTTTAATTCCTTTGTCTGAATTCCGTGATGTAGATGGCGGTGTGAAGACAGGTGATGAAGTAGAAGTATACGTAGAGGATCAAGAAGACGCATCCGGTCAATTGGTTTTATCTCGTAGAAAAGCGAAAATCATGAAAGCATGGGAAAACATCCAAAATGCTTTAGACCAAGACGTCATCATCGATGCATTAGTGAAACGTAGAACCAAAGGAGGTTTAATCGTAGATCTATTCGGTGTAGAAGCGTTCTTACCAGGTTCTCAAATCGATGTTAAACCGATTCGTGACTTTGATATCTTCGTAGGTAAGAAGATGGAAGTGAAAGTGGTTAAAATCAATTACACCAACGATAACGTAGTGGTATCGCACAAAGTGTTAATTGAAAAAGATATTGAAAAACAAAAAGCGGAAATTCTAAACAACCTTGAAAAAGGTCAAGTATTAGAAGGGGTGATTAAAAACATGACCAACTTCGGTGTATTCATCGACTTGGGTGGTGTAGACGGATTACTTCACATTACGGATATTTCATGGGGTCGTATCAACCATCCGGAAGAAGTATTGAAACTGGATGATAAAGTACAAATCGTTGTGTTAGACTTTGACGAAGACAAAAAACGTATTTCGTTAGGTATGAAACAATTGACCTCTCATCCTTGGGAAGCACTTTCTGCAGACGTAGTAGTTGGTTCTAAAGTAAAAGGTAAAATTGTAAACGTTGCAGATTACGGAGCATTCTTAGAAATCCAAAATGGTGTAGAAGGTCTTATCCACGTATCTGAAATGAGTTGGTCTCAGCATTTACGTAACCCGCAAGACTTCATGAAAGTGGGTGACGAAATGGATGCTGTTGTATTAACATTAGATCGTGACGAACGTAAAATGTCACTTGGTATTAAACAATTAACAGAAGATCCTTGGACTAAAGGGGAATTGTTAACGAAATATTCTGTTGGTTCTAAACATTCCGGTACAGTTCGCAATCTGACGAACTTCGGTCTATTCTTAGAATTAGAAGAAGGTATTGATGGTTTAGTACACGTTTCTGATTTATCATGGACGAAGAAAATTAAACACCCTTCTGAATATGTAAAAGTAGGCGATTCGTTAGATGTTGTGGTATTGGAATTAGATACTGAAAACAAACGTTTAGCTTTAGGACATAAGCAATTAGAAGAGAATCCGTGGAATACATTTGAAACTATCTTCACTGTAAACTCTGATCACAAAGGAACTGTTATCTCTAAAAATGATAAAGGAGTTGTGGTAGAATTACAATACGGAATTGAAGGGTTTGCTGCTACAAAACATACTGTTAAAGTAGATGGTAAATTAGCAGAAGCCGGTGATGTATTAGACTTCAAAGTATTGGAATTTATTAAAGATGAAAAGCGCATCATCTTATCGCACACTAAAACGTTCTCTGAAGTAGCAGAAGACGCTGCAGATGCGAAAAAGAAGAAAGCAGCTAAAACAACTGCAGCACCGGGTGCTAAAACAGTTGCTAAAGTAAATAAAGAAGTAGAGAAATCTACTCTAGGTGATATCGAAGCATTGTCTCAATTAAAAGAGCAAATGAACGATAAAAAAGGAGAGTAATTTCCTTTACCTATTCTATTGAGAGCGTCTCTGTGAAAACAGAGACGCTTTTTTTATAAATTCTAAACCAAAGTATGTCTATTCTTTGGTTTTAATTTTTATATTTGTACTCCCATTGGGTTCTGTGGCCGAGAGGCTAGGCAGAGGTCTGCAAAACCTTGTACACCAGTTCGAATCTGGTCGGAACCTCCCTCAACCTCTTCTTCGGAAGAGGTTTTTTTATTTAGGGGTCTATATGTATCTTTAATACTCCTGTTCGATGGAAGGTCTATGACACGATTAGAAAAATTTACTCAAGCTTATCTGCACCAGCCTATACAAGGCAGCTCATCTAATATTACCAACTGGCTAAATGGGACACCTTTATTAGCTGAAAAAGGGAAGGTCGTAATAGAATATACGATTCGAGAAGAATGGTTGAATTACCAAGGCTTCTTACACGGTGGGATGGGTGCTATGATTCTGGATGATATGAGCGGTATGATTTGTATGTTATCGTCTACAGAAGAAAGTGTTTATTCAACCATCAATTTAACCGTTGACTATATTCGTGGAGCTAAGAAAGGAGATCGAATAACCGCTACCGCTACGGTAGTTAAATTAGGTAAAACAGTAGCCCATGTTATAGGCGAAATAAAAAATGAGGAAGGTCAACTCTTGGTAAAATCAAGTTGCAACTTAGTGAATGTTCCGGTTCGAATTTAAAGGGAAATTATTTTTTTTGTTCTATAATCTCCATCTCTACCCGTCGGTTTAATCGTCGGGTTTCCTCTCTGTAATTATCCGCAATAGGATACGCTCCTCCATAACCAATCGTTTCAATTCGATCGGCTGCAATACCTTTACTGACTAAATAATTTTTAACTGCAGCCACGCGCTCTTCACTCAATTTGATATTTAACATAGGATCCCCTACATTATCCGTATGTCCAATAAATCGTATACGAACCGTTGTATCTTTTTGTAACCATAGTACCACCATGTCCAATTGATTTCGAGCTTCGGGTAATAAATCTGCCTTACTTTGTACAAACATTAAATCTTTCATGACTACCCTTTGGGGTAGTACGATAGGAATACTATCACTTTTTATTTCTGTTTTTTTAGGTTTAGGTTTTTGGTGTAAGGTATAGACTCCTTGACCTACGCTATCTTGTTGTGATTTTAACTCTAACCAAGAACGTTTTTCAGGAGTTATATGGTGTTTATATTCTTTTGCAACCATGCTGTTGTATTTGGGAGCTACGTACCCGGTAGGCATGGTTTGAATATATTTAAATGAAATATCATCGAGGGCTATATCATTCCCAAAACGGGACGTATTCGTGTTTTCAATGGACAATACTATTTTACCGGAATATCCACCTGAATACCATTCTGCAGAACACCGCACCCAACGATAGAGATGGTAAAAATCTTTTTCTTCCGCAATGATTTCGCCATTGATTTTAACACGGATAACCGGATCGTTACCGGCTAAATCAGCCGTTTCAAAATCAAAATTGGTTTTAGGAGGTTGTAACTTAAATACATTACAAAAAAAAGTTTCAAACGAATAGAGGGCATTCGGAACTACAGTTACTTCTGTATACCATATTCGTTTATTGCTTTCCCCATCGGCATTCGCAACTAAATAAAAACCATAGCCACTGGTATGATCTCCACCTTGAACGGATAAAAAATCTTTATACGCCTGCACGGCCCGCTTAGTCAAACTGAAATTACCCGGAGCACAAACTTCATTGTATTGGTAATCCGATGAAAATTCTTCTAATCCCAATTCAAAATGCCCATTCTTTAAAACTTCTTTGGGAGTTTGTGCTGCTACTGGCATCGTTATCAGTAAGCCTATAAGGAAGTAGAGTAGTTTATCGTACAACACCCGGTTTATTAGATTGTACTGCTATTGTAAAATTACCCGTATTTAAGTTATATGCAATCAGGATATAATCGGGAGAAAGATTCCAATATACCAATCGAGTATAATGATTGTCTTCTTCACTTGACACCACAATGGCTTCACCTAAAGCGTTGCTATAATAGTTTGTTAATTTTTCCAACAGGGTTTCTGCTTTTGTATCATCGGATTCATTCCATACGATACTGTACCGATATAAAACATCTTTATCAAAATTACATTCCAGTTTAGCTTTTTTACCTAAGAACAGGATGTCTTTCGTTGCTTCTGTTAATCCTTTTTCACCCAGTTGATCATTATTATCCTCGGGCTTTAAGTCGTTTATTCCATTAATCTGTTGGACTACTTGACTAAAATTAAATCCCATAGGGATACGTTCATACAATTGTAAATAATATTGATCTTTAGGTAAGGAACCAAACGGGTGTTCTTTGGGTAAAGGAACCTTTTTTACCGTATCTAAGGAAAGCAAAGTGTCTTCGGTCGCTCTTCCTAGAGAGTCCGAATGGGTATTAGTTTCTTCCGTTGACCACGAACATTGGGTCAAAAGAACGATACTAAAAAATAGATAACTATATTTAAAGTGGGTCCACATCGATTATACATCTGGTTTTTTTATGATCCGGTAAGGCTAATACAGCTTCTACAATGGATTGGATTTTCTGTTTATATCCTTGTAACCCTTTCAGGTCTTTTTCCAATTTAATAAAGATTTCGAAATGATAATAATTTCTTAGTTTTTCAATAAAGGCCGGGTGAGCCGATAGTACTCGTTTTGTACCCAAGGCTCGTTGCAATAGATCGGCCATCCTGCGGGCCGCTTGATCGGCTACTGTTCGATCTAAATGTAAAACGGACAATTGTATCATTCGAGTATACGGAGGATATCCATATAATTTCCGCTCATGGAATTCTCTTAAATAATAAGCTTCTGTTTTCGATGCGTCCAGATATTCGAATATAGGATGTTCCGGTCGGTAGGTTTGTATGTAGACTTTACCTAGTCCACTGCGGCGGCCTGCTCGACCACTCACCTGTATTAATTGTTGTCGGGCGCGCTCCATTGATCGAAAGTCCGGGTGATACAACATTTTATCAGCATCGTATACAGCTACTACTTCTACGTGTTCAAAATCGAGTCCTTTGGTCACCATTTGAGTACCCACCAAAATATCAATTTCCTTTTGGGCCATTGCTTGAAAGATCTCACTAAAAGCATTCTTTTTTCTAGTGGTATCTAAATCCATTCGCACAACGCGTGCTGTAGGTACTACATACTTCAAATCCTCTTCTATGCGTTCTGTTCCTGCACCTACATAATGTAAATGCGTTGATCCACATGCAGTACACGCTTTAGGCAATTTGGTGTTAAACCCACAGTAATGGCATCGTAATTCGTGTGCAAATTGATGATACGTTAGCGGAACGGAACAACTTTTACACTCCGGTATAGCACCACAATCTTCACACTTCAATACCGGTGCAAAACCTCTTCTATTTTGAAATACAATGGATTGTTTTCCTTTTTCTTTATTTTGTTGTAACGCCTCCGTCAATACCAATGAAAAGCCATGTTGTATGGATTTTTGTTTCGCTTCTATGCGCATAGGTATTAATTGAATTTCAGGAGGGGCGATTTGTTCGTGTCGTTGAAGTAAGGTGACATACCCCCATCGACCGGAATAAGCAGCCTCCATCGATTCAACAGAGGGTGTAGCAGAACCTATCAGAGTTTTTGCGTGGTGCAATTTTGCCAATACGAGAGCTGTATCGCGGGCATGGTATCTCGGTGCCGGGGCATTCTGTTTATATGAAGCCTCGTGCTCTTCGTCTATAATGATTAATCCTAAATTCTCATACGGTAAAAAAATAGAAGATCGTACGCCTACTACTACATCGATTTTATTTTCTAATAGGGCTTTCCATACATCTACTCGTTCATTATCTGAAAACCTGGAATGGTATATTCCCATCCGTTTTCCAAAAACAGATTGTAGTCGGTCAACCATTTGAGTCGTCAGGGCTATTTCCGGAAGTAAATACAATGCTTGTGAACCACCATCAATCGTTTTTTGAATTAGGTCTATGTACACTTCTGTTTTACCGCTTCCGGTTACGCCATGAAAAACAACAGTGTCTTTTTCTGCAAATCCCGTTATAATTTGTTCTAGTGCCTTTTGTTGTTGTGCCGACAAAGGATGTGGCGCCCGTTGGGGAACAGAAGGGGTAAGCAAATGGCGGTGTACCACTACTTCTCTTTCTTTTAAAATACCCTTTTTAAGAAGTGTTTGTAACGAAGAAGTACTATCAATTAATTCCAAAAAGTATTTTTTTTCACAACCTTGTTGGTTCAATTCAGGGTGGTGTATTATGGGTACTTCTTGTAAATACCGAAGGATAATTTCTTGTTGTTTAGGTTTTTTTTCTAATTGCGTTAACAGTTGTTGTATTCCCTTTTGGTCCACGTATGCCTCTGCTAACTGAAGGTATACTATTGATTTCGGTTTATAACGCTCTTTAATTTCTTCGATTAAAAGTATGGCTTGTTTTTGAATCAGACGTTTAACGGTCGAGTGTATTTTATCGGTTCCTAAAATTTTTGCAATATCCGGTAACGATAGGTCTTTATGACGAAGTGCAGCTACAATGGCTCGTTCCTGTTCATTCCAGTCTTCTATACCGGTATCGAGGAGCGGGTGTAATTGAACGATGGATTCTGAACTTATTTTTAATCCGGAAGGCAATACGGCTTGTAGTACTTCTCCCATAGTACACATATAATATTGAGCCATCCATTCGATGAGTTGAAGTTGTATCGACGTAATGCTTGGGTATGGGTCTAATACATCGATTAAGGGTTTGGGAGTATACAGTTGAGGTGCTTCGTTGTGTACGTGTAAAACAACGGCTGTCGTTATTTTTTTCGCTCCAAAGGGTACTATAACCCGCATACCTCTTTCAATTCCCGGTGGGACATGGTCGGGAATACGGTAGGTAAAAGTTTGCGCTAAGGGCAAGGGCAACAGTACATCACAAAAAAGCATCTTGCGTGTTCTATTATTTTATAATTTTTACTTTAGGTAATAAAAGTTTCGCTTCAGCGTAGGTAGCCGCCGACCATTCCGGATGGTCACTTAAATCCACTACTTCTAATGAAGGGAGTTTGCCCAATACCGGAGGGACTTTAGCCATATATCGAGTCCCCATTAAATTAATATACCGAAGCTTTGTAAGTTGTGTTAGTTCCGGTGGTAGTGTAGGAATACGATTAAACGATAAATCTAAACATTCTAAATTTTTAAACTGTACTATTTCCATTGGGAACGTAACGAGTTTATTCATGCTTAAATCTAAATAACGAACCTTTTCCGGTTCCTTTAATGCCTCAGCTATGCTATAATATACTTTTTGAGCTTGACAAATAGAATCGTTTATTTGAGCCGACACTGTAACGGCACTTCCCATCAATAGAATGCCGGTAAGCAGTAAGTTTGTAAGAAGAACTTTATAAGATTTCATATTATATCTATTGATTAATTAATGGTCTATTTTATAGTTTTGGTGCAGTTGGTTTACTTCTTTACTCGTATCCCAATAAGGAAAGCTTCGAAGAGCTTGCGATAAGGTTTGAATAAATTGAACATGTGCCGGAGAGGTCGGATGTTTTGGTCGATGTTGTAACTGTTTGTAAAGTATATCCCATTGTTCCATGGCCTCGATTAATTTTGTATCCATACACCAATTACAAAATTTATTCCAAATATAGGTTATGGCTTCTGTTGAGGGATGCAATAAATCTTCTTTATAAAAACGGTAATCGCGTAAATCATCTACTAAACATTCATAAGCGGGGAAGTAATAACAATCCGTATAGTTTTGAGTGATGGCATATACAGCGCTTATCAATTGTGCTTTGCTTACATTGTTGAGCGGTAAGGTATCCTTGATGTGGCGTACCGGAGATACTGTACATACTATTTTTAGGGAAGGATTTATCTCTTTTAACAACTGATAGATGCCCTGAAAGGAGGCTTCTATCGTTGAAGATTGCAGTAGTACTTTTTTAAATAAATAACCGGGTTGTTGATGACAATTGTTGACGATACGGTCTGTTCCTTCGAGTTGGTAGGCCCATGCTGTGCCGTATGTAATACACAATACATCTGCGGTAGTAATAAACGAGTGAACTTGATCCAAACAAGTTTCTATAGACGTGTAAAAGGCAGAAGCTGTCGGTGCCGAAAAATCGGAGTGAAATTGATAATCATATACTATTCCATCCTTTTCTACAGGAGTAGGATTAAAGTTTAATCGTATAGCCGTTTCCAATAAATGGTGAAGGGATATGGGATTAAACGTGGTACCAAAAGGGTTGCTTAGGGTATTTAATTTATAATGACTCAGGCGGGCCCCTATTTCATCTGCAAAGCAGGAACCTATGGATAAGATGGAACTATCCAACGATAGGGTAAATGGGGCTTTGCCGGGATGTAGCTCGGTTCTGAATCGGATCGACATAGTGTAGTATAAGCTAGTGAAGTAATATACTAAAAGATATTCTTATGGTCGAGTAGTAGCAAAAAAAAAGCCGAGAATAAACTCGGCTCTTTTATATAATTAGTTTCGATTACTCACCTACTACAGTGAATTTCAATTCTACTTTTACTTCTTTGTGTAGATCTACCAGCGCGGTATGTTCACCTACTTCTTTAACATCTCCTTTGAAGACGATGCGTTTACGATCTACTGTGATACCTTTTTTAGAAAGAGCATCGGATACTTGAAGAGAAGTAACTGCGCCAAATATTTTACCGGTTTCACCCACTTTAGCAGAAATTTCAACACTAACCGCTTTGATTTTTTCAGCGATTTCCAGTGCGTCTTTTTTCAATTTTTCTGCTTTATGTGCTGCTTGTTTGATGTTTTCAGCTAACACTTTTTTTGCGGAGGAGGTAGCTACTATAGCTAATCCGCGAGGAATAAGGAAATTGTTTCCATAACCTGGTCTTACATTTACCAAGTCGTTTCTATATCCTAATCCTTTAATATCTTCTTTTAAAATAACTTCCATGATTGTACGAATTTAAACGTATTATTTTAATGAATCAGTCACATAAGGTAATAAAGCCAAGTGACGCGCACGTTTTACTGCTTGAGATACTTTGCGTTGGAATTTCAAGCTAGTTCCGGTTAAACGTCTTGGAAGTATTTTACCTTGCTCGTTTACAAATTTTAATAAGAAGTTCGCATCTTTATAATCGATATAAGTAATACCCATTTTCTTGAAACGGCAATACTTCTTCTTGTTTTCTACGCGGTTTAATGGTTCGTTTTGAAGTGTCATGCTTTTTCCTCCACTTTTTCAGTTGATTTTTTGAATTCGCCTTTTCTACGTTTGTTGTTGTATTCTACTGCATCTTTTTCTAAAGCAGTAGTCAAGAAACGCATGATTTTTTCATCACGACGGTATTCTGTCTCTAACGTGTTGATTACCGGAGCTTCTGCTTGAAACTCGATTAACACATAGAAACCGGTGTTTTTGTTTTGGATTGGGTACGCTAATTTACGTAAACCCCAAAGTTCTTCATTGATAATCTTGGCGCCGTTATCCTTCAGCACCTGAACGAACTTTTGCGCGGTATCCTTCATCTGAACATCAGATAAAACGGGAGTTAAAATGAATACCGTCTCGTAATTGTTAAGAGCCATTTGTATTTGGTTTTTAGTTATTTGGGTTGCAAATATAGTGAAAAATTACACCGAACCAAAGTTCTAATACATAATCTGTTATCGATTATCTATTAAAAATAAAAAAGGGGCTAAAAAGCCCCTTTTAATGGAAATATTATAGTCTTGTGGGTTATTTCACGGTAAAGGAACCGCTACCAATCATTTTACCTTCACAATAAATTTCAATCGTATGTTTACCTACTTTCCAAGCACCGTCTTTTTTGTACGTTTGCACCACAGGAGTAAGGTTACCATTATATAACATGCTGTATTTCACAGAGTAGAATAAAGACTTACCGTCCACTGTGAACTCACCGCCACCCGTTTGTGGGTTGTTAATGGTAGCGCCATCCGGTTCAATCACTCGAATAAATAACTCCTTCGTGTTTTTCTCTGCTACTTTGTTTTCTGCTATGGTAAAGCCAATTTTTAATTGATCGATACCTTTGGCTTTAAACTCTAAGCTAACGTTTTCTTTACCTTTGGAAGAAATGGCAACAGCGTTTACATTTTCAGCTCGTAGTATGGAAGCTATGGCAACTTTTTTCGAAAGATCAGTGTTAGTTTGCGTTAACGTATTAATGTTCTGGTCTTTTTGCAAAATAACTTGATTCTTTTCCTCTACTTCTTTTGCCTTTTCTTCTGCTATTTTCTTATACTTTTCAATCTCTAGGTTCGCTTCATCCACTTTTTTCTTAGCGCCTTCGATTTCATTTTTTATACTATAGTATCTGGATTTCCACGTTTTAGCATCGCTTAGGGCTGCATCACGGACAGACTCCAAACTAGCAATCGCTGCGTTTAAACTATCTACATTACCATTTAAAGCCGCTATTTGATCTCTGGCAGCCGTTAAATCAGCAATTTGTTTATTTAGTTCCTCTTTTAATCCGGAAATGGAATCAATTTGAACTGCAATTTCTTTTTCCTTTTCTTTAATCGTGTTGTTTTGGTCCCAGTTAAAGTACAAAGAACCAATGTTTGTCGCTAGTAGTAAAGAGACAAAAGCGATGATGATTCCCTTTTTCCCGCCACCTTTTTTCTCTTCTGTAGTGGTTGTTTTCGTTGCCATGCGTTTTCGTTGTTAAAAAGTTGTTCTTTCAAAAATACCAATTATTTTAAAAATAACAATACTTATCTTTGGTTTCTATAAAAGGGTACTCCCTTTATCCTTTAACTTTAATTCTCCGTCAATATTCCACTACAATGAATTCCTTTGATAAAAACTTTTGGTCTTCACGGTACGCAGATCAGGATACCGGTTGGGACCTTGGACACGTTTCCGGACCTATGCAATACCTTATGGATACGTTGCAGGATAAACAAACGAAAATCTTGCTTCCCGGAGCCGGAAACAGTTATGAGGCGGAATATTTACATCATAAAGGTTTTACCCATGTCACCGTTCTTGATATAGCAAGCGCACCGTTAAAAACAGTACAAGAACGTGTTCCTACCTTTCCTGCACAGTATCTTATAGAACAAGACTTCTTTCAGCACGAAGGGGAGTATGAAGTTATTTTAGAACAAACGTTCTTTTGCGCACTAGACCCCGTACTTAGACTTTCGTATGTACAACAAATGCATCGACTATTACAACCGAAAGGGATGTTGGCTGGTGTATTATTTGGTGTCCCGTTAAACAGGGACAAACCTCCCTTTGGTGGATCGCAGGAAGAATACGAAACACTCTTTTCTCCTTATTTTGACCTACATACTTTAATTCCTTGTGTCTACTCTGAAAATAGTAGAGCCGGTCGGGAACTCCTTTTTACGTTCTTTAAAAAATAATGTGCAAATTGCATCTCCGTTCTATTCGAATAAATATGTTATCGATATCTATACCTAAACTTCACCATGCGGATTCTTCGCAATTTTTTTTATTGGCAGGGCCTTGTGCTGTAGAAAGTGAAACCATTTGCTTACAAGTGGCCGAACAATTGGTCGAATTAACAAACAAATGGAAAATTCCTTATGTGTTTAAATCATCTTATCGCAAGGCAAATCGTACAAAAGCGGATTCGTTTACCGGAATTGGAGATGAAAAAGCATTGGCGATTTTAGCCAAAGTGAGTAAAACGTTTGGAATTCCAACCGTAACGGATATACATGAGACGCATGAAGCAGCGATGGCAGCTGAATATGTGGATGTATTGCAAATACCGGCATTTTTATGCCGTCAGACAGAGTTATTAGTGGCCGCTGCAGCAACAGGTAAAGTAGTCAATGTAAAAAAAGGTCAATTTTTATCCGGTCAGTCCATGCAATTTGCAGTAGACAAAGTAAAGGCGGCCGGCAATCCTAATGTAATCCTAACCGATAGAGGTAATAGTTTTGGTTATAGCGATTTAGTTGTAGATTTTAGAAATATAGTAGAGATGAAAGCTTTTGGTGTGCCGGTGGTAATGGATTGTACGCATTCCTTACAACAACCTAATCAAGCTTCCGGTGTCACTGGTGGTAAGCCGGCTTTGATTGAAACTATAGCTAAAGCGGCCATCGCTACCGGAGCAGATGGTTTATTTATTGAGACACATCCGAACCCTTCGGAAGCTAAATCCGATGGTGCGAATATGTTAGCCTTGGATAAAATGGAAGGGTTATTAGAAAAATTAGTTCGAGTTCGGGCTTCAATTCTGTAATCTTAATATTTTAACTTAAAGGACTCTTTTACTTGACCTTCTCGTCTGTAAAGTAAACCAATTTGCCACAAATCGATACTAACATCGATATCGTTTCGCTTGCATAGTTTTTCCCAAGCTTGTGTCATTTCAGATGACCAGTATATATCATCTACGATTAAGAGACACGTATCCGACATTCGGTCTAATAGGGTAGAGGCGTAACGTATCGTTGGTTCAAACCGATGGTTGGCGTCCATGTAAGCAGCATCAATTTGGGGAAGTTGTAGAAGAACATTTTCAAGTGTCGTATCGATATCCCCTTCCACCATTACAATATTTTTAATACCTAATTCTTTCCATAATTCCTTTGCATAACGAATTAAACTAGGGTTGGCTTCAAAGGTATAAATGATAGCATCCGGTAGGGTTTGAGCGATGTAAGCAGTGGTTACTCCAAAGCTTGTACCTAATTCAATGACTACTTTTGGGTCCCGTTCATGTAAGAGACGACATATAAGTTGTCGCCAAGGTAAATTTTTAATGGACCCTCCGGCTAATTGTTTGATTTTTAAATCTACGGCATGATGGGTAGTACCGGCCCCGGGATTTTCATTTGTAATCATATGATTGTCTTCCAACAATTCATAATAGTAATGATCGATGTCCTCATAGGAAGGGACACCATGGTTTTGTATTATACGTTTATACAAACCAAATACAAAAGGGGAATGTAACCCATGCTCATTTCCGGCAAAGGTGTAATGTTTCAAGAACTCCCAAGAGCGGTATAAAAGTTGTTGGATTTTCAATTCAATTTTTGTGGAGCTATTAACAAAAATTCCGGAATTTCTACATAAAACTGTTGACCGGACATAACAGATTCCATTAAATAGGTGCCCCTCATTTTACCCATTTCTGTTTTTAAATTGGATCCGGAAATATATTCATGTGTATCACCCGGTTCCAGTACTGGTGTTTGACCTACTACACCTTCTCCTTCTACTTCCCGTTGGATGCCGTTGGAGTCAAAAATATACCAATGTCTTCGTAACAATTGAACAGTCGAATCACTATGGTTTTCGATGCGTATTTTATAGGTAAATACAAAATGTTGCTGCATAGGACTGGAATATTCTTTTTGATATTCAGCGATTACACTAACGACAACACCATTTGTAATTTTAGTAGCCATATATGTTACTATTTACCATCAAATACACTTAAATTTAGCTATAAGTTCGGTAACCTACAACATAAACCCATTGGAAGTACAAATAGAAGACTCATGGAAACAGGTTTTGGCGCCTGAGTTCGAAAAGCCGTATTTTAAAAAGTTGGTAGATTTTATAAAGTCAGAACGACAACAATCTATCCTTTACCCTCCAGGACCTCTTATTTTTAAGGCTTTCGAAGCATGTCCACTCGAACAAGTGAAGGTAGTTATCATTGGTCAAGACCCCTACCACGGACCGGGTCAAGCGAATGGACTTTGTTTCTCTGTTTCAGATGGACAAAAATTACCTCCCTCTTTGCAGAATATTTTCAAAGAAATACACCGCGATTTGGGCAAACCCATTCCTACTTCCGGAAATTTGGAACGTTGGGCGCAACAGGGTGTTTTATTATTAAACGCAACGTTAACCGTTCGGGCTCATAGTCCGGGCTCACATCAACACCAAGGTTGGGAAATCTTTACAGACGCTGTTATCCAAGTATTATCCGCTACCCAATTACAACTCGTCTTTTTATTATGGGGTAGTTACGCACAACAAAAGGGGAGTATTATCGATTCTCGAAAACATTTAATATTACAATCCCCACATCCTTCGCCTTTTTCTGCACATAGAGGATTTTTAGGTAATAGTCATTTTAGCAAAACGAATGACTATTTGACAAGTCATGGAAAAAGTGCCATTGATTGGTAAAAAAAATAACCCTCTAGAACAGTAGAGGGTTATTTTTTTAATGGATAAATCGGAACATTCGATTCCATCGAATTCGCTCCGGAAAGGGTAGTTCGGAATCCAAAGAAAACCAAACCATAGAAGCTTTCCCTACAATATGGTCTTCCGGAACAAAGCCCCAGAAACGACCATCAAATGAATGGTGACGGTTGTCTCCCATCATAAAATAATAGTTTTTTGTAAAGGTATACGATTGGAGTACTTCTCCATTCACAATTAATTGTTGGTTTTCTATTCTTACAGAATCTTTGATTTCATAACGAGCTATAACATCGCTGTAAAACATCACATTTTTAGGTGTAAGAGGAATGCTTACGCCTTTTTTAGGAACCCAAAGACTACCAAAATTATCCGCTTCCCAATATTGAGCGTTTTCAGCATAGGGATAGACAGGACCAAAACTATTTAATATATGCCCTTCATTGTGTGGATTTTTTACAGTTCGGAGTGTTTGTACGGTAGCCGGAAGTATACTGTCAAATACTTTATCCATTTTCAATTTTTCAACCATAGCAGGTTCAAAGTTGATGATGTAGGCAGTCTTATTTCCTTCCATGGGAAGCAAACGGGTTTCCTCTTGTAAGTACACGTCATCCCAATGAATGTTATATTTCTTTCTTGTAAAATTTGAAAGGTGTTTGTTGGTATAACAGATATATTTCCATTGCATGGTAGGCTTGGGAGCTACTTTGGTACCATTAATATAAACGTCCCGTTGAACGATTTTAATAGAATCACCGGGTATGGCGATGCACCGTTTTATGTAATTTGTTTTTAAATCGGTAGGGTAGTTTTCATTTGGAAAATTAAAGACAACAACATCATTATTTTTAATGGAACTATAACCCGGTAATCTAAAATAGGGAAGCTCAACTGCCGAAGAGAAAGAGGGCCATTCTGTCCCCCATACTTTTTGATGGGTTAATGGAAGTTGAATCGGTGTCATGGGAGCGCGGGTACCATAACTCAATTTGTTTACAAATAAGAAGTCACCGATTAATAAAGATTTTTCCATAGAACCGGTAGGAATAGTATAGGGCTCTAACCAAAACCAACGAATAAAAGTAGCTACGACCACAGCGAATGAGATAGAATCACCCCATTCTTGGTACACACTTTGGTATTTTCTTTTTTGTCCTTTTAATACTTCTACTTCTAACAATACCGTACCGCAAAGTTTATCATGTAATCCTCGACGTTCTTTATCCAGTAGAATCGATAGGATAACAAAAGGAGCTAAATAATACTTTAACAGGAAGCGTTTGATGATGGTATTTTTATCCGGATGTACGTTTCTTTCTTCGTGCTTTCTTAAAAATACGCTCATGATATCTTGTCCCGGAGTAGTCCGGATCAATTGGAAAAATAGAAGTTCATATGTTAAACCTATACCTCCGAACAAAAGAATGTTCAACCAACTTGGTAGTTGATGGAATACTGGGATAAAGTTCGTGAGCAATAATAAAACGATGATATTAAATAAAAGGTCTATCGTATTATACTGAACACGTCGGATTAGAGCCGGTGATACAAGAGTAGCCATGAATTAATTAATTTTTAACATATCGTTCATTCCAAATACTCCGGTTCTTCCTTTTAACCACTCAGCTGCCATTACAGCACCTGTAGCAAAGCCTTCTCTACTATGGGCTGTATGTTTGATTTCAATACTATCGATAGAGGATTGATATTGTACTGTGTGCGTACCCGGTACTTGGTCGATTCGCTTAGAAATGATGGACAATTCATTTTCGTTATCGGTAGGGTTATTCACCCACTTATTTTTTGTCGGGTATTGGCTCATAAGACCTTCTGCTAAAGTAATCGCCGTACCGCTAGGGGCATCTAGTTTTTCAGTATGGTGTATTTCTTCCATTTCCACTTGGTAATCATTAAATTTTTTCATGATACCGGCCAAAAGTTTATTCAAATGGAAAAAAATATTAACCCCAATACTATAATTGGAAGCATAGAAAAATGCTCCATTCCCTTGTCTACAATATTCGTCTATAATCGGTTTTTTCTTTAACCAACCGGTGGTTCCACAAACTACCGCCACACCATTATCGATACAATGCGAGATATTGGTAAACGCACTTTCAGGTTGAGAAAATTCTATGGCAACATCTGTATTGGATTTGTTAATTAATTTTAAATCCTCTTTAGAATGTACATCAATTTTATACGATATGGTATGACCTCTTTCCAGTGCAATGCGCTCAATGGTTTTACCCATTTTACCATACCCAATCAGTGCAATTTTCATGTGTGTAAACTATTTATTGTTAAGGTGTTATTTAATTCGAAATGAAAATGTTAAACCATGTGCAAGATGTGAATAATTCGTCGTATAAAAAAACGGCTTTACACGTAAAGCAAGACTTTCATTTACATCAAATTCCTTTAAGTGCGCGTCTACGTAAGCATCGACAATATTGAGTGTGTATAGCCCCACAGCAAAAAAAACGTTCATTTGAAAATATCTTCTGGAATCGTCACGCAGTACTTTTAACTGATCTGTACTGTATTGATCGAGTTCCGGATCGGTCAATGCAATACCATTCAATCGGTCGTTGTAGGCATCTTGGTAAGTCGTCCAGTTAGATTTATGGTAATAAATTAAATAGCCAAACGTAGCACCACCTCCATAAATAATGGGAAGTTTCCAGTATTTTTTATTGTGTATTTGTCCTAATCCCGGAATTAATGCGGACATTAAAGCGGCTTTATTTGCCTCTTGGTTAGCTAATTTTTTTTGTTCTTGTTCCTTTGGACTAATAGGGGTATATACAGAATCATCCGGACTAGGCTTTGTAGTTGTTTGGCTTAGTACCGGATGTGTAAAGAGTGAAATAAATAGTATAAGTACGATTACTATGATCTGCACACGTATTAAAGATTTAGAATCTCTAATATACGATTTAAATCTTCAGCAGACACAAAAGGAATTTTAATTTCTCCTTTAAATTGTTTGTCACTTTTTACGTTTACTTTGGTTCCAAAATGGGAAGTTAGTTTATTTTGAAGACTTACAATTTCGGCATTGGAACCGGTTCCGCTTGTTTTAGCAACGGGTGTCTCTTTGTTAGGGCTATTGTGTTGTAGTTGGCGAACTAAGTCCTCAACTGCTCGAACGGATAGCTCTTTTGTTTCGATTTCTTTTAAAACAAACAGTTGTTTCTCGGTTGTTTCCAATGTGATAATCGCCCGGGCATGCCCCATAGATATTTTATTATCTCTTAGTGCCGCTTGAATATCCGGTGGTAATTTAAGAAGTCGCAAATAGTTGGTAACAGTAGATCTGTTTTTACCTACTCGATCGCCTAATTCCTCTTGTTTTAAATTACACTCTGATACCATTCGTTGGTAACTGATGGCAATTTCAATTGGATTTAAATTTTCCCGTTGTATATTTTCAATTAAAGCCATTTCCAACATTTGTTGGTCATTAGCCGTCCGTATATAGGCAGGTATGTTTTTTAAACCGGCTAATTTAGAGGCTCTCAAACGGCGCTCTCCGGAAATTAACTGGTATTTGTTTTCCGACAACCGACGTACGGTTATCGGTTGAATGATACCTTGAATTTTAATGGATTCAGATAATTCTTGAAGTGCCGTTTCATCAAAATGATTTCTAGGCTGGAAGTTGTTTACTTCTACTTGATCTACCGGGATTTCATTGATGTTGCTTTCCGGGCGTGCGGCTAGTGGTTTACTGGCTGCACTGACATCGGTATCTTTGATTAGAGCTCCTAAGCCTCTACCCAACGCATTTCTTTTCTTAGAATCACTCATTATTGCTTCTGGTCTGTTCATGTTTTTCTTACCGAATTACAATTGTTTTGTTACCGGTGTTCCATTTCGTTCTAATACTTCTTGAGCTAAATTCATATAACTCACCGCACCTTTACTAATAGCGTCATGCGCTATTACCGGTTTACCAAAACTAGGCGATTCGCTTAACCGGATATTTCTAGGGATAATCGTTTCAAAGGCGAGGTCTTGGAAATGGGTTCTAACTTCTTCTACTACTTGATTGGATAAACGCATACGGGAATCATACATAGTCAAAAGTACACCCTCAATATGCAGTTCCGGATTCAAATTGGATTGAATCAACTGGATGGTATGTAGTAATTTACCAATACCTTCTAACGCAAAATATTCACATTGTACCGGAATTAATACAGAGTCGGCTGCAGTGAGCGCGTTAACGGTAATAAGACCTAAGGAAGGGGAACAATCGATAATGATGTATTCGTATTGGTCTTTAATTTTAAGTAGGGCTTCTTTCATACGAAACTCACGCCCTTCTAAATTTATTAATTCAACTTCTGCACCGGCTAAATCAATATGTGCCGGTAACATATCTAAATAATTAAATTCTGTAGGTATAATCAATTCGGCAGGATTACTTCCTTCCACCATACTTTCATAGATTCCTCGTTCTACATCTTTGGGGTTGATATTCAAACCGGAAGAAGAGTTCGCTTGCGGATCTGCATCCACTAAAAGTGTTTTGTGTTCTAATGCAGCCAAAGAAGCTGCTAAGTTAATCGCTGTAGTTGTTTTCCCTACGCCGCCTTTTTGATTTGCAATGGCAATGATTTTTCCCATAGAATACCAAGAGTTTTAAAATCCCATCTACCAAAATCGGATAGGGACATTACAAATATAACGTACCTACACCCCTTATTCGGGTGTCCAATGGTTTAATTCCCCCAATATTATCCCAAAAGCATGTGGATAACCTGTTAAGTACTTGAAAAACAAAAGGGCAGTTATTACACTGCCCTCTTTATATTATTTCTTTTTTGATTTATTGAGTTGACGTTGGGTTTCTTGGGCTTTCATAGATTCTTCCATTCGAGCCATGAAGCGGTTCTTTTTAGGTGCCGCTCCCGGTGTAGAATTTTTAGATTTATTATCCATTAATTTTGCTCTTAAAGCAGCTTCATCTACGAAGTTGCGGATAATAAATTGTTGTCCTATGGTAACAATGTTAGAGGCAAAGTAATAAAAACTAAGACCGGCCGGGAACGAGTTCAAAACAAATAAGAAGATGATCGGCATGATATACGAGAAATAACGCATAGGTCCTGTCACCGTACTCATTTGATTATTAAAATAAGTATACACTAATGTAGAAACAGTCATCAATAATGTAAACATACTCACATGAGCTCCATAAAATGGAATGGCAAAAGGAAGTTTTATGAATTCATCGTAGGATGATAAATCGTTTGCCCACCATAAATCTTCTTGACGCAACTCGATAGAATTGGGAAAGAAGTTAAACATGGCTAATAATATAGGCATCTGCATCAACATTGGTAAACAACCACTTAATGGATTGATGCCTACTTGTTGGTACAATTGCATTTGTTCCATTTGTACGGCTTGTTGGTCTTCACCATTTTTGGCTTTTATTTCATCTAACTCCGGTTTCAAGGCTTTCATTTTAGCCATTGAAACATATGACTTGAAGGAAAGTGGGAAAAGGATTGCTTTTAGTAAAAGTACTAGTAATACTATGATTAAACCGTAGTTGTTTGTAAATGATCCTTCTAAAAAGTTAAATACCGGTATTACTAAATAACGGTTGATCCAACTGACAATTGGCCATCCTAAGTATACATTTTTTTCATATCCTGTAGCCAAGTTAGCCCCTACTTCTTTACAAATTTGAAAATGATTGGGTCCATAATAAAGGCTATACGTTCCGTTTCCTTTTATTAAATCTTCAATCGGTAATTTTGCTTGTGCTTCTAAGCCTTTAATGACTTCATGTGTGGAATCTACTCGGTACGCATTTTGAATCGCGTCACCGGTTCCGTACATAGGATAAGATCGAACATCCAGGGTTTGGATATGTGCTTGCTGACGTGCAATAAAACCGGCATTAAAAAACTTTTGTTTTAAACTAAACCAATTTACATTACTTAATGTCCCTTTCTCTTCTTCTTTCGATGCTTCGGATAGGTAATCAAATCCATCAGCAGCAGTGTAGTAATTCACAGTCGCTTTCATGCGGGCTTGTTCTACATCGTATTCAATTCTGCTAACTTTTTCTTTCCAGGTTAAAGTAGCCGGTAAGTTCATCAACTCTGCACCAAATCCTTCTAATTTAACATCGTATTGAATGACGTATCCTTTTTTAGGTAAGGTGTAAATATGTTGGATTGTTTTTCCTTGGCCTACAGAGGTTGTAAAGATTACTTGCTCAGCAGAATCGAGTATCTTTTTATCTGCAGCGTAAAACAAACGATATAAGTCTACTTCTTTTTTACTTGTGGAAATAGTAAAACTAGTACTGGTCGTACTTGGATCGACTAAGTACAAATCTTTTTTATCCCAAGTAAAATAATTTTTAAGACGAACACGCTGAACTTTACCACCCTGCGTCGAAAGGCTAACCGATAAATTTTCGTTTTGTAATTCAATTACTTTGTCTTCCCCCACCATAGCCTGAGCAAAGTCGCCATACTCTCGAGTTAATTGTGCCCCTGCAGCTGAATCTGAACTCACGGTAGGTGTAACCGAAGGGGATGTACTTTTAACTAGTTGTATACTGTCTTTAGGTAAAGCTATCGGGTTGCTGGGCTCTACGGTAGACATATATGAAAAATAGGCAACCATTAAACCTATTAAAAGCGAATACCCTATAATTTGATTCCGATCCATGAATACATATTTTTTTGACGTGCAAAGATACAGTTTTATTGCATAATAACATGAATAAGAAAAAATTAAGAAAGAGGGAAAAGTAGGGTCGAAGAATGCCTGTTTTTAATAAAAAAAGGCCTCGTATAGAGGCCGTTAGAGTATTGTTAAGGAACGATTTATTTTTGCTTTCCTATCGAATAATCAATAGCTGCTTTAATAAATTTAACAAATATTGGATGAGGGTTTTGAACGGTACTTTTCAATTCAGGATGAAATTGTGAACCAATGAAAAAGGGATGGTCCTTAATTTCTATCATCTCTACCAGATTGGTATCCGGATTCACACCGGAAGCAATCATGCCTTCTTTTTCATATTGTTTTATGTACTTATTGTTAAATTCATAACGATGTCTATGCCGTTCCATAATTTTGGATTTCCCATAAATGCTATAGGCTTTCGTTCCCTTTTGTAGTTCACATGGATAAGCACCCAAACGCATTGTTCCTCCTTTCATCGTTACTTTTTTCTGCTCTTCCATCATATCAATTACAGGATGAGGCGTTTCTTTATTCATTTCATATGAATTGGCTTCTTTTAATTTAAGTACGTTTCGAGCAAATTCAATAACAGCACATTGCATCCCTAAACAGATTCCAAAGAAAGGTATTTTATTTTCTCGGGCATATTGAACCGCAACTATTTTACCTTCTAATCCTCTTTCTCCAAAACCGGGGGCAACTAAAATGCCATCTACTGAACCTAATAAGTTAGCTACGGTATCCGTAGATATTTTTTCACTTGAAATCCAATGTATTTTAACTTTACTTTCATTTTCAGCACCGGCGTGAATAAAAGCTTCATTTATCGATTTGTAGGCATCCGGCAATTCAACATACTTACCGACTAAGGCAATATTGATATAACTCGTTGGGTTTTTTAAACGGCCTAAAAAAGCTTTCCAACTTTCTAAATCCGGTTCTTGTTTGTTAGATAGTTTTAACTTACTCAAAACACGTTCGTCCAGCTTTTCTTTTTTCATTAAAAGAGGAACATCGTAAATCGTGTCTGCATCCATTGCTTCGATGACAGAATTGACATTTACGTTGCAAAAGAGGGCTACTTTTTTCCGAATATCTGCCGGAAGTGGATATTCAGTTCTACAAACCAAAATGTCCGGATGGATACCGGTCTCAGATAGAAGTTTTACAGAGTGCTGTGTTGGTTTAGTTTTTAATTCTTTCGCAGCATTTAAAAAAGGAACTAAAGTGAGATGGATAACTAAAGTATCGTTTGGTCCCATTTCCCATCGGAACTGACGAACCGCTTCCAAAAAAGGTAACGATTCGATATCCCCCACACATCCCCCAATTTCAGTAATAACAATATCGTATTTACCGGATTCTCCTAATATTTTAATATTCCGTTTTATTTCATCCGTAATATGCGGAACTACTTGTACCGTTTTACCCAGGAAGGCTCCTTGACGCTCTCTTGTGATAACTGTATTGTATATTCTACCGGTAGTTACGTTATTTGATTGTGAGGTGGGTGTATTTAAAAAACGCTCGTAGTGACCTAAATCTAAGTCGGTTTCCGCACCATCATCTGTAACATAACATTCGCCATGTTCATAGGGATTCAAGGTACCCGGATCAATGTTTAAATAAGGATCAAATTTTTGAATTGTAACCGAAAAACCTCTTGCTTGTAGAAGTTTGGCTAAAGATGCGGAAATAATACCTTTTCCGAGAGAAGACGTCACACCACCGGTGACGAAAATATATTTTGCTGAGGACATACCCGTAATAATAACTTACGGGATACAAAGTTAACCATTAATTCCATATTCTCTAATGCGTGGATAAAATAAAGCGAAGGAAGGGTGGGAGGAATGTACCTTTTGAGATGATTCCCTCAAATTATATTTTTACCTTTGTATAATGCAATGGACAGATAAGTTATTGGATGTACCTATTATTCAAGTGGTAGGGGAAGTAGCGGACCGCATAGGAGTAGAAGCTTATGTGGTTGGTGGGTACGTGCGCGATCTGTGCATGGGCAGGGAAAGTAAAGATATTGATTTTGTTTGTGTAGGTAATGGTATAGAGTTGGCACAACACGTAGCGCGGCACTTAGGCAGCGATGTTCCGGTTCATGTTTTTAAAAACTTCGGAACTGCTATGATCAAATGGGAAGGGGAGGAAATTGAATTTGTTGGCGCACGTAAGGAATCCTATAATTTTGAGTCACGAAAACCAACCGTAGAGGAAGGTACCTTGATGGAAGATCAACTAAGAAGAGATTTTACCATCAATGCATTAGCTATTAGTATCAATCAAGTCACTTGGGGAAAGCTGATAGACTCGTTTGACGGGATTCAGGATATTCAACGTAAAGTCATTCGTACACCACTGGATCCCACTTTAACTTTTTCAGATGATCCACTTCGGATGATGCGAGCCATTCGGTTTGCTACTCAATTAGGTTTTGATATCGCACCGGAAACATTTGAAGCGATACAAGTAAATAAGGACCGTATTTCTATCGTATCCATGGAACGGGTTTCGCAAGAACTTAATAAAATTATTGCATCGTCTAAACCTTCTTATGGATTTAAATTATTATATGTGTCGGGTTTATTAACCATAATTTTTCCTGAAATGGTCGCCCTTCAAGGCGTACAAACCATCGATAATAAGTCGCATAAAGATAATTTTTATCATACCTTACAAGTGTTGGATAATGTGGCTAGTGTATCCGATGACTTATGGTTGCGATGGGCAGCTATTTTACATGATATAGCCAAACCGGTTACCAAACGATACGTGGAAAAAATTGGTTGGACGTTTCATGGACACGAAGACAAAGGTGCCCGAATGGTTCCGGGTATTTTTCGTAAAATGAAATTACCCTTAAACGATAAAATGGAAATGGTACAAAAATTAGTCCGCTTGCATTTACGTCCAATCGCTTTAGTTAAGGATACCGTTACAGATTCCGCGGTTCGCCGATTGATGTTTGAAAGTGGACCTCATTTTTATGAATTAATGGTTTTATGTCGTGCTGATGTGACTTCAAAAAATAATACTAAAGTAAAACGCTACTTAGAAAATTTTGATAAAGTCGAACAAAAAGTAGCAGAAGTGGAGGAGAAAGATACCTTACGAATGTTTCAACCTGTTATTAGTGGAGAAGAAATAATGGCTACTTTTCATTTAAAACCTTCTAAAATTATTGGTGATATAAAAAATGAATTAAGAGAAGCGATATTAGAAGGTGTAATTAAAAATGAATACGATGAAGTATATGCACATATGATAAAAATTGCGGCAACGTATGGTGTTACTATACCTACTAATACATCACAGTCCTAATGCAGTTCTAGATTTTTTAGGTAGTCCCGAAACTACTAATTGATACGACTCCTTTATCCATTGGAATACTAAAACATCAGGAATGCTTCCGTCCATAACGATCGTATTCCAATGTTTTTTATTCATGTGATAACCCGGAAGTACAGAAGGATACTGTTCACGGCGTTCTACGGCGACATCCGGATCGCATTTTAGATTGATACTTTCGAATAAGTCAATATCTGTTGCAGCAAACATTTTACCCATTACTTTAAACACTAAAATTGTAGGTCCGAAGGGTGTTTCTTCCGTTACTCCTGGAAATGCTAAACAAAACGATCTAAAGTTTTCGATGTTCATGCTCTGATTTACTATAGAAATGAAATAAGACGAGTTTATAGGCATCAAAAAAAAAGAGTAACCTTGGAAAGGTGATACAACTTTTATGTAATAAAGGGAGGAAGAAACATGAAATGGTAAGAAACCCTTTCCCGATTAAAGTTCGAGTACACAAATGGTATACTTGAATCAACCGAATGTGTTTTTTTAAATTGTTATTTTCATTATAAAGCAGAACTAAATTTTTGACAGCTTCTTTACTTTTAGATAAAAAGGTATTATTGTCTTCTATCCCTTCGTGGTATACGGCATTATCAATGGCTTGTATGGGTATGTTGGATTCTGTTAAACGAATTCCAAACAAGGTGTCTTCATGTCCATAGCCTTTAATTTTTTCCAAAAATAAAGGGGGCGTCAGGACACTTTTATGTAATAAGATATTGTTTGAAGTAAAATAGGTGGCCTGCCCTGAAGCCCGTTTCTCGACTGTATGTTCCTCTCTTTTTTTTCCGTAAGTATATCGAAGTTGATACGATCTGGGCCAATTATATTCTCTGTATCGGGTTCCACCACAAATAACCATCGTTTCTGCACTAAGTCTTCGAACATACTCTTGAAGAAAACGTTCGGAGCAAGGTATGGTATCGCCATCCAGGTAAAGCCGATAGTCTTGAGTGGCATATTCCCAAAGGTGATTTCGAGTAGCAGATCGTCCTATATTTTGTGTATGTCGATGAATGAATAATAAGGGATGGGGAGAAAGGGTGGAAGACCAATCGTTGTAAAAAGTTTCCGTTGATCCATCATCTAAAACATGTATATCTATTTTAGTTGAGATAGAAGACAGTTGGTCTACTAATGCATGGATTAATGTTGTAGGATTTTCATTATAAACCGGTATAAGGATCGACAATCCTGCCATAAAGCTTACAACGAGTGGGTATCGATGATTTTGCCATTATCTACGCGTAACGTCCGTGCCGGGAAGCGAATGATAAAATGGTGGTTATGTGTAGCCATTAATACCGCTGTGCCTTGTTTGTTAATTTCTATAAATAACTTTAAGATTTCTTCTGCCACCTCCGGGTCTAAATTCCCGGTTGGTTCATCTGCAATAAGTATAGCCGGTTCGTTTAAAAGCGCTCTAGCTATTACCACTCGTTGTTGTTCGCCTCCGGAGAGTTGATGAGGTAATTTAGAAGCAACATTAGAAAGTCCTACCCGCATTAATACTTCTTGAATCCGTTGTTTTATTTTAGCAGAATCCTTCCAACCGGTGGCTTTTAAAACAAAAAGTAAGTTATCGTGAATGGATCGGTCGTCTAACAATTGAAAGTCTTGAAAGATTATACCTAATTTACGACGGAGGTCGGGTATGGTAGACGTTTTAATATCGGTAAGATGGAAACCGGCTACTTTGATTTTACCCTTGGGTTGGGGTAAGTCGGCATACAATGATTTTAATAAGGAAGATTTACCACTGCCGGTTCTTCCAATGAGGTAAACAAATTCACCTTTTGAAATGGAAAACGAAACGTCGTCTAATATTAATTTGCCTTCTTGAAAAATATCGGCATGATCAATTTCAATTACGGTAGGTTCTGAAAAGGACATCTTAAATAGTTAACTTCTGTAATTTACCGAAAGGTAATTCACGGATAACAGTACTAAAGGACTCTTCTTTTCCTTCTAATCCGTATTTTTTAAGAAGCTTTAATGGACGATCGGCTCTGAAATAGGCTACTAGGACCATATTGTCATCCCGCAGTTGAATGTAATCCGGAATTTTAGCTTTACCCTTAACTTTAATTATATACATATCGGAACCAAAAATATTTTTTACTACTACATCCTCCTCCATTAAAACAACCTTTTCCTTTCTTTGTTTAACAATTTACCTAAAAAGTTTTGATTTATAACGAATTGACTGATTAATAATTATTTTTTAACCATTAACTTTTTTATGATCGGCTAGAAATTTTTCTAATCCACTATCGGTTAATGGGTGTTTTAACAATGCGGTAATAACGTTTAAGGGACATGTAGCTACATCGGCACCTATTTCAGCACATTGTAATAAATGCATTGTATGGCGAACAGAAGCAGCGAGGACTTGAGTTTCAAATCCATAATTACGGTAAATCCCCACAATATCGGCTATAAGATCCATGCCATCTTGCGAAATATCATCCAATCGGCCGATAAAGGGTGATACATAAGTAGCTCCGGCTTTAGCAGCTAAAAGGGCCTGACCACTACTGAAAACAAGTGTACAGTTGGTTCGGATGCCTTTTTGACTAAAGTGTTTTATAGCTTTGATACCGTCTTTAATCATGGGTACTTTTACAACGATTTTGGAGTCAATAGTAATCAGCTCTTCCCCTTCTTCGATTATTCCTTTATAATCCGTAGCGATAACCTCGGCACTAACATCACCGTCCACTATGTTGCATATAGCTTTGTAATGTTGGAAGACTTTATCTTTTCCTTTAATCCCTTCTTTGGCCATTAAAGAAGGATTCGTGGTAACACCATCTAAAACACCAAGTTCCTGAGCCTCTTTTATTTCGGCTAAATTGGCAGTATCTATAAAGAATTTCATAAGTATAGGTTATAGGATATATATTCGATAAAGTAAGTTAAAGGTTACAAAATAGTAACATGGATTTAAACTTCGTGCGAAGTTACTATCAATTCAAAGGAAATTAAAGGATGGGGGAAATAATTTTGAATAAAAAAAGGCAAACCGAGTATCGCACCGCTACAACCACTTATCCTTGCTGCCTTCCGGTCCTGGGGAGGTTCGAGGGAGCTGGTCGTACCGGCCTGCCGATACAAAGGTAGAAATAAATATTAGAAGTTAAAAGAGAAGAAGAAGGAGAAATTCCGGATAAGTTAAATTAAGGCTTTTCCAAAATGGATACCGCCTTTTGAAACAATATGGAATTTGGTATTGTGATAATTTCATTGGAAGGCATTTTTATATGCACATAAAAAAAAGATAAATCAAAAATTTCACCTTCAATGGGCATGTCTTTATCTACTATTTTAATATAATCTCCGATTTGTAACGGGTGATGTATAAAGAGTAAAAATCCCGCTGTTACGTTGGATAATAAGGACCACTGTGCAAAAAATGCGATACCTAAAACGGTAAGTATCGTCCCAACAAAGGTGGCAATTTCTTTTTGTTCAAGACCCCATATAGCGGCTAAAACAACCAGAGCGGCTAAAAGAGTAAAAATATACATCGCTTTAATCATCATTTTTCGACGACCGCGTTGTAAATGGGTATGCTGTTTTAATGAATTATTTACTAACGTTTTATTTATATAATTAATGACTATGTAGCCTATAATAACTAAAATCGTTTCGATGAGCTGAAGTTTATATTCATTCATACACTGTGTCGAGTTGAAAATAAGTAGTAAGTAATATTAAAAACAAACGCCGGAAACTTCCGGCGTTTGTTTAAACAAATATTTTCCGATTGACATCAAATCCTTCCAAATAATCCGCTACGCGGCGGACAAACATACCTCCTAAAGAACCATCAATGACACGGTGATCATACGAGTGAGATAAAAACATCATATGTCGAATTCCTATAGTGTCGCCTTGTGATGTTTCGATTACTGCCGGTTTTTTAACCACTGCGCCTAATGCTAATATACCGCACTGAGGTTGATTGATGATAGGTGTTCCCATCAAGTTTCCAAACGAACCAACATTTGAAATGGTATAAGTCCCTCCGGATACATCATCTGCAGTCAGTTTGTTATGTCGAGCACGCTTAGCTAAATCGTTTACTTTTTTCGTTAAGCCCACTATATTTAATTGGTCCGCATGTTTGATTACCGGGACTATTAAGTTTCCATTCGGTAAAGCAACAGCCATGCCGATATTGATGTCTTTTTTTACTATAATTTTATCCTCTTCAATGGAAATGTTTACCATCGGATAGTCTTTAATAGCTTTTACCACCGCTTCGATAAAGATTGGAGTAAAAGTTAAAGCCGCTTGTTCCCTTTCCATAAAGTCATTTTTCCAACGGTTACGCCAGTAAACTATATTCGTCACGTCAGCCTCAACAAAGGATGTAACATGGGCTGAAATGCGTTTAGATTCCAACATGCGATCTGCAATCATTTTTCGCATGCGGTCCATTTCTATAATTTCTATATTTCCTTGAACGGAACTGGACGGCTTACTTACATAACCGGGTGTTGACTCCGGAGTTGATTCTTTCTGTTGTAGTGTAGGTTCTGTAGGAGTAGGGCTGGATTTTCTTTTTTCTACAAAAGCTAAAATATCATTTTTGGTTACGCGACCATCTTTTCCGGAACCGTGAATACCATCTAATTCAGATAAAGAAATATTTTCTTGCCTTGCAATATTTAATACTAAAGGAGAAAAAAACTTTTGACCGGAAGTAGGTTCTGCTTTGGTTACTGGTAATGTTTTAGATTCAACGGATAATGAAATATATGAAGCAGGTTGGATGGAAGGTGCTTTTTCTGTTACAACTATAGGCGTTGATGTACTTTCAGTTGCACTTTGCTCTGTTTCTATTAAAGCGATGGCTTGACCTACCGGAATGACTTGTCCTTTTTCAGCTAAGATGCGGTGAATAACACCTGTAAAAGGGGAAGGAACTTCGGTGTCTACTTTATCGGTGGCTACTTCAACTATATTTTCATCGGCATTAATTTTATCACCGGTTTGTTTCAACCAGTGTAAAATGGTGCCTTCCATTACGCTCTCACCCATTCGAGGCATTACTAATTCTACTAAAGCCATTAATTTGTAGTCCTATGATAACTAGAATATAAGATACAAAAATAACATTTTTTTGATTAAGTCTTCCTAGTTACAGGATTTTACTATTCCCTTGACTATTAATTTATTGAAATTGTTTTCGTAAAAGTTTAAAAACGGCCAAAGCACTCATGCGTATGTTTACATCCCGCATAGAAGTAAGTTGTAGTTTTTGGCTATAGACTTGCGTTGCAGATGCCACAGCAATCCATACCGTTCCTACGGGTTTTTCATCTGAGCCTCCACCCGGACCCGCTATACCACTCGTCGCATAGCCAAACGTAGTGTTCAAACGCTTCTGTATTGCTTGGGCCATTGTTTCGACAACTGAAGCGCTTACGGCACCTTGTGTATCCAATTGTTCTGAAGTGACACCTAAAAACGCCTTTTTTACTTCATTGCTGTAGGCTATTATAGATCCTTTAAAGTAAGAAGACGATCCGGGAATAGTGGTCAGTAAATGGGAGACATAACCTCCGGTACAGCTTTCCGCTCCGGCTATAGTATAGTTGTGTTCAATTAACCAACGGGCTATAGAACTTTCCCATGTATCGTCATCCATACCATATACATGAGGTTCTATGATTGGAAGGAGTTTTTGTACTTCATTCTCTATTACTTTTTTTACTTGATGGGCATCCTCCCCAATGGCTGTTAATCTTAATTTGACTTCTCCTGCTGAAGGCAGATATGCTAATGATACGGATTTCGGAAGTTGTTTTTCCCACGAATCTATCATCATGGCTAAGGTAGACTCACCTATACCGCCCGTTTTAATAAGTTTATGTTGTATGATAGGAGTTTTGAAATAAGCCTTTAATTTGGGTAGACCTACATCTGTCATAATTCCTTTCATTTCGTAAGGGACTCCGGGCAATGAAATAATGATTTTACCTTGATGTGCTATCCACATGCCGGGTGCCGTACCTCTTGTATTGATTAACACTTCACAATTAGAGGGTAAATCCGCTTGCGTCTGATTTAATACATTAAACTCTTTATTACGGGATAAAAAATAGCCTTCTAATTGTGAATACACCTCCGGAAATCGAACGATCGGTACCTGAAAATATTGAGCTAGCGATTTTTTGGTTATATCATCATTGGTAGGGCCTAAGCCTCCCGTCACTACTATTAAATCACTCTCCGATAAAGTAGTGTCCAACATTTTTAAAATGGCATCCGTTTGATCACCAATCGATAGTTTCTGTAGTACTTTAATACCAATAGCATCTAAAGCAGCACTTATCCATTGACTATTTGTGTCGGTTATATGACCATACAATATTTCATCCCCTATTGTGACAATGCTTGCTTTAATTAATTTCATAAGATTACTGCTTCACTACTTTCACAACCTCATTGTTGTCTGAGGTAATCAATCGAACAAAATAAATACCCGGTACCCAAAGTTCTGTATCCAAAACTAAAGCCGGATAATCTGTAGGAGTAAAATTTGTTTTTCGATACACCACTTGACCACTCACGGTCTCAATTACAATAGTGGCAGTCGTGTTTTCTAAAAGTCGGATATCTAACGATAGGTATTGACTAAATGGAGAAGGCTGGGCTCTCATCATCGAATTACCTGTAACCGTAATAAGTTGATTTAGCGTATCTACACAAGATCCCGAAAACGCTCTCAGCGATACGGTATAATTACCGGTTTGAACATAATGATGCGAAGGATTAGTTTGATAACTGTAATTCCCATCACCAAAATCCCAAACTAAGGAATCGTAATTCGTACTTTGATTAATAAAATGTGTGGCTAATTGGTTCTCCCATTTAGTGAAAGCGGTTGCTGCACTGAAATGAGCATGAACACTCTCATCCGAATTCCATGAATGTAGGGATACCCCGGAAGGATAGAGGGAGTCTATACCCAGTACATAAATTGTATCCGAAGGAGAAGCCAGTGTTAAGGTTTTTCCAATAAAAAAAGGTGTTTGCTGTTCGTTTGGTATTGAAGAATAAAAGGCAAATCTGTTACCCGGGGTAGGTTTTACGGTAACGGATTTATTTGAAGTGGTACAAACAGTATACCGCTGATTCTGTGGTTGAGGAGTGGTGTGTAATTGTTGGAAATAAGTTTTTGCTCGTTGTGCATCTTGTCGTATGGCAGACAAAGAATTTCCTGCTACTAGCGCAAAGGCAACATCTAAAGTGTCTCCGGGTTGAAATCCATTTAGTCTTATACCATACACAGAACTTACATCATTACCCGTTCCGGACATTCCTGCTTGTGGTCGACCTATACCACTACTGAGAGCTCTAAATTTTTCTGTTAACGTAAAGCCATCATTTGGATTTAAGTTATTTCCTCCAACAAAAGAATTGTCTAAAGCATAATATTGTAGGTCTGGGTTCTTCGTTAAGGCAACTATACCACCAAACATTCCCCCACTTAAAATATTAAACGTATACCCCATTCCTTCTGTATAATCAAAATCGGAACGATTACGTGTGTAGTCTTGAATATCCCAGTCTAGATACTGACCTACATAAAGTGAATCGTACGTAACGGAAGACTGATTGATAATTTTATAATGTAAAAAAACGGTATTGTCGTATTCTAAAGAATTAAGTACATACGACTCTTGTAGAACTTTTATTCGTAGAGGATTGGTACTGTAAATAGAAGTGTCTATAAAGGCGGATTGTATGTATTGGTAAGCATAGGGAACAGTTACCTCTTTTGGTGATGCAGTAGAAACAAAATCTAAATTATGTATTCCTGAAGGGAAGCCCCTTACACAATCGGATTGTCTATTGGTAGAATGAGCTATCATAAGTCCTCCTTCATATAACATAGAGGAAGGGGATGCATTTGCTTTAAATCCGTTGCCTATCGTACTAAAAATATCTTGATAACCGATTCTTCCATTCGATGTAATGGTCGTTGTTACATAATCATTTTTTAAGGTAACGTATGTAGGGTTAATTTTAAGCTTAAAATATTCGTAATCCGAATAGTTTTTTATTGGGTCTATGTAGCTAAGTCGAAGTTCAATTACAGTGTCTTCCGGAACTCCCGGGTGTATGAAAATTTGGAATGGAGTAGATCCGGTCGTTTTAGTTTGAAGGCTATCTATTAATCCTGCTGAAAAATTAGGTTGAATAACTTCTACTAAAGAATAATTAGACGTTAATTGGATAGTAGCATTAGGTGAAGGACTTAAAAAGTTTTTAAATCGAATATGAATATCCGATTGCTTATTGGTGAAACCAATTACCTCAGCATTGCCTGTCGTATAAGCAGAATCAATTCGTATGGCGGGAGATTGCCATTGGGTAAGGGCTTTGAGCATATTAAGACGACCTTTTCCTAATAATTCTTTATAGGCTGCGTTTTCCGGAAACGTGTCTATAACATCTGCTGTAACACGGAGTAGTTCTGCTACTTGTAAGGCAGATAAATTTGGATATTTAGAACGGACCAAGCCGGCTGCACCGGCAACAATAGGAGCCGCATAAGAAGAACCGTCATAACTACTATACAAATTAGTGGATAATGGTCGAATAGACTGAACATACATTCCTTGTGCACATAGGTCTACACTATGACTCAAGGTTGTTTTATAACAACAGAACCATCGGTTAAAAGAGGCTCTAGTGTCAATGTATTTCCCCTGAGAGGAGGCAAACATAGTATCCGATGCGGCTACAGATAATACATTTTTATATGATGCCGGATAAAAATCAGCTATCGTATCATCGTTACCTGCTGCAGCAATGATCAATACATCGAATGTATATACTGCATAGTTGATGATATCTTGATTCAGTTGAGAATAAGAACCTAATCCTCCCCAACTAAGATTTAAAATTTTACAACCATGTTCTGCACCATATACAATACCTTCATATCCGGCAGCGATAGCTCCACCAGTGTTAGAAGACCCTTTAATAGGCATTACTTTACATTTATTACCAATGCCTATTAAACCTAGATTATTATTAGGAGTGGCACATACCACACCAATTACTTCCGCACCGTGCCTACTTGCACCTACCTGTGGGTTATTATCATTATCGGCAACATCCCAACCAACATAATTATCTATATAATTATCTCCATCATCATCTACTCCATTGATAGGATCGGCTGTGTTATAATATAAGCCACCGACGATGTCTTCATGATTTAAATCAACTCCCGTATCTATGACTCCTATAATAACGGAAGCGTCTCCATCTTCTATTTGCCAAGCCTCATAGGCTTGCATACGCTCGATGTAGCGCATGGGTCCATTGACTTGTGCTAAAGGATCATTTGGTACACTGAAGGACTGATGATTGTCTATATATTTAGGCTCTACATAAGCGAAATACCCGGAAGATTGTAAGGTAGTACAGAGTTTCATTACCTCCTCAGATGGAAGTTGGGTAAAATAGATATACCAAATCAATGTTAAATCAATTTGGTTTTTTTGAGTTGGGCGCACAGCATTAGGGTAGGGTTGACGAAATTCTTGTACGCTATACGGATGAACGGCAGCGTTTAATGCAGCGACCAATGCTTCCGATTGAAAATAAGCTCTATTCTCTTCTGTTAGTTTAACAACAAGCATATTGGGAGCAACATTGGAAGTTTGGGCATTAGCATGGAACAATATAAATAATAGGAAAAAACTATTTAGCAGGAAGGTTTTTATACCAAGTGGAATCGTATTTTGGGTAGTAAAGTATAGAATTCTTAACATAAGAATAAATACAACAACGTGAGAAAAGGTAACGGTTAATAATGATTTAATGAAAACCTTAACGGCATTCTTTCTAACTTACGAAATCTTTATTACATTATAACGAAATACTGAACTCAAATGTTGAAAAGAATTCTATTTAGTTTATTGTTCCTAACCTATTTGACCACCTTTCTTAAAGCACAAAATGCTTTAAAAAACAATGGATTTGAACAAGAAACCACCAGTTGGAACAACTGGGGAGCAAATACTACAACGGTTCGCCACTCCGGTAATGTTGCTATTGAAATTTCCAATAGCAAAGCGAAATGGTCCGGTATAGATCAAGTCATCGTATTGCCGAATGGAGTGTCAACCCTTTCTTGTTCGGGGTGGATAAAGACGAAAGAAGTTGTCGCCGGAAACCAGTCTTGGGAAGTAGCTCGTATTGGAGTAGAATTTTATTCCAATTCAAATGAACTGGTAGGAGGATATCCTGCTGTGGTTGGTCAAGCAGAGGGGACAACGGATTGGACTTATTATTCAAATGAATACTCAATACCGGAAGGAGCATCAAAGGTCAAATTTCAATTAGCATTAGCGAATTGTTCCGGTACAGCGTATTTCGATGATCTTTCCTTAATCCTTTTTTCTGCACAACAAAAACCCTTAGTACCGGGATCTTTAACCGGACCTATGGATAAAGGTAAATGGTACCCATTAACAACTTATCCCACCTACACAGGGAGTCATTTTGTAGATTGGTCTTCTTTATTAGACGCACCGGCAGGTAAACACGGATTTTTAACTACATCCAATGATCAATTACAATTTAAAGATGGAACTCCGGCAAAATTTTGGGGAACTAATTTAGTCGCTGCAACATGTTTCCCATCTACTCCTGCCATAGCAGATTCTTTAGCACTTCGTTTATCTAAAATGGGTTGTAATCTAGTACGCTTACACCACATGGATGCTCCATGGTCTACACCAAATATTTTTGGAAATAAATCCGGTACTACCCAACTGGACCCTACGTCTCTGGATAAAGTTGACTATCTGATTTATGCCTTAAAGAAAAAAGGCATTTATGTTTTTTTGGATTTGCTTGTTCACCGGGATTTTACTCTTGCAGATGGAGTTCAACACCGTCCACCAGATTTAGGAGGAAAGCAGGTTGCCTATTATGATTCTCTTTTGATTGTATTACAACAACAATACATTCAACAATGGATGGAACATATCAATCCTTACACTCAATTAGCCTACAATAGGGAGCCTGCTATTATAGCTTCCGAGTTTATTAATGAGTCCACTGTAGCGATACATTTTGGGGGTGATTTGGCATCCTCCGGTTACTATAGAACCAGTTTAGAAAAAATGTATGAAAAGCTTGGAAATCCTCCCAGCACTTTAGCCTCTTTTCAATTGAATTGGGATCATAATCTGTCTCCTACGTTACAGTGTATCCGTCCTAATTCTAATGTACCAGCAAGCTTACGTTTCTATAAACAAACAGAAGACACCTATTATCAAAAAATGTATGCTTACAGTAGAAATATTGGAATTCAATATTTGTTAACCGGTAGTAACTATCCGATGCCTATTTTATACAATCAAGAAAATAACAGTCGATTAGATTTTTGTATCACCAATGATTATTGGGATCATCCTCAAGTGTGGAAAATTAATAATGAATGGGAAAAATTAGAATACGCTCCCATCAATAATACATCTATCCTCCGTCAATATAATAAATCATTTATACCAAATCTGATTAAGTATACTTGGAAAGGTAAGCCATTCATGGTAACGGAATATAATGCTTGTTATCCTAACGAATATGTATTAGAAGGTATTCCGGTGATGGCAGCCTACGCCCAGTTGCAGGGTATGGATGGATTGATGCAATTTTCATTTGATAACCGTGCCTTAGGATCCGGAACGCACCGTTCTTTTGATTTATCCACTGCTCCGGATCATCTTGCTCAATGGGTAGTAGCCGCTCCTTTATTTTTGAAATCATATGTACAAACAGCGCCTAACGTTGCGATAGATAACATCCGACCGGAGGATTGGAGAAGCCTTCCCAACTATTCTACCTATATCGATGATCAAATCTACTTACCTTATGTTACAAAAGTAGCTAAATCAACTTCGTTGCCGGAAACCCCTATTGGAACGTATGCCTCCTATCAGGATGTCAATAGGGGTACTATTCTTTCTGAAACAAAAGAATTACTATTAAATTATAAAAAAGGCACATTTCAAATTCAAACACCGTTTGTACAAGGTGCAGTAGGAGAAATAGCCGATCAAATCTATACGTTTTCTCATATAAAAATTGAAACGACCAACGAGTGGGCGAGTGTGCTATTGTGTTCAGCAGATGGACTACCTTTATCACAGAGCAAAAGAATGTATGTAGTCATTACTACTCCTGTAAAAATGACCGGTCAGACATATGATGAAGATCGATTAAAACTGGTAGATAGAGGTCAATTACCTTACTTAGTTCGATATTTAGAAGGAACAATTAGTTTTCCTTCTTGGAGAAAAATAAGCCTTACACCCCTGGAAGTAAATGGAAGTAAAGCCGCTCCAATTGAATTATTAACTACAGATAAAAACCCTATTCGATGGGATGTATCCAATTCACCCTATTTAGTGTATGAACTTAATGTTATGGAATAATAGTTATGGGAAAAATTAAAGAAGCTGAAAATTCACATCGACTGAAGATACGGAATATCAAGATTAGTGATTATGATGATATTCGGGAAATCATGATAATGGTTTACAATGATATTTTAGAACCGTGGACAAAAAAAGAACTCCGTTCCCATTTAAAATATTTCTCTGAAGGTCAAATTTGTATTGAAGATAATGGTAAAGTAGTAGGTGCTGCTTTTTCGTTAATAGTGGATTACAATAAATGGGGGGACCGCCACAACTATAAAGAAATTACCGGTAATGGTTTACTAACCACACATGATCCCGAAGGGGATACTTTGTATGGAATCGATATTTTTGTTCGACCCGATTATCAAGGTATGCGATTGGGTAGACGATTGTATGATGCTCGTAAAGAATTATGTGAGAAGCTTAATTTGAAAGCCATCATTGTTGGCGGTAGAATTCCTGGGTATAAAAATTATTCTAAAAAGTTAACCCCCAAACAATACATCGATGAGGTAAAACTCAAAGAAATATTTGATCCGGTACTGACGTTTCAATTTGCGAATGATTTTCACTTAAGACGCATTATTCAAGGGTATTTACCGGATGATACAGATTCTAAAGCTTATGCCGCTTTATTGGAATGGAAAAATGCTTTATTTGAAGATGAAGCGTCAGAGAATACTCTATTTGGTGGTGAAAAATCATTGGTGCGAGTGGGATTAGTGCAATGGAAAATGCGTAATACCCCTACTTTAGAGCATTTATATCGCAATATTGAATTCTTCGTGGATACTGTATCCGGATATAAAGCGGACTTTGTTGTATTCCCTGAATTTTTTAATGCTCCTATGATGGCAGCCTACAATCAAGAGACAGCTTCTGATGCTGTTCGTTCTCTTGCAGAATATACAGAACAAATAAGGGATAAGATGATTGATTTAGCCTTGTCCTATAATATAAATATTATTGCAGGTAGTATGCCTTTGTATGAAGACGATGGATTGTATAACGTATCGTTTTTATGTAGACGAGATGGTACTTGGGATTATCAATATAAGTTGCATGTAACGCCGGATGAATCTAACTATTGGGGGCTTCAAGGAGGGAATCAATTAAAAGTATTTCAAACGGATGCTGGTAAAATAGGTATTTTAATATGCTTCGATATTGAATTCCCTGAACTCCCCAGACTACTTGCGGAAGAGGGGGTCAATATTATTTTTGTTCCGTTTTGGACAGATACGAAAAGTGCCTTCATGCGAGTACAACGCTGTGCTCAGGCTAGGGCCATTGAAAATGAGTGTTATGTTTGTATATCCGGAAGTGTAGGAAATTTACCCGGAGTTGAAAATATGGATATTCAATACGCTCAGTCCGGAATCTTTACACCGTCTGATTTTATGTTTCCACATGATGCAACGTTAGCAGAAGCTACTCCGAATGCAGAAACAACGCTGATTGCAGATTTAGATATTAATTTAATTAAGCGTCAACGTAAATTTGGATCGGTTCGTAATTTAATTACTCGACGTAAAGATTTATTTGAATTGAAATGGATAAACAATAGCAGTGACGAATAAAATATCAAAAAAAAAGCCCTTCAACTGAAGGGCTTTTTTTTTGATATTTGACTTGTTAAACAGCAAAACTTTCACCACAACCACAAGTCCTAGATGCATTTGGGTTAACAAATTGAAAGCCCTTTCCATTCAGACCATCCGTATAATCAAGCGTAGTCCCCAGAAGGTATAGTAAACTTTTTTTGTCTACTAGAATCTTTACCCCTTTATCTTCAAAAACTTGATCAGCCGGTTCAATTTTATTATCAAAATGTAGATCATACATCAAACCGGAACAACCACCACCTTTAACAGCTACCCGAATATTAAATTCTTCGGTATAACCATCCCGTTCTCTAAGTTCCTTTACATGTTCTATTGCTTTTTCAGTTATGGAAATCATAGTCGTATCTTTTGCTAATGTTATATTTAACAATGTCTAAAATGATTTAGTTCAATTAAGGATTAATAAACCCAACCACTCCCTTTTTTCTTTACGTTTTTATAATCTTGACGACATTTCTTACTGGATCGAGTACAATCCATAAACGTAACCATAAGTAGGATAAGAAGTACAAAAACTCGCATTTGTTTCATTATACTTTGAAGTTCGGATTGTTTTTTCTCATTTTTTTAATCTTTTTTGCATTCTGTCTACATTTTTTACTGGATTTAACACAATCCGTGAAAATCATTACAGAGCACAACATAGCGACGAATAAGGTTATTCTTTTCATAATTGGTTTATCAAGATAGAAATGGGTGAATCGATAATCTTTGTAAAATTACATAAAATATTCCTATAACTATAAATATGGCTACCGAAAAACGAACAGAATTATCTCAAATAGGAGAATTTGGATTGATAAACCGCTTAAAAGAGGGTTTTAGTCATCAAAATTCAAATTTATTGGTTAAAGGAATAGGAGATGATGCAGCAGTTTGGGATTTAGGTAATGGAAAATATCAATTACAGTCAACGGATCTTTTGGTAGAAGGTGTGCATTTTGATTTAACCTACACACCATTAAAACATTTAGGTTATAAAGCGATAGCTGTTAATGTATCCGATATTGTTGCCATGAATGGTAAAGCATTGTTTGTTGTTGTTGGAATTGCGGTGAGTAATCGATTTTCAGTAGAAGCAATCGAAGAAATCTATTCGGGTATACAATTAGCTTGTGAAAAATATAATGTGTTATTGGTTGGGGGAGATACCACCACATCCAGAAGTGGTTTAATATTATCTGTAACAGTTACGGGTGAAGTTTCGTCTGAAAAAGTTACCTATCGTAATACGGCAAATGTAAACGATTTAATTTGTATCAGTGGGGATGTGGGTGCAGCATACATGGGTTTACAAGTGTTAGAGAGAGAAAAGCAAGTATATTTAGCTCATCCGGATATGCAACCGGAATTAGATATGAAAGAGTATATCATTAAAAGGCAATTACGTCCGGAAGCTCGAATCGATATGGTACAAACATTGGAACAATTAGGTGTTCAGCCTACAGCGATGATAGATGTATCCGACGGTTTAGCTTCTGAATTATTTCATATTTGTAGTCAATCGTCTGTAGGAGCTTATCTATATGAGGAACGAATTCCCATCCACCCGCAAACGGTAGAGTCGATAAATGAATTCCAATTAAGTCCGCTTACGGCTATGTTAAATGGAGGTGAAGACTATGAAATCGTATTTACGGTTCCTCCATCAGCACATGAACGTATCAGAAATCATCCCGATATATCTATCATAGGATATATAACACCTTCCTCCGATGGATTAAAAGTTGAAACAAGGGGAGGATCCGTAGCTTCGATGCAATCGCAAGGTTGGAATCATTTTAAACCCTAATCTTCGGGATAAGGAATAAATACAAAATTGGTAAAGGTCTTATCGATTATAAACAAACAACAAAATTCTTCCGGATCTTTATAGGTCATTTCAAAAGCTTCTATTTTATCCGAGTCGATAAGACCTCGTTGTATAAATTCATCCGCCATAGAAAAGTAATACAACCATTCGTTTGAATGGTGTGCTTGAGGTATTAAGAGTTGACCTATTGGTTGTTCTACTCTACACACCGGAAATATAGGGTATTTAGAAATTTGACGAACACGTAATTGGTACGAAGCTTCTTTCAGCACATCACTTACTAAAATAAAATCTTTGGATATTGTTCCTAAATATTTTCCATCTAGTTCCGGATCGTTTTGGCTAAATTCCATAAGTTATTTTAATTCTAATAAAACTATGTTTTCTACATGAGCGGTTTGAGGAAACATATCAACCGGTTGTACGGATACTACTTTATATTTTTCATCTAAAAGCTGTAAGTCTCGAGCTTGTGTAGACACATTACAACTCACATATACAATTTTGGGTGCTCCAATTGTAAGTAAAGTTCGAACTACATTCTCGTGCATTCCTGCTCTAGGGGGATCTGTAATAATTACATCCGGTCTGGGATGATGGGATAGAAAAGATTCAGTTAAAATATCTTTCATATCACCTGCATAAAAGGATATATTCGATAGATGGTTTAATTCTGCATTTGCTTTTGCATCCTCAATTGCGGCCTCTACATATTCGATACCAATAACATATTTTGCTTGACGGGCTATAAAGGATGCTATGGTTCCGGTTCCTGTGTATAAATCATATACGATTTCTGTACCACTTAATCCGGCAAGTTGACGAACCTGTTGGTACAAAACATATGCTTGAGCACTATTGGTTTGATAAAAAGATTTAGGACCGATTCGAAACTGAAGTCCTTCCATAGATTCCGTAATATAAGGAAGACCGGCGTATACGTAAGGTTCTAAATCGTGAAAGGTATCATTCTTTTTATTGTTAATAAAATAAATTATACTATTCGTATTAGGAAAAGCTTTGGAGAAGGATTCCAATAGAAGCAACATCTCTTTGCTCTTGTATTGAAATTGAAAAATCACCATCACTTCACCGGTAGAAGTGGTGCGTATAATTAAATTTCTTAACAGACCGGAATGTTCTTTAACATTATAAAAATCTAGATTTTTATCGAGAGCATACGATTTGATCCAGTTCCGAATCGAATTCGAAGGCTCTGCTTGTAGGTGGCATTCTTGGATATCGATTACTTTATCAAATCGACCGGGTAAGTGGAAACCTAATCCGTTCGTATTAGTTGTAAGATCAGCGATTTCGTCTCGATACAACCATCGTTTATTAGAAAAAGTGAAGTCTAATTTGTTACGGTACTGATAAGTAGCATCCGATCCAATGATAGGGGAAAGAGGAGGAAGTTTTATTTTACCTATCCGATCTAACGTATCGCTTACTTGTTTTTCTTTGTAGTGAAGTTGAGTTGGGTATTGTACGTGTTGCCATTTACACCCTCCACATAACGTAAAATAGGAACATACCGGTTCCGTTCTGTATGGAGAAGGATGATGAAGCTGGACTACTTTGCCTTCTAAGTAATTTTTTTTCTTTAGTGTAATTTGTACATCCACAACATCTTCCGGTGCTGTATATGCCGTAAATAATACTAAATTGTCTAATCGGGATATAGATTTACCTTCTGCTACTAGTTCATTTATCAGAACCTTAGATAATACATCACCTTTTTTAATCGTCATAGAACAAAATTACGTAAATTTAGTTATTTTAAGTAGATTAATCGTTTTACGAATTAAAATGGTATTGTATTTGAGCCACTTTTTGTAACAAAGAATTTTAGGATGAAATATGCATTTCTAATCATGTTCCTTTTCTTTACTCTACTCAATAGTTGGGGTAGTCATATTGTAGGAGGAGAATTTGAGATTTTTAAAAATCCAAGAGGTATTGCATATACCATACAACTTAATGTTTATTTTGATGAGATAAGTGCGAATGATAATTTACTTGATAGTGACAGAACTATTATATGTGGAATTTATGAGAAGAATACTAATATTTTAGTACAAACAGTACCCCTGACGTTACAATCTGCAAATTTTATTGTTAATGCAGCCGGTGGCTGCATAGCTCCTAACAATTTACTTTTTAGAAATAAATTTTATAAAAAGACCGATTTTTTACCAAATAATCTAACATCACCTAATGGGTATTATATTATTTGGGAACAATGCTGTAGGAATAGTAATATATACAACCTTACGTTAGGAGATTCTCAAAGTCTTACATTTTATGCGGAATTTCCTTCTACCAATATTATCAATAATACTCCTGATTTTCCGGAAATGCAAAATAGAAGTTTATGTAGAGGTCAATTAAATACCTTTGATTATTCCGGTAAAGACTCGGATGGTGATTCATTAGTTTATTATTTAACTAATCCACTAAATAGATCTATTTTCTCTCCCGGAGGAGATCAAGATGGGGGGTATTATCAGTATTCTGCTCCTTATATGCCTGTCATTTGGGCTAGTGGTTATTCTTCTACCAATCAAATAACCGGTTCGGTTACTTTAGCTATTGATAGACATTCCGGTGTGATGACTGTTAACCCCTCGACTTTAGGATTATTTGTATGGGGTGTAATGGTGGAGGAATACCGAAATGGTGTTTTATTAGGACGAGTAAAAAGAGAATTTCAAATTAAAGTAGTTGATTGCCCTCTTAATAATGCTCCGGATATTCGTTTCAGTAATACAACCTTAAGCTCCGGTGACACTATACCTATACGCTTGAAGTCAAGTCCAGCTCAATGTTATCCAATCTCTATAGCTGATATAGATGTTGCTTTATTCAATAAAACGGAATCTATTACAATAACAAAAGTACTTTCTAGTTTTCCATCTAGTATAATCAGTATACCTTCATCTAGTACATTAACTCCCGCCCAACCGGAGTCTACAGTAAACATGTGTTTTGATCCTTGTCTTGTTTTTCAAGATGGAATAGAACGGTTTGAACCTATAAAAATTATAATTAATGATAATAGTTGTCCTACTAAATACGATACTTTATCTTTTATTTTACACCTTTTACCTACTGATAATCATAAACCTACTATAGTCATAGACCCGTCGGGTAATCCTAAATCCATTCGAGTAGATTCCTTACTGCGTTTCACGGTTAGGGCCAGTGATGAGGACCCTACAGACCCTCTTTCTATTACGTTATACGGTTCAGATGGTACAAGAAATTTTTCCTTTAATAATGTTCGAGATAGTTTTTTAACAGCTAGTTCAGTGTTTACATACATGCCCTCCTGTGAGGAATTAAAAAAGGGTAGTTTTACTGTATATTTTGTAGTGGACGACGGTAATTGCGACTTAAACTCAAAAGATACTATATATCAAACAATCGTATTAGATGATAATATTAACCTATTCAATCAGGTGGTAGTTCCTAATTTATTGACGTTAAACAATGATGGTAAAAACGACGTCTTATACATTCCTAATTTACCTCCGGATAACTGTTCTGTATTTTTTAAGAATTTTAGTGTATATAACCGATGGGGAGCTCTCATTTACTCGACCGATAATCGTAATTTCGTTTGGGACCCTAATGGTTTATCGGAAGGTATCTACTATTATGCGTTGGATTTAAATGAAAAACAACAAAAAGGGTGGGTTCAAATTATAGGATATAAATAATATTTAATACTACGTTTCTTTGTTTATTAGGCTGCAATACTCTGTAAAACAGCCTAATAATTTTTTTTATTGGAAACTTTTAAAAATATAAAAGTTTCCATAGTATTGTACTGTGAATAATATGAGTACAGCTATCATGGATATAACCACGCAACGTATCGTCGATGGGGCAGACGAGTTATTTTGGAGGTATGGTGTTAAGTCCATCACGATGGATGATATTTCAAAGTCTATAGGAATGTCTAAAAAAACCATCTATCAACATTTTGAAGACAAAGATGCACTCGTCAATATTGTGGTGCGACAACGATTAGATCACCAAGAAATGGAACTTCAAATGTTGCATGCTACGGCTATTGATCCAATTGACGAGATCTTAAAAATTGCTTCGCATCTGAACATCATGTTTCAAGGAATGAATCCTTCCTTGTTATTTGAAATACAAAAATACCATCCTATCGCCTACGATATTTTCTTACAACATAAAGAAGAAAAAATATTTGGGATGTTAGTAGATAATTTTCAATGGGGTAAAAAAACAGGCCTATATCGACCGGAATGCCACGTTGAGCTTTTATCAAAAATGAGATTAGATCAAGTAGAGTGGGGCTTTCGTCCGGAATTATTTAATCGATTCACACTAAGTGTTCAAGATTTACATATTCAATTAATAGAACATTACCTATATGGTATTTGTACGCTAAAAGGTCATAAACTAATTAATAAATACAAACAAATTCAAGAGGAAGAATAAACAACACTATTGCACACAACTATTATGAGAACAACTAAATGGAGTATTCTAGTATTACTTTTGGTCCATGTGACAACGTTATTTGGTCAAAGTGTTTCAGAATCGTTTACATTGGATCAATGTATTCAATATGCCTTCAGTAATCAAACTGAAATTAAAAATGCAGAACTGAATCAACAAATAGCAGCACTAAAAGTGAAAGAAGTTTTTGGTATTGGTTTGCCACAAATAAGTGGAGAAGCTACTACCATGTACAATGTTCAACTTAAGCCCTTGTTCTTAACCAACGAACAAGCATCTGGATTTTTGCCACCCGGTTCAATACCTGCCACCGCAAACCCTAAAGATGTAGTAGCACTTCCGAATTTATTCCAATTAAAAAGTATGAACGATGTAAGTTTGAATGCAACTCAATTGCTATTTAGTGGATCCTATTTAATAGGCTTACAGGCTTCTAAAGTATACACCGAATTATCTTCTAAAGCTACAACTCAAACTAAAATTCAAACTGCAGAAAAAATAACAAAAGCATATTATCTGGAATTAATCAATGAGTATCGATTGGAGCTTTTAAACAGCAACATAAATCGCTTAGATACTATGTTATTTCATATGAAAGAAATGAATAAAGCCGGTTTTGTAGAAGCTATAGACGTTAGTCGTATCGAAGTAGCGTATAACAATTTAGTCACCGAACGGGGTAATGTTAAAAATATTATGACGGTATCTAACCTGTTACTAAAGTACCAGATGGGCTATCCAATGGAAAAAGAGATTATTTTAACCGGAGATATTAAGGATTTAGAATCTCGTTTTCAATCAATTCAATTTGTAGGTGCCGGTGCTTACGATTATAACAAACGAATAGAGTACTCGTTGTTACAAACACAACAACGTTTACAAACCTTGAATTTTAATAATGCTAAAGCGGCCAGTTACCCTACCTTAGTTGCTTTTGGAACGGCCGGTATGGTTACCTCTACAAACGACTATTGGAAATTGTATTCTTCTAAATATTATGGTTATGGTTTCATAGGTGCGAAACTTTCTGTTCCTATTTTCAGCGGATTAACACGCTATGCTCAACAGCAACAAGCAAAATTAGAAATTTTAAAAGTAGACAATCAAGTTATACAATTGCAACAAGTAATAGACCTACAAATACAACAAACACAAGCTATCTTAAAAAATAACGTTGAGTCTATTCGTTCCCAAAGAACAAATATGGATTTAGCCCAAGAAGTAGTGAAGGTATCACGCGCAAAATATGAAGCCGGTGTTGGTTCTAATTTAGAAGTAGTGGACGCTGAAAACTCCTATAAAGAGGCGCAAACAAATTACTTTAACAAAGTGTACGATGCATTAGTAGCACTTATTGACTATCAAGTTGCAACCGGAACACTCTACACAGAATAATATAACTACGATTTAACACATACACAACTATGAAAAACAATTTTATTCAAGCCTTATTGTTACTCGTTTGGGTAGCTACCGCTTGTTCTTCTTCGGATGAAAAATTAGCACGCTTAGAATCTTTAAAAAGTGAATACGAAGCTTTAGGTAAAGAAATAAAAACCTTAGAAGCTGAAATAGCAGAGGCGGATACCTCTTCCAAAGAAAGTAAAGCAATTAAAGTTGCCATCGAACAAATTAAAGCAATGCCCTTTACTCATTATTTAGAAGTTCAAGGAAAAATTGATTCTGATAAAAATATCGTATTAACTTCTGCGATGGGGGGTGAAGTAAAAGGGATATATGTGGTAAAAGGCCAAACAGTAAAAAAAGGGGAGTTATTAGCAAAAACAGACGACGTAACCATTGTTAAAAATCTAGAACAATTAGATAAAAATCTAGAATTAGCGACTCAAGTATACGAAAAACAAAAAGCTTTGTGGGATCAAAAAATAGGTACAGAAATTCAGTATTTACAAGCTAAAATCAATAAAGAATCCTTGGAAAAAAATAGATTAATATTAATAGAACAATTGGATAAAACTAGAATCAAAGCACCTTTTGCTGGAGTAGTAGATGAGATATTTACAAAACAAGGAGAAATGTTGGCTCCCGGAGTACCTGCATTTCGCTTATTTAATACAGACGCAATTAAATTAGTAACAGATGTTTCAGAATCCTATATCGCTAAGTTGAAAGTAGGCCAAGATGCAATCGTTACTTTTCCGGATTTGAAACAAGAAATAAAATCAAAAGTTACTGTAGTAGGGGATGTTATTAATCCTGTTAATCGTACTGTGAATGTAGAGTTATCTATTCAACAAGATAAAAATAAATATAAAGCAAACATGATCTCTTACATTAAAATAAAAGATTATTACACCTCCTCTGCTTTTACAGTGCCGGTGAATGTAATTCAAAAAAATGGTGAAGAGACTTATGTGTATATCGCTGAAAATGGTGTGGCAAAGAAAACAAAAGTGGTTTTAGGTAAAGTATTCGCCAATAGACAAGAAGTACTGGAAGGTTTAACGGAAGGTATGAAAGTTATTACTGTTGGTTATCAAGATTTAGTAGATGGTCAAGAAATCGCCTTATAAATAGTATAGGTATGAAAGAATTTAAACTTAGTAGTTGGTCTATAGATAATAAAACAAGTATTTATGTACTTACCGTTATTATTTCTATAGCTGGATTAATGTCGTATTTCAGTTTGCCAAAAGAGCAATTTCCAGAAATCGTATTTCCACAAATGTACGTCGCTACCATTTACCCGGGTACATCACCGGATAACATGGAAAAACTTGTTACGAAACATATAGAAAAACAAGTTAAAGGTATTGCAGGGGTTAAAAAAATAACCAGTAATTCCATACAAGATTTTTCTAGTGTAATAGTTGAATTTAATACGGATGTAGATGTAAATGTTGCGCGTCAAAAAGTAAAAGATGCTGTAGATCAAGCAAAAAATGATTTACCGAAAGATTTACCTGATGACCCTCAAGTTATAGAGGTAGACGTATCGCAATTACCTATCATGTCGGTAAACTTATCCGGTGACTTTGAATTAAGTCAGTTGAAGAAGTTTGCGGATGAAATGAAAGATCAGATAGAATCCATGAAGGAAATTCGTCGTGTGGATATTGTGGGAGCTCCTGAAAGAGAGATTCAAGTGAATATTGATAAGTTTAAAATGGAAGCCGCAAATGTGACGCTTAGAGACGTTGAAAGTGCGATTGCTTATCAAAACATGACAATCTCCGGTGGTTCTATTAAAATGGATGGTGTAAAACGGAATATTACTATTTCCGGAGAGTTTTCAAAAGTACAAGAATTAGATCGTTTGCTCATCCGTTCCCAGTCCGGAGCTAAAGTCTATTTATCAGAAATTGTAGAAGAAGGTGGTGTAAAAGATACCTATAAAGAAGCTGAAAGTTATGCAAGACTGAATGGTAAAAATGTTATTACATTAAATATCATTAAACGTAGTGGTGAAAACCTGATTGATGCGTCAGATAAGATTACGGAATTAATAGAAACGTTACAAAAGGAAAAGTTACCGGACGGATTAAAAATTACTATAACGGGTGATCAATCCGTCAACACTAGAGTGACACTTCACGACTTAGTAAATACCATCATTATCGGGTTTATATTAGTTGTATTAATTCTAATGTTTTTTATGGGTACAACCAACGCTATTTTTGTTGGTTTGTCTGTACCACTATCCATGGCGATCGCCTTTTTAGTAATGCCTTCCTTAGGATTTACATTAAACATGATTGTGTTATTCTCTTTCATTTTAGCTCTGGGGATTGTAGTGGATGATGCTATTGTAGTGATAGAAAATACACACCGAATTTTCGATAATGGTAAAGTTCCCATTAAGCAAGCCGCAAAACAAGCGACCGGTGAAGTCTTCTTACCGGTGTTTTCCGGTACGTTGACAACGCTGGCTCCTTTTATACCTTTAGCCTTTTGGCCGGGAGTAATCGGTGAGTTTATGTTCTTCTTGCCTATTACATTAATTGTTACCTTATTAGCTTCTCTATTAGTTGCCTATATTATCAATCCGGTTTTTGCCGTAGATTTTATGAAACCTCATACTAATGATGGTTCGCATAAACGTATAACAAAAGGATTTAAAATTACAGCTGCTATTTTTGCGGTCTTAGCTATATTATTTTATCTCGCCTCCAATGTTGGAATGGGTAACTTCACTATTACTTTATTTGCACTTTACGCGTTAAATAAATTTGTTCTATTAGATGTTATTCAAAATTTTCAGGAAAAACAATGGCCTAAAGTACAAGTGTTATATGAGGGTATATTAGGTTGGTGTATTAAAGGAACACGTCCTTTTATTCTTTTAGGTAGCGTAGTGGTGTTATTATTCTTCTCCTTTTGGTTTATTGGTGTTCGTCAACCTAATGTAGTTTTCTTCCCTGAAAGTGATCCTAATTTTATCTTTACCTATATTGCCTTACCTGTAGGGACCGATCAAGCGTATACTGATTCCATAACGAAAGAAGTAGAAAATAGGATAATAAAGGTTGTAAAGTTAGATAATCCTATCGTTACTTCTATCATATCGAATGTGGCAATTGGAGCGGGTGATGCGAGTGAACCCGATTTAAATGCGTCGCCTCATAAAGGTAAAGTAACGGTCGCCTTTGTGGAGTTTGCTAAACGAAAAGGAGAATCAACACGAGCCTATTTAGATTTAATTCGTAGTGCTGTAAAAGGTATACCGGGTGTTCAAATAACGGTTGAACAAGAAAAAGGGGGTCCTCCCACAGGTAAGCCTATTAATATCGAATTAATCGGTGATGATTATAAGGACTTAATTGCAGAATCTGAACGTTTGAAATCCTTTATATTGGGCTTAGGTATTGAAGGTATTGAAGAATTGAAAACGGATTTAGTTAAGAATAAACCGGAAATCGTAATTGAAATCGATAAAGAAAAAGCGAATGCTGAAGGTATTTCCATTGCACAAATCGGTATGGATTTACGTTATGCTGTTTTTGGTAAAGATGTTTCCAAGTTCAGAGATGCCAATGATGAATATGATATTGAATTAAGGTTTACAGAAGATCAACGGTCAAATATTGAATCTTTATTAAATACTCGGATCACTTATCGGGATATGAACATGGGGGGGATGATTCGTCAGATTCCTTTATCTTCTGTTGCAACCGTTCGTTATGGAAATTCGTTTGGTGGTATTAAACGTAAAAACCAAAAACGAATGATTACTTTATATTCTAATGTTCTAAATGGATATAATGCTAATGAGATCAATGAGGCCATTCGGTCGAATATGGATGCGTTCAATCCGATCAATGGTGTAATCGTTCAACAAACGGGAGAGCAAGAAGAACAAAAAGAAACGGGCATCTTTTTAATGACTGCATTAGTCACATCATTAATGTTGATATTCTTTATTTTGGTAACACAATTTAATTCTGTTTCAAAACCAATTCTAATACTAAGTGAAATTGTATTCAGTGTAATCGGTGTATTATTAGGTTTTGGTCTATTTAAAATGGATATCTCCATTATTATGACAGGAATTGGAATTGTAGCACTGGCCGGTATCGTTGTTCGAAATGGGATTATATTAGTAGAATTTACTGATGAATTAATGCTTCAAGGGTATGAATTAAAGCAAGCTATTGTTCAAGCCGGAAAGATAAGAATGACACCTGTAATGCTTACGGCTGCCTCTACTATATTAGGGTTGATTCCACTAGCTGTAGGTTTAAACATAGATTTTGTTAAACTCTTTTCGGAATTGAATCCTCATATTTTCTTTGGTGGAGATAGCGTAGCTTTCTGGGGGCCCTTATCGTGGACAATGATATTTGGTTTATTGTTTGCCACTTTCCTTACCTTAATTCTAGTACCGATGATGTATTATATTAATTATAAAGTATCTCGTAAAATTAAAGGTTGGTTTGGAGTACGTCCGGAATAGGACAATCTGTTATTCAACGTCGTTTAGTCAGATTTTAACTAAACGACGTTAGATAGAGTATTCAAAAAAAAACCACACATGTATCATGTGTGGTTTTTTTATTATTATTCAGCATCATCAATAAATCGTTTTTGAATAGGAGCATAAGAGTCGATGCGACGATCTCTCAGGAACGGCCAGTGTGTTCGATAGTAATCACTTTGAATCATATCTAATGTGACTACTTTAATATCTTCTTCTACATGAGGTGCTTGATATAATAAACGCCCCTGAGCATTACTTACAAATGAGCCTCCCCAAAATTGCATATCTCCTTCCACACCGGTTCGGTTCACCGATACTACAGGTACACCATTGGCTACAGAATGCGAACGTTGTATCGTTTGCCAAGCATTATATTGATCTGTATTTACTTCTTCTGTTTGATGTTGTGCCCATCCTATAGCGGTAGGGTAAAATAATATTTCTGCCCCCATTAAGCTCGTAATGCGTGCAGCCTCCGGATACCATTGGTCCCAACAAATTAATACGCCTATAGTGGCGAATTTCGTTTTAAAAACTTTATAGCCTAAATCTCCAGGTGTAAAATAAAATTTTTCATAATAACCCGGATCATCAGGTATATGCATCTTTCGATACTTACCTAAATAGGCACCGTCTGCATCCAAAACAGCGGTTGTATTGTGATATAACCCTTCCGCTCTTTTTTCAAAGAGAGAGGCTATAAGAACAACACCCAATTCTTTCGCTAATAAAGATAAACGTTCAGTAGACGGACCCGGTATAGCTTCGGCTAAAGAAAAGTTATCGTATGATTCTACATCGCAGAAATACAACGAACGAAATAACTCTTGTAAGCATATAATTTGCGCACCTTGAGCAGCTGCCGCTCGAATCCCGGATTCTGTTTTGGACATATTTTCAGAAACATCCGCACTACAACTGAGTTGAACTAATCCAACTTGAATTTTTCTTTCCAAAATGTGTAAAGGTTTAGTCTGACAAAAGTAATAGTACAAGGGCTTAAATACAAACGACTAGACTCAAAAAAATACGAGATGTATATTATTAAAGTGTTAATAATAAAATAGATAGTGCGCTAAACCCAATTCCTGCCCACATACGTCTTGTAATTTTCTCTTGAAAAAGCACGATGGAACATAGTGTCGATACCAAAATGATGCTCACATTCATACAAGGGAATACGAATGCTCCATTGTTTTCATAGTACTGTAACGCCTTTAATAAAAAGTATACTGAGAAAAAATTAGGTATACCTAATAATATCCCGTATCTCCAGACAGAGAAGGTAGCTAATGACGTAAGCTTTCGTTGTATTACTCCAAAATAGATAAGACCAAGTGTACTGGCTGTCAAAAATAATAAGAGGGTAAAAGTATAAAGATCAGAAGGACTTTGTAATCGACTATTAAAATAAAGCAACAAAATATCGATAAGCCCGCCGGTAAGAAATATACAGAAGGGTAAGTACCAATTCGAACGAGTAGAAGAAGAGGCCCCCCCCTTTGGACTGATAAAATAGATGCTAAGGATAGATGAACAGACTACGCCTATTAAACTAACTTTTGTAGGGGATTGAAACCAAACAATACTAAATATAACAGGTAGAATCATTGATAACTTATTCGCTACAGTGGTAGGTCCTACACCAACCTTATAGGTAGAATAACTTAATAAAAAAAAGGATGGTAAAAAAATACTTCCAAGGACAGCCGCAGATACGATCGTTGAACTATTGATTAAGTTAAATTGTAAGTTATCCGTAAAAAATCCTATACATAATCCTACTAAAAAACATACCCCATAATTCACTATTATGATGGGTAATGTGGCAATGGAGTTATTTCCTAACCATCGAAAGAAAAGAAATAAATAGGTGGTACAAACTACTGTTCCAATTAGGAAGTACATGAATTTTAATTTATATTCGACAAACCTATTTATAATTTTGGATATAATAAAACCTTATTGGATTCATTTTACGGGTATAGGAGATCCCGATGTTGGTTTTATTTCTGTTGCACAAAGTAAAGTTCATGTACCTTTTACGATTCAACGATTATATTGGGTTTATGATACTCCGGATTCTATAGAACGTGGTCATCATGCCCACATTTCTACTCAGCAAGTCCTTATTGCTATTGAAGGTAAGATAGAAATAAACTTAGAAAATCAAGAAGGTGACTATTCCACTTTTAATTTAGAAAGTCCGGAAATGGGTTTGTACGTTCCTCCTTTACATTGGCGTCGACTCCAGTTTTCACCTAAAGCTATTTTATTATCTATCGTATCAACAGACTTTAATGAAAACGACTATATACGATCGTATGATGTTTTTAAAAAGTATCGATTTTAATAGTTCAAGCTGTTTATGGACAAATCCTTTCTGTTTTTCCATCCGAATTTTATAATTCAAAAAAAGTATCCTTCTTATTTTTTTTTAGCTTCAGAAGCTTCTATTGGTTTTCATACTGTAGATAAAAAAATGATTTCCGGCATGGGAGCTACCTATGGTGGTTTTTTTCCGGCTATATCCAATCAAACATTGGAAAATGTAATACCTGCTTTGGTTCAAGAAATCAAAGATAAAGACATGGAAGAAGTACATATTAAACTACCTCCTTCTTACTTACTACCTTCTGATCAACATACCATATGGTTAAAGAATGGTTTTACAATAGTACGAGAAGATGTTAATCAACATATAGAAGTACTTCATCCTACCATTGAAAATTATCTTAACCCTCAAGAGCGCCGAAAGCTAAAACAGTCAGTAGATATTCGTATTGAAATAAATAGTCCTTCTGTGTCTTCAGAAGCTAGATTTGATCTATTAGAGAAGGCCCGTTTATTTAAATCTACTCCTTTAACTATATCAAAATCTGAATGGAGCCAATTTACCCAAGGGTTGGAGGATTATTATTATTTTATAGACGCTTTTTATGGCTCTACTTATATCGGTATGGCAATAGGTGTACACCTTCAACCGACTGTATTATATTATTATTTACCGGCAACCCATCCGGATTATATTTCTTTAAGTCCCAGTGTTAAAATCATTCAGCACATGTATGCTTTAGCTTATGAATTATCTTGTCAATATGTTGACTTAGGAATTTCAAATGATGCTTCCGGATTAAATGAAGGGTTGTTTCGATTCAAATCGAATATGGGCGCAAAAGTATCTAGTAAGTATACGATCATGAGGAAACTACAATGAGACCTTTGGTAACCATCATCGCATTATCCTATAATCATGGTCCATACATACCTGAAGCATTAGCATCGGTTTACCATCAAAGCTACCCGTTTATTGAGTTAATCATTGTGGATGATGCATCTATAGATGATTCTGTAGAAAAAATTAATCAAAATATTCAATCGGTATTCCCCACTACTGTTATTACCAATAAAACAAATATAGGAAATTGTCAATCTTTTAATCGAGCCTTAATCAAAGCTAACGGAGATTATATTATAGATTTTGCATTAGATGATGTTTTATATTTCAACCGAGTAGAATATCAAGTTAATCAAATGGAGCAATGGGGAGCTTCTGTCGGACTGACCTTTTGTAATGTAGATTTAATCTCCTCTGATGGGGAAAAAATTGGTGACCATGCTACAACAGTTTCGATTCAAAAGTATTTACCTACTTCCGATTGGTTAAGTTTGATTACGTATCGATATATCATTAACCCAGTAGGAACTATGATGCGGAAAGAGTTATTAAAAGAACTGAATGGCTACGATATTAACTTACGTTATGAAGATTTTGATTTATGGGTACGTGCAGCACTAGTAACGAAGATAGAATACATTCCAACTATACTTTCTGCTAAACGAATTGTACCCGAATCTTTATCCTTGCATCCGGCTCTTGAGCTTGATAGAGCATATACAACGTTAACGGTGTGTAAAAAATTAGTTTGGCTTCACTTACAAGGTCAATATAATGCTAAGTTAGTATGGCGTTTAAGATACGAATGGCGTAATGCCTTCAAGTTTAAAACAATTCGTAAAGAGTATGAAGTATTATTAGAACAGACAGATAAATGGTATATTGTGTATAAGTATATAATACGATGGCTATAATGGTTCGATATATAGTAATAGGTTTAATTTTTTTAAGTGTTCGAAATGTTTTTGCTCAACAAAAAACAACTATTGGTTTAACACTCAGTGGAGGAGGAGCTAGGGGGTTAGCGCATATAGGCTTATTAAAAGCCATAGATTCGTCCGGATTAAAAATTGATTACATTACCGGTACCAGTATGGGGAGTATTATTGGTTCTCTATATGCTATCGGTTATTCAGCGGATAGTATTGAAAAAATAGCACGTACGCTGGATTGGGATATATTATTATCCAATACTCCGGATATGCGTATCATAAGTATTGAAGAAAAATTCGAATTTCAGCGTTATGCCGTTGAGTTGCCTTTTACACAGGGAAAGATTGGTTTGCCGTCCGGTGTGATTGAAGGGGAGGAACTATGGTTAAAGTTTTTTGAATTATATGCTCCGGTCTATTCTATTAAAGATTTTAGCCAATTCAGCATACCATTTGCATGTATAGGAACAGATGTAGTGAATGGCAAACCGGTACTTTTACATTCCGGTGAAATTACAAAAGCAATTCGATCCAGTATGGCTATCCCTTCTGTTTTTTCAGCGGTACCTTGGGATACGTTATTATTAGTAGATGGTGGAGTAGTAAAAAATTTCCCAGTAGAAGATGTTCGAGCTATGGGAGCAGATTATGTCATAGGAGTTGATATATCTACTCCTAATTTAAAACAAGAAGAAATGAAGTCGGCTTTAGACATCATGATGCAAATTGCATTTTATACCGACGCAGTAGATATTGAAAAAGAAAAGAAATTATGCGACTTATATATTAAACCTAATCTTGAGCATTTTACAACAGCTGATTTTGATAAGGGACAAGATATAATAGATCTTGGTATTAAAGAGGGGTTAAAATGGTATCCTTATTTTAAACATTTAGCAGATTCATTACAACATTATCAAGATACAGCTACTCGTTTACCTACCCTCACACGATTAAAAGTAGAAGCTATTTCTGTTCAAGGCATATCTAAAACGACAGAATCTTTTTTTATTGGTAGAACTGGTTTAACAACAGGAACGGAATATACAATTCAAGATATCAATGAGGCTGTTCGAAAAGTATTTGGGACCCGGTCTTATAAAAGTGTTACGTATTCAATAGAGCCTAAGGAAAACGGAAGTGTTCAATTAAAATTCAATGTGCAAGAACACCCATTAACCTACATAAAACTTGGTGTACATTATGATACATACACGAGTATAGGAATTATTGCTAATATTACGTCAAGAAATTTTGGTATTAAAAATTCCAGATGTTTAGCTTCCATTAAAATAGGAGAGTATTCAAAATTACGTGTCCAATACTATAAATATTTAGGTCAATACAGAACGTGGGGGTTTGAATTGAATGGGTTAGGAGAGTATACGAAACAAACCGTTTATTCTAATGATTTTAGAGCAACATCAGAGTATTTGCAATTATATTTTCATGCTGAAGCTAAATTTCAACGCATACTCAATAGGTCTTCCACATTAGGTATAGCCTATAGAAGAGAGATGTATTCCATTAATCCTAAAATTGAAGGTTTGATAGCTTTAAAAGGTAAAAGTGCTTTCAATTATTGGTATGCATATTATGAATACAATACTTTAAACAATAAAATATTCCCTACAAAAGGATCGGCCATACAAGTTGAAGCCGGTTATGTTATGCCGCATCTATCTTCTGTAATTATTTCCCAAGATGGGATAGCCATTATTGATACAGATACACTAAAAGAACAATATATATATGGAGATTATATAAAAGTATCCATTCAAGCGGATAAATATATCACTTTACACCCTAAACATACAGTATTAGTCAATTGCTACTCGGGATATTTTAGTAATCCGGATCAGGTATTTCTTAATCAATATATTCTAGGTGGTACAATTCAAAATAATCGATCTCAGATTCCTATAGTTGGTCTACTACCTACTCAAATTCGGGCGAATAGTTTTTCTGTTTTACATTTGGGATATCAATATGAACTTTTTAAAAATATTTTTATTACACCCCGATTTAATTCGATGTTATATGATTATAGATTCGACAAACAATTCCAATATAAGTGGTTTCATGGCATGGGGGCTACTATAGGTTATGCTTCAGGAATTGGCCCAATGCACCTAACGATGATGTACTCTCCTCAAATTAAAAAAGTATATGCTTTTGTGAGTATAGGATTTCACTTTTAGGTTAATCGAATTCCATCAGTATGTAATATTACTTTACCTTGTTTGTATAAAATACCTACTGATTTTTTAAAATTCTTTTTGCTCATTTGAAGTTGAAACATAATTTCTTCCGGACTACTGTTGTCGGTTAACTCTAAGAAACCATTCTTTTCATGGAGTCGATCTAAAATACGTTGTGCCCCTGCATCCAATAAATCTTTTCCTTGTTTACGCAACGTAACGGTTATATTTCCATTGGGTAGTATTTCTTTTATATAGGCTGAAGTTGTATCCCCCAATGATAGAAACGTAAAGACTTCGTTATGGTAAATTAATCCTTTATGCTTATTTTCTATTATTACATTGACACCTAAATCTGTAAGATGCGTGATGAAAATTTGAACTTCTTGCATTGGACTATACTCCGGAAATTCTTTAGAAAGAAATCGTTCGTATTTATTGGTGGCGACTAATCGACCAGTCATTTCATCTTCATAGATATAGACGGGGTAAGAGAAACCTTCCTCCATGCGTTTCCGTTGTTCTTTAAACGGTACTAACAAATCTTTCTCCAAGCCCCAGTGTAAAAAAGCACCAATAGTATTTACGGATGTTACTTTTAAGTAAGCAAAGGTATGTTTAATGGCAAGTGGAGTTTCGGTAGTGGCAACTAAACGATCTTCGGAGTCTCTATATACAAATACGTTCACCTTACTTTCTATTTCCATTTCAGGTGTACAATATTTGTTGGGGAGTAATACCTCTTCGCCGCTATCATCTGTTAAATAAAGCCCTTGGGGCATGCTCCGCTCCACCTTTAATGTATTCCAAACACCTAATTCCATAAATCATCCATTGTTTAAATAAAAAAGCCCTGTACAAACAGGGCTTAAATATACCATCTTCCAATAATTATTTGTTGGAAGAACTTATTTTAGCTGTGATAAACTCTCTGTTCAATCGTGCTATATGATGCTGTCCTATTTCTTTTGGACACTCCGCAGAACAAGCCCCGGTATTCGTACAACTTCCGAAACCTTCGTCTTCCATTTGGTCGATCATTCGTTCTACGCGTTTATCTCGTTCCACTTGCCCTTGAGGTAATAAAGCCAATTGGGATACTTTTGCAGATAGGAATAACATAGCAGAAGCATTTTTACAAGCAGCTACACAAGCGCCACATCCTATACAAGTAGCAGCATCAAACGCTTCGTCTGCAATATCTTTAGCAATAGGAATCGCATTAGCATCGATGGTAACACCGGTATTAACGGATACATAACCGCCCGCCTGTATGATACGGTCAAATGCAGAACGATCCACCACTAAATCTTTTACTACCGGAAATGCTTTCGCTCTCCAAGGTTCGATAGAGATGGTATCCCCGTCTTTAAAACTACGCATGTGCAATTGACAAGTCGTAATTCCTTGTTTCGGACCGTGTGGACGACCATTAATAAACATACTGCACATTCCACAAATCCCTTCACGACAGTCATGGTCAAATGCAATTGGTTCTTCCCCCTTTTTTACTAATCCTTCATTGACCACATCGATCATTTCTAAGAAGGACATATCAGGTGAAATATTTTGTGCTGGGTAAGTTACCATCTTACCGGCTGATGATGCATCTTTCTGACGCCATACTTTCAGCGTTAAATTCATTGTACCGGACATTATTTATAAGAACGTTGAGTCAATTTAACATTTTCAAATTTTAATTCTTCTTTGTGTAATACTTCCGGTTGATTTTCACCGGTGTATTCCCAAGCGGCTACATAACAGAAATCTGTATCATTACGTTTCGCTTCTCCTTCTTCAGTTTGGAATTCTTCACGGAAGTGTCCTCCACAAGATTCATCTCGATTCAGAGCATCGATTACCATAAGTTCACCCAATTCTATGAAGTCTGCTACGCGACCGGCACGTTCTAACTGCTGATTCAATTCCTCATTCGTACCTAATACATTTACGTTTTTCCAGAAATCGGCTTTCAAGGATCGAATCATTTCTAAAGCCTTCTTCAATCCCTCTTCATTACGAGCCATACCGCAATATTCCCACATGATTTTACCTAACTCTCTGTGGTATTCTGTTACGGTTTTTGTTCCTTTAATGGATAATAAGGTTTGAATTCTATCTTCTACGCGTTTTTTAGCTGCTGCAAATTCCGGATGGGTTGTATCAACCGGTTTCGGACATATAGTTGCTAAATAATCACCAATAGTGTAGGGAATAACAAAGTATCCATCCGCTAATCCTTGCATCAGGGCAGAAGCACCCAATCGATTGGCTCCATGGTCGGAAAAGTTAGCTTCTCCCAATGCATATAAGCCCGGAATAGTTGTCATCAAATTGTAATCCACCCATAAACCTCCCATGGTATAGTGTACAGCCGGATAGATACGCATTGGTTCTTTATAAGGGTTCTCTCCGGTGATTTGATGGTACATGTCAAATAAGTTTCCGTATTTAGCCCGTACAGCATTTTCACCTAATCGTTTGATAGAATCTGCAAAGTCTAAATATACAGCTAATCCGCTTTGACCTACTCCACGACCTTCATCGCACATTTCTTTAGCATTACGAGAAGCAACATCTCTAGGCACTAGGTTACCGAAAGAAGGATATTTACGCTCTAAGAAGTAATCTCTTTCGTTTTCCGGTATTTCACTAGGGTGACGTTTGTCTCCTGCGGCTTTAGGAACCCATACCCGTCCGTCGTTTCGAAGGGACTCAGACATTAAAGTTAATTTGGATTGGTGATCTCCTGTTACCGGAATACAAGTTGGATGTATTTGTGTAAAACATGGATTACCGAAGAAAGCTCCTTTCTTATGCGCTCTCCAAGCGGCCGTTACATTTGAGCCTTGCGCATTGGTAGATAGATAAAATACATTACCATAACCTCCGGTACAAAGTAATACAGCATGAGCAGAATGTGTTTCGATTGCTCCTGTCACTAAATCACGTGTTACAATTCCTCTTGCATGCCCATCGATCACAACTAAATCCAACATCTCCGTACGAGCATACATCTTTACTTTTCCTTCATCCACCATTCGGGATAAAGCGGAATAAGCACCTAATAATAACTGTTGTCCGGTTTGTCCACGTGCATAAAACGTTCTGGACACTTGTGCACCACCAAAAGAACGGTTATCTAAAAGTCCACCATATTCTCGTGCAAACGGAACACCTTGTGCAACACATTGGTCAATAATATTGACCGACACTTCTGCTAAACGATAAACGTTGGCTTCCCGTGCTCTATAATCTCCACCTTTTACTGTGTCATAAAATAAACGATATACGGAATCTCCGTCGTTTCTATAATTTTTTGCAGCATTGATACCACCTTGTGCGGCAATGGAGTGCGCTCTACGTGGGGAGTCTTGGAAACAAAAGGCTTTCACGTTATAACCTAATTCACCCAATGAGGCGGCCGCAGCAGCTCCCGCTAACCCAGTACCTACAACGATAACATCGTATTTTCGCTTGTTTGCCGGATTAACTAATTTCAAATTGAACTTGTGGCGTGACCATTTTTCTGCTAATGGTCCATCCGGTATTTTAGAGTCTAATTTCATAGTTCTATTGCGAATGGGCTTAAATATGGTTGAAATAAATATATAATGGAATCAGTGCAAATCCTGCAGGAATAATACCCCAAAAGATAAATGCTACCGAATTTATAACAGGCAAATACTTCGGATGGTTTACACCCAATGTTTGAAATCCACTTTTAAATCCGTGACATAAGTGAAATCCTACAGCAACCATACTGGCAACATAGAAAAGTACCATCCAAATATTTTCATATGTTTCCACTACTTCATGGTATAAATCCTTATATACAACCGTTTCACCTTTTTCATCTATGTAAGTTTTTGTCTCCATAGGTGTACTCGTTCCATATTCATGGTATTCTCTCCAAAAGTCACCCATGTGGGCTACAATAAAAACAAGCAATATAGTACCTAGTATGCCCATGTTTCTTGACGCCCATACACTACTGACAGATTCATTTTGATAAGCATATCCTTGTGGTCTTGCTTTTTTATTTTTAATAGTTAAAACAATACCCCATACAGCGTGTCCGATAATGGAAGCATACAATAAATAGGAAGTCGTTTTAATGAGTGGATTTGATGTCATGAATACCGCATATTTATTAAATGCATACCCTTCATCTTGCTTTAATAATTGTAAATTTCCGGCTAAGTGTACAGCCAAAAATGTACACAAAAAGAGCCCTGTTAGGGCCATCACTAATTTTCTGCCTACACTGGTAGACCATATTGTTTTGACAAACCAACTCATTGTGTTTCGTTTTAAATTATAGTATTAGTTAACGTATCAAAAATAAGCGGGAATGGTTTAGTATGCAATCAAAATATTTATTTAAAGTCATTCTAAATTGATTATATTAGCACTTGTAACCAAACAATTTACTGTTAGTCACAGTTTTAACTAAGGATGTCATTTATAAAAAAAATAAGAAACTTTACGTACGTTGTTTTACTTATTTTTAATACGTTTAATAGTGCTCGGGGAACGCATATTAAAGCAGGAGAATTTAATGCAAAACGATCACAAACAGATCCCCTAACGTATGAATTCACATTAAAACTTTATTTACAAGATGGTGGGGCTCCTCAACCTTTTGTAGATATGGTTTTTAGTGACGGAAGAATTCTTAGAGTGGATGTGACAAATCAGGTTAGTGTCGGGAATAATACGACTCAAAATACTTATATCACAACCTATACTTTTAATGCTCCCGGATTCTATAGAGTAAGTATTGATCACTCGTGGAGAAATGACCGTGTTATAAATATCCCAAATTCAGGGAAAACAGATTTTTATATTGAGTTGGGTTTATTAATTGATCCATTAATTGGTTTAAATCAAACACCTATTCTTACTATCCCACCGGTAGATATTGGGGGTATTAATAAATTATACAAACACAATCCGGGAGCTTATGATCCTAATGGAGATAGTATATCGTATAAATTAGTAACACCTCTTTCCGGAGCCAACCAAATCGTACCGAATTATACCTTACCTAATAACCCATCTTATGGTGGTACTGCAGTAGGGGGTGGGGCCGCAACATTAACCCTTAACTCACAGACTGGAGACTTAATATGGAATACACCTTCCTCATTTGGATCTACCCCACGGTTTTATAATGTAGCCATTATGGTGGAAGAGTGGCGTTTTGGTATTCGAACAAGTTATTTGATTCGAGATATGCAAATTGAAATTGTTCCGACTTTAAACGACCCTCCAATAATTACTCTTCCTATGGACACATGTATAGTTGCAGAAACTACGTTGAGTGCAACGTTTACTGCAGTTGATCCAAATGGTGATGCCATAGAACTCGAAGCATTCGGTTCTCCTTTCAATGTTCCGTCTAGTCCTGCTACACAAATCCCTCAAACGAATGCTATTCAATTTCAATGGAATACTAATTGTTCGCATGTTCGTATTCAACCTTATGATGTAGTAGTTCAAGCGAGCGATATCAATAATGTACCTACTTTAGTAGATTATAAAACGTGGCGTATTTTTGTAAAAGCGCCACCTATTCAGAATGTGACCGCCTCTTCCGTTGGTAATTCCATACAACTTAATTGGTCCCCGTATTCCTGTACAAATGCTTCTACCATTAAAATATATAGAGCTATTTGCTCCACCATACTTCCTCCCATAAGTCCATGTGCTACCGGAGTTCCGCCCGGATACGCTTTGATAGGTGAAGTACCGGTATCAATAAATACTTTTACGGATAACAATAATGGTTCAGGTATTCCTGTAGGTGTAACGTATTGTTATGTGCTCGTCGCTCAATTTCCTCTTCCTTCTGGTGGTGAGAGCAAAGCTAGTGTTCCTGCTTGTGCTGCCTTGCCATTGAGAACACCTGTGCTGGCAGAAGTTTCAGTCCTTCAAACAGCTGCCTTATCCGGTGAAACTTTTCTTCGATGGTATCCACCGTACGAGCCTTCTCTTGTAGGTCCGTTTCAATATATTGTAGAAAGAAGTACCGGATATTTGTCTTCAACTTTTACTGCCATATCGCCGGTATTGAGCGATACGTTTTATTTTGACAGTAACATCAATACTTTAGACACCGATTATACGTATCGTATTCGATTTGTTAACACGAATGAAGTGTCTACTGTGGTGCCTACCACTCGATTACTTCTTACTTCATTAGCCGGTAATGTTCGATTAAACTGGTCTAATGGTGCTCCATGGGGTATAGATTCTACGCAAATTTTTATTTCTACCAATAATAACCCCTTTGTATGGCAAACCACTTTATCGGGTAGCCTTTCCAACTACTTGTTACCAACCGGTTCTGCTTATTGTGATACCATTCGTGCATATGTAAAGACATTTGGAAAATATTGTGATCCTATTTTAGCAGATTCCACTTTGCAGACATCGGCTATTCGTTCTATAGTACCGATTGATGATAGGATTCCGCCGGCACCCAGATTATCTGTCTTGGGTTGCTCTACTTCCGGTAATATTGACGCGAATCTTCTTTCGTGGACTCGAGTAGCCTATACGAATTGCAATACGATAACCGGTTATAAAGTGTATTTTAGTTCACAACTCGGACAACCTTACCGACTAATCGCTAGTTTAACCGATACCTTTTTTCTCCATACCGAATCCTTTTCTACAGCGGGATGTTATAAAGTGGTGGCAATTAACCGAGATGATATCGAAGGAACCTATAGTCAGGAAATTTGTGTAGACGATTGTTTTTATTATGAATTACCCAATTTGTTAACCTTAAATAATGATGGGAAAAATGATCTTTTTGAACCGTTTCCGGTTCCTTATGGTGTTCAACAAGTTACCTTTTCTGTATACAATCGATGGGGAGATTTAGTCTATCGATCAGAAAGTCCGTTGGATATTCGATGGGAGGGCAAAACATCCAAAGGTCCCTTATCGGACGGGGTATACTATTTTACGGCGGAAATAAGATACAACAGACGATTAGATCCTAAAGACGAGACACGAATAGTAAAGAGTTGGGTACATATTATTCAAAATGGAAACGTTCCAACCAAATAAAGATCCGCTTATTATCTTTGATGGTGTTTGTCATTTATGTCAATCCAGTGTTCAATGGGTATTAAAAAATGAAAAAAAACCGATAATCTATTTTACGGCCTTTCAGTCGGCATATCTATTACAAAATAATACCCCTTTTTCGACAAAACAATCCATAGACTCTATTGTTTTTATTGAGGATGGAAAGATATATCGAAAATATAAAGCGGTTCACAAAATATCTAAATATTTAAAAGGTTATCATGTAATTCTATATTATTTAGGATTTATCGTTCCGACTTTTATTGGAGATTTCTTTTATTCTAAAGTTGCAGAAAATAGGTATCAATGGTGGGGAAAATCAGCAACGTGTTGGATGCCTAAACCGGAATGGAAGCATCGATTCTTACTTTAGTTTTAACTCTTTTAAACATTTAACAACATGAAAAAACTGTTTATGGTAAGTACTGCAGTCGTACTTTTCAGTACACTCTACTTTTTCAAGTCACTTATGGAACAACCGGCTATGGCCAATTCCGGTGGTGCACCCACAGGTTATACGGGCGCTCCCGGGGAAGGTAATTGCTCTGGCTGTCATGGAGGTAATAATGTAAATGAATCCTCTGTCGGTTCTATCAGTGTATCAACAGATATCCCATCGACCGGTTGGCAACCGAATCAATCCTATACTATCACTGTATCGGTGACCGCAAGTGGTAAATCTAAATTTGGATTTCAATCTCAAGTTGTGAATGCATCCACCAACAATACTCGTATTGGAACAGTAACAGCAGGAACATCTTCTCAAGCAAATGTTTCCGGTTCCAAGACATATTTAACACACCTAAATAATTCGAATACGGGTACAAATGGTCGTTCCTGGACCTATACGTGGACAGCACCTTCCTCTACTACCAATAATGCTAGGGTGTATACTTCTGTTGTAGTTGCGGATAATGCTAATTTTAGTAGTGGTGATTATGTATACACTAATGAATTATTATTAACGGCAGCGACACCTACTTCTATACTTAGAGAATTTGGAAGTGAAGAAGTTTCTGCTTTCTACGATCGCTCTACCCAACAAGTATGGATTGATACCAAAAATACTTCTATAGAATGGCAATCGTATCAAATTGTAAATGCAAGTGGGCAGTTGATTCAAAAAGGAAACTTAACCAACCAATCGTTACAATCTGTTAATCTATTACAATCGAATAATGGATTAATTATCGTTACCTTGTATGCAAAACAAGGCGTGAAAACGATTAAACTATTTTAATATGAAAGGGTTGTTGTATACTACCGGAAGCATTTTATTTATGGTACTGGTTACACATTGTGTTTCCAATAAAGGTAAAGAAGATGTTCCGGTAATTATTGGTTCGTGTGATACCGTTTCCGTAAGTTATACAGTAGATATAGTTCCCATTTTAAATGCGAACTGTACTGGTTGCCATTCTACTGCTGGAGCTACCGGCGGTGTTGTTTTAGATACTTATCAAGGTGTAAAAAATCAAGTAGACGCCGGTTCGTTAGTCGATGTTTTGACCGGTGCTAATGGCGCAAGTGTGATGCCTCCCAGTGGGTCTTTAAGTCCGGATGCTATTCGGAAAATAACATGTTGGGTGGAAAACGGAGCATTAAACAATTAAATTTATGAAGTATATATTTTTATGTTGTCTATCATGGGTAACATTTTCATACGCTTGGTCTCAAGACTTAATGTCCATGGTCGAACCAATGGCAGATTCTTCAATTGTTAAAGATAAATCCTATGTTACGACTTTCAAATCCAGTCGTATTGTTAATGTGCATTCGGTTGAATTGTCCGGAAAGAATACTTTAGAGTTTAGGATATCACATCGATTTGGAGAAGTAAGCACAGGGTCTTATAATTTATGGGGAATAGATGCCGGAGCTAATATTCGTTTAGCATTAGAATATTCGCCCAGTAATCGATTTCAAGTAGGAGTAGGACGATCGTCGTATCAAAAACAACTCGATGGGTTTTTAAAGGCTCGACTGACCCGACAAACTACAGATGGAAGTATGCCGGTTTCCATTACTGCAGTCCTTTCAGGATTTTATACAGCATTAAAAGATAATGATTTGTCCAATGGGAATAAATACGATCCTTCAGTGAATCGATACAGCTATTCTACTGAAATAATAATTGGAAGAAAATTTTCTGATCGTTTATCTTTACAACTATCACCGGTGTGGGTTCATTGGAATTATGTACCGGGAAGTAACGACCCGAACGATATTTTTATTTTAAGCGGTTCCGGCAGATATAAATTCACGAAACGTATGGGAGTTATAGCTGAATATGGATATGTGTTTAATCCCATCACCTCTAGTACAATGTACCAACCCTTTAACACAGGCATAGAATTTGAGACAGGTGGACATGTATTCCAATTGACCGTCGGTAATTCATTTGGGATTACAACCAACCAAACGTTGTCTTATACAACCTCCCCTTGGTCATCCGGTGGCTGGAGAATAGGATTCAACGTTTCCAGATCCTTCTATATTGGTAAAAAAAGTGAACACAATAAAATTCATTAACCTATGAAAAAATGCCTTTTCTATCTTTGCTTTGCTTTGGTTCAAACTCAAGTCTTTGCTCAACTTTACGTCAATAAATCAGACGCTACTGTAATACAATTTTTTTCGAAAACCCCTATGGAGGACATTAGTGCATCAAATAAAAATGCAACCTCAGTTTTTGATGCCAAAACGGATTCTATTGTTGTAAAAGTACCTATGAATAAATTCATTTTCCCAAATGGATTGATGCAAGAACATTATAATGAGAATTATCTAGAAACGGAAAAATATCCTTATGCCTATTTAAAAGGTAAGTTTACCACCCCAATACCCTTTACAACTCCCGGAACGTATACGAGTTCCATAACCGGAAATTTCACTTGTCACAATGTTACACAACCTAGAACTTTCCCCTGTACTGTAGTCGTGGATGCGGCCGGAGTAGTGACTGTTACAGGTAAATTTGATGTAAAACTAGCCGATCATAAAATTGATATTCCTACCATCGTTACCAAGAAAATTGCAGAAGTGATACAAGTGGATGTAAAGGCATCTTATGTGAAAAAACAGTAGTGTAGAATAGCGAAGAATACTTTATTTTTGTTGGATGAAACAACGAATAGTATTCTTCGCTTTTTTATTTTTATCTTTTTCTTCAAAAGCACAGATATTAAATATCGAAAAATTTCGATTGGACTATGATACTAGCAAGTATTGGTTAGGAACAATAGGATTTACGTTTGCTAATGCTAAACAAAATAGTTTTCTGTTTCGATATACCACAACATTGAATTTAGCTTATTTAACTCGTCATCATAGTTTCATGACCTTAAATAATGCTCGATTAGACGTGGTAGATAAAAAGTCCGTCATAAATGAAGGGTATACCCATTGGCGTATCAATTTTTTTCGTCATAAAAAAATATCACCGGAACCGTTTTGTCAATTTCAATATGCGTTAAGTCGTGGTTTGGAGTATCGACAAATCTATGGATTTAGTCTTCGGTTTAATTTATTCACTCGTATTGATTCCGCTAAAAAAGAAAGAATCGATGCCGGTATCGCAACCGGAATAATCCGTGAAACCGAACGTTGGACGGGCGAAGTGTTGCGCTATGAAGATCCGACTGATTCTACTAAAGCATTTGCCGTATTAAATAAATCGTCGTCTTATGCCTATTTTAAAGTGAAAGTAGGATCTAAATTAACTATGTTTTTAACAACCTATTACCAAGCCCGATGGGATTTATTTTTTCAACAACACCGTTGGGTGGTCGATTATCAGTTATTATACGCCATTTCAAAAAACGTTAATTTTTCTATAACCTATATAGGGATTTTGGATAATGCACCTGTTATAGCATCCAACCGTTATATTCATGACATTACCTCTGGCTTAGTCATTAAAATTCATTAATCGGAAGGGCAAAGCTATGTTACATTTAAAAAAGTAAAGTATATTTGCCCTCTTAACTACATAAAAGTTATATCCATACAATTATGAAAGCATACGTATTCCCCGGTCAAGGGTCTCAATTTTCCGGAATGGGCAAAGATTTAGTAGAGCGCTCTGTTGTGGCCAAACAAATGTTTGAAGAAGCCAATCAAATTTTAGGTTTCGACATAACTAAAATCATGTTTGAAGGAACGGAGGAAGAATTGAAACAAACGAAGGTAACACAACCGGCTATTTTTTTACATTCTGTTATTTTAGCTAAAATTACAGAAGGGTTTCAACCCGACATGGTAGCGGGACATTCCTTGGGAGAGTTTTCTGCTCTAGTTGCCAACGGTACCTTATCCTTCACCGACGGATTACAATTAGTATCTAAACGAGCATTAGCTATGCAAAAAGCATGTGAGGTGCAACCGTCCACAATGGCTGCAGTATTAGCATTAGAAGATGCGAAAGTGGAAGAAATATGTGCTACGATTTCGAAAGAAGGGGATGTAGTGGTAGCAGCAAATTATAATTGTCCGGGTCAATTAGTAATTTCCGGAACCTTGAAAGGTGTAGAAAAAGCTTGTGAAGCATTAAAAGCAGCGGGGGCTAAACGTGCATTATTACTTCCGGTTGGCGGAGCATTCCATTCTCCATTAATGGAACCCGCTCGTATAGAATTAGAAGCAGCTATTCAAGCTACTACTTTTCACCAACCAACGTGTGCTGTATACCAAAACGTAAATGCTCAAGCTGTACAGGATGTCACTGCTATTAAAGCGAATTTGGTTTCTCAATTAACTGCTCCGGTTCGTTGGACTCAATCGGTACAACAAATGGTTAAAGATGGTGCCACTCATTTTGTTGAATGTGGACCGGGTAAAGTTTTGCAAGGACTTGTTAAAAAAATTGAACCCTCAGCAGAAGTGAGCGGTGTATAAATAGTATATATTCTAATTTTTTAAAAAATATCCTGTTGTAACTAACAGGATATTTTTTTTACCTCTAAAGTATCTGAACATTTTTCTAACAATTGAAGGGAGGTAGTATTCCAAACGGGGTGGATGAATGCAGGAGCTAATTCAACCAGAGGAATTAAAATAAATTTTCTTTTTTCAATAGATGGATGCGGAACGGTAAGAGTTGGAGTACAAATAATATCGGTTGAATAATAAATAATATCAATATCGATGGTTCTTCCGGACCATCGCTCCAGGCGGACTCGACCGAGTTGTGTTTCTATTGATTGACAAAAAACAAGAAGCTCCTTTGCAGAAAGCGAAGTAGAAATTTGTATGATTTGATTATAATATGCCGGCTCATCTGTTTTACCCCAAGCCTGTGTTTCATAAACGGAGGAAAGTTTTTGCAGGGTTACCGTTTCTTGTAAAGCATGAATAGCTTGTTCTAGAAAGGATAATCGATCACCTAAATTACTTCCCAAAGAAAGAAAAACCTGTGGCATAGCATAAATATAATTAGGACAATTTTGTATATTCAAGTGAAAAAAACAAATCCTACTATGTCCTTTATTAAACAAGTGCTCGCCGTAATTACCGGTATACTTTTATATAGTTTACTTTTTTTACTGTTTGTAATCGCAATCGTTGGTGTCCTTTCAAAAAAAACAGCCCTTCCTATTACGGAAAAGGGAATTCTACATATTACCTTAGATAAAGAAATCCAAGAACGAAATTATAGTACGTTTATGGAAGGCTTTTTTAATGGAGATGCTAAAGGAAACATCGGGGCTCTAGAGTTGATATCTGCAATAGAATATGCCCAAGCAGATCCCAATATTAAAGGTATTTTTCTTGAAATTAAAATGCCTACAGCCGGCATGGCAACCTGGAATGAAATTCGTACGGCTTTACAACGATTCAGAGAAAAAGAAAAATTTGTCGTAACGTATGCTGAAGTGTATACAGAAGGTAGTTATTATTTAGCGTCTGTTGCAGACGAGATATATATGCCCGCTACCGGTATGATTGAGTTTAATGGATTAGTAGCGGAATCCATGTATTTCAAACGTATGTTAGACAAATTAGACATCTCGACTGAAATTTTTAGAGTAGGTAAGTATAAAAGTGCGATAGAGCCATTTGTGAATGAAAAAATGTCGGAAGAAGATAGAGAACAAATCACTCGATTACTTCAAACCATCTACTCTAAAATGTTAAGTGATATTGCAAAGAGTAGAAAAATGGATGTCGGTACCTTAAAACAAATTGCAGACTCAATGAGTGTGCGCAGTGGTGTTCAAGCTAAAGCGTTTGGGCTGATCACACAATTGGGGTATAGAGATGAAGTCCTAACAGCTCTATCTAAACGTTTAGAAGTAAATGAAAACGAGTTGAAACTTTTTTCTTTAGCTCAAGTAGATGCACTCGTTGCTTCTAATAAAAAAGAATCGTCTACCAAAATTGCCGTCGTATATGCGAATGGAGAAATTATTCAAGGAAAAGGAAATCCGGAAACCATCGGTTCTGAATCGTTAGCTAAAACATTACGAAAGCTGTACCAAGATGATGAAATAAAAGCGGTTGTTTTACGTGTGAATTCTCCCGGAGGAAGCGCGTTAGCTTCGGATGTAATTTGGCGGGAGATAGAATTATTAAAATCAAAAAAGAAAGTCGTAACCCTTATGTCGAATGTCGCTGCTTCCGGAGGTTATTATATTTCAATGAATAGTGATTATATAATGGCAAATCCTTTAACCATCACCGGTTCAATAGGCGTATTTGGATTACTCGTAAATGGAAAAGGGTTTTTAGAAAATACAGTTGGTATCACCACCGATACCGTTAAGACATCACCTTATGCCGCTATTGGTTCTTTCTCCAGACCTGTTTCCAATTCGGAAAAGAGAATCATTCAAGATGAAATTAATTCAATATATGCTACATTTATTCAAAAGGCGGCAATCGGAAGGCATTTGCCACTTTCGCAATTAGAAGCCAATGCTTCCGGAAGGGTGTGGTCAGGAATGGACGCACAAGAAAATAAGTTAGTTGACGGCTTTGGATCGTTATCGGATGCCGTACTTAAAGCGGCTTCTTTAGCTAAAATTAATGAGTATGAAGTTATATATTATCCTGAAATCAAAACATCTCCCTTGGTGTCGTTTATTGAAGGCATAGAGGAGTCAGCGGATGACGAGTCCTCTATACCGGCCTGGCACCAAATGGCGCAACATCCTTCCCTGCGCCAAATTTACCACGCTGCGAAAATGATGAACGCTTTGCCCCAAGGGTATAGTGTTCAAGCTCGACTTCCATACAATTTAGAAGTGTATTAAAATAAACTACTGCATTACAATTAGTTAAATAAAATGTATAGTATAAGAGTACGCGTAGCCGTATATTTGTAGCCGTATATTAGAACTTTATGACAAGCATTCGTAATAATTGGACCAGAGAAGAAATAACTTCTATTTATAACCAACCTATTTTAGAATTGATGTACCAGGCTGCTACCGTACATCGTTCCTATCATACTACAGGGGAAGTACAAGTATGTACCTTGTTGTCCGTTAAAACAGGAGGTTGTCCGGAGGATTGTGCTTATTGCCCTCAAGCAGCGCGCTACCATACGGATGTTAAAGTACACAAGCTATTAGAAGTTCAAGAAGTTATGGATGCTGCAATTCGTGCGAAAGAAAGTGGATCCACTCGCTTTTGTATGGGTGCGGCTTGGAGAGAAGTTCGAGACAATAAAGATTTTGACAAAGTATTGGATATGGTTAAGGGAGTAAGCACCATGGGGTTGGAAGTGTGTTGTACTCTTGGGATGCTTACCGAAGACCAAGCTGTAAAATTGAAAGAAGCCGGTCTATATGCCTACAACCATAATTTAGACACGAGCGAAGAGCATTATGATAAAATCATTTCGACCCGAACGTATGACGATCGATTAGAAACAATCGATAATGTTCGCAAAGCAAAATTATCGGTTTGTTCCGGAGGCATTATTGGTATGGGAGAGAAAGAAGAGGATCGTATCGGTATGTTGTTTACCTTATCCAATTTACCCGAGCATCCGGAGTCTGTTCCGGTAAATGCATTAGTACCGGTTGAAGGAACTCCACTGGAGGATCAACCTAAAGTATCTGTTTGGGAAATGATACGTATGATTGCTACCGCAAGAATATTAATGCCGAAAGCAATGGTGCGTTTATCAGCAGGTAGAGTTCGTATGAATGTGGAAGAACAAGCGTTGTGTTTTATGGCAGGAGCCAATTCCATTTTTGCCGGAGATACGTTGTTGACTACTCCAAATCCGGATTATGTATCCGATCAAGAAATGTTTCAAGTTTTGAATTTAACTCCTAGAGCGTCTTATAAAAATGGTGTAACGCCGGTTACATTAGAACAGATACCTTCGGCAGTTCAATAACAATAGCTTTAAATAAAAAGCGAGCGGTAGTTTTCTATCGCTCGCTTTTTTTTATTTAGGTATTCGGATGAATTATTCCGCTTTCTTTTTAGCAGCTTTTTTAGCAGCCGGCTTCGCTGCAGCTTTTGTAGTTGCAGAAGATTTAGCTGTGTTTTTTAATCCTGCTTCTTGGTTTCTTTCTCTTTTTGGACGACTTACACCAAATGAACCAAGGGATACTTTACCTTTTTTGCTTTTTTTATCGCCTTTTCCCATAAATATTTGTTTAATAATAACGTGTATAGAAGGACAAAAATATACTTCTTAGTTGAAATTACAAATGCTGACCGCTATTATTTAAAATATCGATGCATCTCTCGAAACCAAATTGGTGTGGCAACAAATAGAAATACCGCCAAACAAAGGAGGGGGGACATCCAAACGATAGTTATCCAATGAAACCCCAACATTAAGTACAAGGTCCCTGCTAATATTCCTATACCGATTAAATAGGAAAATAATAATCCGATGTAGAGTAATACATGAGCCACCCGAACGTATTTAGAGGCCTGAAATAAGCGTTTTTTTTCTAAAAATTGTTGGTAAACCTTTTCTTCTTGTTCCTTAATCCGACGTTGTTCGATTGCTTTCCATTGTTCATACGATAATAAGGCCGGCCCTCCTCTTTGAATTTGCTGGTCGTAAACAAAACGCGCATTTGGATCGATAAGCGTTTCGTAAGCTTGCTTTAACATTAAAAAATGTAAACCGGCATTGGCATGCCGATTAATATCGGGATGGTATTGTTTGGCTAATTTTTTATAGGCCTTTTTTATATCAGCCGTTGTAGCTTGAACGGATACGCCTAATAATTCATAATAATTACCCGAAGTCATAATCTAAATTACTATAAAATTTTTTAGAGTACAATTTTTACTTGCCATGTACTTTCCCAATAGGAAGTAGGGGTCAATTGTGTAGGAATTTTTTGATCGACATAGGATAATCGTAACCATACTACTACTTGTGGATTTATTTTGTATTGAGCTAATATTGTTGGTTCAAACCCTTTACCATAATAGGCGGGAAGTTGAAAAGAATAGGCAACATCAGGACTATACATATATTGTCTACTCGCATAATCATCTGTTGCATAAATCAACCATCTAAATCCAATTTTATATGTTGGACTTTGATAAAAAATATCCCATGCAATGGCTTGACCATAGGATTTAGTTGTATGGCCATAACTGCCCCACTGGTATTTCCACCGGAACTTCCAATGCATTTTCCATTGATGTTCAAAACCAATTACATAATGGTGTCGTTCAAAAGACTCGATTTGACCCGTTCGATCATCATCCCATGGTTTAGATTCTCTTCGATGTTGTATATAATACCATTGTTTTTTAGTTGGTTTAAAATCAATACGCACCATCTTTTCCCATCCATTGGAAGGACTGTGTACCTTATATTTTAACCAAGGGAAACGATAGTAATCAACGGAGGCATGTATGTTCCATTTAGGATGGGGCACACATTTGATAGCCAGTAACCAGGCATTTTCGTTCCCTACTGTTGTGTTTTCACTTAAAGTAAATGCAAAGGGTGAAAAGTAGGAAGGTGAATATTGACGATAGACTACACTCACATCAAATTGCCGGTGCAAACTGGTTAAAATTCCGGCTTGAATAGCAATACCTCCGGTTGAGGATTGAGCTATTTCACCAAAGAAAACATGTTGCTTCAACGGGAGTTTAATATCTACTGAATGTCCATACCAACTGTTTCCTTGAAGAGCATAAAGGCGATAATATGTCCTTTCGGTTTGAATGGGATGTTGAATCCACCGAAACGATGATTGAAACCCTATCGAAAATTGATTCTTTTTCCAACGTACTTGTGCTGCACCTTGCCATTGTTCGATTGTCTTACGTGCAGCCCATTCATACTCCGTTCTATGATATCCGCCCTCTATAAGGTAAGTGATATAGGGGTCTACAGACGTTGAAGTACGGATAATTCTAGCATCGGAATAACTGTGGGAAAGAGCTACGGTTACATGTACCCCTTTTCGTATACGGTGTTGGTGTGCAACCCCAAACCATCGGTCGTATTCAGAAGTATTGGCTACCGGAATGATTTGAGAAGAAGGTCGCAGCAACGTTTGGAGAACACCTGCTCCTTTACTAATTAAAAAACCGGAGCCTACTAATAGACCTTGACCAAATTGAATTCTATAATTCCCTAAGATGGTTTGAGTAGTCTTAGTTTTATCGGTGTATTGAATAAACCCATTCAAAACATCCATTCCATAGAATCTTTTGGATGGATTCCACTTCCATTGTTCACCTGCGTCTTGTTCTAATGCAATACCCCATCGCCATCCGGATGTATTCTGGTGCAAAAAACGAAATTGATGGTATTGGCCATTGCCTTTCCAATCATAGGGTACGTCTGTTGGGTAGGGTTTAAAGCGATACAACAACATGGTTTTTTGTTGACCTATAACTTGCTCCCAAGGCATTTGAATACGCAAACTTCCGGGATAACAACAAAGAACTAATAACCTTAAATCAAGTGCCGTCATACCGGGTACATGTTGCAATTGATATAGAGATTCAATGGGTGTGTTTTGTTGAATAAAAGTTAGAATTGAATCGATTAATTCCGCTTGTAAACCCGGAATGAGTTGTAAGTCGGAAGCACTGACAGTATTAATATTCAATTTATGATCATTAAAATATTGTAACTGTTCTAAGAAATCTGCGGAAGTCCCTAAACGTTCTTCTAATACCGGTAAATATTCTTGCCACAAAGAGGATAGATCTTGAGCCCAGGTATCAACTGGTATAAGAAAAATAATGTAGAATATGATACTTATTTTTCCCATATTTTCAATTGAAGATAAAATTGATGTTGAGTGCTGGTATTAGGATTGAGGCCTAGGCCATAGCCCAATTCAAACATCGGGAATCGGACACCACCTCCTAAAAGAAGAGTAGTCGCATTACTCTGATAGGCGAGGGTCGTAAAAACCATTCGGTGAAGTGAATATCGTAACGCCAGATGAGCGCTTGGTTGTCGAAGTCCTCGGTGTATATCCGCCATCAATAGAAGCTCAGGAGATATCCGCCATTGAATTCCGGCGTGTATGGTAACCCAAGTCAGACTTGGTTGGGAAATGTAAACAATATTAGACATCCATATTCCACCACTCCACTTTTCACTCCATCGGTGTCGTATGCCCATCTGTATGTTCCAATGGAATTGGGAAGATTGTTCTTGTGCAGACCATTGTTGTCCTTGAAAACCGATACTCCCGGTAGTGGAACCTATTCGATGTGCAAGCGCTATTCCAAAAGAAGAAACATGTAATGCTGAATATCCTTTTTGAGCAAAAGTGAATCCAAGATTCCAATTAGGACGTTGGTATACAAGTCCCCCTTGAAACGATTTTAAAACAGTAAGTCCCGGATAGAACTGTTCTCCGGCTACAACATTCCAACGTGTTTTTTGGGATAGGAACATTGCCGAGGGATTATGAAAAATAGCCCATTGAGATGTGTCTGTAACGGTAGCATATCCCAAGGAGGCTTGGTAGGCTGATGGGGCATGGTCTTGAGCCCTAGAGTAAGTGAAGCATAGAAGATACATCATAGTACTTCCTGCCCACTTTAAAAGTAGGTTGGTTTTCATAGCTGGTGTTCAAAAATACGTATAATTTCTGTTGCAGACAATCGTAGTTTATACCTCCTTTTCATTATATTTAGATACAAAGTATTCCGTTGTATATGAAAATGTATTTAACTGTAGTAGCCTTAATCGTTGGTGCATTAGCCGCTATTGCTCAAGAATCAAAAGAATTTTATCCCAACTCTACTCAACTCAAACAAATAGGTATCCTTCAACAAGGAGTTAAAGAAGGGGTATGGAAATTGTATTTTCCTAACGGAGCCTTGATGGAGGAGTCTACTTACCTCGGAGGTAAGTTAAACGGTGTTCAAACGATATATTATGCTTCTGGCAAAGTAGCCTTGTCCGGTAGTTATGTGTTAGGTAAAGAGAATGGCAATTGGACAGAGTATTATTCTAATGGTCAAGTTTCGCTTCAAGCGATATTTAAAGAAGGTAAACGAAATGGTCTATACAAAGAGTACCATACCAATGGTCAAATTTCCATTGATGGCAGTTTTGATATGGATGAAAAAAATGGAGTGTGGAAAGAGTTTTATCCTAGTGGTAAAACAAAAATTGAAGGTAACTATATCCAAGGTAAACGCGAAGGGAAGTGGATGGAATGGTATGAAAATGGTGTGTTATATTATGCTGTTCAGTATACAAACGGTAGTGCAAATGGAGTGGTAACATGGTTGTATCCGAGTGGAAAAAAGAAAATCACCGGTACCTGGAAAGATAATCGAATGGAGGGAACATGGCAGACGTATTATCCGAATGGTAATGTTCAGTCCATGACTACTTATAAAGATAGTTTGGAAGAGGGTCCTTACGTATTGTATACCGGTACAGGAAGTAAAGAATGTGAAGGCTATTATACTAATGGCTTACAAGAGGGGGAATGGATATATTATTACAGTTCAAACGGTAAGAAACGATCAGTAGAAGTTTGGACTAAAGGAAAGTTAGATTCAGTTAAAGAATATTTTTCGGAAAATGGTTCTATACTATCTCCCGGATCGGTGGTGAATGGAACAGGAATGAAAATATTATATTATCCTTCCGGTAAAAAAATGATGGAAATACCCTACAAGGACGGGGTTGAAGAGGGGTTGGCGATTTCCTATTACGAAAACGGAATCAAAAAAGTAGAAGCAAATTATGGAAATGGAAAGCAAGAGGGAGCGATGAAAGAATATTATCCATCAGGTATTGTAGCATCGGAATCTTTTTATGTAAAGGATAAAGAACAAGGCGTTTATAAAGAATATAATGAGGATGGTAGTCTGGGTCTTGTGGGATATTATAAAATGGGGGTAGAAGATAGTTTATGGATGGAATTATATTCAACCGGAACTATAGCATCCGAAGGGTATTATCAGTTGGGTAAAAAAGTAGGAGAGTGGAGAGAATATTATGTTACAGATACTCTAGCTGCTTTAGGTTTTTACGTAGATGGAGAGCAAGAAGGTGTTTGGAAAGAATATTATGAAAATGGTAAACTAGCATCTGAAGGTAATTTTGTAGAGGGTAGAAAAGAAGGGTATTGGAAAGGATATCATGAAAACGGTAAAATATCAATGGAAGGGTATTTTATTAATGGATTAGAAGAAGGGGATTGGAAAGCGTATCAAGAAAGTGGTCGACTATTATTCGAAGGGGCATACAGTTTAGGCAAAGAAACCGGTTTATGGAAGGAATACCATCCGAATGGTAAATTAGCTTCTGAAGGGTCATATGTTGCAGGAGCAGAACAAGGCAAATGGAAAAATTATTGGAGCAATGGAATGTTGATGAGTGAAGAACAATATGAAGCCGGTCGATTAGTCTATGTCAGCGATATGTATTCAGCCACCGGACTTAAATTAGCGAAAGGGACCTTCAAAGAGGGGAATGGTACATTAAAAAGTTATCATTATAATGGAAAAGTATCTGCAGAAGGAGCCTACCAAGACGGCTACCCACAAGGCAAATGGACCTACTATTATAATTCCGGTATTAAACAAGGAGAAGGTGAAATGCAACAAGGCATGCGTCAAGGAGTATGGAAATATTATGATGCAGAAGGTCAAGTAGAACTTGAAGCCTATTACACGGACGATGAACCATCCGGTGTTTGGCGGTATTATACAAAAGGAACTTTGATTCGAGAAGAATCGATGGAGGAATAATGAAAGTACTAGGAACAGTATTATTTAATTTTATTATAACTTGTTGTTATGCACAATGTGATACCATCCGTTCGTTTTACGAGAATGGACAACTCAAGTCAGTAGGTTGTAACGTTCAACAAGTAAAGGAGGGGGTTTGGACTTTTTATCATGTAAATGGAGCATTATCTGCTCAAGAAATCTATAAAAAGGGTGTACGACAAGGGATTTGTAAGTATTACGATTCCACCGGGGCTATTCAAGCCATAGAAAATATCCATGAGGATTTGCAAGAAGATAGTGCATGGTATTTTTATTCGAATGGACAAATCAAACGTAAAGGAAAGTATACAGCGGGAAGTTATAATGGGAAATGGTTAGCGTATTACACGAACGGTCAACTTCAGCATGAAGGCGTTTATTTTTATGGGCTTCCAGAAGGAGTTTGGACTTTTTATACGTTAAAAGGTAATATAGAATACTCTGTTACATACGCTCAAGGTTGGAAGGATGGAAACTATGTTTTATACCATCCGGTGAAAAAGTATGTAACTTGTAAAGGTCAATATTGTCAAGATAAACCTTGCGGGACATGGACCTATTTTAATAAAAAAGGTCGCATTAAAAATCAAATGATCTATTCTTAGGGTCCTACTTAATTACGGCAGTATGCGTTTTACCTAATTGATAGGTTTTAGGTTTAATTAAGTACGGTACAACACCCGCAGCTAATAATACTGCTCCACCCGCAATGTAGGGTCCTGAGCTACCATCGTCTCCTGCTAATCCACCGGAGTTAAAAAGAATATAGGCGCCCACAACCATACACGCCGCACCAATAGCTTGAGACGTCTTATGTAAACAAGTTATTTTACTGATTTCAATTATGCTGGTCAATGGAATTTCCATTACCGTTCCGTCGTCTTCATTTGGTAAAATCACTACAATACTTTGGCCATTAAAACTTTGAATTTTTGCTTTTTCAAAGTTTTCCATATCAGCCGTTTTTAGATGAATGGTTTTACCGGCTTTAATTTCTCTTGTTTTATGGTTTATGGTATCCGTTAAATATAGGGATTGAGCGGAACAAGTGTTATACCCTAACCAAGTTAACAAAACAATGAAGGAAGAAAGGAATACGGTTTTCATAAATTAAATATACAATTAACTTTCTCAAAAAAGAATTGTTTCAAGAAAAAAGTAGATTAAATAAATATTTGGTGGGGTATTATGTATTGATAGGCTCCTGCAGTTGCTGTTGGTAAATATGAGCATACGTTTTACCCAATTGAATTAATTCGTCATGAGTACCGGATTCCATTACAGTACCATTATCTAAAACGATAATTTTATCGGCCAATTTTACAGAGGATACTCGGTGAGAAATAATCAGAATAGATCGAGAGCCGATAGTATGTTTAATATT
>JALONH010000024.1 GCA_025455005.1 Cytophagaceae bacterium
CATATTTTGTTCGAAAGATTTATCTGCTAATACTATTATAGAATGGATGACTAAAATAGACAATACAGCCATCGATTTTAAAATTGTACCTGAAGAAAGTAATGTTATTATTGGTAGCAATAGTAAGAACAAACGCGGTGACTTCTACACTTTAAATATTAATCTCAATATTTTAAAAGAAGAAAACCTAAGAAATAAAAGACTACTAGATGTCGCGTTTAGCATAGGCCTAATGGTATTGTACCCCATTATTTTTTGGATATATGAACAACCAAAGCAATTATGGAAAAACATCACGAGTGTTCTGTCAGGTGATTGTTCTTGGGTAGGTTATTCAGACCATGGTGCATTGAACTTACCCCGAATAAAACCGGGAATCTTACACCCTTTAACCGGGATTAAGGAGCGCCTTCAATTAAAAGAAGATCATATTATCGAAGTAAACCTTAAATATGCTCGGGATTATAGCTTATTTAAAGACATACACATTATTTGGAGGTCTTTACGCTTTTTAGCCGGTTAATTTTTAGGCTCTAACTGAATCAGCGGGATAATCATTTCTTCCAAAGAAATACCACCATGTTGCAAGGTGTTTTTATACATTTGAACAAATGAATTGTAATTGTTCGGATAAACAAAATATAAACTCTCTCCGGCGAAAACATACGAGTCCGATAAATTTTGTTTGGGTAGTCCAATCGTCTCCGGTTTTTTCACTTCATATAACCATTGATTAGAATCGTAACCTAGATTCTTCCCTGTTTTATATCGTAAATTAGAATTGGTACTGCGTTCCCCTATTATTTTATGTGGTTTGTGTACCATTTTAGTGCCATGATCAGTGGTCAAGATTATTGGAATTCGTTTCTCAGACAAATAGCTAATAATTTCCTGGAGTGGCGAATGCATAAACCAGGACTTAGTCAGAGAACGGTAAGCCGACTCATCCGGAGCTAATTCTTTTAGAACATCCATTTCTGATCGGGCATGCGAAATCATATCTATGAAATTATATACAATAATGTTGCATTGATTTTTTACAAGTTGAGGTAATGTATCTACTAACTGTCTTCCTTTTTGTAAGTTGGTAATTTTCGTATACGATATTGAAAAAGATAAGCCCTTTCGCTTTAAAAAATCACGGACGAATTGCTCTTCCTGATCATTCAGACCTTCTTCCTCTCCCCGTTGATAATACCCTTTGTATTGTTTATCTATTTCTAGCGGCAACAAACCGGAAAACAAACTATTTCGGGCATACGCTGTAGTCGTTGGTAAAATCGAACAATATAATTCCTCCTTCTCTACCCTATAATAGGGCTCCAATAATGATTCCAATACTTTCCATTGGTCAAATCGAAGGTTATCCAAAACAATTAAGAAACATGGCTTTTGTTGAACCAAAGGCACTACTTTATTTAAAAGGATTTGATGAGAAAATAATGGTCCGGCTACTGAACCGCTGATCCATTGTTCATAATTTTTCCGAATACATTTCGTAAACAATTGATTCGCCTCCTCTTTCTGTGCCAATAACATTTCTTTCAATGAAGGCTCTTGTATCGAATCGATTTCTAACTCCCAACGCACCAACATTCTATATACAGCCGACCAAGTAGTAAAATCGTTTGCCTCTTGAATTTCTTGGCTAATTTGCATAAACGATTGTCTATAATTTTGAATCGTTTTATCTGATACGATATTTTTAGTATGAAGAATTTTTTTCAAACTCATCACTACTTGATTGGGATGAATCGGTTTAATAAGATAGTCTGCAATTTTAGACCCTATCGCCTCTTCCATTATATGCTCTTCTTCATTTTTAGTAATCATAACAACAGGAATAGCGGGGCGTATTTCTTTACACTTTTCTAATGTTTGCAAACCATTCATGCCCGGCATGTTTTCATCCAGAAAGATTACATCTACGGGCTGTTGCGTAATGTATTCTATTGCATCTAATCCATTTGTAAAGGCTTTTATACTATAGCCTTTTTGTTCTAAAAATAAAATATAGGGTTGCAGGAGATCAATTTCATCATCTGCCCAAACGATGGTATAGGTTTGCATAAGTAACAATTTAAAATTCCAAGTAATCCTTACAATATAGTATCTTTGAGTAGCATAGACAAGAACGTAGGTAGAACGTGTAAAGTATGATAAAATGATTCAGAATAGAAAAAAAGTTATCAATGATCCGGTATGGGGGTTCATCAATGTGCCGAATGATTTTATTTATGAACTAATACAACACCCGTGGATACAACGATTAAGAAGAATTCGACAACTTGGTCTTACGGAATTTGTATATCCTGGTGCACACCACACACGATTCCATCACGCTTTGGGGGCTATGCACTTAATGACAGAAGCTTTAAAGTCATTAAAAAGTAAGGGGCATGTTATTACATCAGAAGAATTTGAAGCAGCACAAATTGCAATTCTACTTCATGATGTAGGTCATGGGCCACTTTCCCATGCACTAGAATATTCGTTATTGCATAATATATCTCATGAACATATAACTGAACACATCTTACATCAACTGAATATCCAATACCAAGGTAGATTAGATAGAGCTATCGCCATGTTTAATGACTCCTACTCCAGGAAGTTTTTTCACCAACTTATATCGAGTCAGTTGGATATGGATAGAATGGATTACCTAAGTAGAGATTCCTTTTTCACCGGAGTGTCGGAAGGGACAATAGGTGCAGACCGACTTATCAAGATGTTAGATGTGGTTGATGATTTTTTAGTAGTAGAAGAAAAAGGGATTTATAGTATTGAGAATTTCTTAACAGCTCGTCGGTTAATGTATTGGCAAGTGTATTTACACAAAACAACGTTAAGTGCGGAAACCATGACGATATCCATAATAAAAAGAGCCAAGTATTTAGCCCTACAAAATAAATTACAATTTATTCCTCCGCAATTAGCCACCTTTTTACAACAAACCTTTAATCGGGATACTTTTTTTAATTCCTCCGCTGCATTTCACGATTTTTTATCTTTAGACGATGTAGATATCTGGTATGCCATAAAGCGTTGGAGTGAAGAATCCGATAGTGTGCTGAATCAATTATCCAAAATGTTATTACTTCGCCAGCTATTTAAAGTTCAAATACATTCAGAAAACACGACCATTCAGGACTCTCTTCAGGAAATACAACAAAAAACTACAGAAGCACTCCATTTATCAAACAATGAAGAATGTAATTTTTTCGTGATTTCAGGTACAATTTCTAATGCAGCGTATCAATCTGAAAATGCTCGAATAATGATAAAAATGAAAAATGGAGCACTTTTAGACGTAGCCGAAGCCTCTGATTTACCAAATATACAGGCTATCCGCAAAATTGTAAAAAAACACTATGTTTGCTGGCCTAAAATAGTATCTTTGTAAGATTATCTATTCCAAAATCTAACTAAAATCCTAGCTATGGAATACACTTTAGAAGAAATAGCACAACTCTTAGGCGGTGAAATTAAAGGTAATAAAAAGCTAAAGGTAAGTACTTTAGCTAAAATCCAAGAAGCTTCTCCCGGGAGTATTGCATTTTTATCCAATCCTAAATACGAAAATTTTATTTATTCAACCGATGCTAGTGCTGTTATAGTAAATAAAGATTTCAAACCAAAAGAGGATGTAAAAGCTTCCTTGATTTTGGTAGATGACCCATATACGAGTTTTACTTTACTATTGGAAGCCTACCAAAGAAGTTTGACTATGAACAAAAAAGGCAAAGAAGAGCCTTGTTTTGTCGGTCAAGATTCTAGAATTGGCGAAGGTTATTACATAGGCGCTTTTGCTTATATTGGACATAATGTAACAATTGGTAAAAATGTAAAGATTTATCCTCAGGTGTATATTGGTGACAATGTTACGATTGGAGACAATACTGTTTTATATTCCGGTGTAAAAATTTATTCCGATTGTGTCATAGGTCATCATACAACCATCCATAGTGGTTGTGTAGTAGGTAGTGATGGATTTGGATTTGCCCCTCAACCGGATGGAAGTTACAAAACCATTCCTCAAGTGGGGAATGTCATCATAGGTAATCATGTCGACATAGGTGCAAATACGGTTATAGACTGTGCTACTATGGGATCTACGATTATTGAAGATGGAGTTAAGTTAGACAACTTAATACAAATAGCGCATAATGTTCAACTAGGTCAAAATACTGTTATAGCTGCACAAACTGGTGTATCCGGATCTACTAAGATTGGGAAAAACTGTATGATAGCAGGTCAAGTTGGTATAGTAGGACATATTTCATTAGCCAATAAAACAACAGTAGGTGCTCAAGCCGGAATCGGTCGAAGTGTAACGGAAGAAGGAACGGTGTGGCTAGGTTCACCCGGTATGGATAAAAGCGACTTCCTAAAATCATTTGTCGTGTATCGTAAACTTCCCGAACTACAAAAGCGTATTGAGGAATTGGAAGAAAAAATAGTACATTTGCAACGCTAAATTGAAGGAAAGAAATCCCAAAAATGTATACCAAACAACATTCTATTAAGGCTCCGGTAAAAGTATCCGGTGTAGGCTTACATACAGGAGCACAAGTAAATATGACTTTTTTGCCTGCAGCGATTCATCACGGCATAAAATTCCAACGAGTAGATTTAGAAAATCAACAAATCATAGAAGCTGATGTCGATAATGTAGTAGACGTTTCCAGAGGAACTTCTATTGAAAAAAATGGTGCTCGTGTGAATACCGTTGAACATGTTCTCGCCGCATTAGTAGGGTTACAAATAGACAACATATTAATTCAACTGGATGGGCCTGAAATTCCTATCATGGATGGAAGTTCTCTCCCTTTTATACAAGTTTTAGAAGAAGTAGGCTTAGAAGAACAAAATGCCTTACGTAATTTCTTTGAAATTCCACACGGAGTTTTCTTTAGTGATCCGGATAAAAATATTGAATTAGCTGCATTACCTTTAGATGATTACAGAGTAACTGTAATGGTAGATTACAACTCTCCAGTATTAGGAAGTCAACATGCTACTCTCAATAGCATTTCACAATTCTCGAAAGAAATTTCGTCTTGTAGAACATTTTGTTTTTTACATGAACTCGAAATGTTGCACAAACAAAATTTAATCAAAGGGGGCGATTTAAATAATGCTATTGTAGTAGTAGACCGAATCGTTAAAGATGACGAGTTAGATCATTTAGCAAAACTTTTTGGCAAAGAAAAAGTAGAAGTAAAAAAAGAAGGCATACTAAACAATATTGAACTTCGATATAAAAACGAACCCGCTCGTCATAAACTGTTAGACGTTGTGGGGGATTTAGCTTTAGTTGGTCGTCCCATGAAAGGTCAAATTATGGCTGCTCGACCGGGTCATGCCTCCAATGTAGCTTTTGCCAAAAAATTAAAACGTGTAATGATGGATTCCAGGCAAAATGCTCCGGCCTATGACCCCAACATGGCGCCCCTTTTAGATGTCAATCAGATTTACAAAATATTACCACACACCTATCCGTTTAAATTGGTTGATAAAATCATCCATATGGATGAAAATTTAATTATAGGAGTAAAAAATGTTACCATAAATGAGCCCTTTTTTCAAGGTCACTTCCCGGGAAATCCGGTAATGCCGGGCGTACTACAAATAGAAGCAATGGCTCAAACCGGGGGAGTTTTCATCATGCAATCGGTACCTGATCCAGAAAACTATTGGACTTACTTTTTAAGTATAGATAACGCTCGATTCCGACGTATGGTGGTACCGGGTGATACCCTTATTTTTAAATGTGAGTTATTAGGCCCTATGAAAAGAGGAATTGCAAAAATGCAAGGCCAAGCTTTTGTTGGAAATAACCTTGTTTGTGAAGCAACTTTAACTGCCAGTATTGTTCGAAAAAAATAGTCATGAACCAACCCTTAGCCTACATCCATCCTGAAGCTAAAATTGCTCAGAACGTAGTAATAGAACCATTTACAACCATTTCCAAAAATGTAGAAATCGGAGAAGGCACTTGGATAGGGCCTAACGTAACCATTATGGAAGGGGCGCGAATCGGGAAAAACTGTAAAATATTTCCCGGAGCTGTAATTTCCGGAATTACGACCGTCATTGGTGACCATACTGTAATTCGAGAATGCGTTACCATCAGTAGAGGAACAAAAGATAAATACAAAACGGTAGTCGGTAGTCATTGCTTGATTATGGCTTATGTACATATTGCACACGATTGTGTTGTTGGAAATAATGTCATATTAGCTAATGCAGTTCAAGTGGCGGGTCATGTTACAATAGACGATCATGCTATCATATCCGGAACAAGTGCGATCCATCAATTCTGTAGAATAGGCGCTCATGTTATGATTTCCGGGGGTTCTTTGGTGCGTAAAGATGTACCTCCATTTACCAAAGCCGGACGTGAACCTCTAGGGTATTGTGGTATCAACTCCGTTGGTCTGAGAAGAAGAGGTTTTAGTAATGAGAAAATCAATGAGATTCAAGAGATCTATCGTGTTATCTATTTAAAAGGGTATAACAATTCACAAGCATTAGATTATTTAGAAGTAAATTTCCCTCCCTCAAAAGAAAGAGATGAAATTATTAATTTCATGAATAACTCCGATAGAGGAATCATGAAAGGCTTAGACTAATGAAAATTCATGCGGAAAATATCAGTAAACGATTCCATAGGGATTGGATTATTTCACCGCAAACCTTAACCATAGAATCAACAGAATGCGTAGCTCTTATCGGAACTAATGGTTCAGGTAAATCTACGCTTCTTCAACTTTTAGCTTCTTTATTAGTTCCTACTACGGGAAGTCTATCCTACATTACTTCCGATAATAAAATCCTCTCTCTATCTTCTGCTGTACTTCAATGTACCTATGTTGCCCCTTACCAAGAGTTAATAGAAGAATTAACTGTGGATGAATTTTTAAGCTGGCATTTTTCACTACGGGTTGGAGATTTCACCAACTCAAAAGACTTTTTATCCTATGCTGGAATACCGGGTTCCATTCATAAAGAAATTCGTTTTTTTTCCTCCGGAATGAAACAACGATTAAAATTGGGTATAGCGTTTAGAACAGCGGCAGCCATTACATTTTTGGACGAACCTACCTCCTACTTGGATGCTCAAGGTATTAAATGGTACGAAGAAGAAATAAAAAAACTATTCCATCAAAGAACTATTGTTTTAGCATCCAATATAGAAAAGGAATACCAATTAGCGGATCGAACATTACTTCTTTAATTAAAATTCAAAATCGAATAACTAATACCTAACTGGTTTAGTTCATTTAAAAAAAGTACTCTGTAAAGAGCCTTTGCACCAATATAAATAGGGATTGGTTAGGTTTTATTATACTCATTAGAACACCGTGGATTTATGGTTTACTTAATTTTTCTTTCACTATAGGCAACATTCTATTTACCCATAATTGATAACAAATACCGGAAGGGTGTAGGTTGTCCGTTGCGACTAAATCCGGATGTACTAAACCATAACGGGTGATATCGGTAATATTTATATACGTTAAACCTATTGAATCAGAGAGGCGTTTATTCGAAGCGTTAAAAAGATTAATAGCAGCTGTAATGGACGTTTGATTCGATTGTCCAAACGGCGTGTACCCATAATCCGGAATGGATATAACCATCACCCTGTTTTTATTTCCCTTTGCAAATCCTATAGCTTGTTCAGCTAATTCTTTAAACTCTACTTCGTATTCCTCTAGCGCCCTACCTTGATACTGATTATTCACACCTATTAAAAGTGTTACCAAATCAAACGTATCCGGTAAAGCCTCTTGTTCTATGGCTTGTTTTAAATTAGCAGTAGTCCACCCCGTCTGCGCAATTACTTTAAGAGTATCGACTATAAAACCTGACGTTTGCAGCGTATCTTTTAAGCTATATGGAAAGGATTGTAATAGGTTAATGCCTTCACCTTTTGTATACGAATCCCCTAAGCACAACATTGAAATACTACCCGGTGTATATTCAGGAAAAATAGAATTATCGGATAGATGGTTCTGACACGCCACAAATAGTACTAATAGTAAAGGTGCAAGTCTCATGAGACAATAACCATCATGAGATGATAATGTTTTTTAATGGGGTAATGTATTCCGCACGAGTCCATATACAAAAGTCCCTGCTATGGCAGATAAAACAATAACCAGAACGACACTGTATCCATTCCCTAATAAGGCAAACATAGGCCCCGGACAAGACCCTGTTAATGCCCATCCCAAACCAAAAATTATACCTCCGGGTAAAAGTCCTTTATGGTAATCCTTTTTAACTATGTTAATGTCCTCGCCCCCTAATGCTTTTATATTCCATCGTTTGATGATAAAAATACTAAGGGCACCCGTCACAACGGCTAAGCCTATTATTCCGAACATATGAATACTTTGAAATAGAAACATTTCATGTATTCTGTACCAAGATAATACTTCGGCTTTTGTTAGAACAACTCCAAAATACATCCCGATAATAAAGAATTTTAAATATTTCATACAACTATAGGATATAAGGTAAACCTAAATACGTCATCAATAAACCACCAATAAAAAATCCAATAACTGCTATCAACGAATTTACATTCAACATGGAAAGCCCCATTATTGCGTGACCGGAGGTGCAACCGTTTGCATAGCGGGTACCAAAACCTACTAAAAAACCACCTACAACCATCATTATCCAACCTCGAACAGTCAATAAACTTTCCCAAGAAAACAAATACGTCGGAAATAAATCACCTTCATACGGAATTCCTTCTGCTAACAAGGTTTGCTGGGCCTCTAACGTTAAAGATAGACTTGGAGATAAAAAGAGATGTGCGATACAACCGCCGGCTATCGTACCCGCCAGAAGCACCATATTCCATATTTCTTTTTTCCAATCATATTGAAAAAAAGAAATGCTTTTAGGACTGAATATAGCACAAACATGTCTGAAATTAGACGAAACCCCGAAGGGTTTATTGGTTACATATAATAACAGCGGAACCATGAGTCCAAGTAAAGGACCGGATACATACCACGGCCAAGGTTGAGTGATCCATTCCATACTTATGATATTACAACGTCTGATTGTGCATATTCACTCACTGGTATACAAGCACAATATAGATTCCGGTCTCCATACGCATTATCGATTCGACTTACAGAAGGCCAAAATTTAAATTGACGCACATAGGGCAATGGAAATGCTGCTTTCTCTCTAGAATACGGGCGATTCCAATTCTCCATCATAACCACCTCTGCTGTATGCGGCGCATGTTTTAATACATTATTGCTTTTATCAGAAATCCCTAATTCTATCTCTCTGATTTCTTCGCGGATTGAAATTAATGCATCGCAAAAACGATCTAGTTCTTCTTTGGATTCTGATTCTGTAGGTTCAATCATAAGCGTGCCGGCAACCGGAAACGACACTGTAGGAGCATGAAAACCATAATCCATCAGGCGTTTCGCTATATCTTCAACTTCTATTCCTACACTATGTTTAAACTCTCGACAGTCTAATATAAACTCATGCGCACATCGACCATTTTTCCCGGTATATAAAATAGGGAAATGTTCTTGTAAGCGCATTTTCATATAATTTGCATTTAGTATAGCATATTTAGTTGCATCCGTTAAACCTGCGCCCCCCATCATAGATATGTACGCGTAAGAAATCGGAAGTATACTCGCACTCCCCCAAGGAGCAGCCGACACAGCGGATACAGCTGATGCACCACCCGTTGTAACTACTTTATGTCCGGGCAAAAAAGGAGCAAGGTGCGCCGCAACTCCGATAGGACCTACTCCCGGACCACCTCCACCGTGTGGAATACAAAATGTTTTATGCAGATTCAAGTGACAAACGTCAGCACCTATTGTAGCCGGAGACGTTAAACCTACTTGTGCATTCATATTGGCACCGTCCATATACACTTGACCTCCCTTGGAATGTATGTAAGCACATATATCAATTATACTTTCTTCAAATACTCCATGAGTAGAAGGATACGTTACCATTAAACAAGATAAATTTTCTGCGTGTTGGTCGGCCTTAGCTTTCAAGTCCGCTACATCAATATTTCCATTAGCATCACAGGCCACTATGACTACTTGCATACCGGCCATTACAGCACTTGCCGGATTGGTTCCGTGAGCTGAAGAAGGTATGAGCGCAATGTTTCGGTGTGCATCGTTTCTGGATTTATGATAGGCCCGAATAACTAACAAGCCGGCATACTCTCCTTGTGCACCTGAATTCGGTTGTAAGGATACACCGGCAAAACCGGTGATTTCTTTTAACCAAGATTCTAATTGCTCTATCATTTCAGCATAACCTTCCGCTTGATATTTAGGAACAAATGGATGCAATTGCCCCACTTCCGGCCAAGTCACCGGAATCATTTCTGTGGTAGCATTCAACTTCATGGTACAAGAACCTAAAGAAATCATAGAATGTACCAACGATAAGTCTTTATTCTCTAAATGTTTTAAATAACGCAACATTTCATGTTCCCCATGATGCGAATTGAAAACAGGATGCGTTAAATAGGAAGATGTTCTTTGTAAACTCTTAGGCAATTGTATCTCTTGTTCTTGAATGGTATCCCAAAGTTCGGCTGACACTTTTTTATTCATCACCGATTCCATTACCGAAACGATAGAAGTTAAATCCTCCATCGAAGTAGTTTCATCCATCGATATAGATACCGTAGAGTCCGTATATCTAAAATTCAAATGAAGCGCCTCTGCTTGGTCTTTTATGGATAGTATTCGATCTTTTTCATTAAATGTAATAGTATCAAAATAGGATGACTCCAAAACATCTACTCCAATAGATAGTAATAATTGCTTTAATGCACTGGCATAAGCATGTGTTCGAAGGGCTATTGTTTGAAGACCTTTGGGACCATGATAAACCGCATAAGCAGCTGCCATAACCGATAGTAATACTTGAGCAGTACAAATATTAGACGTTGCCTTTTCTCTACGGATATGTTGTTCCCGAGTTTGAAGTGACATTCTATATGCTTTTTTACCCTGCGCATCAATACTTACACCTATAATTCTACCCGGTAATAATCGTTTATACTCCTCTTTTGCAGCAAAAAAACCGGCATGAGGACCACCATATCCCATAGGTACACCAAAACGTTGGGAGGATCCCACTACAATATCAGCCCCCATTTCTCCCGGAGACTTCAACAATAAACAAGCTAATAAATCTGTACCAAAAACCACCCATACATCCTGTGCATGAGCTTGAGCAATCAAATCAGTATAATCTCTAACTACACCCACATTATCCGGAGACTGAAGGTATACCCCAAATATGGCTGGATCGGAGTAGTCAATAGAATGAGGATCTACTATTTTAATTTTTATACCTAGAGGCTCTGCTCTTGTTTCTAAGACATCAATAGTTTGAGCAAACGTACCGGAGGATACTATGAAAACATGTGCATCTTTCCTTTTTCCTTTTCTTAATGAATGAAGCAGATTCATTGCTTCTGCTGCTGCTGTGGCCTCATCCAACAAAGATGCATTGGCGATTTCCATTCCGGTCAATTCCGTTACCATTGTTTGATAGTTAATCAACATCTCTAAACGACCTTGAGCGATTTCTGCTTGATATGGAGTATAGGCGGTATACCAACCTGGATTTTCTAATATATTACGGAGTATAACAGTTGGTGTATAGGTATTATAATAACCTTGACCAATAAACGAACGGTATAGTTTGTTTTTAGACAGTAACATTTTGAATTGCTTCAAAAAGGCTTGCTCCGTCAAGGGTTGTGTAACCTTCAATGCCTTTTTTAAACGAATAGGAGCCGGAACCGTTTCCTCAATTAATTGATCTAAAGAAGCAACACCTATCAGCGGTAACATTTCCGAAAGAGCGGATGCATCGATACCGTTATGGCGATCTACAAAATACGATTGTTGGTGAAGTGAAGTACGCATGAGGTCAATAGAATGGTAATATCATTAACAAAGAAACCGGTGGACTTTGTTCTGTAGAATCCTTGGAATAATCTATATCAAAGGTACAAAAAGCAACGGCTACATGCTGAACGCTACACTGAGGTGTGGAAAAATAATAGTTTGGGTGCTTTCCCTGTTTTTTGGTAAATTGTGGCTGTATGGTGCACCTTTCTCTAACTCGTATTCTCGGTTCTATATTTGTCTGTATAATACTAATTTATGAAGTAAATAGTCAATCTGCTTTTTCAGCAGGTTTATCGTCTATTCAATCTTCCGATTTATCTCAGCATTTACATATACTCGCTTCCGATTCTTTTGCCGGTCGCGGAACCGGAACGACAGGCCAACATAAAGCCGCAGCTTATTTAGCCCAACAATTTCAATCCATAGGATTGATGCCCGGAAATCCCGAGAATAAAACCGCTCCTTATTATCAACCTATGGAGTTAGTTGAAAAAAGATGGGAGAAAGTAATCCTTCAATCCAGTCAAAAAGATTACATCTTTTTAAAGGATTTTTATGCATACGGCGATATTCAACTTCCTGAACTGACGACAATGGAAATTGTAGTTGCCGGATATGGTATAGACGATCCAAACTATTCAGATTATACTAGACTTAATGTTCAATCAAAAGCGGTGATTCTATTTCCGGGAGAACCCTTTAAAGATGGAAAATCTTTACTTACCGGTACAAAAGAAAGTTCCTATTGGGCTAACGATTGGCGTGCAAAAGCGCAGGTTGCCTTAAATAAAGGAGCATCCGCTGTGTTTTTTGTAACCGGTAAAACAGATGAAGAATTTTATAAACGATTGTATAGCATTAAGGATCATTTGAATCAACCGGTCATTGGTTTTACACACAAAAAAAGAGCGAGTGCTTTTTTTATTCCACCTTCGATGGCTGCAGCATTAGTTAAAACTACCAATGCTAAATTACTTCAATATACAACCGGTTTAGCACAACGTAGCTCAAAATACCCCTTTAAAAAGAATCAAATTACAGCTCAGGTAAAAGTTATTGAAAAAAAATTACCTACAGAAAATGTGATTGCTTACATACCGGGATCTCTTTATCCGGAGGAAGTTATTATTCTTACGGCGCACTATGACCATTTGGGTATAGAAAACAATCAAATTTATTATGGTGCAGATGACGATGGAAGTGGTACTGCAGCCTTGATAGAAATTGCTCAAGCCTTTCAAATAGCGGCTAACTTAGGCCACCGACCATTAAGAAGTATTGTATTTATGCCCGTAACGGCAGAAGAAAAAGGATTGATGGGGTCTGAATATTATACGGATAAACCACTATTTTCTTTATCCAATACTGTAGCCAATTTAAATATCGACATGATTGGCAGGATGGACACTTTACATACGGATAGTAAATACGTCTATATTATTGGAAGTAATCGTCTTTCGTCAGCATTACATGAAATCAATGAACAAGCCAATAGAGAATCTGAAAATTTACTTTTAGATTACCGATATAATACAACCGATGATCCCAACCGCTTTTATTTCCGATCAGACCATTACAATTTTGCCAAAAATGGTATTCCTGTAATATTTTATTTTTGTGGGGTGCACAAAGATTACCATCAACCAACGGATACGGTAGAGAAAATTGACTTTACAAAGATGATGTGGATCACACGACTTGTATATACGACCGCTTGGAAATTAGCCAACGCTGAACAAAGAATCCAGTTAGATGTTAAAAAATAATATGGAAACTTCTTCTCAATTTCTCCAGGAAGCCGATGTTAAAGCCTTTGATGCAGAACATCGTAGAAAAATTAACTTCAATATTGGGAAATATAATGCTGCCGTTCAAAATGGTATGCAGCAGTTTTCTAATCATGAGCTAGGTCGTTCGCGAGCAAATTATTTAAAAGCCCAAATAGTAGAGAACTTAGATAAATATTTATTGGAGTTTGAAAGTAATTTTACAAAAAATGGGGGAAAAGTTATTTGGGCTTCTGATGCTGCAGAAGCCTTAAAAGAAATTGACAAAATACTGACAGAGAAGAAAACGACTTGTGTTGTCAAGTCTAAAACTATGACGTCTGAAGAGATTCACTTTAACGAATATCTGGAAAGTAAAGGGATGGAAGCAGTAGAAACGGATCTAGGAGAATACATCGTTCAACTAGCCGGACAAAAGCCTTACCATATTGTAACACCGGCTATGCACATGTCTAGGAAAGATATTTCAGACTTATTTCATGAAAAACTAGCGATACCTTATACCGACGATGCACAAGAGCTCACGCTTACTGCGCGAAGAATATTACGGAATAAATATTTGGAAGCTGAGGTTGGTATTACCGGAGGGAATTTCCTAATAGCTGATATTGGAGGGATAGCGGTTACGGAAAACGAAGGGAATGCTCGTTTATCCACTACATTTCCTAAAACACATATAGCCATTGTTGGGATTGAAAAACTTATCCCAAGTATGATGGACTTAGGCTTATTTTGGCCCATGTTAGCTCAAAGTGGAACAGGTCAACAAGTAACTGTTTACAATACTATTTTTACAGGCCCTTGTCAAACCGGTGAAAGTGATGGACCGGAGGAGATGTACGTGGTGTTATTGGACAATGGCAGAACGGAGTTATTAGCCGATGTCGAAAAAAGGCAAGCTCTAAGTTGTATTCGCTGTGGAGCGTGTTTAAACGCTTGCCCGGTCTATCGGAATATTGGAGGCCACACGTATAACACAACGTACTCCGGTCCTATAGGATCGGTGATAACACCTCACTTTAAAGGTATGGAAGAATTTAAACACCTGAGCTATGCCAGTTCTTTATGTGGTGCCTGTACGAGTGTCTGTCCGGTTAAGATTGATATACATAGTTTATTATTGCTTAATAGAAATCAAAGCGTTAAAAATGGCTTAACCACAACGTCAGAAAAAGTAGGGTTTAAGTTATGGGTTAGAGCGATGAAAAATAGAAGTCTAATGAATATGCCGGGCTCTACCATTAAAAACTTTTTACTACATCAAATCTTCAAACATACTTGGAGTAAACGTCGAGAAGTGATAGAGGTGGCTCCAAAATCGTTTCAACAATTATGGAAAGAGCGAAGAGGGAAATAAAAAATCCCGAATAAAATATTCGGGATTTAAGGGTGGATGATGGGGTTCGAACCCACGACCCCCAGAACCACAATCTGGTGCTCTAACCAACTGAGCTACAACCACCGTTTTGAGTCGATGTTCATCAACTAAGGGATGCAAAACTACATTTTCGCTTTTTAAAATACAAATTGATAGATTATTTTCTATCAAAAAAAAGTCGTTGTCCTTTTACACTTTCGTCTAAGCTATTCTCATGAAAAGCCCAATGACCTGATACAAAAGTATCTACAATTGTATTTTGGAAGGTCACTCCTTCTAATGGAGACCAACCACAATGATAGAGTAGATTTGATTTATGAACCGTATAGGGCCTTTTTAAATCTACTAATACCAAATCAGCATAATAATCCGGACGTATATATCCCCTCCTATCTATTTGGAATAAATCGGCCACATTATGAGCCATTTTTTGAACGACCATTTCTAACGATATTTTCCCCATTTGGTATGCCTGAACCATTGCTTGCACACTATGTTGTACCAAAGGTCCGCCGGATGGCGCTTTGTAATACGCAGCTTCTTTCTCTTCCAGTGTATGGGGGGCATGGTCGGTTGCTATCACATCAATTCTACCATCCAAAACTGCTTTCCAAATTGCCTCTCTATCGGATGCTTTTTTAACAGCCGGATTCCATTTAATAAAATTCCCTTTACTGGCATAATCTTCCTCCGAAAACCATAAATGGTGAATACAAGCCTCTGCAGTTATTTTCTTTTCTTTTAATGGTATATCATTTTTAAAAAGTTCCAGTTCTTTTGCTGTTGATATGTGTAAAATATGCAAACGGGTTCCGTATTTTTGAGCTAACGCTACTGCTTTGGAAGACGAAGCATAACAAGCCTCCTCACTGCGTATCAGTGGGTGCATATAGGGCTTCAGTTGTTCTTCCCCATACTTTTCTTTAAAGATTTCATATGTTGCTTTCACCATTGGATCTTCCTCGCAGTGAACAGCAATAATGGCTTTAACTTCTGAAAAAATACCTTCTAAGGCCTCCGGGTTGTCTACTAACATATCCCCTGTAGATGAACCCATAAAAATTTTTACGCCACAAACTTTAGTATAATCTACACTTAATAAATCGCTTAGGTTGGTATTCGTAGTACCCATAAAAAACGAATAATTGGCTAAACTTTTTTCGCTTGCAATGGCATACTTATCTTCCAATAAAGCCGCCGTAACAGCAGAAGGTTTAGTATTGGGCATTTCCATGAACGAGGTAACACCGCCGGCCACTGCTGCTCTAGCTTCAGAATAAATGGAACCTTTATGTGTTAATCCCGGTTCTCTAAAGTGAACTTGATCATCGATAGCCCCGGGCAAAAGATATTTTCCAGTAGCATCGATGTTCTTTTCAGCTATTTTGTTGATTTTACCTATCTCTTTAATAAAAGCGCCTTCAATCCACACATCCCCTACTTCAATCTTACCTTCATTTACTATATTTGCATTACTTATCTTTATGGTTGACATAGTTCTTATAATAATTTAGCCTAAAGTTACAGTCCTAAACACAATCGACCAAGTTGAATTTCGAAGATTTAAAACTAAACAGACAACTTTTATCTGCCATCCAGAATGTAGGTTATACCGAACCCACTGAGATCCAAGAAAAGTGCATACCGCAAATCCTTGCTGGTCATGACATTATAGGCATAGCTCAAACCGGCACCGGAAAAACTGCTGCCTACGTTTTACCTTTACTTCGAAAATTAAATTACAAACAAGGCAGCATGCCTAGAGCCCTAATTCTTTTGCCAACAAGAGAATTAGTTTTACAAATAGCTCAGGTTTGTCAACAGTTTTCAGAATACACAGACTTAAGAATTGTCCCTATATATGGAGGCATAGGACCAAAAACACAAATAGAACAAATTGAAGCCGGGGTAGACATCGTCATCGCTACTCCCGGTCGATTTTTGGAGCTTTACAGTAAAGAAATTTTATTGGTTAAAGAGTTAAAAACATTGGTATTGGATGAAGCAGATAAGATGATGGATATGGGATTCATGCCTCAACTTCGAAACATTTTAGAAGTTATACCCAGAAAGCGTCAGAACTTATTATTTACGGCTACTTTATCCGCTCGAGTAGAACAACTAACAGCTGAATTTTTAGAATTTCCGATGAAAATCGAAATTACGCCACAAGCTACTCCCGCCTCTACCATCACACAATTAGTGTATGAAACGAGTAACCTACAAACTAAATTAAACTTACTGTCTTATTTGTTGGATCAAAAAGAGACGTTTACCAAAGTTATTCTATTTGTTCGTACTCGAAAAAATGCAGATATCGTAGAAGCCTTAATACAAAAAGCCTATGGTACGTCCTCTTGTCGGTCTATTCATGCAAATAAAGGGCAAAACAGTCGAATGAATGCAGTCCAATTATTCCGAGAAGGGAAAGTTCGGATATTAGTGGCGACAGATGTTGCTGCACGCGGAATTGACATTGACGAAGTCAGCCATGTAATAAACTTTGACGTTCCTTTAGTATACGATGATTATGTACACCGTATCGGCAGAACCGGTCGCGCGTTTCGAAAAGGTACAGCAATAACTATGATAAACCCAATCGACATACACCATCTGGAAAAAATAGAAGCCATCATAAAAATGAAATTACCTTTACTGGCACTTCCACAAGCCGTAGACACCCCGCCTACCCCTTGGGAAGAACAGCAAGAAATGAACCGTCAGTTAGATGCCCTTAAACGATTAGCTGACCCTACCTTTAAAGGCGCTTTTCACGAAAAAAAATCCTTCCCGAAAAAACAGGTTAAAAAGAGACGTTAATCGACGTTCCCTCTTCCTTCATCTAATACCTTCCCTTTCCTATTTAAAAAAGTTGATATTTGAAATGGTAAGCCTATTGTACTAATAGACTTTACCTTTACTAATACCAAACAACGTCTTATAGTTAAAACCAAACCGGTTTTACTTCATGGATGAAAGAGCTTTATTTAGAATCCATATTCAAGTATACAAGTAAAGCTATTCTGAGTTCCTCTTTAATTAAACGATATTGAATATATAATAGCATTTAAGATTCCATAGCTGGTTGAAAGATCCGGAGAGATGTAGGTTCCCCACCTTGCTCTCCGGTTTTTATTTTTTAGTTCATCAAGGCTTTAAGAATTTTTTTATCTCGCCCGTAAATATCATACATAAAATATTCTTCTCCTTTAACCAACTTAAAGGTCCAATAGACAATATAAATTGGGATTCTTTTTTTTAAGCGCACAGCATGGTTTTTCTCCGATTGTATGATTTTATCGATACGAGATCTGTTGTAACCCTCTTCCTTCAGCAATACTTCCGCAAATGCCAAGGGGTTTTGAACTCGTATACATCCATGAGAAAAATTTCGTTGATCTAATGAAAAAATCCACTTTGCCGGTGTATCATGAAAGTAAATACTATAGGGATTAGGAAATAAAAATTTAACCAGCCCTAAATCATTGTCTTTTCCTGGTTCTTGTCGAATGGTAAAAGGAAAATAGGACTCTTTGTAAGCAGAAAAATTTCGAACCATTACTTCTTTACCACCTTGATACAACTTCATATTATGCCGGCGCAAATAAGAGGGATCTTGTTTTAATTTAGGCAATATCTCCTTTGTTGCAATCGATACGGGAACAGTCCAATAGGGATTTAATTCCACTGTAGTTAATTTGGATGTGAACAAAGGCGTCTCGTGTTGATCTTTACCCACTACCACTGCGGTTTGGAATAAAATCGAATCTTGTTTACTATAGGTCAATGTATAATCTGCAATATTCACTAAAATAAATTCATCGGGAAGTTTTCCTTTTAACAGCCAACGGCATCGTTCCATATTCACGATGATGATTCTGTAAAAATCTTCTTTTGAAAAATTTAATCGATTTAACGTAGTTCGATCTATTACACCCGTCGGCGTAAGCAAAATATGCTTCTGAAATATTCGGACTGCCCGTTGAAGGGCGAGATCGAAGGTGTCATTTATATTTTGTTGTTGAAATAAACCTACGTTTAACAATCTTTTTTTAATAAGATAAACACTGGAATCTATATCCCCTAATTTTAATTTCTTCTTTGAAGTAGTAATGGTTGCTAATTGAAAGGTTCCTTTTTTCTCCCATTGTTTCAAACGAAACAATTGTTGTTTTAAACTAGAATAAATGGGATGTGTCGGTCTTATCTTAGGTAATACGGCTCCTAAATTTTTTTTAAAGAAATACATCCAATCGGTTTGGGTTATCGGTAGTGGTAGTATGGTTTCTTGGTATGCCCAATCGTCAAAAATGCTACGAGGGTTTGTTTTTCCATACCATTGATGAAGCACCGCTCGTATAATTTGACGGGTCGCATTTACTTCCCAGTCGGCTCGAAGAGAATCCTCTAACTCGATCCATTTTTGATGTTTACTGCGTAAGGATTCAAGATCATATTGTTGGGGTTGTAAACCTTCAAAATATAAGGAATCCAACCAATTTATAACAACTTCACGTTTTAGAGAATCAGACCAAAAGGGATGGTAGGCGTTATGAGAATAAATAGAAGATAAAATGGAATCTGTTTGCCTCTCCTTTAGGGAATCTAATTGTAAATATACATAGAGTTGTTTTTTCACCCATGTAGAAGATAGGGTGGCCCCTTTTGTAAGTGTATCTTCCCCATCGGCATCCTGTAGTTTTTTTGTTTCTTCACAAGAAAAAAAGATAAAAAGAATAGAAATAAAACATATATATTTTAAATACGACATATCATCTAGAGATTCAACCTCTAATTAACGCAACCAAACAGAATTTGCCAAATAATGAGCATCCGGATAATAATGAAATAACAATGCATTATTTGGTAAATATTGTACGACATCCAGATAATCTTTTTCCGGTAATACCGGACAACCTAAACTTTTGCCCAAGCGTCCTAAAACAGAAATCACGGAAACATCGGCATAAGCGGCAGTATGCATAACAATATTTCGCTGTTTGGCTGCATGATTAAAATGTTGATCTAAGCCTTCTAAGTAAATAGATTTGCCATGACATCCCAGATAAGTGCCTTCTATTTTATACAAACCCAGACTTGTTTTTCCGGAGTTAGGTTCATTAGAAAATTGAACCGTACTATCTCTTCCACTGTGTTTACCATGGGTTACATAAGTAGTCATCAGTACAGATTCAGTGGGCATATGAACAATATAAAATCGTTTTTGGGAGGACGGTTTTGTAAAATCTGCTATTGCAATGTATTCTAATGTATCTTTTGTTTTTTTTATATAATTCGTATAGGCTTTAAATGCAAAATAAAAAGCACTATCCTGATCTTCCATTGTGTGACCGGAAAGAGTATCGCATTGGGGAAGCTCTGTAGTTTGTCTACTTTCTTTAACCGGAGTAAGCGAAAGCATACCCAACAATACTACTACAATTAAATATTGGTATCGATAGAATAGTGTCGATTTCATATCTATAAGTTACGAATAATATAGTAAATTGATGTGTTTAAAATTATCGATTTCCTTACATATATGGATATACAGGGTCATAGAGGATGTAGAGGTCTATTTCCTGAAAATACGTTAATCGCTATGGAGTACGCTTTACAGTTAGGTGTTACAACATTGGAGTTCGATTTGGCCATAACCAAAGATGGACACGTGCTACTTTCGCATGAGCCCTATTTTAATAGTGAAATCACAACATTACCAAATGGACAATGGATTCCTCCCGGAGAAGATCTTCATTACAATATTTACGAAATGACTTTTGAGGAAACACAACGATTTGATGTTGGACTTAAACCCCACCCCCGTTTCCCGAATCAAAAAAAGGTAGCAGCAACCAAACCCTTATTAGAGGAAGTGGTGACGCTAGCGTTAAAGCAAAAAAAAGAGATTCGATTTAATATAGAAATTAAAAGTCTACCCGAGGGCGATTTGATTTACCATCCCTCTGTTGAAAATTTTTGTGAATGTGTAATGAATAAAGTAAATCAATATTCCATCCATGCCCAAACCCTTATCCAATCCTTTGATTATCGCGTATTGGAATATTTGCATTTACAGTATCCAAGCCAACGATTGTCTATGTTAAGTGAAAATGGTAAAGACTTAACATATAATCTCTCGTGCTTGAGTTTTAAACCGGATGTGTATAGCCCGGATATTGATCAGTTGACACTCTATGACCTTCAATTAGCTCATAAAATGGGGATACAAGTAATTCCATGGACTATTAATCAAATCGAAATAATGGAATATTGGATTGAAAAAGGGGTAGATGGAATTATAACCGATTACCCTAATTTATACTTGAAAAAGGGCTTGTAGAGCTTTTCGTTGCTGAACCATCCTAGCTACGTCCCATTGATGAAGGACACAAAAACACTCTAAAATAGCTTCTTGATAAGGTTTAATCTCATTAATATGGAAGTAGATAGAGCCCGTTCTACGGACTACAAAATCCTCCGGTAGGCAAATCATTTCGTATTGGTCACAAAAAAATATCCAGGCTTTAAGCCATTTAGGTGCATCAATAGACTCTAAAGATTTAGGTAATAACTGATAACTTTTCAAATATTTAAAGCTATTAGACCCTGCCACTCGTATGATGCGATCTGCGATGTCTTCCGGAATACCCGCTGCCTTATAGTTTAATAATTCCCGTTGTACATGCCACCGCAGTCCTCCTAATTTCATTAGATCCCCTCCACATAAAATTGAGCGATCTGTAGTACAAACAGAAAGAATATACTTTGATGAAACTTTTTTTGCTACAATATCCACTACACGTTCTGCCATTTTTCGATAACCGGTTAGCTTTCCCCCTGCAATTGTAATCAACCCTTTTGAGGAAATAAAAATTTCATCTTTTCTCGAAATCGCTGAGGGAGATTTTTGTTTTTTATCGCGAATCAAGGGTCGTAACCCGGACCAAAAACTTTCTATATCTGACACCTTTAAGGAAAGGCTAGGAAACATTTTCATTACGGCTTCGATTAAATAGGTTTTATCTTCCTCCGTTATTCCCGGTTCTTGTTTATCACCGGTAAACGCTGTATCCGTAGTCCCTACATAGGTCTTGCCTTCTCTGGGAATCGCAAAGACCATTCGATTATCCCCCACATCAAAATACACTGCTTGATGTATAGGTAGTTTTTCTTTTGGTAATACGATATGTACACCTTTCGTTAAAAATAATTTATCCTTTTCTGTCGTTACATCTAATGCATCCACTTCGTCTACCCAGGGTCCTGAGGCATTCACTACTACTTCCCCATAAAACTCATACGTTTTCCCGGTCAACGTATCTTCCGCTACAACCCCTTTTATAGTATCGTTTTGAGTAAGCAGGCGTACTACCTTCATATACGTATGTATGGCAGCTTGTTTGTTCCTGGCAGTATTGGCTAAGGCTACGGTTAAACGTGCATCATCTGTTCGATACTCATAATAATAGATCCCACCGGTTACTTTGGTTTCATCTAATAATGGTTCTCGTTGAAGGGTCTGTTGCTTCGTTAATACTTTGCGTTTCTCTCTAGACTTCACTCCCGCTAAATAATCATATACCCACGTCCCAATTGCTGCGATAAATTTAGACATACTACCATTTTTTACGATTGGCAGCAACATTGGCTCGGACAGAGTTATGTGAGGTGCTAGTTGATGAACGACAGCTCTTTCCCTTCCGGTTTCCCTTACTAAACCAAATTCAAATTGTTTTAGATACCGTAACCCACCATGAATTAACTTGGTAGACCGAGACGACGTTCCGGAGGCAATATCACGCATTTCCAATAAAAGAGTCGGTATTCCACGCAACTGAGCATCTAAAGCAATTCCACAACCGGTTATACCGCCACCAATAACGATTAAACCAAAGTGTTTATTGGAGTCTTGACGAAGTAAGGTATCCCGTTGTGATGCGTAGCTCAAAAGAATAAGAAATGATTATCCATTATCTTATACGAGAACACCCTAAAAATGTTACTGCCCTTGGGTTGGACTAGGCGGCAGTTGTTCTACAATCTTAGACTTGAGCTGAACCAAAGTTTCAGGTTGAAGGGGATCGTTAGAAAATATTTTAATGTATTTAAATTCTTCTCCCAAGCGATTAGACGTATCATAAATAATAATAACCTCAATGAAACCTCCGGGTTTTATTAAAGACTTATCATAATCTACTTCTATACATAAACAAGAAGTAGAAAACTGACGAATCTGTAAGTCAGACATACCGGTATTTGTGATTCGAACTGTTTTAGTAACCGGCTGGTCTTGTAGTATCGAACCAAAATCAATTAGAGTCGCTTCCAAACTTATTTTTGGAGCCGTAGCAGCTGTTTCCGGAGTTAGGGGAGGGAAATATTCTTTAATAGAGGCAGCTAAAACAATAGTTATCGGTGCAGAGGCATCGTCCATCGAGATGCTTATACTTTCTGACCAATACCCTAATTTGTTAATAGCTTTGGGGTGAATACTTATTTTAAGATGTGCATAGGCCGCTGATTCGATTTTAGAAGGAGAAAGTGTCACTTTAACATAGATAGGAAGTCCGGAGTGCGACATCAATTGAAGCGCCTTTGAACCATGGTTGTACACTAATATCTCTTTAGAAAGAATATCTTTGGTACTTATACTGCCAAAATCAACGTAATTTTTTTGAATCCAAACATTTCCAATCGTAAACCCTTTTGTGGGGTGAGTAATCGATTTATTTTTAACGCGTCCTCCCTGAACAAATCCTTTGATATAAAGACGTTGCGGAACTTTAAGAGTATTCCCTACGACTTTAATTTGACCTACAAACAAACCGGATCGATTAAAGGGATCAATACTAACGTCTATAAATCCTTTGCTTCCGGGCGCAATAGAATCTTCACTAAAAGATGCAATCATACAGGCACAAGAAGCCTCTACACTTTCCATTAAAAACCATTCCGGCCCGAGGTTTGTAAATTCAAATCGTTTTGTAATTAATCCGCCCTGTTCATCGATAGTTCCCACTTGTAATAAGGTATCTTTAAATTCAATCACACCGGTGGATACAAAGACAGAGTCTTTAGCCCTTAGCGGTAGGCTTAAGAAAAGTAAGGTATGAGATAGAAGTAACAGTATTTTTTGCATAATTAGAGCGGATAAAGATACTATAGTTTTTTACTTTATCCTATTCCCTATAACGCCAATCGAGGTTGTTATAATCTTTTATTTATATACTATCATGAAATAAAGTCCTAAAGGTTGGGACTCTTTTTTAGTAGAGCTTTATTTATTTATTCATGCAGTCCAGTTAAAACCGAATTGGTTTTAGTTTTTCAAAAGAAGACCTAGATAAAAAACGATGCGATAGCATAGGTTCTTACCCGATAAGTTTATCGATCTTACCTTAACGGCATTGTTTTATTAATCTAAAAATACTGTACCTTTATGTCTTGAAAAAAATAAAGCATGGCAAGAGTACTAACCGGTATACAAAGTAGTGGAAAACCTCATCTGGGTAATATCTTAGGGGCTATACAACCGGCGATAGAATTATCGAAAAACCCGGCACACGATTCTTTTTTCTTTATTGCCGACTTACATACTTTAACTACATTAAAGGAGGGGCCAAAACGACAAGAAAACACGTATGCCGTAGCAGCGGCTTGGCTAGCTTTCGGATTTGACACCAAACAAAATACATTTTATAAACAATCGGATTTGCCGCAAGTTTGTGAATTAGCTTGGATACTTAATTGCTTTACTCCCTATCCCATGTTAGCGAATGCACATTCGTTTAAAGATAAAAGTAATAAATTATCCGACGTTAATGCAGGTCTGTTCACCTATCCTGTATTGATGGCAGCCGATATTTTATTATATGATGCCGATATTATCCCCGTAGGTAAAGATCAAATACAACATTTAGAAATTGCACGCGACATCGCTCAAACGTTTAACAATACTTACGGTGAAACATTTGTTTTACCTCAAGTTAAATTGGAACAATCGGTAATGACGGTCCCGGGTATCGATGGACAAAAAATGAGTAAATCCTATCAAAACTATATTGATATTTTTGTTGAAGAAAAAGAATTATTAAAGCGAGTAAAAAGTATAGTTACCGATACGATACCTTTAGAAGCTCCCAAACAACCGGATACTTGTACTGTTTTTAAACTCTACAGTTTAGTTGCTGAACCGAATCAAGTTGCCGATATGCGTCAAAAATATGAGGCAGGAGGCTATGGATACGGACATGCGAAACAAGCATTATTTGAAGTACTTTGGACTAAATATTCAGAAGAAAGGGAACGGTATACTTATTTCATGCAAAATAAAACTGAAATAGACCGAGAATTAAAATCCGGAGCCGAAAAAGCGTGGGCTGTTGGGAGCAAGGTATTGAATAGAGTTCGAGAGAAGGTCGGTTATTGACCTTCTTCCCAAACAATGGTTTGTTTCTCTTGTTGAGTTATAATTAATCGAACCGGATGGACTCCAAAAATTAATCGAGTATTTTTTCCGGGGAATTTTTCGCTTTCAATAATTACCCCTTGATCCGGCATTATGGCTAATTCGAGTCCACCAGAAGGCAATTTATCTCCTTGTTTATAGTAGGAACCGATGTACGCTATGGGTAATAATACATCGCTATCAGCGGCTATTTTTTCATGCACTTTATTTAAAACCTTTTCCAATTCATCCCCAAAATTATCTAAAAAGTCATCTTCCAAATCGTGTAATTCCTCTTCTACATCGTCGTAGTTTTTGTCATCATACGTTAATCGATTCAACTCATTCTTTTTAAGAATCAGTTTTTCCAAATCTTTATTTAATTGTTTAAAGTTCATATATACAAAATTAACCCTTGAAAATACTAGTATTTAAGTTATTTTTGAAACCTTAAAGCCCCTTTTTTCGAACAATAACAGATAGCTAAGTAAACACCAATTAGTTACAAGAAAAACAAATATATTCTTTTATACTTATTCGATATACTGGAGCACTTTCAAAGGAAGAATCTAGTCCTTATATTTAAACTTCATTAACTACGAAATAATTTCAACTTTCATATGTCAACATTAGCCAACACATTGAGTAAAGCAGACGAACGTACCAGAAATACGATAGACCAATGGTTAACCGGGTCTTACGATAACGATACTAAACGTATCATAGAACAATGGATACAAGAAGGGAAAGAAGATGAATTAATTGATAGTTTTTATAAGGATTTAGAATTTGGTACCGGTGGATTAAGAGGTGTAATGGGAGTAGGTTCCAATCGTATGAACAAATACACGATAGGTATGGCCACTCAAGGATTAGCTAATTATTTAAAAAAGAATTTCCCTAATGATACTTTAAAAGTTGCCATAGCGCACGACAGTAGAAATAATTCCCCTTATTTTGCTCAAGTAACGGCGGATGTATTTTCAGCAAACGGTATTAAAGTGTATTTCTTTGAAGCACTGCGGTCAACTCCTGAATTATCTTTTACTATACGTCATTTTGGATGTCACTCCGGAGTTGTATTAACAGCCTCTCATAACCCGAAAGAATACAACGGCTACAAAGCCTATTGGAATGATGGCGCTCAAGTTATAGCGCCGCACGATAAAAACATTATCCAAGAAGTACAAAAAATAACCTCCGTAGAAGATGTTAAATTCAGTGGTGATGCTCGATTGATTGAACGGATTGGTAAAGAAGTGGACGCGGTGTATATAAAAGAACTGGTTCAACTATCCGTATCACCTGAAGCGATACAACGTCAAAAAAATCTAAAAATCGTTTTTACACCGATACATGGAACAGGTATCGTGTTGGTACCGGAAGTATTAAAGCAATTTGGATTTGAAAATGTTACGGTTGTAGAAGAACAAGCTACACCGGATGGTAATTTCCCTACCGTTGTTTACCCTAATCCCGAAGAAAAAGAAGCTTTAAGCTTAGCCGTTAAAAAAGCTACAGAAATCGATGCGGATTTAGTGTTAGCAACCGATCCGGATGCCGATCGAGTTGGTATTGCCATTAAAAATCCTAAAGGAGAATTCCAATTGCTAAATGGAAATCAAACCGGTAGTTTGTTGGTTTGGTACATGTTACAAGCATGGAAAAATAAACAGTTATTAACCGGAAAAGAATTTACGGTAAAAACTATAGTTACTACCGGTTTGATAGAAAAAATATCAGCAGCTTATGGTGTAAAAATGTATAATACCTTAACCGGTTTCAAATATATAGCTGCACTGATAAAAGCCTTGGAAGGTAAAGAACAATTTATTGTTGGAGGAGAAGAGAGTTATGGATATCTGGTTGGGGACAAAGTAAGAGATAAAGATGCTATAGCATCTTGTGCCTTCATAGCTGAAATGGCTGCTTATGCAAAAGATCAAGGTAAAACGCTGTATGAAAATCTTATTGATATGTATGTACAATTTGGCTTTTATAAAGAACACCTTATTTCTCTAACTAAAAAAGGAAAAACCGGAGCCGAGGAAATACAGCAAATGATGGCAGACTTGAGACAGTCCCCTCCTACTCATTTAAGTGGTTCTCCGGTGGCATGGATGTACGATTATGCGAATCAAAAAGCTACCAATATAAAAACAGGAAAAACAGAAGAAATTCACTTGCCAAAAGAAAACGTGTTACAATTTTTAACGGATGATGGCAGCTTGGTGTCAGCTCGACCCTCCGGTACAGAACCTAAAATCAAGTTTTATTTTAGTGTAAACGAACCCTTAGCATCAGCGGCAGAGTACGAGGCAGTACAAATCAAATTGGATACTAAGATTGAACAATTACAAACGGATTTAAAATTGAAATAATTCAACGAACATTCGATAAAAAAGCCTCTTAAACAGAGGCTTTTTTTTTGGACAAGCAGATATATTTCCACAGTATGGATAGTTTTACACTAAATAGCTGACTAGCTGAAACTTAACATCTATACATATTATATACCCAATGAGTAAAAAGGAATCTATCCTTTCCCTTTTACAGTAAATTTTACGAAATTGCATGTCCGTATCGGCAAAGCACCGAGTTATTCCTTATACTACTGAATACCAAGACAATCATGGAGACGACTGAAAAAGTCATTTATTACGTTATCGATTTTGATAGCACCTTTACGCAAGTAGAAGCCTTAGATGAATTAGCGGCGATATCATTAGCAAATGATCCTAAGAAAAAAGAGATTATCCAACAAATCATAGATTTGACCAATAGTGGCATGGAGGGCAAAAGTTCTTTTGCGGATAATCTGCAAAAACGATTGCAATTAGTGCGGGCCAATCGTTCACACTTAACAGCTTTAATCGACGTTTTACAAAACAAAGTATCGACTTCAGTTATTCGGAATAAATCCTTCTTTCAAGAGTTTAACGAACAAATCTACATCGTATCTGCCGGATTTAAAGAATTTATTGTTCCTGTAGTAAAAAACTATGGAATTAAAGAGGACCATGTATTAGCCAATACGTTTCTATATGATGCAGATGGGAATATTGTAGGTTGTGATACAGCGAACCCTTTAAGTCAAGACAAAGGTAAAATCAAGTTAATGCAACAACTGAAGCTTGATGGAGACGTGCATGTTATTGGAGATGGCTATACCGACTATGAAATAAGAGAAGCGGGATTAGCGGCCAAGTTTTATGCCTTTACTGAAAATGTATCCAGAGCATCCGTAACAGCAAAAGCAGACACGATAGCGCCCAGCTTTGACGAAGTATTATTCCAAGAGAAATTACCAAGAGCCATCTCTTATCCCAAAAACAGAATAAAAGTTTTGTTATTGGAAAATGTTCACGCCGAAGCAAAGCGACTATTCAATTTAGAAGGTTATACCATAGAAGTCATTTCTTCTGCATTAGAAGAGGATGAATTAATTGAAAAAATAAAAGACGTATCTATTTTAGGTATCCGTTCTAAAACAAATGTAACATCTAAAGTTTTGGAACAGGCTAATAAATTGATAGCCATCGGTGCGTTCTGTATCGGAACGAATCAAATCGATTTAAAAGCAGCAGTAAAAAAAGGAGTAGCCGTTTTTAATGCTCCTTTCAGTAATACAAGAAGTGTAGTCGAGTTAGCGATAGGTGAAATTATTATGCTATACCGTCGCACTTTAGAAAAAAGCATGCAAATGCATGCCGGGAAATGGGATAAATCAGCTGCGAATTCATTCGAAATTAGAGGAAAAAAATTAGGACTAATTGGGTATGGGAACATCGGTACTCAATTGTCTGTAGTGGCAGAAGCATTAGGAATGGAAGTGTATTACTATGATATAGTCGAGCGTCTTTCTTTAGGTAATGCAAAAAAATGCAACAGTTTAAAAGAACTCTTATCTATAGCCGATGTCATTTCATTGCACATTGATGGAAGAGCATCCAATAAAAATTTGATAGGCAGAGCAGAGTTTGACATGATGAAACAAGGAGTAATCTTTTTAAACCTTGCACGTGGACCTGTTGTAGATTTAGAAGCATTAGTAGAAAATTTAAGATCAGGAAAAATCTTAGGTGCCGGTTTAGATGTATTCCCTTACGAACCGAAAAACAATGCAGAAGAGTTTATCAATGTTGTTCGTGGTTTACCTAATGTCATATTAACTCCACATATAGGAGGATCAACAGAAGAAGCTCAATTCAATATTGGAAATTTTGTTCCTAATCGTATAATCGATTATATCAACAACGGAACAACATTACACTCTGTTAATTTCCCGAATATTCAGTTGCCGGAATTGAATAATGCACATCGTTTCATGCACCTTCATGAAAACCAACCGGGGGTATTGGCCCAACTTAATAATATCTTTGCTAAACACAACATTAACATATTAGGCCAATATTTAAAAACAAACGAGCAAGTAGGTTATGTCATCACAGACGTAGCAGCTGGTTATGATAAAGAAGTGTTAAAAGAAGTTAAAAACATACCTGGAACTATTCGTTTTAGACAATTATATTAATTTATTCATTCGATAAAAGAGTCTGTAGAAGACTCTTTTTTATTATATCATACACGTGGCAAATTCAAAAGTATATTTTACACCGGGACCATCCGAACTTTATCCTACGGTTAAACATCATCTTACAACCGCCTTGGATGAAAAAATTGGTACTATATCACATAGAAGTAAAACCTTCATTGATATATTTAAATCAACAACAGATCATTTAAGAAGTTTACTACAGTTGCCGGATGATTTTCAAATATTATACTTGTCTTCCGCAACAGAAATATGGGAAAGAATTATTCAAAATGCAGTTATAGAAAAATCCTTTCACTTGGTAAATGGATCCTTTTCCAAACGTTTTTACGAATTTTCCGGAGAGCTGGGGAAACAAGCATATAAGGTCGAGGCAGGACTTGGAGAAGGTTTTTATCCGGCAAATATAACAGTACCTTCAGATGCTGAAATTATTTGTTTAACACATAATGAAACCTCAACCGGTGTATCTATGCCCGAAGAGGATATTCATATGTTTCGAGAAAAAAACAAAAATGCCTTAATTTATATTGATGGCGTTTCCTCATTGCCTTATCCCGTACTCGATTATTCTAAGATAGACTCTTTATTTTTTTCTGTTCAAAAATGTTTTGGTTTACCCGCCGGATTAGGAGTTTGGATAGTCAATAGTAAAGTAATCGACCGGGCAGAAGCTTTGCTAAAAAAGGGGATAAGTATTGGAACCTATCATACACTCCCCTCTTTATTAAGCAAAGCAATTAGTCATCAAACACCTGAAACTCCCAATGTTCTCAATATATATTTATTGGGTAAAGTAATAGAAGATATGCTTCATAAAGGTGGAGCATCCGCTTTAAGAAAAGAAACAGAGGCAAAAGCTCAAATGGTGTACCAATATGTAGAACGCAGTTCGGTTTTTAGTAATGGAGTAGCCGACGCTCGGTTACGATCTCAAACTACGATTGTCCTAAATACTACCATAGCACCGGGAGAAGTGAACAACGTATTAGAGCCATTCAATATGGCAATTGGAGCCGGTTATGGAAGTAAAAAAGAAAGTCAAATTCGTATTGCCAATTTTCCGGCACATAGTCCGGAACAAATGGAAGCGCTGGTGAAAATATTAGAAACTAAATTAGGATAAACATGTTATACTCTATAGGGGATACTTTTGAGCATGAGTTCACGTACACACAAGAACAAGTAAATGCCTTTGCAGAGCTTTCCGGGGACAAAAATCCTATACACATTGATCCTGCATATGCTGCTAATACTCCATTCAAAAAACCTATTGTACATGGCATTTTTAGTATGGCAGTCATCTCAAAAGTAATGGGAATGGAATTTCCGGGAGAAGGTACCGTTTATTTAAAACAAGTTGTAGAATTCAAACGGCCGATATACATGGATACGAAATATAAAGTTCAAACTACTTTTAAAGAAGTCAATAGAGATAAACACACCGCTATCGTCACCACAAATATTGTAGATGCTACGACCAATAAAATCCATTTACAAGGTGAAGCTACAATTTTTCATCCAACTAAAATATGAACGAGCGTATCGCTTATATTAAATTATGGTTTGAGTTTAAAAAAAACTTATTAAATCGCTTAGGTATCGGATTTATAATGATATCCATTGTTTCTTCCGTTCTAATTATTTTACACCAAACCAGCAACCTTTACCACGACTTTAATATTAAAATAAGCGCAGCTCTACCCGGCTATATGGGTGCGGCATTAGGCCTGTTATTAGTATTTCGAAATAACACGGCATACGACAAATGGTGGGAGGCTCGAAAAGAAATAGGTGCGCTAGTCAATACCAGTCGTAATGTAGCCTTAACCTTAAATGCGTTACTTCCGGCTGACAGTCCGGTACGTAAAGACTTTGGACAATTGATTATCGCTTTTGTGTACAGTTTAAAAGCGCATCTTAGAGACACAAAAGATGATGTTTGTCTTTCTGAATTACCCGAAGCCTACCGAAATTCCATTCAAAAAGCTACTCACAGGCCGAATATAATATGCAACATCATGATGCATAAGATTGAGCTTTTACAAGAGCAACAAATCATTTCAGATATACAACAAGCATTGTTAATAGAAAAAATTCAATTGCTCATTGATATTTTAGGAAAATGTGAACGTATAAAAAACACACCTATTCCGATGGCTTATATGATTTTATTAAAATTTTTTATTAATATATACGTAGTTATTTTACCTTTTACGTTGGTGGATGATATTGGGTGGTTTGCTATACCGGTTATCGGTTTATTATACTATTTACTTATGAGTATTGTCATTACAGCAGAAGAAATAGAAGAACCTTTTGGCAACGATTTAAACGACTTAGCTATGGACAAAATTTCCAATACCATAAAACAAAATGTCCTGGAAATCGTGCATACTTAACCAACTATTTTATTCATATTATGGGGAATTTTTTATATCGTTTTTATTTCATACTATTTCTACTTCCGTTTACTGTTATAGCTCATTCGGATACAGAACCCTTATATTACTTGTTCACGAATAAAGTAATTTCAAGTGACACCGCAGTAGTGGAATATCATTCAGGAAAATTCAAATCTTATAGCACGAGCTTAAAAAACTTCAAGTATAATTCATCGAGCGCTTACTGGTTATATATTCCTAAATCCAATACATCTATCGGAAGCCGCTATCTTTTCCATCAAAATCCAGGATTTGATTCCATTACGGTTTATAGAATTGTAAATGGTAAAACCATAAAAGTGGAGGATTTTGGACTACGCGTAGCGTATAAAGGAGTAAATAACCCTAACAACTATATTGTCGAACTAGAATCAGGAATAGACTATATCCTTCGCTACAAAAACAGTGCACCCATTGCTGTTATAGTTCAACTAGTCTCACATCCTAAATTAATCTACTTGCTTTCAACAGAGAAGATAAAAATCGGTCTGTATTGGGTTTTTTTAGCGATTATGGGAATAATGGTTTTATTGTTTTATAGTCAAGTAAAAGAAACTATTTACCTTTCTTACTTTGGATTTTTAGTAGGGCTGTTCTTAATTAGTTTCAATATTAGAGGGTATTTATTCACCACTTTCTTCCCTAATCATCCGGAGTGGAATCAATTTAATTACGGCATTATTGCATTAAGTGCAAGCTTAACGGTTTGGTTTGTATACTATTTTTTGGAAGTAAAAAAATTTCATGAACCAATATCTCGACTGTACTTCTTTTTATTCATAACTTTCATCTCGATATTCTTCATTAACTTTTTTATAACATCCGCTCAAACGCTTTTCTTAATGCAGATTGTTGGATTATTACAAGTAATAATTTTTTTACTTTCAGCTTTCGTTGTTTATCAAAAAGGGAATAAAAATGCAATTTATTTTATAGTTGGTTGGATAACTTATCTTTGTGCTGCTGTATATTTTAGTTTATCTACTTTAAACTTAGCCCCTACTTTCACTTGGTCTGCCTACAGCTTGGAATATGCCTCTAGTATAGAAATTTTATTTTTCTCGTATGTTATTGCCGCTCGATTTAAAAACTATAAACAAGCGGAGGCTCAAAAACAACAAGAGTTAATTGATTTGCTTAAAGACAGAGAATATATTTTATCCCAACAAAAAGAAGCTTTAGAAAAAGAAGTCAAAAAACGAACAGAAGAAATTCAATCACAAAACATTCAACTGAAACATTTAAATAATGATTTAAATCTAATTGTTGAAGAACGAACTTTAGAATTAAAAAAATCATTAGTCGATAAAGAAAACACCAATAATCAGTTACAACAATTCACATATATCACTTCTCACAATCTAAGAGGTCCTATCGCGAGTTTAAAAGGATTATTAGGTTTATATCAACACAGCACGTCGCCAACTGAGAAAAGTCAATTAATAGATAGAGCGAATATGGTGGTAGATACTATGAATCAAGTCCTAGTTGATTTAAACACGGTATTGACTCAAAAAGAGGTAGCGCAGTATCAAAAAGAAATTATAGACATAGAAAGTCTTCTGAAAGAGATAAAAATACTTTTGCCCTTACAAGACGCCCATATAGTAATACTTAAAAATAACAAGACCCCACTGAAAGGTATTCGACCATTTTTTATAAGTATCTTCTATAATTTAATCAGCAATGCATTAAAGTATAGTAAGGAAGATCAAAAAATCGAGATACATATACACCTTCTGGAATCCGAGTTCGAATCCATTATCCAATTTAAAGACAATGGAATTGGAATAGATTTAACAAAATACCAAGATAAAATTTTCGGATTTTATAAACGCTTCAACTATGATAAAGAAGGTAAAGGAATTGGCCTCTTTATGACTAAAACACAAGTAGAATTAATGGGAGGAAGCATAACAGTTGACTCCGTACCGGATGAGGGTACAACCTTTACGTTACGTTTCCCCAAATCCATTTAACTGGCTAGATACGCTACAATAGCATCTTTAATATCAGTGAACGTTTGACGAAGTAATGTTTCATCCTCTTCTAACAAGGTCACTCTAAAACCTTTAAGATCCGAACAAAAAGAAGAGATAGGAACTACACAAATACCCTTTGCTGCCAACATATAATATACAAAGCGCTTATCTAAATCAATACCCGGTTCCGACACCCATTTTTCAACAAGGGCTCTATTGCCTTCATGTGCTATAGGTAAAGTTTGTTTATCATGTAGGACATCCTCTTTAAATACAATGGTATTATAAAATGCCCCATACGTAGGATTAAATTTTAGTTGAGGAACTTGTCCTAAAATTTCAGCTATAATTTGACTACGTTTTCCTATCGTTTCATTTAATGATTTTCTATAGGGAATATACCTAGGGTCGGACATAATTTTAGGTATGGCCAATTGAGGTAAGGTGGTAGAACATACTTCAATCATTTTGGCATTATCTAATGCAGAACAAAATTTATCAAAGTCGGCATCTTTTCCTCTGTTATAATATTCCATCCAACCACATCGAGAACCCGGCCATGGAAATTCTTTGGAAATTCCTTTCATAGCGATACCCGGGACATCCCCAATAACCTCAGCTAATGAATACGCAATAGCTCCGTTGTACGTAATATTCAAATAAATTTCATCGCTTAGAATGAACAAGTCAAATTCTTTTGCGATAGCTACGATTTTCTGTAATATTTCTAAAGGATAGACCATTCCGGTGGGATTGTCCGGATTTATTATCAGTATACCAATTATGTTCGGATTGTATTTTACTTTGTTATACAAATCTTCTAAATCGGGATACCAATGATTATCTGGGTCCAACTTATAGGTTAGTGGTTCTTGATGAGCATGCGCTGCCTCAGCGGAGGAATGCGTAGAATATGCCGGTGACGGTCCTATAACTCTTAAATTAGAATTTATAAACTGGTACGCTTTGGCTATAGCATCTCCAAGACCATTAAAAAACAATATGTCATCTGCTTTAATTTGCGCTCCACCTTTTTGATTGTTCAAGTCAGCCAAAAATCGTCGGGTTTCAATCACCCCTTTGGAAGGACAATAACTATAGGATGCATTTTCTTTTGCTAAATCAGAAATGATGGTACGCATCCATTCCGGCACTATATTATGCTTACGTATAGGATCACCTATATTTTCCCAAATGATGGTTTGTCCATTGCGTTGTATTAAATCCGCTTTCTTTACGATTTCACGTATTTCGTAACTTAACTCCTTCGCTCCTTCACTTAATATTTTATGACGCATATAAATTAAAATAATTTGCGAATATACTAAACAAGTTTGGGATTGCCGAACCCATTCATCGGTGTTTACTTTTCTATCCTATATAGTGAAAACGAAATATTATTCTGCAAAAAATTAATCAATATATTTTTTCGATATTTTATTTTGTACTAAATAAATATTTACTACATTTGTTTTACCCAACCTTCGGGCTGGTTTATAAAGATGAAGGGAGAGACTAGGCTCTGTGAACTTCAGGCAACCGATATAAAAAGTATAATGGTGCCCCTACCTAACCAGTATTTATTGGAACTATAAACTTCTACGCTCATGCCTCACAACAACATTCAATTTGTTACTTTAGATGTAACTACGCTGTTTTCTATTAAGAAACAACCACTCGTTCATTTTCCGGTATTTTATCAATACCGACAATTTAATTTAGCAAATAAAGAATTACTTCATCCCTCCACTCGTTTATCTGTCATTCAGGACACTATTCATTTCCAACAAACCCTTCATCATTACGCCGAAAAAGGCTTCTTCCCCATTTCATTGAATTAATACGTACATACTTTAATATATCTATATTTATACGTACATTAGTTTACTAAACCGTTATATCTATGTCATCTTCATTGGATGATATGCCAGCTTACGAACATTTTCAGGATTATTTAGACTCTCTTTTGGATAAGGATACCTCCTTTACCTCTTCGGAGCGTGTGGTTCTTCATCGTTGGATTGAATTTATTACCTTTTCTTATGGCATTGCAAACCGAAAGGGTATTCAACCGGATATTTTACAACTCTACTTTACACAATATCCGAATGACGAAATGCTGGTCACTCGTTTTCTACACCAAATTCAATAAAACTATCGATCATGCTATGGATGTAAAATTAACCTTAAAACTCGACGAGGATGTGATTCGAAAAGCAAAACAGTTTGCATTGAACCATGATACCAGTTTATCAAAACTTATCGAAAATTACTTAAACAAATTAACCAACGACCTTCAAAACGAAGAGCACGTTACACCCATCGTAAAAGAGTTAACCGGAATTATTGAAGAATCTTCTATACAATCCTATTTACAAGCACGATTACAACGAGATAAAAAATAATGGCAAAACCTGAACGCGTATTTGTTGATACAGATATAATATTGGATTTGTTAGCCAAAAGAGAACCGTATCATATACATGCTGCTGCTTTGTTTACATTAGCCGATTTAAACAAAGTAGAACTGTGTATATCTCCACTGACGTATTATACTATAAGTGATATTGTATTCCAACAAGGAAGTTCCAAAAAGTCACGGATGAATTTAATGAAACTAAAAACGCTAATTACGTTTTTACCGGTCAATGATCGAATCATAGAATTAACCTTAACATCAAATTTTAAAGATTTTGAAGAAGGTATTCAATATCATACAGCGCAAGAATACAATATCAAAACATTAATCACCCGTAAACTCAAAGAATACAAGACGGCTGAAATGACAATACTAACAGCCGAACAGTATCTTAAAGGGTAACCTTTGTACCGAAAGATTTTGTTTTAACCACAGCTTTCAATTGGTGTAAAATAGAGTATAAACCAAAATAGGTTCGGTTGATATAGATACCATGCCTGGATCCTCTCGCCTGTTTAGCATTTTTTATTTCCTTAATTGAATTTATAGACTCTCCAAAAGTATAGATTTCGTTAAAATATCCTTCATCACCAAAATCAAATGTATCGGTGTAGAAAGGTCTACCTAAAATACCGGTCATTTGATAAAACAAATCAAAGAATATTTCCCGTTGACGAGGAGTATCCCGTTGATCAAAGAAATCTAAAGCCTCAAACGTTTGCATTAGTTTTTCTTTATCCATTATAGTATCTTTTTGCACTAACTTAAAATACACTTGATAGAAATCTTCCGGTATTTGTTTCACACAACCAAAATCAATAACCCCTAAAGTCCCGTCGGCTTGTATTAGAAAATTACCGGGGTGTGGATCTGCATGCACTTCTTTTAAAACATGTATTTGGTAATCATAAAAATCCCACAACAACTGCCCTACTCTATTACATATTTCGGGAGCGGGCTGTGTGGCCATAAACTCTTTAATATGTAAGCCTTCTAACCAATCCATAGTAAGAATACGTTTAGAAGAATACTCAGGATAATACTTTGGAAAAACAAGTCCGGAAATAATACTACACGCTTCAGCAATAAATTTTCCGCGACGTAATTCTAATTCATAATCTGTTTCTTCCAATAATTTAGTTTCTACTTCTTCCATGTACATATCCAAATCTTCGTTGTTCATATTCAATAAACGAACAGCAAAAGGGCGTACCATTTTCAAATCCGAAGAAACAGCATCCGCAACACCCGGATATTGTATTTTTACAGCAAACACTTTATCTCCTATGGTTGCCCGGTGAACCTGACCAATCGATGCTGCATGCAGTGCTGATGTAGAGAAACTATCAAATATCGATTCCGGAGTGGCGTTAAAATATTGTTTAAAGGTTTTGACAACTAAAGGAAAGGATAAAGGAGGAGCACTATATTGAGCTAATTGAAATTTATCGACATAGGCTTGAGGCAACATGTTTTTATCCTGACTTAACATTTGCGCTACCTTTAGAGCCGAACCCTTTAATTCACTAAGCGTTTGATATATGTCTGCTGCATTATCTTCATGCAATGCGTCCTTCGTTAGCTCCGGATCCATTACTTTTTTAGCGTAATGTTTGATATAATTACCACCAATTTTTGCACCTGTAGTAACGAATCGTGTAGCACGTTCTACTTTGGAAACAGGTATATTGCTTTGCTCTTTCATTTTTGTAGAATAAATTTACCGAAGTCTAACATAGAATCCAGAATCGAATGTCCCATTAAGTCAAATGAGAGATTAACTGCTTTTTCTATGGCAGCATCCGTCTTTTCAAATCCTTTACTTTCATCTTCTAACCAATATTTCATTACAAATAGAAATTGGAGCCACAGTACTTTGTAGTATTGATCGGAAACATAAGGTCGCTTGATTACCTCTTGTGCATTCATTCCTTCGGTCAACAATTGTTGAGTATATTGAAAAAAAGACTGTTTATAAGTGGTCAAACAATCGGTTTGTATTAAACTTTTACTGTAAGGAGAAGTAAAACAAGTAAGAACATAACTTCTGTTTTCACGAAACACTTCAATTGCTGTATAATAAAAAGCCAAAAGTTTCTCCCGTGCTGAATATCCTTGATAGACTTCCTGTCCTTGTAAACGCTCTAGACACTGGTGGAAGAAATTGTTCCAAATCTCCTTTTCTAATACATCAAATGAATTAAAATGCTCATAAAAAACAGATTCTGATTGTTGCGATTCTTGCATAAACAGATATACAGAAGCTGGTGTTTTCCCATGTGTTAATTTAAAGCGAATGTAGGCCGCGATAATGTCAGATGCAGTCATAAGTGCTAAGTATTTAGTTATATAACACTCGGCCTGTAGGATAAGTTTAAAAAAATACAATAAAAAAGGGTTCAATAGTGAACCCTTTTTTAAATAAGGCAATATGATTGATTTATGGACGAAGTACTTTGTTAATTACATGTACTACTCCATTTGAAGCACGAACATCTGTCAAGGTAATACCTGCATCTGAATTGCCCGTTAATGCATCCTCTAAGCTTACAGCAGAGCCATTTATTTTCACTCTAAAGCTTGAACCTTCATTTAAGGTTGAAATATCTTGATTATTGACTAATTGTGAAGCAAACACATAACCAGGAGTAACATGATAGGTCAACACGTCTACTAAAGTGGTAGTTGGGATTTGTGAAATGCGCGATAAATTTAAATCTGACAATAAATCTATAAACGCTTGATTTGTGGGTGCAAATACGGTGTAAACAGTAGTTCCTTCAAATGTGGATACTAAACCGGCTCTAGTGAGAGCTACTGCTAAACTATCGAAGCCATTAGCTACAGCCACATCAACAATATCCTGTGTAGGTGTTGAAGTAGGACGATTGGGTACTAATACTTTATTGATTACATGAATTACACCATTACTTGCGTCCAAATCTGTTGTTGTTATGGAAGCTGATTCAGAACTACTCGTCCACACTTGAGCACCGCCATTCAATGTAAAGCGAAGAGTGTATGACTCTAATGTAGAAGCCACTAGGTTTTCACTTAATGCAGAAGAAAATACCTCACCGCTGATCACATGGTATTTCAACACATCGTCTAACAAATCAGACGGAATTTCTGATATAGCATCATATCCTAAATCATCTAATAAATCAACAAAAGCGGCATTCGTAGGTGCAAACACGGTGAAAGGACCTCCGGTTGTATTGGAAAATGTACTTACTAATCCGGCACGATCCAAAGCTACTACCAAACTGTCAAAATCGTTTGCTACAGCAATTTGAGCAATTGTTTGAGGTACAACAGGAGGAGGCGCAGGGGTATCTTCTTCTTTTTTACAGGATGAAATTAATAGAGCTACCGAAACAAGTGCTGTTGACCACTTAATAGATTTTTGTAAAAGCATAGTAGTTATAGGGTTTTGTAAAACATAACTCAACAACATACTCAAAGATATTTTGTTTAATATTTAGCGTATTACATTAAACAATATAAATCCAATTTATTATTTATATAATTACATATCAATACTTTAGATAAGACACGGATGGAAAAAAATCATAAAAAAAGTCCCGGAATAGTTTATTCCGGGACTTTTGCTGTAAGGGGGGGATTCGAACCAACCCACGGGGAAGTTAGCTGCAGCACACGGATTAGTGGTCAACCCTAGCTTGTGAGCATTATGCTGCGTTTATCCTTTGACCCCCACCCCCGAGACAGGAGGGCACGTCTGCCAATTTCGTCACCTTACAGTATAGTTGTGATTCGATATTAACGATACAAATGTACATAAACCTGATATAAAATTACAAATTTTATTATAAAATAATTAATTACTTATCATTTTGTTAATTAATTTATATATTTATTGATATATTTTAAAATAAATTGATAAAAAATGCCTACTCATTTAGAAATTGACAATACCGATCGTCAAATACTTCAACTTTTATTAGAGGACGCCACTCTCCCCTATACTGAAATTGCCAAACGACTGGGAGTGTCGGGTGGAACCATACATGTACGAATGAATAAACTCGTTGATTCAGGCATTGTAAAAGGCACACACATAGAAATAGACTATGCAAAAATTGGATACGATATTACTGCCTTTTTAGGTATCTATTTAGAAAAATCAGAATACTACGACCAAGCAGCCAGAGCCCTTGAACGCATTCCGGAAGTCGTCATGGTACATTACACAACAGGTAATTATTCTATGTTCGTAAAAATTATCTGTCGGGATACCAATCATTTACGCGATGTATTACACGATAAAATTCAAAAAGTAGAAGGTATTCAACGGACTGAAACTATGATTTCATTGGAAGAATCGATACAACGGCGTTTACACCTTGACCTCTTAGAACCTAAAAAGTAATGATCCAAAGGCGTACTGCCGTATTTTTTTTAAGCATATGAACTTATAAGTATAAAAAATGTTCTACTTTTGTGGAATTAGAATTAGTCTAAATTAAACAGACGGAAGCTATGAGCGACAGCAATAAAGTGTTAGAAGAAATAACAAGTTCGGAATACAAGTGGGGATTTGTTTCCAATATTGATTCTGAAAATGCTCCTATGGGGCTTAATGAGGATATTGTCCGTTATATTTCTTCCAAAAAAAATGAGCCGGAATGGTTATTAGAATGGAGATTAAAAGCTTACCGTCATTGGTTAACATTGGAAGAACCGAAATGGCAAAATGTTACTTTCCCCTCCATTAACTATCAAGACATCATTTATTATTCTGCTCCAAAGCAAAAGATAAACCCTAAAAGTTTAGATGAAATAGACCCGGAACTTCGGGCTACATTTGAAAAATTAGGCATCTCCCTTGATGAACAAAAAAGATTAACGGGAGTAGCAGTGGATGCGGTTATAGATTCTGTTTCCATTACCACTACGTTCAAAGATAAACTATCAGAGTTAGGTATTATCTTCTGCTCCTTAAGTGAGGCTGTACACGATCATCCTGAACTGGTAAAAAAATACATAGGCAGTGTGGTTCCCATTACCGATAACTATTTTGCCGCTCTTAACTCAGCCGTATTCAGCGATGGCTCCTTCTGTTATATTCCTAAAGGTGTTCGGTGTCCAATGGAATTATCAACCTATTTCAGAATTAACGCTGCTAACACCGGACAATTTGAACGTACTTTAATCATAGCCGATGATTCTAGTTATGTAAGTTACCTTGAAGGGTGTACGGCACCTATGCGGGATGAAAATCAATTACATGCTGCTGTGGTTGAATTGATCGCTATGGATCATGCTGAAATCAAATACTCAACAGTTCAAAACTGGTATCCGGGAGATAAAAATGGTAAAGGTGGAATTTACAATTTTGTAACCAAACGAGGCATCTGTTCCGGTGCATACTCTAAAATATCTTGGACACAAGTAGAGACAGGTTCTGCTGTAACTTGGAAGTATCCCAGCTGTATCTTGAAAGGTGATTATTCTATAGGAGAATTTTACTCCGTTGCCGTTACCAATAACTACCAACAAGCAGATACCGGTACTAAAATGATTCATTTAGGAAAACACACTAAATCTCGTATCGTTTCCAAAGGTATATCAGCCGGTAAATCTCAAAATTCTTACAGAGGGCTAGTAAAAGTAGCCAAACGTGCAGAAGGATCACGAAACTTTTCTCAATGTGATTCATTGTTAATGGGCGATCAGTGTGGGGCGCACACCTTTCCTTATATAGAAGTAGACAACCATCTTTCAACTGTAGAACATGAAGCTACCACTTCTAAAATTGGGGAAGATCAAATATTCTATTGTAATCAAAGAGGTATAGATACCGAAAAGGCAGTAGCTCTAATTGTCAATGGGTATTGCAAAGAAGTATTAAACCAATTACCTATGGAATTTGCAGTAGAAGCACAAAAGTTACTGGCCATCTCCCTAGAAGGAAGCGTTGGATAAACATAAATAAAAAACTACATCTTATATTATAGATGATGTTTTCTTCACACAACAACCATCATCTCCTATGAAACGATCTATGTTAAGTATAAAAAACCTACAAGCCCGAATAGAAGAAAAAGAAATTCTGAGAGGCATCAATTTAGAAGTAAAACCCGGTGAAGTGCACGCTATCATGGGTCCAAACGGATCAGGAAAATCGACCTTGGCATCCGTTTTGTCCGGTAGAGAAGATTATGAAGTAACCGGCGGTGATGTTACATTTAATGGAAAAGACTTACTTGAATTATCTCCGGAGGACCGTGCACGCGAAGGTATATTTTTAGCCTTCCAATATCCGGTAGAAATACCCGGTGTATCTACTATCAACTTCATGAAAACGGCGGTGAATGAAGTCCGTGAATACAGAGGTCAAGATCCATTAGATGCTGTTTCCTTTTTAAAATTAATGAAGGAGAAAATGAAATTAGTAGAGATCGATGAGTCTTTATTGAAACGTGCATTAAACGAAGGCTTTTCCGGTGGAGAAAAGAAACGAAATGAAATATTCCAAATGGCCATGTTAGAACCTAAGCTAGCTATATTGGATGAAACTGATTCCGGATTGGATATTGATGCGTTACGTATCGTTGCAAACGGAGTAAATAAATTAAAATCAAAAGATAATGCGGTTATTGTTGTTACGCACTATCAACGATTATTAGATTACATTGTTCCGGATTATGTTCATGTATTATATAAAGGAAGAATTGTTAAATCAGGCACAAAAGAATTGGCATTAGAACTAGAAGAAAAAGGATACGATTGGATTAAAGCTGAGGCTGACGCTGTCGTTTAAACATTTCTTGATATGGAATTAAAAGATACTATTCTTCAACACTACCGTGAGCAAACCTCTGATGTTATAGCAGATGTTCGTCAAGATGCTTTAAATACATTTAATCAAATTGGCTTCCCTACTATCAAACACGAAGAGTGGAAATACACTAATTTAAAACAAAGTTTAACTAAGCCTTACGCTATTCAACCTGCTGCCACTTTATCCAAAGCAGCTATACAAGAGGTTCTAGACACTTTACCTAAAGGTATCTTCCTTGTATTTGTTAACGGTATATTTCAACCTGAACTATCCGATAAAAATCTACAAGGTGCTGAAGTCAATTCTTTTGCCGAAAAAGTGGATGTCGTACAACGATACTTTGGCAAAAATTTGCCTTTTACAGACAGTATGCAATCCCTTAATATTGCCTTTGCACAACAAGGTACTTTTATTCGCATACCCAAAAACGTATCCATTGAAGCGCCTCTGTTTTGTGTTTTCTTAACAGATACTCAAACGGAGAATGTCTTTGTTCAACCTTCGCTCTTCATCCTTTTAGAAGATGGAGCTCAAGCTACCATAGCAGAAAGTTATCATACGATTGGAACGAACACTTCCTTTACCAATCTATTTTCGCATATTCTTTTACAAAAGGATGCTTATTTGGATGCCTATAAAATCCAAAATGATGTCGTTTCTGCTGTACAAATTAATACCACTCAATTGGTACACGAATCCAAATGTACTAGTCATACAACAACGATAACTTTAGGTGGAGGGATCACTCGAAATAACTTATCGATTTCACTTCAATCAGAGCATAATGAAGCTTATTTAAATGGCTTATATGTAACTCAAGGTACGATGCACGTAGACAATCATACCTTAGTAGACCATGCAATGCCAAATTGTTATAGCAACGAATTATATAAAGGAATATTAAACGACACCTCTTCCGGTGTATTTAATGGCAAAATATGGGTTCGGAAAGACGCTCAAAAAACCAATGCCTTCCAATCCAATAAAAATGTATTAATGTCCAAAGAAGCTTCTGTTAATACAAAACCACAACTGGAAATCTTTGCAGACGATGTCAAGTGTTCACATGGAGCTACAACAGGTCAACTGGATGAACAAGCCTTATATTATTTAAGAGCGAGAGGCATTGGCGAAGAAAGTGCTAAAAAATTATTGGTGCATGCTTTTGCCTTTGATGTAGTTGATAAGATAAAAAATAGTGTAATCAAAGAATATTTGATCGAAGCACTGGAAGCAAAATTATAAAAGTAACCTTTAATAGTAACCGTTGATATGTTGGATATAGCGCGAGATTTTCTTTTAGCAAACGGTCAACTTGACGTAGAACGTATCCGTGAGGATTTCCCCATATTACACCAAGAGGTGAATGGTAAACCGTTTGTTTATTTTGATAATGCGGCGACTACTCAAAAACCAATTCAAGTTATTGAAGCCCTCACCCACTATTATTTAACGGATAACTCTAATATTCATAGAGGTATCCACACCTTAGCTGAGAGAGCTACTGCAGCTTTTGAAGCCACTCGAGATAAAGTTAAATCCTTTCTTAATGCGGCTGAAAGGGAGGAAATTATTTTTACACGGGGCACAACAGAAAGTATTAATCTAGTTGCCGCAACTTGGGGTAACCAATACATAGAAGCCGGTGACGAAATTGTGGTTTCGGCTATGGAACACCATTCGAACATGGTACCCTGGCATATGTTGGCACAACGGAAAAAAGCTAAAGTAAAAATCATTCCAATGAATGATGCCGGCGAACTGCTTTTAGATAATTTGGAAAACATTATCACATCCAAAACTAAATTGGTCGCTTGCGTTCATGTTTCAAACGCGTTAGGAACAATCAATCCTATAGCTAGTCTAATTAATGCAGCAAAAAAAGTGGGTGCCGTTACCCTGATCGATGGAGCTCAAGCTGTATCTCACTTAGATATCGATGTACAATCATTAGGTGCTGATTTTTATGTCTTTTCCGGTCACAAACTCTATGGCCCAACCGGAGTAGGTGTGTTGTATGGTAAACGTAGCTTATTAGAAGCAATGCCTCCGTATCAAGGTGGTGGTGAAATGATAAGTGAAGTAACCTACGAAGGTTGCACGTACAATGAATTGCCTTATAAATTTGAAGCCGGTACTCCTAATATAGCGGATGTCGTCGCCTTAGGTTCAGCGATTGAGTATGTACTCACCATAGGAAAAAAAAATATTCGACAGCACGAAACTATTCTTTTGGATTACGCCACTAAAAAAGCACTTGAAGTACCAGGTCTACAATGTATCGGTACAGCGGCGGATAAAGTAGGTGTACTTTCCTTTGTATTTTCAGATGTACATCCGCAAGATATCGGAATCTTACTGGATAAAAGTGGAATAGCCATTCGAACGGGACACCATTGTACACAACCTTTGATGGGACGTTTAGGCATTCCGGGAACTTCTCGAATGTCCTTTGCGGTTTATAATACTATAGAAGAAATAGATTTAGCAATAGAGGCGTTGTATAAAGCCTTACGACTATTACGATAATATGAATACAATTAATGCCATACAGGATCAAATCATTGAAGATTTCGAGCTATTGGATGAATGGGACGATAAGTATGCTTATATCATTGAACTAGGGAAGAAACTGCCTGCTATAGAGGAGATTTACAAAACTGACACATATAAAATCAAAGGATGCCAGTCTCAGGTTTGGATGCATAGTACACTTCAAAATGGTAAAATATATTTCACCGGTGACAGTGATGCCTTAATAGTAAAAGGGTTAGTGGCGTTGTTGATTAAAATATTAAATGGTCAACCCGCAACAGATGTAGCTACCTGCGATTTGTATTTTATAGATAAAATTGGAATGAAACAACATTTATCCATGACGCGCTCAAATGGTTTAGCGAGTATGGTGAAGCAAATGAAATTATTTGCACTGGCTTATCAAACACAATCGTAATGCAACTATGAGTGACGGTACTCTAAATGAAATGGAAGAATTAAAAAAAAAGATTGTAGATCAAATTCAAACCGTATTTGATCCTGAAATACCGGTAAATATTTATGAGTTAGGTTTGATTTATGAAGTAAGTATATTTCCGGTCAACAATGTTTTTATTCAGATGACGTTGACCTCTCCTAACTGCCCGGCAGCACAATCCTTACCGGCAGAAGTAGAACAAAAAGCTAAATCTGTAGAAGGAGTACAAGAGGTTACGGTAGAAGTTACGTTTGACCCGCCGTGGAATCAAGAAATGATGAGCGATGCTGCAAAGCTGGAATTAGGTTTCATGTGAGAAATACTGAATTGGACGTCTGAATTTGTAAAACATGGAGACGACCGGTTCTATTCCGTATTCCTTCAAGAATAGAAAAAATACTAAATACTAAATACTAAATACTAAATACTAAATACTAAATACTAAATACTAAATACTAAATACTAAATACTAAATACTAAATACTAAATACTA
>JALONH010000009.1 GCA_025455005.1 Cytophagaceae bacterium
TATTGATAAAAGAAGGTAAGTTTATAGTAAATAAGCAATCGTATAAAAACTATGAAGTCTATTCGTTATTGGCGTTAGAACGGGACTATCCGGTAGAGAATAAATATTTAAAAAGTAGTGTCAATCCGACTTTGTTTAGAAGTGTACCGGTTATCATTAAAGATTTTTCAAATGCGGATACTGATTTTTCGATTTCTGAAACCTTACCCTTACTTTATTTCTCCTTTATACATCCTCAACAGCTATTTTTATTAGACGATTTAATTACAATCGTGTATGTACTAACGGTAGTGTTACTTTTTTGGATTTGGAAAAAGTCAAAATGGGCATTATCCACTTGGAAGTTATTGACCATAAAAATTGTTGGATATCTCTGTCTTCGAATAATTATTTATTGTTTTCCGGCAGAATCCATGGGTTCGCAAAGTTTTCTGTTTTCGCCTTCTTATTTTGCTTCTTCAATTTGGACCGGTTCTCTTTTTGACTTCATTGTTACTATAGTAATCATCAGTAGTACTATTAATGAAATTGTTTCGAATCGAAATGTAAAAGAATTTATCGTTATCACTCTAGGAAATCGTTTTAAGGGAAGTGAAATATTTATTTTTTTACTTTTAATTATACTGCTTTTTAGTGTGTTTCATTTATACTATTCTATTTTAACTTCTGTTATTTTAAATAGTTCAAGCCCTATCAACTTTATAGATCATTGGGTATGGGATATTCCACAATTCTTTACCATTATCATGGTGTTAATGTTGTCGTGGTCATTTTTCTTCACCATTCATCCAATCTATCGGATAATAGTCCGTTTAATTGAACGCAAACGAATACAATTTTCTTGGTTCATATTCCCTCTTATTATAATAAGTATACTTTATTTTGTTATTGAAAATCAAGAGGGGCGACTTTTATTTATAGCCTTTGTTTTTTACAGTGTATTAATTCTGTTAGCTAAGTTTCCTTTGGAGTTAGTTGAAATGCGGTATGCATCCTTTTTATACTTATTTACATTTAGTATTGTATCCTCTTTTATTATAAGTATAGGGCTGTATTTTAAAGGCACAAACCGTTTAAACCAACAAAAGAAAAAATTTGCTCAGAACATTCTGTATGAACGAGATGAAATTACAGAATTTTTATTGTATGATGTTTCAAAAGGTATCAGGAAAGATGCGTTGATTAGAGAGAAATTTAGTATGCCGTTAACCGATTGGTCAATGATTGAGAACAAAGTTAATCGCTACTACATTACGAATTACTTTGTCGATTATTCTATTCGAATTTTACTATTCAACAGTTCCGGTTCCCTAGTCAATCAAGGTGAAAACTACTTAGACTTCAACTTATATTTGGATGATGTGGTGTATGCATCCAAGTATATAAGAGAACGAGATATTTATATTTATAGTGATAAAATATCCGGAATTCGAAAATATATATCCATTAATAAAATAAAAAACTATGATAGGCCGGTAGGTTATGTTGTAGTAGAATTAACCTCAACGAAATACAATAAAAACAGGGTGTTTCCTGAGTTGGCTACAGACAGTAGATACATAAAAGATGAAGGTTTGTATTTTGACTATGCCATCATACGGGATAATCAAGTAGAATCAACGAATGGACTGTTTAATTACAATGAAAATTTTATAAAAACATTTTCTTCTAAAAAAATATCCTTTTCTTACGATTTTAAATGGAAGGATTATCATCACTATGTTGTAAAAAATGACGCGTCCTCTTGGTTAGTAATTTCTTCCCCTTATGCCATGGCAGAGTTGTTATTAACAGAGTCTTCCATCTATTTTTCTTTACATATTTTAGTAATACTTCTGTTTATTCTTTTTTATATGATACGATTGAAGCAAAATAAGATTGCTATTGGATTTGCAACAAAAATTCAGTTGTATGTAAATTTAGCTTATTTTGTACCATTGGTTATTGTTAGTTTGGTAACTTTAGGTTTTGTAAATCGAAATAACGAAGTCACGATAGAAGATACCTTTTTACAAGTTTCAGAAAAATTAAGTTCTATTATTTCAACCCAAGCTTCAACAGATGGTAACTTAAAGGAAGAGAAGATCACAGGTCTTTTAGAGAATTCAGATTTAATTAAAATTCAAGGCTATGATATTAATATTTTCTCAACTCATGGATCATTAATATCAACCAACCATCCGGAAGTATTTAAACGATCTATCATAACAGAACGAATAAATCCGGAAGCTATTCATCAACTAATTGAAAAAAATAATCAATATATTGTTTTAAACGAACGTATCGGTAAACTTCAATTTAAATCTGTTTATCGTTGGATACGATCTTCTTTAGATGCGACACCGGTGGGTATTATTCATATGCCTTTTTTTGAGTCTAAAGAAGCGTCCTTAAAACAAGTCATACAATTTTTAAAAATAATAGTAAATATTTTCGCCTTGAGTTTTATTTTTTTACTGATTCTTAGTTATATCGTCTCTGTTTATCTAACGTATCCATTACAATTAATCACACAAGGAATCAGAAAGACAGGATTAGAGGACAATGAGCCCATTCTTTGGGAATCAAATGATGAAATAGGTCGACTAGTTCAAGAGTATAATTACATGTTGTTAAAGATAGAGGAAAGTAAAAAACAATTATCTATTTCAGAGAAGGAGAGTGCTTGGCGGGAAATGGCTAGACAAGTAGCACATGAAATTAAAAATCCATTAACTCCCATGAAGTTGAAGATACAATATATGCTTCAACGGCTAAGATCGGACAATGCACCCATGACATTGTCGGAGAAGGAAGAGTCCTATAAGTCCTTAATTACCCATATCGACACATTAAGTGACATTGCAGGTTCGTTTTCATCCTTTTACAAACTACCGGAATTACAACTGGAAGATGTGGATTTCAAACAAACGGTCACCAATGTAATAGATCTTCACAACAACGATCAAGCTCAATTTTTAGTATTGGGCAATGAATTAAATTATCGTGTATGGGCAGATGCTAAAATGTTAAATAATATCGTTAATAACTTAGTCTTAAATGCACTTCAAAGCATGCCCAATCAAAGAAATGCAATATTGAAATTTTATTTTAATACAACAGAAGATACAGTTATTGTAGAATTAAAAGATAATGGCAGTGGTATCCCTATCGAAATTCAAGATAAAATTTTTAGACCCTATTTTAGTACAAAATATACCGGATCAGGAATAGGTCTTGCGTTAGCAAAGCGATTAATTGAAGATATGGGCGGTAAGATTTGGTTTACCACTATTGAAGGCGAAGGTACGTCTTTCTTTATCCAATTGCCGAGATGCGAAAAGTAGTCCGGGAGCATATTATCGTTTTTGTTTTTTTTTGTTTATGTAATTCATTACAATCGCATGCTCAAATTTCCAACAATCGATGTAAATGGGTGAAACCATTGGAATCCGGCGTAGTTCCGGATAGTTTTACTGTCATTCCGGGCTCAATCGTTATTCGATATCCCTTAGGCTATACCAGTACATTTGATATTAATAAGAATAAACTTTTTTTTGCACCTCAACCGCTTCCGGATTCTATCTTAATTTGTTATAGAATTTATCCATTTGCTTTACATCAGCCGGTTTATAATCGAGATGTATCCATCTATGACTCTACCGGTGGTTACAGAGAGTCCATTCGTTATAGCGGAATGACTGTACAACAGCGGGAAGAATTATTTTCTACTCCCGGAATAAATAAAACCGGGGTTATTTCCAGAGGTGTTTCTGTGGGGAATAATCAAAGTGTTTTTGTAAATTCTAATTTGAATTTACAATTGGATGGTAAATTGACAGATGATATTCTATTAACTGCTGTTATTTCGGATCAGAATATTCCCTTCCAACCGGAAGGGAACACACAGTTAATTCAACAATTTGATAGAGTATACATACAATTAAAAGGTAAACGAACTACTTTAACAGCAGGCGATATCGTCATGCAAGAGAAAAACTATTTTCTTAATTATTATCGAAATATTCAAGGTGGACAAATTTCGTATCGTTATAAGCGAGACTCAACTAGTTATACCCATACAACAGCGGGGATAGGTGTTTCCAAAGGAAAATTCCATTCTATGCAGTTTGCTCCGGGGACTCCTGATTCACTTTTAGAAGGTGTACAAGGACCGTATCGACTTCGAGGACCTAATGGAGAACGCTTTATTATAGTTATTGCAAATTCAGAAAAGGTATACTTAGATGGTCGACTACTTACCAGGGGGTTCGATTATGATTATGTGATAGATTATAATAATGCAGAGATAGTATTTACACCATCGATTATCATCACTAAGTTTACCAGAGTTCGAGTTGATTTTGAATATTCAGATAGAAATTATGCTCGAACTAATATGAATGCTTCTCAAACGTTTGTAACATCAACCGGTAAATATTTTGTTGGATATTTTTCTGAAAAAGATAATCCACGTAATCCACTCTTACAAGATTTGACCTTTGCAGATCAACAATTTTTGTCGACCATAGGGGATGATTTGTCTTCTGCAGTTGTATCCGGTGTAGACTCCATTGGATATTCTGAAAATAGAGTATTGTATAAAAAAATAAATACCAATGGTATAGATGTTTATCAATATTCAACCAATCAAGACAGTGCCTTTTTTGAAGTTCGATTTTCTAGATTAGGACCCGGATTAGGTAGTTACGTTTTAGATCGAAGTACTATCAATGCCCGAATATATAGATATGTAGGTGCCGGACTTGGAGAGTATGAACCCGTTCAGCTTATTATAACTCCTAAACAAAAACAAATGGTACAATTTTCCGGTGAACAAAAAATTGGGAAGTATCATACCGTTTTTGGAGATGCTGCACTATCCGATAATGATGTAAATTTATATTCTGATATAGATAAATCGAATGATCAAGGAGGTTCTATTCGACTGGGATATGGCTTCAAAAAAATTCCTGTTTCACTCCTTCAAGGCTACACCTTATCGGGAAACACACAAGTAGAATATAATCAAAAGAATTTTACTGCTATTGATCGATTTCGATCAGCAGATTTTGAACGCTATTGGAGTGAGGATGCTACTGTGTTAGGGGATAATAAAATAATTTCCGGTATACTGAGTTATCAAAAAAGTAAACATGAATTATTTTCTTATGGATTAAATTATAGGAATAAGTCGAATGATATTCAAGGTCTACAACATACTGTGAGTATTTATCAAAAAGTGGGCGGTTTATATTTTAAGGGAGATGGCTTTTTTAATCAAAGTAAGAATCGAGTTGGAGAGGCCAATTGGCAAAAGTATTCTATACATTCTTATTATACGTTTAAAAAAATAACTCCCGGTTTTCAATATCAAACAGAGAAAAATAAAGTACAAGATAGTTTAGGAAGGATTACATCTTCTATCATGTATTTTGAAGAATGGAAAGGCTATCTTAAATCGTCAGATACATCTAAATTTAGATTTTTACTCGAACATATTTATCGTACGGACAAAGAAGTGTTTCAGCGAGAATTAGCCCCCAATACTATCGCTCAAAATACTGCATTTACAGGTTCCTATCGTTTCTCACCCGATCATCAATGGTCCTTCAATGGAACATATCGTTATTTAGAATCCTCTATTGGACCTACTCGAACTCCTAATGAAGAAACATTATTGGGTCGTACAGATTGGAATGTATATGCTTTGAAACGACATATTCGATCCGATTTAACGCTTACTACTGGTACCGGAAGGGAAACTAGAAAACAATTTGTTTACCAGCCGGTAGCAACGGGATTAGGAACGCACGTTTGGCGTGATTTTAATAATGATGGGAGACAGGATATCAATGAATTTGTTGAAAAGATATATAGTGACACACTCGAGTTTATAAAGTTGTTTTTACCAACAGACGAATATTTTAAGGCCTTTACGAACTCCATAAACTATCGGTTAGATATTACCTTACCAAGAAATTGGAAAAGAAGTGAACATGCTTTTTTTAGATGGGCTTCCAAATTCAGTAATACGAATGCCTTAACCATGAATAAAAAAACAACCGAGTCTTCCTTAATACAACGTTTTAATCCCTTTACTCCTTCGGATATAGATACCACCTTATTGGGTTTTCAACGGGCTATACGAACGATTTTATTTTATAATCGATCGAGTGCCAGTTATGGTTTTGACCTTGCTTTTAATACAACTGAATCCAGACAGTTTTTGTCACAGGGTTTTGAAAATAGATTAACTCGAGATTGGATACTAAGTGGACGAGTCGCTATTAAGCGTTTATATGTAATTAAACCAAAAGTAACCAAAGGTTATAATGCTGTAGCCTCCGATTTCAATTCCTTTAGAAACTTTGTTATTGATATTAATAAATTAGGCTTGGATATCTCCTATCAGCCTAGAACGAACATTCGACTTACATTGTTATCCGGGGTTACGTATAAAAAAAATATATATTCTAAAGGGAATGGCGAGTCTTCACAAGCTATGGATATTGGATTTGAATTAAAATGGAACAAGTTATCACAACGTACCTTTACCGGAACGTTTAAATACATTCGAATAGCATCGGATTTAAAAAGCACACCTCAAAATTCTCCTTTAGCTTATGAATTGCAAGAAGCTTTATTAAATGGGAATAATATTACTTGGAATATTCAATGGCAAGAGCGATTAACGAATGGATTACAATTGTCGTTTACATATGAAGGACGCTCATCAGAAGGCACACGAACCATTCATACCGGACGTATGCAATTATCAGCTTTGTTTTAATGATCGAATCCAAGCTTGTATATCCACTGCATGTAATTCTTTTACTTCACCTTCTTTTAATTGGTTTAATAAAAAATGATGTATACGGATACGTTGAAGTCGAATCACATCATAACCAAGGGAGGCACACATTCGTCGGATTTGTCGATTTCTTCCTTCCGTTAGTAGGATGGAAAACGTGTGTGCATCGATGGCTGAAACTACACAGGGACGGGTTAATTTTCCCTGAATGTACATCGGTTGAGACATATCATAAAGAAAGGTAGCATTGATTTCCGGAGTAACGGTGACTACATATTCTTTCTCCATCCACTTTTCATTTCCGGCTAAAGTATTATAAAACCATCCATCATTCGTTAAAAGTATTAAGCCTTCAGAATGCTTGTCTAGTCTGCCCACCGGGAAGAACGGTTTTTGAATACCTGTCGCTTCTATTAAATTATCTTTTGTGTTTTTATTTAAGGTGCATTCAACCCCAACCGGTTTATAATAGGAGAGATAAAAAAAGTCGCTTGGATTTTGTAGGATTTCTTCGTTTACTTCTACCTTGTCATAAGGAGTGATCAGTCGATTTTTATTTTCAGTACTTTCATTAATTCGTACCTTATCAGATGCCAACCAATATTCTACATCCTGATAGGAGCATTTAAACTTTTTTTTAATGTATTCTTTTAAGTAGGAATGATAGGACATATTCTTACGAATGTTCTTTCATATCTCGAATGAGTTTATTAGCAAAAATAAAATCTTGAAGCGCGCTTACCTTATTATCTAATATAACCTCTTTGGTGCCTTCCCATATTTTTTCACCTTGAAACATAAAAATAATATGTTCCCCAATTTCCAACATGGAGTTCATATCATGGGTGACAACTACAGTCGTCATTTCATATTCATGCGTAATTTCTTGAATTAAGTTATCAATACGAATAGACGTTTGTGGATCAAGACCGGAGTTGGGTTCATCACAATAAAGGTATTTGGGGTTCATGACGATAGCGCGAGCAATACCTACTCGTTTAGCCATACCTCCACTGATTTCAGAAGGTAAGCGTTTAGCGGCATGATCCAATCCTACCCGTTGTAAGCAAAAATGTACTCGGTCGGACTTCTCGGATTTCGACATCGTCGAGAGCATTTCCAACGGGAACATAACATTTTCTTCTACTGTTTTAGAATCGAATAAGGCACCTCCTTGGAACAACATACCAATCTCTCTACGAATGGATTGTTTTTCTTGGTTAGTGGCATGATTAAAAGGACGTCCATCGTAGAGTATTTCTCCTTCATCCGGTTGAACCAGCCCAACTAAACATTTTAACAAAACGCTTTTGCCCGTTCCGCTGGCGCCGATGATGAGGTTAGTTTTACCTTGATCAAATACACCGGAAACATTTTTTAAAATTTGTTTCCCATTAAATGATTTATGGATGTTTTTACATTCAATCATATTCCAATCAGAGTAATAATTGCGCTAATAGATAATCGAATACCAACAATGCTATACAACTATTCACAACGGCTGTAGTGGATGATTGGCCAACTTGAAAGGCGCCACCTTTGGTGTAATAACCTTGATATGCAGATATAGAAGAAATTAAAAAGGCAAATACAAACGCTTTTATTAGAGCAAACGGAACATTGAAAGCAATGAAATCGGATTGAATGCCTTGAATATATTCTTTGGCGGTCAATGCTCCGGTAGCTATTCCGGCAACAAAGCCACCCAATAACGATAAGAAAGCGGATATGGTAACCAACATAGGAATGGTGATAATACTACCTAATATTTTAGGAAGAATTAAATAGGAAGCGGAATTAATCCCCATCACTTCTAAAGCATCGATTTGTTCTGAAATACGCATGGTGCCCAATTGCGATGCAATATTGGAACCGACTTTTCCAGCCAGTACAACACAAGTAAAGGTGGGAGCGAGTTCCAATAAAGTCATTTCACGTGTTACAGAAGCAATGATGTAACTTGGAATAAGAGGGGAAACTAAGTTAGCAGCGGTTTGAATACAGGTTACCGCACCTATAAAACTAGAAACGATTGCTACAATTAATAAAGAGTCTACTCCTATATGTATGCATTCATCTACTGTTAGGCGAAAATATACTTTAAACCGTTCTCTACGAACGAATAAATTTCCCATCAGTATAAAATATTGTCCAAACTTTTCAATCATCTTTGGAAAGTGATTATTCTTGTATTTAACCTATGCTAAAATAAGGTATATTTAACTGTTAAACAAAGAAGTTGGTATGAAGAAAACCGCAATTATTACCGGAGGTACAAAAGGTATCGGAAGGGCATGTGTTGAGAAATTTTTAACTGAAGGTTGTCAAGTAATTACTTGTTCCCGAAATCAGAAGGATTTAGAGGCGTTACAAAAAGAATTTTCAGAGTTTGACCTACATATTTTTCGGGCTGATATATCGCAGTTGAAGGACGTAAAAGCTTTTGCAGCATTCGTGTTCACTATTACATCTGAACCTTTGATATTAATCAATAACACGGGAATTTTTATACAAGGAAATTTAGTACAAGAGCCGGAAGGTGTTTTGGAACAATTGATGGCTACGAATGTATACAGTGCTTACCATTTAACACGTGCTCTAGTACCCTCTATGATGGAAAAAAAAGCTGGAACGATTATTAATATTTGCTCTACAGCAAGTATTACTCCTTATGTTAATGGAGGTTCATATTGTATGACGAAATATGCCTTACTAGGGATGACAAAGGTATTTCGCGAAGAATTGAAGCCTTATCATATACGGGTTACAGCGGTGCTTCCCGGAGCTACTTTTACGGCTTCTTGGGAGGGCGTAGATTTACCACAAGAACGTTTTATGCCGGCATCCGATATTGCTACTTGTATATGGGATATTTACCAATTACACCCCTCTACTGTTGTAGAAGAGGTGATCCTACGCCCAATGGAGGGGGACATCAGTTAAGACAATGTTTAGTAGTAAGTTGTTGTCTATAAATTGTTTAGGTTCAATTTTTAAAGATGACCCCGAGTGCCGGGTTATCATTGTTTGAACAAAATGACTACCTTTAACCTTATATAAACGAATCTCTTAATACAGTATGAAGGACACTTCATTTAATTATACACCTAGTTTAACGGATTACAGCCGTAGAGTAACCAAAGTAGTGCACATAGGCGATTTACCTATGGGAGGAGCGTATCCTATACGGGTACAGTCGATGACCACTGTAGATACCATGGATACCATGGGTTCTGTAGCTCAAATCAAACGAATGGTAGATGCCGGTTGTGAATACGTTCGAATTACAGCACCAAGTGTAAAAGAAGCTGAAAATTTAGGAGAAATTAAAAAAGTCTTACGAGCTGAAGGGTATACCGTTCCTTTGATAGCCGACATTCATTTTACTCCGAATGCTGCAGAATTAGCGGCCCGTCTAGTAGAGAAAGTTCGTATCAACCCGGGTAATTATGCCGATAAAAAGAAATTTGAAACAATAGAATATACGGATACCTCTTACCAAGCAGAACTAGATCGTATTAGAGAAAAATTTGTTCCATTAGTATCCATTTGTAAAGAGTATGGAACAGCTATGCGGATTGGTACTAATCATGGATCACTCTCTGATCGTATATTATCTCGTTATGGAGATACTCCATTAGGTATGGTAGAGTCTGCCTTGGAATTTTTACGTATTTGTGAAGATTTAAAGTATTATAATATTGTTTTGTCCATGAAAGCATCCAATACGCGTGTCATGGTTCAAGCGTATCGTTTATTAGTTCAAAAATTACAAGAAGAAGGTTTACAGCCGTATCCCTTGCATTTAGGTGTAACAGAAGCAGGTGAAGCAGAAGACGGACGCATTAAATCTGCTGTAGGTATTGGTACTTTGTTAGAAGATGGTTTGGGGGATACCGTTCGGGTATCGTTGACAGAAGCGCCGGAGTTTGAAGTTCCGGTAGCGAAAAAATTAATTGACCGCTACACGACTCGGAAGGCAAAACCTCCGATTCCTTCATTTGATACACAATTCCTTCATCCATTTGAATACCATAAACGAGAATCGATAGAAGTGGGAACAATAGGAGGAAGTCAAGTCCCAAGAGTCCTTGCGGATTTTTCATCCATGGGGGAAATCAACATGAGTGATTTAAAATCAATAGGTCATTTTTATTTACCGGAGTTAGATAAATGGAGTATGAATGATATAGGGGCAGATTATATTTATTCCGGAAAACAAAAGATAAACTTCATGTTGCCCAACGGATTGAAAGAAATAGTAGATGCAGATCTTTGGAAAACCATACCGGATATTACACACGTATTTCCAATGTTCTTAGCCCGTTGGTACAAAACTGATATCGTAAAACATCCAAAATTAAACTTTATTCAAGCTTATACAGAAGATATAGATGCAGATTTGGTCCGTGTTTTACAACAAGATTCTACCGCTGTTTTAGTCTTAGAAACAGTCAATGAACACGCTTTGGCGGATGTAAGGAGTGCAAGTGTTCGCTTAACTGCAGCCGGATGTACTACTCCAATTATTATAAAACGTTCTTATTCACATTTGGATGATGAAACGTTGGTGTTGTATGCTTCAACCGATATAGGAGGATTGTTGGTAGATGGAATAGGAGATGGCGTATTGTTATCAATGGATAAATATGTTCCGAATGAAACAAAAGAACGATTAACGTATTCGAAAGTGTTAAATGGTTTAGGCTTTGGTATTTTACAAGCGGCACGCACTCGAATGACCAAAACGGAATATATATCTTGTCCATCATGCGGAAGAACATTGTTTGATTTACAAGAAACGACTGCCATGATACGGAGTCGTACCGATCATTTAAAAGGGGTTAAGATAGGAATCATGGGATGTATTGTAAATGGTCCAGGAGAGATGGCAGATGCGGATTATGGCTATGTTGGTGTAGGTAAAGATAAGATAGCTTTATACCGAGGACAGGAGGTTGTAAAGAAAGCAGTGCCTTCCGATAAAGCGGTTGATGAGTTGATTGAATTAATTCGAGAAGACGGAAAATGGTTAGAGCCAGTATCAATAGAGCAAATGAATTAGAACTATGAAAATCAAAGAATACTTTCAATTAAGTGAAGTCTTTACCTATTGGTTTAGAAAACACGATCCTAATAGAAAAAGCAATACGAATATTAAAATCATGCACGGTATCAATAAAATATCGATGCTACTGTTTTTGTTTTGTGTTATAGTAATTGTGTTTCGTGCTATTTTTAGATAATCTTACAGATAATCTCTTTTTTTTGTAATTTGCTTTGTAAACAAATGCATATGTTTTTTTTACGTACTATATTTTATATTACTGTTTGGTTTTGCTGTAGTTGGAATGCTGTAGCTCAGTATCCTGAGCCTTTTAAATGGAATGACAAATTTGGTTATAAAAATGCATCGGGTTCTATTGTGATTCCGGCGATTTATGATCGTGTATATTCCTTCTCTGAGAATAGGGCCTTGGTTTACCGACAAGGAAAAGCCTATTTTATAGACACGATAGGAGTAATTAAAATAAATTTAAAAGTAGACTCCATTTATTCCTTTACCGAAGGATTGGCGGCTTATAGTTTAGGTGGCTTGTGGGGGTATATGAATAGTTTTGGTATAACTAAAATTACACCCAAGTATGCTGCAGCATTCCCTTTTTCAGAAGGCAAAGCCGTCATTTCGAAAGGGGGTAGATATGGTTATATAGATAAGACAGGAAAAGAAATTATTCCTCCTCAATACGATTACGCCTATGAATTTTCAGATGGGGCAGCCGCCGTAAAGAAAGAAGGAAAATGGGGATATATTTCTCCACTCAATACTTGGTTAGTTCCTGCACAGTATGACAAAGCTTCCAACGTATATAAAGGATTAGGTATCGTCACTCAATCTGATAAATATGGTATGATTAATATGAAAGGGCAATTGTTGTTGCCTTTGGTCTATGATTGGGTATCCGTTTTTTCAGAGGGTTATGCACGTGTTAAGAAAGGCTCCCAGTGGGGATATGTAGATACCCAAGGAAAGTGGGCCATCCCCTTGCAATATGAGTGGGCGAGCGACTTTATAAAGGGGTATGCAAAAGTAAAAGTTCAAAATTCTTATGGCTTGATTGATACCAAGGGAAATCCGACCATCCCAATACAATATCAATGGATGGAAGAGGTAACTACCGAAGGAACAGTAATGGTAATAAAAAATGGATTTTGGGGTTGTTTAAACACAACCGGAGAAGTACTCTCCCCGTTCAAGTATAAAGTAGACCGTCCCTATTCTGAAGGCTTTGCGGTTGTATCTATGGGTGGAAAATATGGTTTTATCGACCAAAAGGGCAGTATAGTTATTCCATTTCGATACGATTATGCTTTTGATTTTATTTCAGGATGGGCAGAAGTGGTTATAGAGGGTAAATCCTTTTATATCGATAGGCACGGTAATTGTGTAAAGCACTGTGAATAGATAAAAAATTAAAAAACTAAATATTGTATGAAAGCGTTAAGAAAAATAGTCTTTATATGTAGTGCTTTATTCATAAGTAGTTGGGCGTTGGCACAACAAGAAATCCAAAGTACTACTTCAGAACCTCATAAAAATCTGAGGGCAGATAAAATTGAGATTTTATTGGTAAAAGAAATTGAAAACTTGGGGGATACAGCGAAACACCACCATCACCATGATCCACATAAATCATCGTTTCGTATCGTTCATTTAAAGTTTGTTTTAACCAGTAACGATCCTACTATTACCGGAAATAAAACGATTTTAATGCGTATTATTGATCCTATGGGACATGATATTTATGATATTGGTTCCGGTGGCGGATTGTTTATGTTAAACAAAAAAGAAACACCTTATACCTATAAATACACCGGTAATTTTGATGGAAAATCTATGAATGTAGATTTTTTATATAAACATACTTCAAAATTTAAAAAAGGTATCCATATCATCGAGTTTTATGTAGACGGTAAGAAAATAGGTGAGGAGCATTTCTTAATTCAATAAGATTAAATCATACCTCTCGATTTAAGTTCTAAATATTTATTTATGGTATTCAAGGGTAAATTCTCCGGTCTTGTGAGGATACTTTGGATACCATATTTTTTTAACTCTTGAACGATACGTCCCTTTTCTAATAATAATTTCTTAGCAACCGTTTGTTGGTACACTTCTTCAGTAGTCAAGGGTTCTTGTAGGGCAAATTCAGTTACTTCTGTATTCTCAAAAAATACGACTACCAATAAGTGAAATTTATTTATTTTTCTCAGATAAGGTATGACTCTCTCTACACTTTGAAATGATTCAAAATTCGTGAATAGAAAAAATAGACTTCGAACGGTTATTTTGTGTCGAATGGTCTGATAGAGTAATTCCATATTGGATTCTAAAAAATAGTCCGACTCATTGTACAGTGCATCTAAAATGATGCGCAATTGCTTATTTCCTTTTTCCGCTTTAATCAAACGGTTTATACTATTACTATATAAGATAAGTCCGGCTTTATCTTCCTTTTGTAATGCAGTATTGCTAACTACCAAAGCCGTATTAATGGAGTGATCCAAGAGAGTCAAACCATTAAAGGGTAGTCGCATAGAACGACTTTTATCTATAATACAATATACTTGTTGGGATTTTTCATCTTCATATTGGTTTACCATTATTTCATTTCGTCTACCGGTAGCTTTCCAGTTGATACTGCGAATATCATCTCCTCGGACATAGTTTTTAATTTGTTCAAATTCATAACTATGTCCGATTTTTCTAAGTTTTTTAATTCCATAAAATCGGGCTAGAGATTGAAATGATTTCAACTCAAAGTTTTTCATTAAGATTAACGATGGGTAGACCGATACAGATGTGGGAGACCCGGCAGTGTATTTCCGTTCGGCTAAGCCAATAAAACTTCTGATAAAAAATAAGGTGTGACCAAAATGGTAAAGCCCTCTGCTGGTAGGATAAATGGTATACTGTATTTCTTTCTTTTCTAACCTAGAAAATAGTTGAGAAATCCGAAATGTTCTATTCTCTAATTCTTCCGGTAACTCATCTATAATGGATAGGTGAAGAGGGAAAGGCGTTAGGCTTCGAATGTTTAAGGTTATTGAATTTTCGGTCCCAAGCGAGAGCACTTTAGCACATTTTCGATAGCATACTAATTTAATAGCTTTATGATAAAGTAAGATAATATCTACCAATGTTAGTAACACCGTTGCTGTAAGGCTGATGGGGGCTAACCCTTGTAACGCGTCTATCCAATATCCTAACAGAAACAATACTATGACTATGCCCATTAGAATAAAAAAGCGCAGAGAAAGGTAGGTGTCGCGAAACCACTTCATTATCTCGGAATTTCCAATTTTTCAATAATACTTTGAATAATGTCTTCTGGTGTTGCACCTTCCATTTCTTTTTCCGGACTTAAAACAATACGATGGTTCATCACGGGTTTAGCCACAAATTGAATGTCTTCCGGTATTACAAAATTTCTACCTCGCATCGCTGCTAAAGCCTTAGACGCTTTCAATATCGACAAAGAGGCTCGAGTAGAAGCGCCTAAATACAAATCCGGGTGATTTCTTGTTTGCAATACAAGAGCAGCAATATAATCGATTAAATGACTTTCTATACTGACTTCTTCAATCACCTGTGTGATAAAGGAAAGGTCTTGAACGGAAAGAACCGGTTGTATGGTCTCGGCTTTTGATTGTTTAAAATCGTTTTTAAATAAATGTAATATCTGTTTTTCTTCTTCCAATGTAGGATATTGCATTTTTATTTTAAAAATAAATCGATCTAATTGGGCTTCCGGTAGTTTGTACGTTCCTTCTTGTTCGATAGGATTTTGAGTGGCAATAACAAAGAAAGGAAAATGTAAAATATGTGTATCTCCATCAATCGTAATTTGTTTTTCTTCCATTACTTCAAACAAGGCTGCTTGAGTTTTAGCAGGAGAACGGTTGATTTCATCAATAAGTACAACATTTGAAAAAATAGGTCCTTTCTTAAATTGAAACTCTGATGTTTTTAAATTAAATATACTCGTTCCCAATACATCCGTAGGCATTAGATCCGGAGTAAATTGAATACGATTAAATTGTATGTCCAATGCTTTGGCTAAACTTTTTGCGGTCATGGTTTTGGCTATACCCGGTACCCCTTCCAGTAATACGTGTCCACCAGAAACAATACCTACCAACAGTAAATCTATCATGGCATCTTGACCAATAACAACTTTATGTATTTCGTTTTTTACGTTTAGAATCAATTGATTCATACGTACGTATTTATCATCCGACTGAAAATGAAGGTTTGTTTCCATTAAGATTGAATTTTAGTGTAAATGTAATGAGCTATTTGATTGAATTTTTTAAAATCACTTTCTGAAATATCATATCCGGGTGTACTGTATTTTCTTCCTGTATGAATAAAATATTTCCATTCTTCTTCCGATACCCTAGTTTTTACTGCTAATATAGGCAACTGTTCCAAATAAGAATCTTTTATAGTGAATCCATACGTATTGTAAAGGGTCATATTCATTTGTTTATAGGTCAGTAGAACTAATTGTTCTTTATTTCCACTAGAGAAAAACATTCTACCGGTTGTTAAGATATAATCCATTGTAGCATTTCGTTTTGGTTCAATAACCATCATGGAGCGTTGTCTCCTTTTACCATAAAATACTATATATAGGATACCGGAAATCAATAACAAATACCAAGCGTTTCGTAAGGACACATTATTTAGAATATATTCTAATATAGTTTCATGTTCTGTCTTTTCTTTAGGATAAAACGGAGGGGTAGAGGTGGAATAGTTGTCCCACCATAGTTCATTTCGTTTAAAAGAGTGAAAGAATGTGTTTAAAAAAAGAAAAGCCTTCGAATCTCGAATAAAGTAGTTGCTAAAATTATCCGGTTGAGTATGAAGATGGAGAGAGCCTTTTCCTAAATTTATTTTTACTCCTATAGGAACTCTTATGGTACCATTGGAACTTGAGCTGTACAGAGCATAGTCTTGAATGATTACCCCGGGAATTTTTTTAATGGAATCTGTCCAAAAATATAATACCATACTTTTAGGAAGGAAAGTATTCCCGGTGGAGGAAGGTATATTAATATTTCGTTTATCTACTCTATTGCTATCCACTGTATATTGAATTTGATATTGGTTCAGAACTGTTACATTTTGGACCAGTCTGGTATCCTGAAGCGATGAGATAAAGGGTGATTCACTCTCTACGTTACCATAGAAGAAAGATTTGGGTTCCCCTTTATTTCTCCAATATCGATAGTGTATGGAATCGAATAAAAAATGTTGAAAAGCGTGCGCTGAAATAAATACATTGTTTCCTTGTTCTACAAAATGAAGTAGGGCTTTTATGTCTAAGGGATGAATGTAATAGTGCTCTCCTATATAAATGTATTGATGAGGGATTTCGGTATTCTTGGGTAATTGATTTCGGATGGGTTTGGTGATGTAGTTGATTCGATTACCATAGCTTTTTTCCATCATGGATTTAAATACGGTAGTACCATAGGGTGTTTTGTTTTTTTGTTGAATATACTGAGTCCAATCCGTTTTAGGAGTAGAAGTATAATAAAAGCCAAAATATACTAGAACTGAAAGGACTAGAACCGCAAATATGATTCCGAAAAGAGTCGTTTTATTCATTCGTCGGAGTAGGTATTAAAGACTGAATAAACGTACGGAAAACCTGTGTTGCCTCCTCATATTGTTCCGGAAGTAAGGGATATTCACCATACCAAACATAATTAAAAATATAGGATAACTTTGCAAACGTGGGATACAAAGGTGTATGCAACAAAGCTTGCTGGTAGAACTCATTCGTTTTGTTTTTCTCCCATTGAATTTTACCTATTAGATGAAGTTGTTGCAACGTAATTAAGTAGTTGATACGAATGACTTGTCTGGGATTATTTTCCTTTATATATTTTTCTAATAGATGGTTTAAATTCCATTCTTCTATAGGTTTATTTTCTAGTTCTTGGTCTAAAATAGATACAGCGGTGTATTTCCCCTTTAGTTTTGTATTCGTATTGTTTATGAGTATAAATCGATTGAGGATTAAGACCAAAAGAGCGGCTACCAGTAGGATTACTCCAACGTATACAAATCCATTTAAAAATTGAAGATTAGGTAATTTAAAGTTTTTTTTATTTTTAACATAGGGATCAGATGTCGTTTCAGGTTTATCCTCGATAAAATTTAATTCTGAAACCTCTTGTTTCCAATGGGTAGAATCAAATAGCAGAGGATCATTCTTTTGACCATAAGAAAACAGTGTCATCAGAAGGAATAGTAAACTATAGGTATAGTGTCTGATTACGCCCACTTTTCAATAATTTTTTTCTTCAGATAAGTAGCGGTTTGGATTTCCTTACAGGAGAATAATTTCCAATGAGGCCCCCAATACAGGATAGAACTTAACAATAACATTGAACCAAGTATTAAGAAGGTGTCAATAAAGGTATAAATGTATTGGACGCCTATAAAATCTTTCGGAATGTTCATATGAATAAAAACACTGATGAAGTATACCATAAAGGAGTTTAATAAAACAAAATAAACGGAACCAAACAGTAGTAACACTACTTGGATTTGAATCATACTCCATATGTTTTTAGTTAACAGTGAAAAAACAGGTATTAAATTGGAAAATAAAAATTTGTTTTCTTGAACAGCCATACTACATGCAGCCATAAGATAGGAGGACAGCGGAATAAATACAATTAGATTCCATGGGAAAAACAGTTCAAATGTACATAGTAGTAAAACGACAGTTAGGCCTGCATTGCATATGGCCTTTAATACGGTGCCTATACGAACAGGTACCGAAAGGGAAGCAGAGTTGACTTGCACTAAAGTTAACATACTTGTCCAGGCAATCCCAATTGTCAGGAGGATATACCACGGAGCTGAATTGTTTAAATATCCGGAAAATGAAACGATAGTAATATCCTCAAAGATATAGGAATTCCATTCGTATAAAATAGTGCACGTGGCAGCTGCACTAAGGAGTAGCATTAATTTAAGACCTATTCGATACGATAGATCTTGATGAAACGAATGCATTGCTATTTGTATCGTTTCTGTTTCTGTTAAAATGTTTTCTTTAGAAGGAGTTGGAATTTCATTGATAGGTACTTTATCTTCTTTTATCCATTTAGAAAATGATTGGGTTTTATTTTTATACCAAGGTAACACAACGAAATAGCCGATTAAAAAAAACAAACTTAATAAAATTAAAAAGCCTCTTATGATATCCGGAGTATTCGTATAACGCGTCATGAAACTTTCGATAATAGCAGCAAACGCCGTAATAGGAAGCGTGCCCATTAATATCTTAAAACCCTGCTTGGCTGATCGTTGAAAAGCTTGTAATCGAGTGAACGTGCCGGGGAATAAAAGACCGCTACCCAGTCGAAGTCCGGCTGTAGTAGCTATAACCATACCACCAATTTCCAAGGTGCCGTGCAGCCAAATTGCTAACATAGATTCTTGTAATAATCCTTTTTCATAAAAGAAAAATTGGAAGGTTCCAATCATAATGCCATTATATAAAGTAATGAATAGAGATCCTATACCTAAAAGTAAACCGGATGCAAAGGTTAAAAAGTCAACTCGAATATTATTAAGAGTTATTTTAAAATACATATCCCATTCGTTCATGGATTTGTATACTGCCATAGGATCATTGTTAGCAATGTTTGCTTCTGTCATGGCTATGTAATCATCCCCTAAGATACTATTGACAAAGTGAGCATCTTTAATGGAAGAAAAAATGCCTATACTCACTGCTATACATAAGGTACAAAAGCTTAACAAGAGTTCTTTACGTGCATCCCACATCATCTTAGGGAGTTCCTCTTTCCAGAAGAAAATGATATCTCTTTTATTGGATCGCCTATTTTTATACACATATGAATAAAGCTGACGAGCCAAATCATTTAAATACAAACGAACAGAACGATTTTTGTAATAGGTTTGAGCATAGGATAAGTCTTCGCTCACTTGAATAAATTGGTCAACTAAGGTATCTGGATTTTTATGGGTTTGATCTAGGTGTTTTTCCAGTCTCCTCCATTTGTCTATATTCTGCTTAATAAAAAAGGACTCTTTCATGAGTTTTGGATACAATAACAAGAAGTTACTAGCATGAAAATAAGTAATTTATTTATATTTAAAAATTAGTTATCTCATTTTATGAATACCGTAACCATTCGTACCCCGCAAAATGTCTTAATCGAGTATGAAGCGGCAACTCTTATGGAAAGAGTTATTGCTCAAATTATTGATACTGCTTTAATGGGGATGCTGGCATTTTTTCTTTTTATGGCCGGTATTACGGTCTTTACCTCTAGTATTCAAACGGTTTTGATTGTACTGGTTGCTTTGTTGTTCACCTTCGCTACCTTATTATGTGAGCTATACGGAGATGGAATGTCGATAGGGAAGTGGTTGTTAAAGATCCAAGTAAAACGATTAGATGGACAAGAATTAAAACTAAACGATGTGTTAAGCCGTTGGGCATTCAGCTTTTTAGAAATATACCTAACATTTGGTACCCTTGCTGTTTTTATGATACAAGTATCGCAAAAGAAACAACGGATGGGGGATTTAGTTGCGACTACAACAGTTATCAAACGAAGGGCGAGTTATTTGGTAACGTTAGAAAATGTAAAGAACAGAAAAAGTGCGGAAGACTATACCCCAACTTACCCTGGGGTGGAACGATTAAAAGAAGAGCAAATGTTGATATTAAAATCTACTTTGGATCGTTATGAAAAATATAAAAATGAGGGGCATCAAGAAGCCCTTTTGTTATTAACAAAACACGTTTGCCAGGTATTAAATATTCCAGTTCCGAAAAAGAATAAAGCAGCGTTTTTAAAACAAATCTTAAAAGACTATGTCATTCTTACCAGGTAAGATCGTTCCATATTCTGTTTTAAAGATACTCGTATATTGTATGTGGCTTGTTTACATGCCCGTTCAAGCTCAAGACACGGTACGAATACAGATAGATGGTATGACCTGTAGCTTATGTAGTCGAAACGTACAGCAACAAATACAACAACTGCAATTTGTAAAAAAAGTATGGTTGCAATTAAACACAAATGTGGCAGAGGTAATAGTCGATACGAGTAGGTCTGTTTCTATAGAAGCCTTGGCAAAAGCGGTTTATAATGCAGGATTTACTGTAGGCAAATTTTTAGTTCCAATACCGCCTAATCCTCGATATTCAGGTATCTATTCGTATCAATATATTTCGATTCAACCACCCTCCGGACAATTTATGACAACCGGTTATTACACGCTGGTTGGTAAAGCCTATATGAATCAAGAAGCCTATAAAAAAGTGAAGCGAGCGCTTAAAGGGATGCACTATATTCCTCCAGTAAACAACGAAAAAATACTATATTATCAATGAGTTATCGTTGGATTATCTTCTTAACACTTTCCTACATAAGTAACCTTAGCGTAGCACAGGAGTTATTCCCCTATGCAGAAGCGGCCTCGACCTTAGCCAAAGGGACAGGACAGGCTCGATTGATGTTTATGAATTTTAAAGAACAGTCGTCGAACCGAATGAAATATTGGTATGGTTTACAATACAATTATGGAATAACACCATTATGGAGTGTAGGGACAGTAGTAGGGGTGTCCAATCATCATTTTACTTCTATACCGGTAGATGTACAAAATTATTTTTTTAATCACCATTTAAATTCTTTTCCATCCGCTCCTACCAGCATAGAAGGTATTAATGTACATTCTAAATATCGATTTTATACCCGAGATCGGCATCAAGAGCATTTGCGGGCAGCTGTTTATGTACAAGGTTGTTATTCGTTTATAGCGCACGACGAAGCAGAACCGCTTTTAATGACGGATAACAGTGGTGTAGGAGGAGGATTTATAGGAACCTATCTAATAAAAAAATTAGCCTTGTCGATGACCTTAGGTTACATATATCCATTTGCTTATACACAGCCGGATATTGGTTATCGGTTTCGATCCGGAAACGCATTAGAATTGTCTACATCCATTGGGTATCGTTTATGGCCCTTTACCTATCAGTCTTATCAAGACATCAATGTGAATATATATGCTGAATTTTTAATGAAGCAGTATGGAAGAGCTACTATATCAGAATATGGTTCAAATTGGGATTTTGAAAACTTTCGACTAACCTCTCCTTATACCTACAATACCTTAACCGAAAACTTTTATATAGATGGGCGATTTTATGTACAATTAATTTTAAATTCGAATGACAGAATTGATTTTGGAGTTAATTTCCCTATTGTCAGTCGATCATTTAATTATTGGTACCCGCATTATATGATACAATACACCACGAGTATATTTTCTGCGAAGCGGAGAGTTAAACTTCCGGATACTTCTTTTTAATTAAATATTCCCAATAGAAAGCACCGAAAGGGATAAGCGATAATAAAAAGCCCCATAAACAAAAGGAGAGACTCCATTTCAGTTCTTTCCATGCTAGGTATAAAGCGTAGATTAATACGAAAAATAGAATCCCATGAATCATACCGATGTGACGAACAGCCATAGGCATACTGAAATAATATTTTAGAGGCATAGCAATACCTAATAACAGCAAAAAGGAGATACCTTCGGCTAGCGCTGTATAACGAATGAATGTGCGTGTGTTCATGATTTAAAGATAAATAAAATTTTAGAATAGGGGTAATAGAACCGTAAATGGTCTTATGTATATAAACCCTAGAAAAAATGGTAACTGCTTTTGTTAAAAATCGATTGATTGAACTATTACATCAAGAAATAGGTAATTCTCCCAAAGGGGTTCGTCCTTATCAGCCCTTAGGAATACAACTGAACGAATGGGAGTTCAACTGGTTTATGAACACTATTGAACAAGCATATAAAGTAGATTTGAGTTCACAAGTAATAACACCGGAACATCGGTTGATAGATATAGCCTATATCGTTAATAAAATGCGGGTAGCGGCATAATATAGGTTTAGATACGCTTTATATTGGCTAATGCAATATCAAGAAGAGGTACACCATAGACTGTTTTATGGTCTCCCATTTTTTTAGTATCTTCATCCTATGAATAAAAAACGAATTGTATACTTGTTAGGAGCAGGACTATTGATGTGTGTTTTGGCTTCTTTTTTTGGACATTCACACACCACTACTACAAGTCCATCGCCGGTTAAGTGGATGACGTATGAACAAGCTGCAGCCGCTGCTAAGAAATCACCCAAGCCAATATTTATAGACGTTTATACCCATTGGTGTGGGTGGTGTAAACAAATGGATAAAACCACATTTAGTCATCCTAAAATTGCCGACTATTTAAACAAGAAATTTTATCCGGTAAAAATCAATGCCGAAAGTTCCGATTCGACTACGTATAACGGAAAACGAATGACGTATGCCCAGCTTTGTGCACAAGTGTTTAAAGTGAATTCCTATCCCTCCACCGTATATTTAGAAGCAGATGAACGATTGTTGCAACCTTTGCCCGGTTATATGGATCCCAATCAGTTTAATAAAGTGATTAAGTATATTGGTGACAACCATTACAAGACCACTACTTGGGAGGATTTTTCAGCGAGTTTTACAGAAACAATCGAGTAAGTGTATACAGCATTTATTTCGGATACCATTGTAGCTTTAGCGACTCCGCCCGGAGTGGGCGCAATAGCTGTATTACGCTTATCCGGTCCACAGGCTATAGCGATTACAGATCAAGTATTTCAAGGTAAAAAGTTGACAGATGCTCCTAGCCATAGGGCGTATGTGGGCTTTATCGTTGATGGGGATCGCTCATTGGATGAAGTGGTGGTAACATTATTTCGAGGTCCTAAATCATTTACAAAAGAGGACGTAGTAGAAATATCATGTCATGGTTCCCCTTATATAGCGCGGGAGATTGCACAGTTGTTGATACGGCAGGGAGCACGACCGTCAAAACCCGGTGAGTTTACCCAACGCGCCTATTTAAATGGCCGATTTGATTTAGCACAAGCGGAAGCGGTAGCCGATTTAATTGCATCCGATTCTCTAGCTTCACATCAGATGGCGTTGCAGCAGATGAGAGGAGGATTTTCTAAGGAGATACAACAATTACGCACACAGTTGATACATTTTGCATCCTTGATAGAATTGGAATTAGATTTTAGTGAAGAGGATGTAGAGTTTGCCGATCGGACACAATTACGACAATTAGTTGTAGAGATTAAACGAGTAATAGATCGATTGGTACAGTCGTTTGCATTAGGTAATGTTTTGAAAAATGGAGTTCCTACTGTTATAGTAGGCAAGCCTAATGCCGGTAAGTCCACCTTATTAAATACTTTGTTGCAAGAAGACAAGGCTATAGTGTCAGAGATTCCCGGTACTACACGAGATTTTATAGAAGATGAATTAACCGTAGAGGGAGTAACCTTTCGATTCATCGATACGGCGGGATTACGGGAGACGGTAGATAAAATTGAGGCAATAGGAGTACAGCGGACACGCGAGAAGATGAGTCAGGCTGCATTGATACTTTATTTATTTGATGTCAATACAACTTCAGAAAAAGAATTGATTCGGGATTTAGAAGAATTAAAAAGTTTAGAGATCCCTTATTTGATAGTAGGAAACAAGGTGGATACGTTTGAAGAGGTGCAGTTGGAAAAGTTTCATAATTTTGATGGGATTATATATATATCTGCAAAACGAGAGAATGGGATAGAGGAGATGAAGCAGCGCTTATTAGAGACCATTAATTATGAGTCATTGCGCAACAATGATACCTTAGTTAGTAATTTACGGCATTATGACAGTTTACGAGAGACGCGTGCGGCCTTAGAAGAAGTATTAACAGGAATGGACGCTCGATTACCGGGAGACTTGTTAGCTCAGCACATTCGTCAGGCTTTATTTCATTTAGGCAGTATTACGGGGGAAGTCAATACGGAGGATTTATTGGATAATATTTTTAGTAAATTTTGTATCGGGAAGTAAGTGATATTGATTTAGTATTTTTTTCTGAAGTTGTAGTGTTAAGAGAATACAAAGTGAAATGTATGCTATCATTGGCGTTCCTAATTTGTTTTCTCACCATATCAGTATCACAATTGGTGTTCTACAGATAGACTTTACCAGCTAGAAGTAAGATTGTTTCATGGTTTAGAATTAAATAAGATTTAATATCTTATTCTATGCAGTTAGCGTTTATCCCACAAGGCCTTGATATTTTTTGTTTCAAGACAATACAAAGGCAAAGAGAATGAAGGGTAATGATTAAGTAGGAGGTGAGGTGGAATGAGAAAAGATTTTTATCTCTTTTGTATAAAAAAATAATCTATTACCTATAGTTAGCTGTAACTACAGTAAAATCAATAACAACAGACGTTTTTGAATACTTTTTACGCTAAGCGCACTTTATACTTTAAACGTTCAACTTTGAACTAAAAAGTCATGGTATTCTCCATTGTTACCATTAGCACTACATTACATTAAGCTTTAAGTCTTCAGCTTTACTCGCTACGGTAGAGCTATGCGTGAGGGATAGAAGCGGAAATCCCGCCGCCTATTGAACAGTAATACAACTCACTAAAATATCTGCGGCGGATTGCAGCGGATTAGCCCGACCCCGAGCGCAGAGGAGTAACTAAGTAAGGAAATCCATCCGCGAGGGGGCACGCCCCCATTTTAACTAACTGAAATTACTGTTTATTCCGTACGATAACCTTACCTGATGTATGTATTACAAAACTAATCCCAAACAATATTCCACTTCCCATTGCGATGGACGCGGAGATGGATACATCCCATTGCTGTGCTATCATATACCCAATACATACCGATGCTATTGCAAAGCCAAGGGATAATAGACACATGGTCTTTAGTTGCTTTGACCATAAATACGCGCTCGCTGCCGGTACAACTAAAAACGCAATAACCAATATAGCGCCTACGGACTCAAATGCAGCTACCGTAGTAAAGGAGACTAAACTCATCAATACATAATTCCAAAGTCCTACACTCATACCTACACCGGCTGCAAAGGCACTGTCAAACGTACTAAGTTTAAAGTAGGGATAAAATACAATCAATATGAAAAATACGATTGCATTCACTAAAATTAAAGGGGGTAGTGCTACAGGAACAGAAAGGACTCCTATATCCATTCGATGTAGGGGGACATATACAATCTCACCGTATAACACACAGTCTTGATCCAAATCTATATTATGAGCAAATACGGAAATCAATATGACGCCTAAGGCAAATAAAAACGTAAAGACGACACCAATAGCCGCATCTTCTTGTACATTAAATCGTTTATGTAATATTTCGATACATAGTGTTGTGAGGACACCGGTACAGCCAGCTCCCCACAACATCATCCAAGGATCTCTACTATCGAATACTAAATAGGCTATAACAATACCGGGTAATACGGCATGGGATATCGCATCGCCGAGCATGACCATTTTTCGGAGGATTAAAAAACAACCCAACATACTGCAAGGTAGGGCAACTAATATGGCGGTAAGTATGATTTCGTACTTCATTTTTGTACTGTTAGAGATGAACGACGAAGAATACCTTTGGCATTTCCTATAAAAAATGAAAGTACGGCTATACTACTAATGCAGACGACAATCCATGGCCCGGTAGGCATAGAAGGATATTTATACGAAATGATTATACCCATCACGGAGGCTATCATATTAAACAGTACTGCCAATAGTAATACAACCGGAAGTCGATGGGACCAATATCGAGCGGCTACTGCCGGTGTAATCAGCATGGCAGACATCAATACGACACCTACGGCTTGTATCCCGATGACAATAGCTAATACAGACAATACCACCATTACTTGTTGCCAACGGTGAGCTGCTATACCGATACTAAGAGCAAACGAGCGATCGAAACTAATAAGCATGAAAGGTCTATAAAATAATAGAACAGAAAACACAACTACAAAAGCGACACTAAAGTAGAGCGGTATATCAGCCGATAATAAGGCTGCTGCCTTGCCGAGTAAAAAACTATCTAAACCACTTTGATTCCCATTTCCGTGGTGTTGGATATAAGAAAGCAAGACGACACCTACAGCGAAAAAGACCGATAATACAAGGGCAATGGCGGTATCTTGTTTTAATTTAGAATGTCGAAGAATGTATTCTATACTGAGTAAGGATAAACCTCCGGTAAGAAATGCTCCGGGTAAGATAACCCATAAGTCTTTAACTCCGGAAAATAAAAAAGCGATGGCTATTCCGGGTAATATAGAATGCGATACTGCATCGCCGGTTAAACTCTTTTTTTGTAAATAGGTAAAGCAACCAATCAATGCTGCAGCACTATTCAGCAGTAATGTACAAACGATGACGGTTCGCGCATTTGCATCAGCCCATAGGGATTCTACCATTACCTCATTCATTGTTATAGGAGTAAGCTTTCGCGTTGATACGTTTGTTGAATTCGTTCCGGCGTAAACACCTCATCGGTAGGGCCAAATGCAATTACTTTTTTATTCAATAATAAAATGGATGAAAAATACGAGCGTATAGTTTGTAAATCATGGTGTACCACCATAATGGATTTGCCGCCGGCTTGGAGTTCTTTTAATACCGATACTATATTTTTCTCTGTTGCCGCATCAACTCCGGCAAAGGGTTCATCCATAAAGTAAATAGAAGCTTCTTGAGCCAATGCACGCGCTAGAAAAACACGTTGTTGTTGACCGCCGGATAACTGCGCGATTTGTCGGTCTGCTAAGTCAATTAAATTTACTTGTTCCAAACTTTTACGTGCTATGTTGAAATCGATACTGCGGTAGCGCTTCCACCAGTTTAAATGGGGGTATCGTCCCATTAAAACCACATCTAATACAGTAGCCGGAAAATCCCAATCGACCGATTCTCGTTGAGGTACATAGGCGATGTGCGGTCGAACAGAAGACAAAGTCTGCCCATTAAAATAAACATTCCCTTTCTTTAAAGGGTGTATACCTAAAATACCTTTTAACAACGACGATTTACCGGCTCCGTTAGGACCCACGATAGCCGCTAAGCTAGCCGGAGCGAGTTGGAACGAAACATCGTCTACCACAACGTTATCTTGGTATTGGATGGAGATATGAGAGACGTCCAGTTGCATGTTAACGTAAGGCTTGACAGATGGTGTGTACATTGTGTTCTACCATTCCGATGTATGTACCGGCAGGAGTTCCGGCACTACCCATGGCGTCGGAGTACAAAGTTCCTCCTATGGTAATTGGGTGTCCTTTGGCTGTACAACCTTCTACTACAGCACGAATTGATTGTTCCGAAATAGAAGATTCTATAAATACGGCTTTTATTTTTCGACTGGTAATGTATTGAACAAGTTGACTCACATCGTTTAATCCGAAATCAGCAACAGTAGAAATACCTTGTAACCCTCTAACTTCGATATGATAGGCTTGACCAAAATATCCAAAGGCATCATGAGCTGTAATCAACACACGTTGTGCAACCGGTATACTATCGAGTTGTCGAAGTATTCGTACATGCAGTTGATCTAATTGATTTTGGTAGTCCAGCGAACGTCGTTGTATGGCAACGCTGTCGGAAGGGAATTTTGTGATAAGAAATACGGTTAAAGCTTTTACACCTTCGTTCCAAAGAGCCACATCAAACCAAACATGAGGATCGTATATTTGGGCAGTAGCATCCAATACACGCCATTTAGTAGAGGGGATACCATTAGTAAAAGCATAGACCGATGGATTCTTTTTTTCCAGTGCATGTAATACTTCGGACATTTTACCTTCTAAATGCAATCCATTATAAATAATAACATCAGCGGAGGTTAGTTTTTGCAAATCCCCTTCAGTGGCTTTGTACATGTGAGGGTCGACCCCCGGACCCATCAGTGCTATTACGTCTGCGGTCTCTCCCATGATCGATCGGGCAGCATCAGCCAACATTCCGGTAGTAGTGACAATGGTAGGACGTTTGTTTTTTTCACTCGGAGTAGTGGTACAGGCGGTTAACAGCAATATCCAACTACAACCTATCCAACAAATGAGTTTAGTGTACATAGAGATTTTTAGCTACTTCGTTAGAGATGACTATTTTTTTCTTAGCGTTTAAGAGTAGTTCAAGTGATCCATCAAATTCTATTTTGTCGGTCACTTGTATCGCACAACCCGGACAAATGGCCAATCGGTCTAAGTATTGCAGAAATACAGGAGAGGTATCGGCTAGGGCGATAACTTTTCCGGAAAATGCTACCGGTACATCCGACAATAAAAATTTCTTACGTATTTTTAAATCCCCTTTTTGATCCGGTATTGGATCTCCGTGTGGATCAAAAGAAGGGTAATCTAAAAAGGCGTCCAATCGATCAATGAGTATAGTAGATTGGATGTGTTCCAATTGTTCTGCCATTTCGTGCACCTCATCCCAATTAAATTTCAGTTTATCAACCAAAAACACTTCCCATAAGCGGTGTTTTCGAACCACCAATAAGGCTTCTTTTCTACCCTTGCGCGTCAGCGATACACCTTGGTACTTAACGTAATGCACGAGCGATTTATCGGCTAACTTACGCAACATATCTGTAACCGATGCCGGTTTAGTGAGCAGCGCCTCTGCGATGGCATTGGTAGAGACTTCCCGTTGGTCTTCTCCGGACAAATGATAGATCGCTTTTAAATAATTTTCTTCCGTATAGGTTAACATGGGAAGTAAAGAATAGTTATAAGGTAAACGATGTTGGTTTGTTAATCTCGAACGTGGGATTGAACAGTATAAGAGTATCGTTAGGTATTACTTTCTGGTTTAGAAAATAAACAGGTACGGTGGATACGCTTAACGAAACGATCTGTAGTTAAGATATACAAAAATAAAAATTTAGATGAATCTAAAAAATAAAATAAAGAAAAGCTTAACTCTTTTTTCCATACCTGTTGTTATATTCTGTTAATACGGCAAAAGCAAGCGGATGGTCGCTGTGGAGGCAAATGGTTTCAGCAGGTAAAAGTAGGCTAGCCCCATCGACGGTAGCGATAGGTCGTTGAAGTTGAATATCTACGATACGTTCTACAATAGCAGCTACAGAAGTTAAACTGTTTGTTGCAATTGTTCTCGGGCATAAGGCTCCGGTAGACAAATAGTGACGATCGGCAAATGCTTCTGATTTTGTTTTAAGTCCTAATCGTTTCGCTGCTTTTATTTGTGCGCTGTCAGGAGGGGCGTAGTGGAATACAAGAGAATCCCATGAGCGAACCAATTCAGCTAACCGAAGGGCTAATTCCATATCTTCCGCTGCTCGGTTGTACAATGCTCCATGCCATTTTACATGGTGTATCCCGATCGAATACGAGCGGGCTATAGTAGTAAAAAAATCCCATTGTTGTTGAAGGCTGTCCAGTAGGACCTCCAGTGGAAGGTCTATCCAGGTGCGGCCAAAGTTTGTTTTGTCCGGTAAAGAAGGGTGAATTCCAATTTGTATGGAATGCGCCAGCGCCGCTTCGATGCACTGACGAATAGAGGCTTCCGATCCGGTATGTCCTCCGGAAGCAATAGAAACGGCTTGCACGAAGGGGAACAGTTCCTTTTCGTTTGAAATACCTTCACCGGCATCCATATTAATGTCTATTGCCATACTAAGATTTAAAAGTGTAGTCGTTTTTCTGATTCCATGAAGGCTCTATAGGCTGTGTCTAGAGTACAAGGTACTAAAGTAAGAGTAGAATGGGGCATTTTTTGCGCCAATGCGGGTAAATCGGAGGATATGATGTGCCCTATAATCGGGTATCCTCCGGTAGTGCCATGGTCGGCCATCAGGATGATACACGCACCGGAGGGAAGTAATTGAATACTTCCCATTTGAACCCCTCGGGAAAAGTACGATTCCTTCGGAAATGGAATAGGATCCCCTAGCAGACGGTAGCCCATTCGGTTCGATGACGCAGCAAGGGTAAAGCGTCGATTGTAATGCTCTATTAATCCATTGGATTCCGGTAGATATCGGATAACAGAAGAGGAATAGACATCCGGTATTTCGAGTGTTGTAGGATACTGTATAGAAGTAGAAGAAGGGGGTATATCCAAGACGCTTCCTTTTGTAGGAATAAATAAGGGAATACCTGCAGAGGCCAATGCGACATCGTAGCAAACACTGTTTAAGTAAGAAGGGATGTTCCAAGTACCTTTAACTCCCAAATAAACACGAGCGCCGGAAATAGGTTGTGTGAAAGTAAGGACAGCGCCCGGTTGAAAAAGAACAACAGTGTATAGGGGAATAGAGACGCCATCGATTTGAGCAGCGAAATCAGCGCCGGTAAGGACGATATAGACCGGAGTTGTACATCGGAGTTGAGCTGCGGGGAAATGCATCTCCAATACAGGAGTGTGTTCCGGTTGTTTCAACAAACGATTAGCTAAGCGGTATGCCCACGGATCCATCGGACCCGAAGGTCGAATACCCAAATGTCCAAAACCGAATCTACCTGAGTCGAGGACGGTATCTTGAAGGCCGATTTTTAGGAACTCCAGTGTTGCCATTCTTCTAGAGTGATAGAGTAAAACTGAACCTGATCCCCTGGTTGTAAGAGCGTAGGCTTCAAAGGGTCCGGGAGTAAACAATCGATCGGTGTTCTACCAATAATGTTCCATCCCCCCGGACTTTCGCAAGGATAGATACCGGTATATGCATCCGCAATACCAACAGATCCTTTGGGTACGTAAGAGTCGGGGATTGGTTTACGGGGTAACCGAAGAGGTGGTGGAATAGTACCCATATAGGCAAAACCGGGTAGAAAACCCATAAAAAAAACCGTATATGTTGAAGCTGTATGCCATTGGATTAATTCTTCCAGTGAAAGGTGTAAATGGTGGCAAACCGTGTTAACGGATGGACTAAGGATAGGGTCATAACAGACCGGTATAGTTCGAGTGACGGCAGTTGAGACGGTAGAGGAGGGGGTGGATTGCGCTAAGCAGTCTTTCACCCAATAATCCAATTTTGTTACGATGTCTGAAGCATTAGGAATACCCGAAAAAGAGGATAGAGTATGTTGAGGATGCAGGCAGATTAAAATGGATTGAAATGCCGGAATACAATGTTCTATCCAATCCGGGAGACGCGCATGACATCTTAGAAAAACCGATTGAACCCAATCCAAGGAAGGCATTCCATTTGGGTTTTGGGGTTCCAAGAGAAAGGAAAAATCGGACTGAGGAGTAAGGCGGTAGTCGCTGGTTTTTTCCATAAAATGGTGTTAAGGATAGACCGATTTAATTTTGTATTATTTTAAGAAAGAAGTTTTCCAATTGTGTTCCTTCCCAAGTATCCGTATCGGTGGAAGAGGAGGTAAAATAGGTCGTGTGTAGAAGTTGATTGACCAGTTCGAGTGTTGGGAGTTGGGTAAACTCTACCGGCCAACCGGCAGCAACTTTTTTAATTTTGTCCTCCCACGTTGTATTGGGAGTATATAATATAGGTAGCTTCCAATAGAGGTAATCATATAGTTTAGTTGGGATTCTGTTTTGAGTCGCCGGGTTTACTTGGTAAGCGAGAAGACCAAAATGATGTTGGGGTATTACTGACAAAATTTCAGATGGTTTAACATAGGAATTCCCTCCAATAATTCTAACAAAGGAATAGGGTTCAGCAGCTTTTTTCAGTCGCTCCCATTCGCTAGTGCGGGAGCAATAACCAATAAAAGTAGCCTCCGTAGACGGGTAAACGGAATGAAACCGGACTACCCAATGAAGAGCATCCAAAACACCGGTGGAAGTGGCGAGGGTACCAGAAAAGAGGAAACGAATCCTTTGTCCAAATTGGAATTGTACAATATTAGATCTAACGGTATTCGTTTCGATAGGTTTGTTTTCCAATAGGAGATAGGGGCGGTGCAGTATGAAAGGGAGTTCTTGAAGATAACATTTTTCGGCACAGAGATAAGCATCTATGAAGGGGGTGCACATCAGTTCCTTTAAACGAACCCATCCGGCTATTATTTGTCTTATACCTATAGGAAAGGTATTGCCATAAAGGGCATTTTTTGCATAATTTTCTTGTACATCGTATATAATTTTGCCACCAAATAATATTTTGTTTACACATGTAACTATCAGTAATTCATGTGTTGTAATAATACATACTTCAGGTTTTACTTTACGTATGATGTTGAAATAATTCCAAGAAGTAAAAAAACGGGAAAAATGCCATCTTTTAGTACTGAAAATAGGATAAAAAGTAGCGAATGAAGAGTCGGAAGCCGTGCTTTTGGCCCCTATAATATGGACGTCAACGGTGGATATTTTTCCCAAAGTTGTCCCGATTTTTTCGTACATTCGAATATCGTTAATCGGTTTTAAAACCGAAGCGATGAGTAGTTTTACAGGGTGCATATACCAAATATACCGAATAAAAATTTATAAATAAAGTACAAATGAAAGAAATTATTGAGAAAGCTTGGGAAGATCGATCTTTACTTCAACAGGCCGAAACAAAAGAAGCAATTGAGCAGTTGATTGAGGAATTGGATAAAGGACGAGTTCGTGTTGCACAACCCAATTCAGATGGTACATGGACCGTAAACGATTGGGTAAAAAAAGGTGTTATACTTTATTTTCCGATTCGTCAAATGCAAACTATTGAATTAGGTCCATATGAGTATTATGACAAAATGGCACTTAAGAAAGGGTATGAATCCTTAGGTGTACGTGTAGTGCCGCCGGCCGTAGCACGTTATGGAGCTTATTTAGCTAAAGGTACTATTTTAATGCCTTCGTATGTTAATATTGGAGCTTATGTAGATTCCGGTACTATGGTGGATACTTGGGCCACAGTAGGAAGTTGTGCTCAAATAGGAAAAGATGTTCACTTATCCGGCGGGGTTGGTATAGGGGGTGTTTTAGAACCGGTACAAGCTGCTCCGGTTATAATTGGAGATGGTGCTTTTTTGGGATCTAGATGTATTGTAGTGGAGGGTGTTCGAGTTGGCAACGAAGCAGTATTAGGAGCGAATGTTGTACTTACCGGCAGTTCTAAAATTATAGATGTAACCGGACCTGAGCCTATCGAATATAAAGGATTTGTACCGGAACGCTCAGTTGTGATTCCGGGTACTATACCTAAAAAATTCCCTGCTGGGGAATATCAAGTACCTTGTGCACTTATTATAGGGAAACGTAAACCCAGTACCGATTTAAAGACATCGTTGAACGATGCCTTGAGGGAAAACAATGTTTCCGTATAGTGAAATAATACAAATTCAGGTATACATAAAATTGGAATCTTACTAAAGTTTATAACAAATATGGCAAAGTTAAATGCAATAGGATTAGACCAAAAAGGAGCGGAGCAATTAGCCGGGTTATTAAATGATTTGTTAGCTAATTATTCTGTTTTTTACATGAACACTCGTGGCTACCATTGGAATATTCAGGGTGAAAAATTCTTTGAATTACATCTAAAGTTTGAAGAATTATACAACGATATTTTGTTGAAAATAGATGAAATAGCCGAACGTATTTTAACCTTGGGCCACACCCCAATGCACACCTATACGGATTATATGAAAGTATCTAAAGTAAAGGCTGCAATAGGAGTGAAAGATGGGAAAAAAGCTGTTCAGCAATTATTAGACGCTTTACAAGTACTGTTATTAAAGCAACGGGTTGTTCTTAATGTGTCGGCTGAGGTGGGAGATGAAGGGACAAATGCTTTAATGAGTGATTATATTCGGTCACAAGAAAAACTAGTCTGGATGTACCAAGCCTATTTAGGAAAATAAAAAAAAAAAGGGAGAGGATATCTCCCTTTTTACTTAGTAAATGCTTTGTAAAAACAGAGGTTGGATTTACCTACAGAAAGCCCATCCACAGAAATCATTAATCCATCCGGGCTTACCGCAATTCCGGATATACTTAATCCTTTCATTTCATCAGTCGGGATAAGCTTCCATGTTAAACCGGAGTCTTCTGAATACTGCAATTGACCATCTGAAGTACCGGCATATAATATGTTGTTAAAACATACCAATCGAGTAATATTTTTGGGAGCATTACTGATTACATCCCATTTGGAACCGTTATTTTTGGAAATAAAACAACCAACAGGTGTTACAACAAAAACAGCTTTGTCTGTTACTGCAATATCACCAAAGGTATAATTGTTATCTGGAATACCGGTTTTACAACTTTCCCATTCATATGATTTTTTGATGCTGAGTCGATAAATAGCATCGTTGTTCATACTGCAAAAGATATACTCTTTATTATGGGCCAGTTCATTGATGTAACTTTTCCCCAACGTAGAAAACCCTAGACTTATATTAACAAATTTAACCCCTCTATCCTTAGTAGTGAAGATGGTTTTTTGCCAGTTACAAACAAAAAGTATAGAATCGAAGTCATATAAATGGATAACTTTGCCGGAACCTAATTTACCGGAACCAACAGCCTCCCATTTTAATAAATTGGTGCTTCTATATAACCCATAACCATCTTTAAAAGCGGTGTAGAATTGATTTTTATGCAATGTGATACTGCTAATGGAACCGCCATTGATGAGTGGATTGATTGATAATGGATAAAATACCGAAATGGTATCCATATATAAATACAGTCCTTTGGTAGAACATAAAAAGATACCACCACCCGGAACAAAAACAAGATCATTAATTTTTGTACTATCTGGATTATATTTACCTTGAATGGTTTTCCAACTAGATGAAAGCTTTTTACCACCGATGGTTTGAGTCCAACCATAGGATACCAAAAAAAAACCAACGAAAAGTAAACTAATCGAGCGACTCATTTCCTGTTAATACAATCTAATCCCAATATTGTAACTTAATTTGATAAAAACAATAGGGTATTGTAATAAAATAAGAATTAATGGTAACTATAGAAGCCTTGTTTCGATTTTATTCCCCATTTTCCTTGTTGCACCATTTCAACCAATAGTGGACAAGGGTGGTATTTAGGATTAGAAAAACCTCGCTCTAACACCCGAAGTATATGTAAGCAAACATCTAAACCTATATGGTCAGCTAAGCGCAATGGGCCCATAGGGTGGCGCATACCAAGTTGCATGATTTGGTCTATGGAATCGGCAGTAGCTATACCTTCCTGTAACGCCCACACGGCCTCGTTGATCATCGGTAGAAGTATTCGATTACTAATAAATCCTGGAGCGTCTTGCACCACAATAGGTGTTTTTTGAAGTGCTTCCGTGTATCGTATGATGGCATTTAGAGTAGTGGAATCCGTCGCCTTTCCCACTATTATTTCCACTAAAGGAAGAACGGGTACCGGATTCATAAAATGCATCCCAATAAACCGTTCTGGATAAAGTAGAACACTCGCTAGATCTGAAATAGGAACCGAGGAAGTATTGGACGCCAAAAGGGTATTAGGTGTCACCAATGGTTCTACGGTCTTCCATAATAACTGCTTTACCTCTATGTCTTCCAATACCGCTTCAATCACTAAATCTGCCGATTCAAGTGCTTTTTCCAGTCGTTCCGTAGGGGTAATTCGACATAATATAGTCTCTTTATCGTAGCTTTGTAGGATCCCTTTGGTTATTTGTCGGTCTAGATTAACGGCTATGGAATCCAATGCAGTAGCTAATACTGCCGGATCGCTGTCGTACAATCGAACGCTATATCCAAATTGAGCAAAACTATGCGCAATCCCTTTGCCCATGGTCCCTGCTCCCAGAATAGAAATATTTGTATTTTCTAATTTAGACATATATAATTTTGTTTTTCTATTATTGATTATTAAATTTGAAATAATATTCTGAATAAATCTCATTTGTTTAGAATATTACATGATTATAACTTTATGAAAATACATCGTATTACCTTAATTTAACTAAATGTTGTATACGAAAAAATATTCTTATTAAGTTATTGTAAAGAAATCTACTTAATACAATGCCAAACTTAACATTGGCTTAATATCAAGTTTGGCATTTTTGCATCGTAAAACTGAAACTATACTTAAACAATTTATATGGAAAACTTAGCTGTTCCTCAAAAATCAAAATTCAATTCTGTATTCGCTTTATTAGCTATTCCTTTGTGTATTGTAGTAGCACATATTATCTTCTATACCATCTTTGGTAGTGCTAAAAACTTTGGAGAAAATGGCGAGCCACTTCCGGGTAACTATTTAGGTATAGTGTACAAAGGGGGCTTTATCGTTCCTATTTTGATGTCTTTCTTCTTAATGGTGTTTACGTTTGGATTAGAACGTTTCATCACGATTCAACAAGCATATGGAAAAGGTTCTTTAGATAATTTTGTTCGCAAAATTAAAGCACACCTTAACGATAATGATTTAGACGCTGCTGTTGAAGCTTGTTATGTTCAAAAAGGAGCATTAGGTAATGTTACTTTATCCATTTTAAATAAATACAAAGAAGTATGGAACCAACCGGGTTCTAAAGAACAAAAGCAAGTAGCGATTCAAAAAGAATTAGAAGAATCGATTGCATTAGAATTACCGGTATTGGAAAAGAACTTAACCATCTTAGCAACTTTAGCTTCTGTAGCTACTTTAGTTGGGTTATTAGGTACTGTAATCGGTATGATTAAAGCCTTTGCGGCCTTAGCGTCTTCTGGAACACCCAATGCTGAAGCTTTAGCAACCGGTATTTCTGAAGCCTTAATCAACACCGCAACCGGTATCGCCGGATCTGCTTTTGCCATTATTTTCTACAACTTATTTACTAGCCAAATTGATACATTAACCCATTCTATGGATGAAGTAGGGTTCTCTATCAATCAAACCTTTGCTTCTAAGTATACAGAGAAAAAAGAAACTGTATTAGTTTAATCGACTTCGATAGAACGTACAAGTTATGGCAAAATTAAAAGCAAAACGTACTAACATCTCGTTAGACATGACAGCCATGTGTGATATGGCTTTCTTGCTCCTGACCTTCTTTATTCTTACAGCTAAGATGAAGACTCCGGAGCCGGCTAACTTTGATGTTCCGGCCTCAGTTTCGGTTACCAAACTTCCGGAGACGGAAGTATTACGTATCTCGATTTCAAATGATGGTCGCGCCTTCTTCACCATTGCAGAACAGTCTACCCGCCGCTCGGTTATTTCTACATATTGTAATAATTATAAATTACAATTATCCGAACTTCAAAAACAAAAGTTTGAACTAATGGAAACTTGGGGAATGCCTTCAAAGGATTTACCTGTTTATCTAAATCTTCCGGAGGCTTCAAAAAAGAATTTTCCTCAACGCGGTATACCGGTAGATTCCATTAATAATGAACTAAAACAGTGGGTAGCTACAGCTGTTACGGTGAATCCAAACTTAAGAATTGCGTTAAAAGGCGACAAAAACACTTCCTATAAAGATTTTCAACAAGTAGTGGATGCGATGCGTCAGATGGGATTATCCAACTTCAGTTTAATCACCAATTTAGAATCCAAACCTACGGAATTATAATATTATGGCAGAAATTAATACCTCAGACGGTGGTGGTAAGGGCGGTAAAAAACGCTCTAAAAAAGTATCTACAAAAGTAGATATGACCCCGATGGTGGATTTAGCTTTCTTATTGATTACGTTTTTCATGTTGGCGACAACTTTGCAAAAGCAACAAATCATGACCTACCGAACGCCACCTATGGAGCAGTCGCCGGATCCGCCGGAATTAAAAGCCTCTAAAGCCATGACCATTATTTTGGGTGAAAAAGATAAAGTGTTTTATTATTTCATCGACCAAAGTGGTGTTCCGGAATTCTTTGAAACCGACTATTCTGAAGAAGGCATTCGTAAAGTTTTACTCGAACGTAAAAAAATAGTTGGTGCAGAACTAAGTGTAGTGGTTAAACCGATGGAAACGTCTACCTACCAAAACTTTGTAGATATGATGGACGAATTCGCCATCACCGGAATCGAACGTAAAATATTTGATAAAATTACCGACTTGGATTTGGAATTGGTTGCCAAAGAAGAATCCTTAGAAGCGACCAAATAAGCAACATGGAAACATCTGAATTATATAAAGCCACACTCGACGAAATCGTTTTCGACGATCGAAATAAATATTTTGGAGGATATTTCTTACGTATCAATTACAAAAGAAATATTACGGTGGCTTCTTTACTTATCTTCTTGACGTTTTCTTTAGTGGGTGTAGCCATCCATTATAAAATGCAACAAGTGGAGCAAGTAGAAGAATTAACTTTATTAGAGGTGGACATGACGGCTTTAGAAACTAAGCCTATTGAACCGGAACAAAAAGAATTACCACCGCCCCCTCCGCCACCAAAGGTAGAGCCTCCTAAAATAGAGTTAGTGAAATTCGTACCTCCGGTCATTAAACCGGATAATATGGTTCAAAATGAAGAACCTATTAAAAAAGACACGGAATTAGAAAATGTTCAAACCGGTAATAAGAACCAAGAAGGTGAAAAAAGTTTGAACAATTTGAACGTGGAAGAAACCGATGATGGTGTTATCGGTGGTAGCGGCCAAGATACAAAGGTTTATGATTTCGTTGAAGAACGCCCTACCTTCGAAGGGGATAATACCGGTGAAGCGTTTCGTAAATATTTGATGAACCGCATCATGTATCCGGAAGCAGCTAAAGCCAAAGGAATTACCGGAGTAGTATATGTTGAATATACAGTAACGTCTGCCGGTGATGTTACCAATGTACGCGTAGTACGGGGTATACCTGAATTAAACGAAGCCGCAATGGACGCATTCAAAAAGAAAATGCCAAAATTTAGTCCGGGAAAAAATAATGGTACTGCAGTTAACGTTAAACAAGTGGTTCCTATTGAATTTAGATTAAAATAAACTCTCCTCGGTGAAAAATATTCTTATAGCATTTCGCTTAGCCATGGCCGTTATTTACACGGCCATTGGCATTTATTTACTCGTTCATCCCCGTGCCATTGATTGGGTTATCGGTGCTGAATATGCTCCGTATTTAGGTGGATTTTTTATCTTCTTTGGTGTCTTTAGAGGCTACCGGGCTTGGTTCATCGATCGCGTTGAAAAATAAATTATGCTCCGTGGAATTTGGTATATCTTATTGGTTTGTCTGAGCAGTTGTTCTACACCGGATTCTACTAAATCTATATCCACAGCTTCTACTCCGGATACTTTTTTTGTAAGCGTAGATCCTTCATGGGAAGGCTTACTATCTAATTGGGCCAGCACATACAATGCACTGAATACCTATCAATACATTCAAGTTCGAGTCCTTCCGGAAAAAGAAGTAGCACAGCAATTCTTTTCCAATTCGATTCCCGTTGCGTTCTTGAGTAGAGGACTCTCCATCGAAGAACAGAATTATTTAGTCAGCAAAAAAAGATTTATCGATAGGGATACCGTAGCTTACGATGCGATTGCTTGCATAGTACCGCTAAGTTTTCCGGATTCTATGTTACGATTGGAAGATGTTCAATCACTATTTCAAACCGGTAAATGGAAATCAAAAGAGTATTCGTTGGTCTTTAACAGCAATGGCGGGGCTGTACCGTACTATTTAGAAACATTCTTGGGGAAACCTTCGTCATCCTCTCATTTGTATGCGGTAGGTTCAGATGAACAAATAATAGAAAAAGTTAAAAATTCAACTGCCACCATTGGTTTTATTTCCTCTTATAAACTTTCGGATGCACAAAATCCGAAACATCGTGCGTTAGCACAAGGAATAAAAGTATTAGGTCTTTGGAATAACGAAAAAAAACAAGCCATTTGGCCGGTTCAAGAACATATTTATACCCAATGGTATCCTTTGGTACGACCTTTGGTATTCTTAAATTATGATCGAAAAGAGGGGATAGGAACATCCTTTATTTCCTTTATTCGAGAAGAGCGAGGGCAGCGTATCGTGTTAAAAGCCGGGTTGCTTCCACACGAAATGCCTGCGCGGATAGTATCGATTCAATAAACAACACGTATGAAAACAACACTTTGGCTTAGTTTAGCCTCTTTATCCTGGATGACGGCACTCCATGCACAATCCGACAAAGCTGCATTACACGTTGAAAAAGAACAATACAATGCAGCCACTTCTATCTACAAAGGATTACTTAAATCTGATCCTAAAAAAGCAGCTGAATATTACTATTACTTAGGTGATATCGCTTGGAGAAAAGACAAACAAGATTCCGCTAAATATTATTTTATGGAAGGGGTGAAACTCGACGAAACGCAGGCCCTAAACTATGTAGGAATTGGCAAGTCCACCTTTTCATCCAATAAAGTGGAAAGTTCTAAAAGCTTTGAAAAAGCCATCGCGCTGGTATCGCCCAAAAACGCTTTGATTCCGGAAGCCATTGCCGAAGCCTATATACTGAATGGTACCGAAAAATCTGACTTTGTCAAAGCTGTTGACTATTTACAAAAAGTAATTCTCAACGATCCTAAACGCATCAGTCCCCAAATTTTGTTAGGGGATGCGTATGGCAAATTAAATGAAGGTTCTAAACAAGCCGAAGCGTATAATAGAGCTCAATATTTACTGGAGCAAACACCTTCTCCTTTGCTAAAATTAAAGTTTGGGAAAATGTATGCAAACGTTCGAAATTTTGATTTAGCAGTGAAATACTATAACGAAGGGTTAGCTCTTGATCCCACTTATGGCCCTATTTATCGGGAGTTAGGCGATTTATATTCCCGCTTTAAGATGTATGATAAAGCCATCACGAACTATGAAAACTACTTAAAAAACATTGATAAAAATCAAGATGTAGAGTTTAAGTATGCGTATTTCTTATACCAAAGTAAAGATTTTACTAAATCGTACGAAATCCTTCAACAACTGGAAGCGGCTAAATATTCGAATAAACAAATGGTTCGACTAAAAGCATACGTGTTGTATGAAAAAGGCTCCTATGCAGAATCATTACAACAGTTTGAAACCTTGTTTTCTACCTTTCAAGTAAATGAGATTTCAGCTCGTGACTATGAATTTAATGGTAAGGCGCTTATTCAATCTAAAAAAGAAGAAGAAGGAGTTAAGTATTTACAATTAGCCATGCAAAAAGATACCACTCGTTTAGATTTGTGTACTGATATTGCAAATTATTATGTGAAGAAAGAGGATTATCCACAAGCCATACAATACTTAACCAAACAAGTGAACGGCAATCCTAAAGACGCTTCCGGTGTGAATGCCTTAGGGATGGTTTATTATTATGCCGGAAATTATTCCAAATCCGATTCTGTTTTTACCATCTTAACTATTTTAAAACCGAATAGTATCACCGGATATTTGTACAAAGCACGATCTCAATCCCAACTGGATCCGGAATTAAAAACCGGATTGGCCAAGTCTACTTATGAAAAAGTAATTGAATTAGCAGCTGCTAATACTGAAAAATATAAAAAGGAATTGATTGAATCGTATGAGTATATAGGCTATTACTACGTGACCCAAAAAGATAAAACTAATGCCGATATTCAATGGAATAAAGTCTTACTCTTAGACCCGGCCAATACCAAAGCCAAAAATGGCTTGTTAATGAAATAATCTTCTTAGCCGTTCTCTGTGAGAACGGCTTTTTTTTATCTATATTGAATCAGATGCATAAAGTAGGGGTGCAACGATTTGCGATTTTATGCGTTAGTATAATAAAATACGTAAAATTTTTATGGCAAAAGAAAACATACATAGAGCCATGGGGAGTTTGGCTTATGCTATTGCAATAGCGGATGGGACTATTCAACCCGATGAGAAAAAAACGATTATTAATCTGGCGTTAAAGGAATTTAAAATGTCCGATACCGACAATGAATGGATTAATAACATGTTTAACCATCTAGAAAAACAAAAAATAGGTTTGGAAGATGCCTATAATTATGCATTGGATACATTAGAGGCTAATCGGTATGATTTTGATTTTGATGCTGGTATGAAAGAAAAATGTATCGTCTTTATGCGTAAAGTAGCCGATGCTTTTGGAGATGTAGACCGACAAGAACAATCATTGATAGAACGCTTTCAAGAAGATATGGCTAAGTTTTGAGATGACTGCCCGACGAAAAATATTAAGCATAGATGGTGGCGGTATCCGAGGGATTTTACCCGCCACCATTTTGGCTTATATAGAGAAACGGTTACAAGAAAAAACGAAGAATCCACATACTCGATTACAAGAATATTTTGATTTTTTTTCCGGAACGAGTACCGGAGCTATTTTAATTTCTACGTATTTATATCCCTCTCGCAGTTCTGCTTCTTCAAAATATACCGCCCAAGACGCTTTAAACATATATTTAAAATGTGGGTCCTCTATATTTGAGCGGAGTTGGGTAGATAAGTTAAGATCTCTGGGAGGTTTGTGGAAAGAGCGATACGATGCAGGTCCTTTGGAAAAATACCTTAAACTTTTTTTTAAAGACACCTCTCTTAAAAATTTATTACAACCTTGTCTTTTGACCTCTTATGATATTGAGAAAAAGTCGTATCATTTTTTTAAAACGTATGCTGCCCTAGTATCCCCTAAGGATAACTTTACCGTTCAAGATGCTTGTAGAGCTAGTTCAGCCGCACCTACTTTTTTTTCCCCGGCTCATATTCTAAATGAAATGGGAACATCATTTACGTTGGTCGATGGTGCCGTATTGGCAAATAACCCCGGATTATGTGCTTTGACAGAAGCAATCGATTATTATTCTACAGCTGAGCATACTAAATATAACATCGTTGATTTTGAATTGTATTCATTTGGAACGGCTAAAAACCAACAAACCTATACGTATGACCAAGTTAAAGAATGGGGCGGAATTGGATGGTTATTGCCTATTTTAGATATTATGATGTCAGGAGTCTCTGAAGTAAGCGAGCGTCAATTAAACATCCTCTATTCCGCATCCGATGGCTTATACCATAGAATACAACCCTCCTTATCTGAAGCAATAGGAGATATGGATGCCGCAACCCCAGAAAATATTCAAGCGTTACAAAACGATGCTTGGTCTTACATACATTCCAATAGTGCCTATTTAGAAGATCTAATGGACCATTGGATTGCAACAAAACCTAAGCGTTCACCCTTAACGGCCTCAATGGTTTAATACTATGTGGGTACTTCGGTATGTATTCCTATTACTCTTGATTCCGGCTATGGGACAATCTCCGACAGCCCGACAACCTAAATTGGTTAATCCATCTTTACAATCTTTAGGTACACCCATAAATACCTTAGCCTATTCAGAATTTGCTCCTACCATCAGTGCGGATGGAACAACTTTAATTTTTGAATCCGACCGCAGTGGACGTTGGCGATTGTATTCTTCTTATTTAATTAGACCCGGTGTCTGGTCCGACCCTAAGGACTTAGAAGCCATTAACAATAAAGTGGAACCCGGCGATTTTTTGGGTGGACCTTGTTTGAGCTATGACGGGACTAAGTTGTATTTCACTTCCAACATGAAAGGAAGTGTAGGAGGAGTCGATATTTGGGTAAGTGAAAAAATAAACGATCAATGGCAAGCCCCCAAAAATTTAGGTCGCACCATAAACAGTGTTGGTTATGATGGTTTTCCCTCTCTTTCTCCCGATGGAAAAAAAATCTATTTCATGCGCGAAGGAGTAAAAAATAGTCCAACCGGCCAACGGTGTTGTGTTCTAATGGTAGCAGAAAAACGCGGCGCTTTTTTTATTAACCCAAAACCATTGCCGGCACCCATCAATACAGGTTGTGAAGGTTATCCGCGCATTATGGCAGATGGCAAAACACTTATCTTCTCCTCTTGGCGCACCGGAGGTAAAGGAGGATACGATTTATACCAATCCAAATTAAAAGGTCAAATTTGGGAAACTCCCGTACCGATGGATTTTATTAATTCTCCCATGGATGACGAGTTAATCTCTGTCCCGGCCAGTGGCGATGTTATTTATTTGTCCAACACCATGAGTAATAATAAAGATGACATTTACCGTTTACCCTTACCCAAAGAATTTCAACCGGAAAAAGTTGTAATGGTAGAAGGCGTCGTTCAAAACGAAGCTACCGGTGCGCCAATGCCCGCTACCATTAAAGTAAGTAATATAAAAACGAAAGAGAAACTGTACGAAGTAACCAACGATTCCCTATCAGGACGATATGCTTTGTATTTAGAAAAAGGAAAAAAATATGATGTATCGGTTACAAGCAAAGGATATAGTTTTCAATCGGAAGTGTATGACTTGCAAACTCAAATTCCGGATAAACAACCGGTAATAAAAGATATCGTTCTGGAGCCTTTAAAACTGAATGCAACGTTTCGGTTGAATAATATATTCTTTGAATTTGATTCAGCTTCATTAAATAAAGAATCTGAATTAGAGTTATATCGAGTAGTTGAATTGATGAATAGTAACCCCACTATGGTAGTAGAAATATCGGCACATACCGATGATATGGGTAGTGATGCCTATAATCTAAAGTTGTCACAGTTGCGCGCAGAATCTGTCGTCCGTTTCTTAAGTACACATGGAATCAGTTATGCCCGCTTAGTTCCTAAAGGTTATGGTGAAACAACTCCCGCAGTATCAAACGATTCAGACACCAACCGTGCGTTAAATAGAAGAGTAGAGTTTAAAATTATTCGTTTATAATAGATTTCCTTGTCCACTTTTGTTCCCATAAAAACGGCCATCATAGGTATCGGTCGTTCTGCTCAAGTTTTTCATATTCCGTTTTTACAACAGGTTCCCGGTTTCGATTGGGTCGCAGGTGTAGAGCGAACGACGGATGTTCTTTCTACTTCCTTTCCTAAGGTACGTTCCTACCGATTAAGCAAAGCACTATGGGAGAATGAGCAACCGGAATTGGTCATTCTAACTACGCCTAACATTACACATGAAACTTATATACTGGAGTGTTTAGAAAACGGAGCGCATGTTTTGGTTGACAAACCGATGGTGGTCCGTTCGTCTGAAATGAAACGATGCATAGAAAAAGCCAAAGCTTGTCAACGTCATATTTTTGTATTTCAAAATCGACGGTGGGACAGCGATTGGTTAACGCTACAACAAATTATAAAAAGGGATCTATTAGGACCGATTGAATCGATAGAATCCCGTATGGATCGGTATCGACCTGAACCCAGACTAAGCTATTGGAAAGAATCATCAGCCTTAGGAAATGGCCTATGGTACGATTTAGGGGCCCATCTGTTAGACCAACCGTTTAGTGAATGGGGGTTACCGGATAGTATTGAAGCCGAGTTGCGCATTCAACGACCACAAGCTCAAGGTGTGGATTGGATGGAGGTCGTTTTACATTATTCATCGAATACCCACCCTCAAAAAATTCTGCTACATGCAGACATGTTACAATCTCAACCCACACCACGGTGGAAGGTAGAAGGAGATTTAGGAACATGGATTAAAATGGAATGGGATAAACAAGAAGCCGCTTTGGCAGCCGGCACTTTTTTTACCAATAGAAGTTCCGCACAAGATACACTAGAATCCTATGGTACATTGTCCGACTTTAAAGGGAATAAGACTATTTTCCCATCGGTAGAAGGGGATTATAGTTCTATCTATCGGTCCATTGTCGGTACGTTACGAGAGAATAAAAAATTTCCGGTATCTTTGGAACAGATTGAATCGGTGGTGTACTGGTTAGAAAAAATTCAACAGGAAGCAGTTCATCAAAAAGTAGTGTGGAAACTATGATGGAAATATTGGAGCAATCCAAAAAACGATATAAGCAAACCAAAAAATGGTTGGATCGCTTAAAACGAAGACCTCCCGTTGATTTGGATCGCCAATTTCAAAAGGCGCACGAGGACGTATTTCAATCAATGGATTGTTTGCACTGTGCGAACTGTTGTAAAACGATAAGCCCGGTATTCAAATCAAAAGATATTGAACGAATAGCGGCACATTTAAAATTAAAACCCGGTTTATTCATTGATCGATATTTGCGCATAGATGATGAGGGAGATTATGTTTTACAACAAAGTCCTTGTTCGTTTTTACTACCGGATAATACCTGTCTAGTTTACGATGTTCGTCCTGCGGCATGTAAAAGTTACCCGCATACCGATAGAACCAACATGCAATCTTTATTACCTTTAACTTTAAAAAATACGCTCACCTGCCCGGCCACTGCCGTCATAGTAGAGCGCTTACAACAGATCTATGAATCCTTGGATTAATTCTATTCCTTTTGCTAAAGAAGTTATTGTAGGCTTATGCATGGCATTGGCTACTTTCGTGAGTTTGATAGTTGAATATCAGTTTGGATTTCATGGTTCACTTTTAGACTATTATTATTACGTCTCCCTAGCGAAATGGATTATAATATTTGGAATACTTGGTTATTCTATCTACCAATTGTACTTATCTATGCCACCGGGTGTATTTACGATAAAAGATGGATTGATGCGGGGAGCTATTATTTCCGTAGTCGCTGCTTTCGGAAAAATTCTTTCTTACGGCGTATTTTTAAAATGGATTAATCCGGACTTTTTGAAAGACATGACAACTCACCAAATTAAATTAGCGGTTATCAAAGGGGAAAATGTGATAGGTGTGATAGATGAAGCCCGACAAAATTTTAATTTTCAAACCTATTTAATGAGTCAATTCTCCACCGTGTTATTAATCGGCTTGTTAGTTTCCTTGTTGGTAAGTTATCGATTAGTGAAACAAAGTCAATACAGAGAAAGAAAGAAAACAGCCGGTAAATAAATTATTACTTAATCGAACAGACAGCACCTATAGGAGCTTCAAACTTAGAGAGCACCTCTCTTCCTTTTAATGCGGATAACTCCACTAAGAAGGTAAATCCAACAACTTGAGCTTGGGCTTTTTTTACTAATGCGGCGGCCGCCTCAGCAGTTCCACCGGTTGCTAATACATCGTCGTGAATAACTACACGCATCCCCGGGCGAAGCGCATCGGTGTGCATTTCAAGTACAGCTTCACCATATTCCAATGCATAGGATTGCGTTAATACTTCAAATGGAAGTTTCCCCTTTTTTCGTACCGGTACCATTGGAATATTTAACCCCATGGCTAGAGGTAATCCAAACCAAAATCCACGACTATCTAAACACACAATAGCATCCGGTTGAATTAATCGTATGGAATCCAATAATGTTTCTGTTATCATTTTACAGAGATCCGGTGATTGCAATAATGGGGTTAAGTCTTTAAATACAATACCCGGTTTAGGGAAATCAGGAACATCCCGTAAGGTATTTTTCACCACATCACTCAAGAACAATTCAGAAGACATAATTAAATGGAATTACATTTCAATATACCAATTAAATCATTTAGTTTCGTTCAGTATAGGAAATAATATGATACGAGTTGGTATAATCGCTCCGATGGCAGAAGAAATCGAAACTATTCTTGACCATATGACTATAGAAGATGTTTCGACAAGAGGAGCCCGTACCTTTTACACCGGATCCATAGAATGCGTGCCGTGTGTCGTTGTTTTATCCGGAATAGGCAAAGTTGCCTCTGCAGTTACCGCAGCTATACTGATAGAAGTATTTCAAATTACAGAACTTATTGTTACCGGTGTGGCCGGCGGGGTACACGATACGGTACACATAGGGGATGTAGTTATTGCAACAGGTGCCATACAACATGATATGGATTGTAGCCCTTTATTTCCCCAATACGAAATACCTTTAGTACATACGACAACGTTTACTACGGATAAAGTACGAACGGACTTAGTAGCAGAAGTAGTAAAAACATTTATTACGGAACATTGGAAAGAAGTGATTGATACCAATGCTGCAGCTGCTTTAGGTATCATTCGGCCTACAGTACATAAAGGGTTATTGTTGAGTGGAGATCAATTTATAGGTTCTCCGGAACAATTAGCCGCTTTACAAAAAGCTTTTCCGGAAGCCTTGATGGTAGAAATGGAAGGTGCTGCGGTAGCGCAAGTTTGTTTACCTTACCAACTCCCACTCTATATGTTTCGATCCATATCGGATAAAGCCAATGCACAAGCTCATGTAGATTTTACTGCGTACATAGAAACCATATCTAGACCCTATACCTGGTATTTAATTCAACACATTTTACAAGCCATATCCAAAGTCTAAGTGAGTATGATACAAAAAAATAATCCGTCCGTTATCCGTTCTTGGTGTTTATATGATTGGGCTAATTCCGTCTACTCACTTACCATTACTACAGCTATATTCCCGTTATACTATATGGGGGTTACAAAGAACGACGCAACCGGTAATATGGTAGATTTTTTTGGTTTTGCTATCCATCATTCGGTCTTGTTTTCTTGGGCAGTTTCAATGGTTTTTTTAGTTGCGGCTTTTGTTAGTCCACTTTTATCTTCTATGGCAGATGCTACCGGACGTAAAAAAATGTTTATGCGTATTTCTTGTTATATAGGCTCAATGTCTTGCGCTGCCCTTTATTTTTTTGATGAAGCAAGTGTAACATTTGGGATCTGTGCATTTGTAGTTGCCGGTATTGGATATAGTACCAGTATCGTTTTTTATAACTCGTATTTACCGGAAATTGCAACAGAGGAAAAGTTTGACTCCTATAGTGCGAAAGGTTTTTCCTTAGGTTACATAGGAAGTGTACTACTTTTGATAGTGAATTTAGTCGTCATAATGAATGCCGATGCTATGGGGATTACAAGCGGTGAAGCATCTCGATGGTCTTTTCTAAGTGTTGGCATTTGGTGGTTTTTATTTGCTACCATAAGCTTTAAAGGATTACCGGATGTACCTCCCAAAAAAATGCAAGGGAGTATACTGCAAAATAGTTTTGGTACGTTAGCCGCCGTTTTCAATATTATAAAAGGATTACCCTTGCTTTGGTATTTTTTAATCGGATTTTTCTTTTATAATATGGGGGTTCAAACGGTTATGTATTTAGCACCCATTTTTGCCGTTGAAGTGATTCAAGTAGAAGATAGTCAATTAATCCTTACCATTCTGATTATACAATTAGTAGCCATTGCGGGGGCGTTTGTATTAAATAAAATATCTTCTGCTGTAGGAAATTCCAAAGCATTATTAGTTGGAATTGTGATTTGGATATTGATTTGTATATCCGGATATGTGGTACAAAAAGGTATAGGATTCTTTACTTTAGCCTCCGCTATCGGCTTTGTGATGGGAGGGATTCAGTCCTTATCCAGAGCAACGTTTTCAAAATTAATCCCCATTGATGTAGAAGAGCATGCTTCCTATTTTAGTTTCTATGACGTGATAGATAAACTATCTATTGTTTTAGGCACGTTTAGTTACGGATTGATTAAAGATATTACCGGTGATATGCGGAACAGTGTCGTCGCTTTAGGTATATTCTTTTTGATTAGTATATTTTTTATTTTAAAGATTCCGTCGAAGACGGTATATAATACTAAGATTCAATAGAGCGTCTGTAGTATTTAGAGCGGTTTCTTTCTTTGAAATAAAATGTAGAACATTTAACCTCAACGACTTAATCCCCTGTGGACAACTCCTATCTTTTTGTGAATTAGTTGTTTATATAGGAAGTAAAAAGCTGTGGATAAAGCCCCAATTAGTTTATGTAATTTGCAAGTTAGTAGCATATTTACATCTATTGCGCCATGATTCTATCTGGATTAGAGATTGAAAATTTATTAGACAAGGATATTAAAATTGAGCCATTTAATTCGAGTCAGTTAAATCCTAACAGTTATAATTTACGACTGCACCATGAGTTGTTAGTTTATGACAACCCGGTGTTGGATATGAAAAAACCGAATCCGGCTACTCCATTAATCATCCCGGAAGAAGGATTGGTCTTGGAAACCGGTAAATTGTATTTAGGCAGAACCCTAGAATATACCGAGACCCATCGACATGTCCCTATGTTAGAAGGTCGTTCGTCTATCGGTCGTTTAGGATTGTTTGTCCATGTGACGGCCGGCTTTGGTGATGTTGGATTTTGTGGGTACTGGACCTTAGAGATGTTTTGTGTACACCCCATTAAAGTCTATCCGGGAGTCGAGATTTGTCAGATTTTTTATCATTCTATTGAAGGCGAATATGCTGCCTACAAATCAGGCAAATACCAGAACAACCAAGGCATTCAGCCAAGTTTATTATATAAAGATTTTGAAAAATAATACCGATGCGTTCTTATTTAGATCAAGTTGCAGAATTTCATACAACATTCAAACATCCGATAGTAGATTCTCCGGCCATACCTTCTGCTGAGCGATGTCAATTACGTGTTGCTTTAATTGCGGAAGAATTAAAAGAACTCGAAGAAGCTATTGAAGCGATGGATATTGTTGGGGTAGCGGATGCGCTATGTGATATTCAGTATGTATTATCCGGAGCGATTCACGAGTTTGGATTAGGAAACAAATTCGATGCACTATTTGCAGAGGTACAACGCTCCAACATGAGTAAAACCTGTAAGACGGAGAAGGAAGCAGAAGAAACAAAGGCGCATTATGAATCCAAAGGAGTTCCTTGTTACTATGTTAAAAGTGGTGAACACTTCTTGGTCTATCGAACAGCAGATAACAAAACATTAAAATCTATTTACTACTCGGAAGCCGACTTGAAATCCATTGTACAATCCTAATTTTTTCTCTTTACTAGTGTAAAATAATTTTCACCAATTGATACTTTAAAAAAACGAAAGCGGACGAGAGTCCGCTTTCGTTTTATGATACTAAAAAATACTTATTCAAATATTAAGTGTTTCACTGATTCCCCTCGTTTCTCTAATTCCATTAAGGATTCTATACCTATATCTAAGTGGCGTTCTACATAATGTTTGGTTACGTTCGAATCGCTTTCCGCCGTTTTTACCCCATCCGGTACTAATGGATTATCCGAGACCAATAACAAGGCTCCATGTGGGATACTATTCATAAACCCCACAACAAATATAGTAGCTGTTTCCATGTCTATACCCATAGTACGAATGGAACGAAGATACTCTTTAAACTTTTCATCGTGCTCCCATACACGGCGATTCGTCGTGTATACCGTTCCGGTCCAGTAATCTAAATCTTTATTTTTGATGATATACGAAACGGCTTGTTGTAGGCGAAATGAAGGTAGAGCCGGTATTTCCGGTGGTAAGTAATCATTGCTGGTTCCTTCTCCTCGAATAGCGGCTATGGGTAAAATTAAATCACCTATTTTGGTTTTTTTAAAGCCTCCGCATTTACCCAAAAATAATACAGCTTTAGGTTGTACCGCACTTAGCAAATCCATACAAGTAGCTGCCATAGCACTTCCCATACCAAAATTTACAATCGTGATATTTTGATAGGTAGCGGTTTGCATAGGCTTATCTTGCCCTTTAATCGGAACGTTAAACCTATCCGCAAATAAATCGATGTAATGATGAAAATTAACTAACAAAATGTATTCACCAAATTCTTCTATAGCCGTTCCGGTATACCGAGGTAACCAATTCTGCACGATTTCTTCTTTCGTTTTCATATCTCTTATTAAAAATTGTAATTTAGCTTTATGTATCCTGATTTGAACCTTCCTCCGGCCACACTTTCCTTACAACGAAAGGAAGAGCGAATTTATGTTCGGGATATTGTTCGTAAAAAAGATATACTTCTTACGCCCGAAGAATGGGTTCGTCAACACATGATTCATTTTTTAGTCTACCATTTACATTACCCTTTATCTATGCTCTCGGTAGAACGGGGGTTACAGTACCATGAACGTCAAAAACGAACCGATATTCGTCTATACGAAAATACAGGAAAAGTGTTCATGTTAATTGAATGTAAATCCACCGATGTCCCTATCACGATAGATGCAGCCTTACAATTGAGCAGTTACCAACAAACAGTAGAGGCACGTTATATTGTTTTAACCAACGGATTGGATCATATCATACTTAAAAAAAATGATACGAGGGAAGCGGCGGCTCCATGGTCTTCCTGTACTACCTTTCCGGATTATCAACGACCGAATTGATAGAGGTTATTGTGGATCATGCCGTTGTTGTGGTACTGGATGAAGGCCATTAACAGATTTTTTTCTTCCTCTGTTGCTTCACGAATCTTTTGGTCTTGATAGTTTTTGATAACGATAGGCATTCCTACATTTCCTTCGATATACTCTTCTTTTCTATATAATCGATATTGCTGATTGGTATATTCAATTGCCAGATCTATTTTTTTACGAAATACGGATTGTCCAAAAAGGGGTACTTCTTTCGATTTTATTCCCATTACATCTAAAATAGAAGGCATGATATCGACATGTTGTACTAAGCGTGCGGTATCGGCTTTTAAAACCCTATTAGGATGATAAAAAAGGAGCGGTACCAGATAGTCCCCTTTACTATTCATGTAGTGAGGATTGGCATGTTCGTGTGTATGATCAGCAGTAAGGACAAACAACGTGTTCTTAAACCAAGGTTGTTGTTGTGCTGATTTAAAAAATTGTCGAACCATATCATCGACATATGAAATACTACGATGAATTTTGAGTGATCCGGGGACGTATTTGCTTTCCAAATGACTTGGAATAGCGTACGGTTGGTGTGAACTTAAGGTAAAGATACAAGCGGCGAACGGCTTTGGCAGAATAGAGAGTATGGAGTCCGCGTATTGCAAATAAGGTCCATCGTAAATCCCCCAAGTACCATCGTAGTCTCGGTCTTTATTGGGATACTCGTTTAAACCGTAATAGTTGGAAAACCCGGCATTTTTAGTAAAGGCATCAAACCCCATAGACCCATTTTTAGCAGCGTGAAAGAATGCTGTAGTGTATCCTTTGTCTCTTAAAATGTTTCCTAGTCCTACCAAATGATTCGTTTGATACAAAGAAGTGATATAGGGTTCTTGCATACATCCGGGTATACCTCCAAGTATAGACGGTACGGCTTCCATCGATACTCTGCCGTTTGCAAAATGGTGTGGAAAATATAGTCCTACTTGTGCTAAAGAATCCAAAAAAGGAGTATATCCCTTACCAGCATTAGCTATTCCGCAATATTCGGATGCAAAACTTTCCAAAATCAAGAGGACAACATTTGTAGCGCTCGGTAGAGGTTGAAAGAAGGTGTCTTTTGGTTGTCGCAGGTATTCTAATAGTTTACGTACATCTCGATCTTCTTTAAAATGATGCACTTCTTGAATAGGTTCTATGCCTATTGTCATAAAAAAATTAAAAGGAGTGTTTAAAGCAAGGTGTCCGAGTTTGTTGGGTTCTATGGTAAACGCAATATTCGGTCGGAGTGGTTTTAATTGTAGACCACCACGAATGGTTAATACAGCTACTGCAATAAAGAATAAACTGAAGATTACTGCTTTTCGATATACATGAGGTACGGTTTCTACTGTTGATCGTATAGCCAAAGTATGTCGGAGTATCAATAGAGAGTATACAAACCATAACAGCAACAAATCCCAGTAATGCAGTATGAGTTGTTGCGTCTGGTCCGCAATGTCTTGTTGTAGTCCCAATAATTCAATTCCTGTTCGTTTCCCGGTAAACGAGAAATATTCTAAATCTAAAATATTCAATCCCACTATTACGCTGTTTCCAATCCAAAATAGAAAGCGGGCTATTTGTAAAAGAAAGGTAGAACGAAAGATAAATTTACCCCAAATAAAAAAGACTAGTGGGATTACATTAAATGTCATTATAATAGATGCATCAAATCGAAGTCCAAGAACATAGGCATCTTGCACTTTTTCCCAAGGAATTGTTTGAAAATAATCGGCGTTAAATAAATAGAATAAAAATCGTAACGAAGTAAACAGGAGTAAAAGAAAAACAAATCGGTAAACTATAAACAGAGTAAGTCTTAGAATCATGGAGTGTGCGGGCTATACTAAAAAGCCGATGTATCGGTGAAGGATACATCGGCTTTTTTATGGTGTCGTTCTATTATTTAGAAAAAGGAGTATTGGAATTATCCTCTTGTATAATACTGGTAGGTTGTAGAGATTCTACTACAGTAGCATCAAGCGATATGGCTAGTCTAGGAGAGGCTACATCATTTGTAATTAACGTTATGACATCTCTATTATAACCATCTCCGGTAGGAGCATACGTAAATTCTAAACGTGCACTTTTACCCGGTAAGATGTAAGAAACAACTTCTGTCGTTTTTTCTTTAAACAATTTATAAGTAATGCAGTTACAAGCTACTTTACCGTCGCGTATAAATAAAGTATCTTTACCGGCATTGGTTACTTTTACAGAATACAGCCCTTTTTGACCGCGTTCTACTTTACCTATATTTAAGGCTGTTTTTTCAACAACAATTTTAGAAGAGGTTTTAAGTTGTTCATTTGTAGGTGTTACTACCGTAAAATTGTCTACTATACCTTTTATCGTTAACATTTTTACTAAGTCATCTTTATAATACACCATTACATTTTTTATGAACGGACCGGGTCTTCCGGAGCTGTTAAATTGAGCGGTTATAATACCTTTTTGCCCTGGAAGAATAGGAGTAGTGGTGAAAGAGGGGGTCGTACATCCGCAAGAAGCGCGAACATTTTGAGGACCTAGTAAAATGGTATCGTTACTGGTATTAGTAAATTCAAAGGTATGGGTAGCCAAATCCCCTTCTTTTACCATTCCAAAATCATATTTATCCACTTCAAAATAAAAGCCTTTGGAATCTTGCTGTGCAAAGGAAGTAAAAACAAGGGCTAAAGTACATCCAAATAATGTTATAATTCTCTTTAACATAGTGTTTTATATTAAATTGTACTACTACGGTTTTAGGTTCGTGAGCAAATATACATAAATTATACCAACAATAACGCCAAAAGGTTCCCCTGCGTATAATGATGGAAAAACGGCTTTATTTTAATAAGTTTGTAACTTGTAGGTAACCATATAGGACGCACGTGAATAGTAGTGAATTAACTCGAGAACAATCTCTTACGAAAGAAGAAATTCTAAACGATTACCGGATTGCTTGCGAAAGTAGGCAGGCCAGTATTTTGGCTCGTAAAGAAGTGTTCATGGGGAAAGCAAAGTTTGGAATTTTTGGAACGGGAAAAGAGTTAGCCCAAATTTGCATGGCTAAATACTTTCAGCCCGGTGATTTTAGATCCGGTTATTACAGAGATCAAACATTTGTAATGGCTACGGGAGAATTGACAATTGAACAATATTTTGCTCAATTGTATGCTCATGCTGACATCGAATACGACCCACATTCCGGCGGTCGAATGATGATAGGACATTATTCAACTCGTAATTTAGATGCGCAAGGTAGGTTTAAAGATCTAACTAAAATTAAAACTTCTACGCCCGATATTTCACCTACCGGAGCTCAAATGCCTCGTTTGGTTGGTTTGGCATGGGCCTCAAAATTATATAGACAAAATCCTGCATTACATTCCTTAACTCAATTCAGTAATCATGGGAATGAAGTAGCATTCGGTACAATAGGAAACGGAGCTGTGGCAGAAGGGGTATTTTTCGAAGCCATGAATGCAGCGGGTGTATTGCAAATACCCATGTTGATGTCTATTTGGGATGACAGTTATGCAATATCTGTAACTCAAGAATATCAAACTACTAAAACAGATATTGCGGCTTTGTTTGAAGGTTTCAGAAGGGATCATCAAGAGCGAGGTATTGAAATAGTAAAAGCTAAAGGCTGGGATTATGAAGAATTGTGTTATGCTTACCGAGAAGGGGTAAGACTCTGCAGAGAACAACATATACCCGTATTGTTACATGTATACGATTTAACACAACCCTTAGGTCATTCTACTTCCGGCTCGCATGAACGGTATAAATCAAAGGAGCGATTGCAATGGGAAGAGGCGTATGATTGTAATGTGAAATTTAAAGAATGGATCCTTTCAAACGGTATTGCAACGGAAGATGCATTAGAATCGATTGAAGCGGCAGCGTTGGTACATGTAAAAGAATCGCGTCAACGCGCTTGGGATAATTATTTAAAATCGGTTAAACAAGACCAACAAAAAGCGATTGATTTGTTGCGACGTGCAGCCGGGCAAAGTGTGCATGCAACTGTTCTGAATCAATTGGCTCAACAATTAGAAAAAGAACAGAATCCCTATCGTTCGGATTCTGTTAAAGCAATAAAAAAGAGCCTTCGATTAACCGCACAAGAAAACCTAGAAGTACATTCCGACTTAAGAGCTTGGACAACTCGAGTGACAAAAGAAAATGTCGAGCGTTATAATTCCTTTTTGTATAGTCAGTCGGTTGAATCTGCTTTATTAGTTCCGGAAGTTAAGCCGGAGTATGATCCGGAAGCACCATTAGTGGATGGTAGAGAAGTGGTGCAACGTAATTTTGATGCATTATTAGCAAAAGACCCTCGAATCATTGCATTTGGAGAAGATGTGGGAGTGATAGGAGACGTTAACCAAGGTTTTGCCGGTTTGCAAGAAAAATATGGAGAGATACGAGTTACCGACACCGGAATTCGTGAAACGACCATTGTAGGTCAAGCTATCGGTGCAGCTATGCGGGGCTTACGCCCTATCGCTGAAATACAATATTTAGATTATATTTATTATTGTATCCAAATCTTAGCAGATGATGTATCGTCACTTCATTACCGTTCTGCCGGAGGGCATAAAGCGCCTTTGATTGTACGAACACGAGGACATCGATTGGAAGGTATGTTCCACTCCGGTTCTCCTATACAGATGATACTTGGAGCTATTCGAGGTATCTTTTTCTGTGTTCCAAGAAACCTGACACAGGCTGCGGGAATGTATAACACTTTGTTACAAGGCGACGAACCAGCATTGGTAATCGAAAGTTTAAATGCGTACCGTTTAAAAGAAAAATTACCGACAAACTTAGGAACGTTTACCGTACCCATGGGAGTTCCGGAAGTTTTACGTAGAGGTGAAGATGTCACCATCGTGACCTATGGTTCGATGTGTCGTATCGTTCAAGAAGCAGCTAATGAATTATCGACACTGGGCATATCTGTTGAAATTATAGATGTACAAACGTTATTACCGTTTGATATTCATCATACCATTGTAGATTCCATTAAGAAAACCAATCGAGTGATTTTCGCAGATGAAGATGTTCAAGGGGGAGCTTCGGCCTATATGATGCAACAAGTCTTAGAAAAACAAAAAGCATGGAACTATCTGGATGCAGAACCAAGAACAATTTCTGCAAAAGATAATCGTCCGGCATATTCTACAGATGGGGATTATTATTCTAAACCAAGTGCGGATGACGTTATGGACTTGGTCTACGAAATGATGCACGAAAGCAATCCTCAACGCTTTCCCGCTTTATATTAATGAATAGGGTTTATCGCCAAAGTACAAAGGAGTCGGTTGTCACCCACTGACTAAAGTTACCGGCGCGATCCTTTATTTGAACATCAAAGCGCAACGTATCAAGTGGAAAAAGAGGGCCGGGAGGAATTCCCGGTCGGATGAAAGTAACCGAGCGGGTAATAGTTCCATCTATAGGACCGGATGCAGTGAGAGGGGATAATAAAGGTAATTTTCCATTATAATCTAAACCGGTAAACAATACTTCGGAAAACACACCGCCTGATTTTTTAAATACTTTTAAAAAGTAATCATTCGCCTGTGGAGGGTCATTACCCAAATCGCCGTTCCCATCTTGAAATCGAATCGTGATAAATACAGAATCCACTCGAGCTAAAGTATTAACGTCAGTTCCAACCGTAACTCTTAGGTTATCAAACTGAATGGAAGGTTGATCAGGATAACCCGGCGCTCTCTTACAGGACGCTGAAAGAAGAAAGAGAATAAAAAAAATACTATATACTAGACCTTTCCGCAACATTGTTTTTTATTTGTATTAAAGATACGGACTTCTTATGTCATTTCGAAACGAAGTTAAAGACATACTCTTACATCGACCACATACTATTAACGAAGATTTTTGGTTGGAAGTATTCCGATATCAATACCAAAGCACCCCGGTGTATCAAACCTATTGTCAATATTTGAAGCGAAGACCCCATAACGTAACTTCCATCTTACAAATTCCTTACTTACCCATTTCTTTGTTTAAAACACAAAAGGTGTTGGTAGAAGGATTAATCGAAACCAAATCATTTTATAGTAGTGGAACTACGGGATCTAGTCGGTCTACACATTATGTTGTCGATACAGAGTGGTATACTAACCGATCGCTTCAATTGTTTCAAGCGGCTTATGGTAGTATACAGGAATATGTAATACTTGCCGTTTTACCTTCTTACCAAGAAAATCCTTCATCCTCTTTGTTGTTCATGTTAGATGGTTTCATTCGGTCTACGAAGCATCCTTTATCCGGCTATTATCCTCTGGATAAAGAAGCTCTAAGCCGAGTTTTACCTCAACTTCCATCGGACAAGAAGGTATTGTTGTGGGGAGTGACTTATGCTTGTTTGGATTTAGCAGAATCCGGTTGGAAATGGGACTCAGCAGTAAATGTGACGGTGTTGGAAACCGGGGGTATGAAAGGAAGAAGGCAAGAGTGGACACGCACCCATGTGCACCATGTATTAAAAGAGGCATGGGGAATCCCATCCGTTCATTCGGAATATGGCATGACAGAGATGCTCTCTCAGCTTTATTCAACCGGAGATGGGCTATTGGATGTACCAAAGGGGGTGGAGGTAAGCATACGAGAACTACAAGATCCACTCAACATCTATGAAGAAGAAGGAAAAAGTGGAGGGATAAACATTATGGATGCAGCCAATATTGATTCTTGTGTGTTTATAGAAGTGCAAGATATAGGTAAAAAAATAGGGGATAAGGTTGAAATTTTGGGTAGAACAGATACGAGTGATATTCGAGGGTGTAATTTGTTGTATACGGGGTAAAGCAAGGTGGAGCAGTCTAACTTACTGTATATCGGCGGTTTGAATTTAAAATATCCCAAGTGGTATTAAATTTTAGAAAAATATGAAGTTCAATCGTTGGGATTCTTTTAATATTTCGTGATTTTATATATTTTTGTATAGAAACAATCTAAAACGATCACGACCGAATGAAAGCGAGCATTGTATTTGTAGCAGTAGCAGTTGTAGCATTAGTAGCAGCATCATGTGCACCACATAGAACATGTCCAACATATACTAAACAAACTACAACCGTAGAGAAACCTTCTTAATTAGTATATAAAGAAAAACAAAAGTCTTCCCTTATATGGAAGACTTTTTTTGTTTTAGTTTTTTCTTGTACAAAAGATAATTGTATAACTCATTTTTATATTTTTGTATTAATACCTTTCTAATATATACACCAGAAGCAGATAACATATAATCTTCCCATTCGCTTATACCAGCTTTAGGTTTTAAGATTGCAGATGTTTCATTTTTATGAGATACAGACCAATTACACCAACTTAACTTATACTTTTCCATAAACTCAAACCACTCATTTGTTGCATTGTATCCTAACTCACCATCACCAGTATAATCACAATCACCAAACTCAGTTACAAAAATAGCTATACCCATTTTCATTGCTTTTTCAGCTTCATCTCTTAGATATTTACCATGTGAAACAGCATAAAAATGTAGTGTATACATAATGTTTTTTTCAATTATAGGATTTGATGCTGCTTCGGTAACCATTTGAGACCATTGCCTAGTACCTACAATAATAATATTATCAGAATCATTTTTACGAATCGTGGATATAATGTCTTCTGCATAAGGTTTAATTTGATTTGTCCAACTTGCATCTTGTAAAGGTTCATTAAAAATTTCATATAAGACATTAGGGTATTTACTATACTTTTTTGACATTTTTTCAAAAAAAGATTTAGCTAAAGCAGGATTTTTGTGAGCTTTATGGCTATGATAATCTATTATAACATAAATACCTAAATCGATAGCCGCTTCTATAACTGTACAAATTTTCTCTTCTTCTATATCTGGATTATATAAATAACCTCCCTCTTCCTCTACACCCATAGCTGCTCGTATAACAGTGCATTTCCAATCTTCTTTTAGCCATTTTATGGTTTCATAATTATAGTACTCAGGCATCCATTGACTCCAAAATAGTGACATACCTCTTAACTGTACAGTATCTTTGTATTGGCTAAGTATATAGTTTCCACTTACAGATAAATGACCATATCTGAAAACGATATCTTTTTCAGCTTTTAAATTTGAATGTATTACATTTAATATAAGTAATACTAACAGAATGCTTTTTTTCATATAATGGTTTTGTTTTCTGTTAAACATAAACCATAATAAAACAAAAACGTTGGTATTATTTAAATAATACTTTGCATTATTTTAACTAATTGATCGGTAGAAGATTATATAAGTTTTGTAAAAAAAATAAAATACTTTGCAAAACTAAATATATATTTAAGTATCAAAAAATCAGACTTTTATAGATATGGTGATTTTTTTTACAAAAAGGATTAAAAAGTAATCATTTTTATAAACTATTGATATTTAGATTATTAAATCTTGTTCATTTTTCCTTTTCTATAATCTTTTGGTGATATACCTACGGTCTCTTTAAATACTCGATTGAAATGAGAAATATGTCCATAGCCAACTTTATATGCAATGTCTGATATAGGTTCATTTACATCTTTTAAAAGACGTTTTGCTTCATTAATTCGGAGTTTATTTAAGTATTGTTTGAAGTTTAATTGGTATTTATCTTTTAATAATAGAGATACTTTGGAACTTTGAAGTCCTAAGTCTATTTGAATGTTGCTTAAACTTAGTTCAGGATTAGAATAATTAACAGATATATAGGATACAAGGTTTTCTAAATCATTAACAGATTTATTAACCATATTTACAGGTGTATATTGAATTTCTATTGTTTCGCTTAAAGAAATAGTTTTTCTTTTTCTAATAAGAAGTAAAAGAAATAAATAATAAACGATTCCAAAGGATAATAGGTAGCCGTAGAAAATATAAATGTTTTTTGTAAATCGAATTGAATACAAAGTGATTTTATCTTTAACCCCATTTGGAATTAATTGACAATTTTGAATGTTAATAGAAGCTAATTTATCGAAAGAATAATTGGAAACCTCTTCCTCTTTAATATTTTCTTTTAGATACCACCAGGAAGGAGTATAAAAATCATCTAATGATAAAGTGTATTTTTTTTGCTTTTGATTTAAATCCAGATCCTTAACGATATACTTTTTTAAATAATTATTATCCTTTTTAAAAATTGAATTAATGCCTAATAGCATTTGTGGACGTTTAGTTATTGTACCAGCAATATCTATTTCAATAAAATCAAATTCATTAATATTTAATAAAGTGTTGTTTTGGGAAAGCAAAGTAATTCCTGCATAAGGTGTTGTATTATTTTTTTGAAGTTCATACTCAAATACTATAGAATCAGTGTGATTAATGATAATATTGGATTTCGAATACGATAAAATAGGAGAGTATACAGTATCAGAATAAGAATATACTTTATATAGATTATTTGATGTATTAGGTGTTATGGTTAGGGTTTTATGTGGTTCTACAATATAAAAGGCTACTATAAAAACAAATAATGGTAATGAAATTAGTAAAAAATAAATTGAATTCAGTTTGAACGGAGCAATTCGCATTATATTGAAAAACATAACTTAAACAAATTATATATAAATCTAAGTAAAAATAGACACAAATGTTGTTCTTAATCAAATAATCCTTTAGTCTATACACTTGAAGAAGTATTATCAATAAGAATACTTAATTACTTACATATTTTAAACCGACTACAGATAGGATTAAGGTTGTTATAAAAAATACTCTCCAAAAATCAGCCGCTTCTTGAAACAACCAGATTCCGGCAATTGCTGTTCCCACCGCACCGATACCAGTCCAAACAGCATAAGCTGTTCCAATAGGTAAACCTTCCGTTGCTTTCATCAATAATAACATACTGGCGGTGGACAGAATAAAAAATCCCAAGTACCACCAAAAGGCAACCATACCGATGCTTTCTTTGGCTTTGCCTAAACAAATGGCAAATGCTGTTTCTAATAATCCGGCAATAATTAAAATGGTCCAATACATACCCAAAGAATACAGGTTTAAGGCTTGAAAAAAGAAAACCCCGAATGATCGGGGCTTTCTTCAGATTATTTTATGGTACTAAAATCGAAGTCTTCTAAGAACTTGGTTGTAAATTTACCGGAGCGGAACTTAGGGTCATCCATCAATTTTATATGAAAAGGAATAGTAGTTTTAACACCATCTATTACAAATTCTTGTAAGGCACGTTTCATACGATCGCACGCTTCATCTCGAGTAGGAGCAGTAACGATCAGTTTGGCAATCATGGAATCGTAATTCGGAGGTATGGTGTATCCGGTATAGCAATGACTGTCAACACGAACTCCAAATCCACTTGGAATATGGAAGTTGGTTATTTTTCCGGGAGAAGGTCGGAATCCATTTGCAGCATCTTCCGCATTGATTCTACATTGAATAGAGAATTTTTCAGGAAAGAAGTTTTTCTTTTCCAATTTAGCACCGGCAGCAACGCGTATTTGCCATTTAACTAAATCGATACCTGTTACTTCTTCTGTAATCGTATGCTCTACTTGTATACGCGTATTCATTTCCATGAAGTAGAAGTCACCATTTTTATCCACCAAAAACTCTATCGTTCCGGCTCCTTCATATCGAATGGCTTTTGCGCCTTTGATGGCAGCTTCTCCCATTTTATTCCGTAGGCGTTCCGTTAAGATAGGTGAAGGCGTTTCTTCTACTAACTTTTGATGGCGGCGTTGAATAGAACAATCTCTTTCTGACAAGTGAACGACTGTCCCGTGTTGATCACCGAGTAATTGTACTTCAATATGACGTGGTTCTTCAACAAATTTCTCTAGATAAATTCCGTCATTACCAAAAGCTGCACCAGCTTCTTGACGCGCATCAGCCCATGCTTTTTCGAATTCTCGATCGTTTTTAACGATCCGCATTCCTCTACCACCACCACCGGCAGTAGCTTTTAGGATAACGGGATATTTAATTTTATTCGCAATTTTAATTCCCTCTTCCACACTACTTAATAAACCATCTGATCCGGGAATACAAGGTACTCCGGCTTTAATCATGGTAGCTTTTGCAGATGCCTTATCTCCCATGGAATTAATCATTTCAGGGCTAGCGCCTATGAATTTAATTCCATAGTCTCTACATACTTCTGAGAATTTGGCATTTTCAGATAGGAAACCATATCCCGGATGAATGGCATCAGCATTTGTAATTTCAGCAGCTGCAATTATATTGGGAATATTTAAATAGGATTGAGCGGAGGGTGCCGGACCAATACAAACCGCTTCGTCTGCGAAACGGACATGTATACTATCTTTATCAGCGACGGAGTAAACAGCTACAGTTTTTATACCCAATTCTTTACAGGCACGAATAACACGTAGGGCGATTTCTCCTCGGTTCGCTATTAATACTTTTTTAAACATAGAAGGAGGGATTCAAAGAAAGAACGACCGTTAAATATTATTTAGGTTCTACTAAGAACAATGGTTGGTCGTATTCTACAGGAGAGGCATTTTCTACCAATACTTTTACCACTTTACCGGATATTTCGGATTCGATTTCGTTGAATAACTTCATCGCTTCAATAATACATACCGGTTTTCCGGCTTCGATAGTATCCCCTACATTAACAAATGCCGGGGTTTCCGGATTAGCCGAACGGTAGAAAGTACCGATCATAGGAGACTTGATCGTAATTAAGTTAGAAGATTCAGCCGGTTTTTCTGTTTTTGCTGCCGATGGAGGCGTAGTGGCAGCAGGAGCTGTAGCAACCGGAAGTTGAACCGGAGGCAGTGCAGCCGGAAGTATAGGTAGGGAGGGAAGTGCTACTTCGCCTTTTACTGTATCCGGGTATTTTTTAACATTGATTTTAAATTGTTCTGTTTCAATATTTACTTCGGCTAGGCCTGAAGCTGCAATGAAATCGATGAGTTCCTGAATTTCTTTTGGTTTCATATTAAAATCTACTATTCGCCTGTTTACTGTTTTGCCCCAAAAGGAGCGACTAAATTTAAGGGTTAAAACCAATAATTCTACCGGTTTAGGGTAGAATTATTTTGGGTCATAAGCCCATTTTAAGTATACCGATCCCCAAGTAAAACCACCACCAAAGGCAGCTAATACCAGTTTATCGCCTTTTTTCAACTGTTTTTCATAATCCCAGAGCACTAATGGTAAGGTAGCACTGGTTGTATTTCCGTATCGTTGAATGTTCATCATAACCTTTTCAGGACCAACACCCATTCGTTCTGCGGTAGCATCGATGATTCGTTTATTGGCTTGATGAGGTACTAACCAAGCTACATCATCGCCTGAAAGTTGATTTCTTTCCATGATGTCCGCTGCTACATCCGCCATATTTTTAACAGCAAATTTAAATACCGTAGCGCCTTCTTGATGTGCGAAATGCGCATTGGACATTACCGACTCGATAGTTGCAGGGTGTCTAGAACCGCCGCCTTTCATTATTAGGTATTGTGCGCCGGCTCCATCAGTTTTTAATACACTGTCCAGTACACCATATCCTTCAGTATCTGGTTCCAATAATACCGCTCCGGCACCATCACCAAATAAAATACAGGTGTTTCGATCTTTATAATTGACGATGGCAGACATTTTATCTGCACCCACTACTATTACTTTCTTGAATTTTCCGCTTTCTATATACTGAGAGCCGGTTACGAGTCCATATAAAAATCCGGAACACGCTGCGTTCATATCGAAACTAAACGCATTTTTTAGACCACACATATCACACAATAAATTTCCGGTAGCCGGAAATACATAATCGGGAGTGGTAGTACAGCAGATTAACAAATCAATTTCTTCTGCTTTTGTATTAGTTTTAGCCAGAAGACCTTTTACGGCTTCTTGCGCCATGTGAGAGGTACCTAATCCTTCACCTTTTAAAATTCTACGTTCTTTAATTCCGGTACGCGTAATGATCCATTCGTCCGATGTTTCTACCAATGATTCTAATTCTTTATTGGTTAAAACGTAGTCGGGAACATAACCGCATACCCCGGTGATACTTGCTTTTACATTTCCCATCTGGTCCGGTCGATTAACTGTAAGCGTTTTTAATTTTTTCTGTAATATCAGCCGCTACGATTTGGTAGGCCTGATGTAACATATTTTTAATTGCTTTTGGAGAAGAGATTCCGTGACCTATGATGACGTTTCCATTTACACCAAGTATGGGACTTCCGCCTACTTCTTCGTAGTTAAACATATTGAAGAACGGATTATCGTTTATCCCTCTATGAGAAACTAAATCGTAGAACGTTTCCGCCATTTTTAAAATAACATTACCGGTGTAGCCATCTGTAATGATAACATCCGCTTTGTCATTGAAAATATCTCGACCTTCTACGTTTCCTATAAAATGAATGGTGTCTATGGATTTTATCAGTTGGTGAGCGGCAAGGGTTAAAATAGTACCTTTTTCATCTTCTTCACCTATATTCATTAAGCCGATTTTAGGCTTTTGAATACCAAAAACATATTGAGAGTATAAGGAGCCAATAACGGCAAATTGAGCTAATACTTCCGGTTTACAATCAGCATTTGCTCCAACATCCATTACAATTCCGAATTGACCGTGTTCTTTAGGTATAAAACCGGCAATTCCTGGACGTAAAACGCCCGGTAACGGCTTCACACTAAACATTGCACCTACTAACATAGCACCGGTGTTACCTGCACTACAGAAAGCATCTACATGTTTTTCTTTCAATAGATGAAAGCCAATAGAAATACTGGAATTCGGTTTTTGAGAAATAGCCTTTGTGGGATGCTCGCCCATACCAATAACTTCATCCGCATGCACCACTTTTATGCGATTGCGCGCGTCGGTTCCGGCTGAAGCCAATAATTCATGAATGACTTGCTCTTGACCAATCAAGATAAGTTCTGCATCCGCAGGCAGAGACCCGGCGGCTTGAATCGCTCCCTCTACAATCGCTTGAGGAGCAAAATCACCGCCCATGGCATCCAGTGCAATCTTCATGAGATTATACTGCTAGTTCTTTTTCAATTGCTAATTTACCTCTGTAGTGTCCGCACTCCGGACATACTCGGTGTAATAATACTGGTGCACCACAGTTGGAGCATTCTACGAATTGAGAAGCTACAGCTTTATAGTGAGTTCTTCTCTTATCTCTTCTAGTTTTAGAGATTTTTCGTTTAGGATGTGCCATCGCTTATTCTAATTTAACTTGTTTTTATCTTGTAAACTTTTTAATGCTAACCATCGAGGATCAATCGGGTCATCTCCAATTGGTTCATCTTCCGATGAGTCAGCATTCCCCGTAGAATAAATCAATATATCTTCATCGGATACATTGGATTCGGTATTGAATCTCGGGTGAATTTTTTTAATGGGTATCTCAATGCTTATAAATTCATATAAATATTGAGCAACATTTATCTTTATAGTATCCCGTGTGATACCTATAATGTCTTCTGTAATTTCTCCGCTCGTTTCACCATACTTAAATATAAGGTGTTGTTTCGATTCTATAGGGTAATCGAACGACTCTAAACTTCTATCACATATCAGTTCGATCGTGCCGACTAAGCTAAAATCCATCTGAATGTGATGTGTATTTTTAATCGCAGATACTTTTGCGGTTACTTTTCCATGTTGGATAAGACTATCTTCCATGGCCTCAAAGAACGCATCCCCCATGTCAAATTCGTATGTGTCTTCGACGTGGTCTTTCATTTTGACCACTTCTATATCGAACTGTCGTAAGCGTTTCATACCGATTTCGGAATGGGTTATGAGGTGCAAATGTACAACTAATTCAGTATTTTAAAAACCTTCATCGAGGTTATTTTACCCAAAAAGGGCAAAAAACTGACATTTAAACGGTAGCATGCCATTTGTTTTTAACCAAATCAATAGCCAAAAACAGGGATTGTCGGAAGGATTCTTCTTCTACGGTAAATTTTCCTGCTTTATCATACGCCGTTCCATGATCCGGACTTGTCCTTAAAATAGGGAGTCCGGCCGTAAAATTAACACCATCGTCAAACGATAGCGTTTTAAATGGAATTAATCCTTGGTCGTGGTATAGAGCTAACACCCCATCAAACTTTTTGTATTGGTGTTGGCCAAAAAAACCGTCTGAGGGATACGGTCCATAAATATATAACCCTTTATCTTGTAGTTCTTTAATTATCGGTATCAATAGTTCTTGTTCTTCATTTCCCATCATTCCGGATTCTCCGGCATGTGGGTTTAAGCCCAAAAGGGCAATTTTGGGTTTGGCAATTTGAAAATTATCCTTTAAGGAACGATACAATAAATTGATTTTAGACAGGAGTCGATCTTTATTCAATTGTTTGGATACATTCGACAAGGGAGTATGGGTAGTGGCTAATCCTATTTTCATTAAAGGACTTACCATTAACATAAGATTATCTGAAACGCCACATTTTTTGGCCAAATATTCTGTATGCCCTGCAAACTCGAACCCTTCTTGTTGTATATTTTTTTTATCAATGGGAGCAGTACAAATAGCATGTATCGTTCCTTTTAAGGCATCTTCAACTGCTTTTTCTAATGAAAGAAAAGCCATACGTCCCGACTCTTTAGTGGGTGTTCCGGGTTGAATGTCATAGTCTTCATCCCAACAGGTCACTAAATTGATTTTTTTCGGTTGTAATTCTTGAATGCTTCGTATAGAATGTACTGAAAAGTCTTCATTCGGTATAGACAATAGTTTTTTATACCGAGCAAAGATTTTGTAATTACCATATAGAACAGGAATACAAAATTTAGTAATACGATTATCTTGTAGGGTTTTAAGTATTAATTCCGGTCCTACACCATTGGTATCCCCTAAGGTAATCCCAATGATGGGTTTGGATTCTGAAGCCTGAGATGGAGACATAACGTTTTTTAAATGTAAGGTCAAATATAGAAAAAATATCCGCTTACTGTTGCTTCCCTCACTACATACTCCATCCGGTTATAAACGAAGCGACCTCCGGGAGGAGGTCTAACTTCTAGGGAAACATTACCACTTTACGAAAACGAAAACGATGTGTAAACTTTATTAACTGTTAACTTAGAATACAATAAATACAATCTTCATAGCTTTTTAGGTTTCTTTTGATGTATATACCGTATTCGACCGATAGGTAACCTTAACACGGTAATTTTTTTTACCTTTGTACTATGCAAGAGGATAAAGTAAGAGCTAAAAAACACCTAGGTCAGCATTTTTTAAGGGATTTGAACATTGCAAAAAAAATTGCCACTTCGCTTACCGGTCATGGGGGCTATTCTCAAGTACTTGAAATAGGCCCCGGTATGGGAGTTTTAACTCAATTTTTAATTCAAGAAAAGAAATATCATATAAAAGCGATTGATATAGATAAAGAATCTATCGACTACCTACACAAACATTTTGCCGTACCCCAAGACGATATCCTCTATGGGGATTTTTTAAAAATAGATGTTCCTTCTTTATTCGAAGGAAAATTTGCGGTTATTGGTAATTTCCCCTACAATATTTCATCTCAAATTTTCTTCACCATTCTAGAACATCGAGATATAATTCCGGAATCGGTGGGGATGATACAAAAAGAAGTAGCCGAGCGAATAGCAGCGAAACATGGGAATAAAACCTATGGAATATTGAGTGTATTACTTCAAGCGTTCTATGATATAGAGTATTTGTTTACCGTTCACGAACATGTATTTCAACCGGCTCCCAAGGTAAAATCGGCCGTGATTCGTTTGACTCGGAATTCAAGAACCTTCATGCCTTGTAGAGAAGAAGATTTTTTCAAGACAGTTAAAGCAGGATTTAATAATCGTAGGAAAACATTGCGAAATGCTTTAAAAACACTTAATTTAGCCGATGTATCTATGGATCATCCTATCTTCGATAAACGAGCAGAACAACTCAGTGTCGAAGATTTTGTTCAACTAACCTGTCTCATCTTTGGAAAGCAGTAGTCGATGTCGTTTGAAATCACAGAAGATTTTCTGGCAGACGTTCGTCTCGGAATTGAATCCGGCGATGAAACCGCTCTGCGCAAGGCAATAGATGAATTGCCGGAGCAAGATGTTTCTGCCCTCTTACAAGAGCTGGAAGCAGAGGAGGCACTTTTTTGTTTGCAACTTTTACCTTTAGATAAAGCCTCTCACGTATTATCGGAAGTTGATACCGATTATCGATTAAAATTAATCAAACAATTCACCCCCCAGTCATTGGCTACTTATACGGATCATATGGATTCGGATGATGCGGTTGATTTAATCAATCAATTAGACGTTCAAGTAGGGGAAGAAGTGATCGGTTGGATGAATAATGAAGAAAAAGCAGATCACATTCGTGATTTGATGCATTATGATGAAGATTGTGCGGGTGGATTGATGGCTAAAGAATTAATCAAAGCCAATTTAAATTGGACAGTTGATCAATGTATTGAAGAAATACGAAGACAAAGTAAAAAAGTTGATAAAATTTATAGTATCTACGTAGTGGATAATGCAGGTAAACTTCTAGGGACGGTTAGTATCAAAAAGATGCTATTGGCGGACGAGGAAGTTTTAGTAGCGGATTTATATGAAGACAAAATCATTTCTGTAGAATCCTATCGTTCCGGAGTGGAAGTGGCAGAGTGTATGAAGAAATACGACTTAGAAACCATTCCGGTTATTAACGTACAAGGAAAATTACTTGGGCGTATTACAATTGACGATGTTGTAGATTTTATTACCGAGCAAGCCGATCAAGAACGTCAGTTGATGGCCGGTATTACAGAAGATACAGATGAAGATGACAGTGTCTGGATTTTAGCTAAGTCAAGATTACCATGGTTATTCATTGGTATAATCGGAGGATTGCTGGGTGCTCAATTTATTGGTGTGTTTGAAGATTTTATTCAAAAAGTAACGGCTATGGCATTTTTCATCCCGCTCATTACAGCGACAGGAGGAAATGTTGGTATTCAAAGTTCTTCTATGGTAGTACAATCTTTAGCACGCGATTCTGCTTACGATGGATTGGAGTGGGAGCGTTTCTTAAAAGGATTTTCAGTTTCATTGGTAAATGGAATAGCTATTGCAGGCGCGGTATTTCTGTTTAATTACTTCTTACAATCAGATAGTACGTTAGCCGTTGTGGTATCCGTAGCGTTGTTTAGTGTCGTGTTAATATCGTCTTTTATGGGAACGATTACTCCGCTCTTATTACATCGATTTGGAGTAAACCCTGCTTTAGCATCAGGGCCTTTTATTACCACCGCCAATGATTTATTGGGCATAGGTATTTATTTTTTAGTTGCGTATATGTTATATACTTTTTAAAACGATGCGTTGTTTAATCATTGACGATGTACACCCTGTCGTATTCGACTATTTAGCGAAAGCTTCCATCGAAATCGATTATCAACCAACGATATCAGCTGCTGAAGCACAAAAGATAATTCCGGAATATGAAGGTTTAATTTTACGTAGTAAGTTATATGTTTCAGAAGCTTTAGTGGCGAAATGTCCTAAGTTACGTTTTATAGGCAGAGCCGGAGCCGGCTTAGATGCCATCGACGAAGAGGCAGTAAAAGCAAAAGGCGTTCGACTCTTTCATGCGGCTCAAGGAAATAGTGTAGCGGTAGCCGAACACACCGTAGGAATGTTATTAAGTTTGCTTAATCATATGCAACGGGCGGATCGACAAGTTCGTCAAGGTATCTGGGAGCGAGAAGGCAATCGTGGGTATGAATTAAGTGCGTTAACGGTTGGAATTATAGGTTACGGTCATATGGGTAGAGAAACGGCACATCGACTACATAGTTTTGGGTGTCGTTTGTTAAGTTACGATAAATACAAACGAGGATATGGTGACCAAGTCGTAGAGGAAGTACGATCACAAACTATAAAAGAACACTGTGATATTATTAGTTTACATATCCCTTTGACAAAAGAAAATAAATTTTGGTTTAACAAAGCGTTTATTACATCCATGCAAAAACCTTTTTGGTTAATTAATACATCCAGAGGAGAGATTGCGAAGGTTGAAGATATTGATTGGGGACTAGAGACCGGAAAAATTCGTGGCGCTGCTCTAGATGTTTTGGAAAATGAAAAAATTCAACACTTGACAACAGAGCAAGTACCTGTCTATGAACGGATGATGGCTAGAGAAAATGTGCTGTTGACACCCCATGTAGCCGGTTGGACCTTTGAATCTTACGAGAAAATAAGTAGGGTTTTAGGTGAGAAAATTAGCACTTGGGCAGAGACATTGACCAAATAAACGGACGTAAACGGTACAATTGGAAAAATAGGAATTACCTAGTATATTTGTAAAAACGGTCGATGTTTCAGAGACCGTTTTTTTGTTTTATATAATCGTTGCTTAAATAAAAATAAACGTATGTCGAAAATTAGTTACTACACAGCAGAAGGTTTGCAAAAACTTAGGGATGAGCTTGTCGAACTAAAGACAAAGGGAAGAGCAGATATGGCTCGTCAGATTGCAGAAGCGCGCGATAAAGGGGATTTAAGTGAAAATGCGGAATACGACGCTGCCAAAGATGCGCAGGGATTATTAGAGTTAAAGATATCTAAGTTAGAAGACTTGTTGTCAAATGCTCGGGTTATCGATCAGAGTATGTTGGATGATTCTAAAGTGTCTATACTCTCAAAAGTTAAAATTAAAAATATTAAGAACGGGCAAACGGTTACCTATACCTTAGTAGCGGAGGAAGAAGCAGATTTAAAATCCGGTAAAATTTCTTTAAAGTCTCCCATTGGAAAAGCATTATTAGGCAAAGTAGTTGGAGATAAAGTATTGGTAGATGTTCCGGCAGGTAAGTTAGAATTTGAGGTTTTAGAAATCAGTATATAAGCACGTTATGGCAAGTATATTTTCTAAAATAATATCCGGAGAAATACCGGCTTATGTTATTGCTGAGAACGAACATTGTATAGCATTTTTAGATGTATTCCCTTTAGTCGAAGGACATACCTTAGTCATCCCCAAAAAAGAAATTGATTATATTTTTGATGTAGAGGATTCCATGTTAGCAGAGATGATGGTCTTTTCTAAACAAGTTGCCGGTGCCGTTCGTGCAGCTATACCATGTAAACGAGTAGGTGTTGCGGTTATTGGCTTAGAAGTCCCGCATGCACATATCCACTTGGTACCTATGCAAACTGTAAATGATATAAACTTCACTCAAGCTAAACTTAAACCTACAGCTGAGGAGTTAACATTGACTCAAGCAAAAATTTTGGCAAAATTATAGAAAATATTGCTTCCTACTATTTCTTTAGCTTTGAAAGGAAGTTGATTAAATGAAGTTGTAATTTTTACTATTTCACTCTACCGGGATTATCTTTCAGAAAGCTTCCCCAACCGCTACTTGATTTTTTTCCGGAAGCACCTTTTTGAAAATAATGACAAACAGCAACACCTAAAGCGTCGGTTGCGTCCATATGTTTCGGAACATCAAAATTAAAAATAGTAGACAGCATCGCGGCTACTTGTTCTTTGGAGGCATTTCCATTTCCGGTAACCGATTGTTTTACTTTTTTGGGAGCATATTCAAAAATAGGAACTTCTCTACTAATGGCAGCTGCTATTGCGACTCCTTGAGCCCTACCTAATTTAAGCATGGATTGAACGTTTTCCCCAAAAAAAGGGGCTTCGATGGCCATTTCATCCGGATGGTACTCTTCAATTACCTGACTGACTCTCTCAAAGATTTTATGTAACTTTAATGCATGATCCTTGTATTTACTTAGATGGATAACACCAAGTTGAAGAACATTCAATTGACTACCCTTTACTAATACAATACCATAACCCATAACCGTTGTGCCCGGATCTACTCCTAATATAATACGCTCTTTGGGAGTACCTGTACTCATACTGCAATTTATACCTTTTCGTGAAATTATTCTTTACTCGACGTAAGATCTTCTACCTCATACAATGGATTGGTTTATTTACCGCACTAATATTATTGTGGCTAAAGGTCCAATCGCATGCACAATGGTGGAGAAATCTATCGGAAATGAATTGGACGAACGATTTCATACTGACCTTAAGTATGTTGTTTTTACTAATGTTAGCTCAATATACTTTAGAAGCATATAAATGGAAACGATTAATGGCTTCGGCTTGGAACATAACATTGTTCCAAGCATATGCAGCCATTTTAAAAGGACAAGCATTTGCTTTCATTACACCCCATGGAATGGGAGACTATTATGGAAGATTGCTTACCATTCCTACGTCGGTTCAGTCGGTTGCCATAGCCTCTACTTTAGTCAGTCGGTGGATGCAATTGGTCATTACTCTCGGAGTAAGTATTATTGTAGTTCCCATTTATCTTTTGTCGTATTCTATTGCTCCTATACCGGTACTTCACTGGTACTTTATAGCAGCCGCTTTGGGATTAGGTTGCATTGTTGTACTATGGAAAATTCTTCCTAAACTTCAATCCTATAGCTATGGGTCGTCTTGGGCTGCTTATGTATTACCTGTGTTAGTAGACATCCAATTATTTTCTAAAAAAATCGTACTGGAGGTAGGTGTAGTTTCTTTCTTTCGGTATGCTCTATTTGCAAGTGCTCTAGGTATTAGTTTTTATTTTTTTGATATACAGCCTCCTCTTGCTCAACTGATTATGGGGATTGTCCTAATCTATGTTGCTAAATCTATTTTCCCTACGTTTCTAGATTTAGGTATACGAGAACTTACAGCTGTTTATTATTTTGGTTCATTAGGATATGATGAACCTAAAATACTTTTAGCCGGTATTCTGGTTTGGTGGATTCAAGTAGTAGTCCCAGCCCTATTAGGATGGTTGTTGTTAGTGGTTCAAAGGGATAAAACACAAGAGGAATGGAATTAATCGAATTAATCGTGTGGATAGGTATCCTGTCTTATGGCGCTTTTATTAGTTTTTTAATAATAGGTTGGAGGCGCGTGAAGAAGAAATACCCATTGACCCAACCCTTACATTATCCTATGGTGGATGTTATCATAGCACTACGAAATGAATCCGATTCTATAGAAGCCTTACTGCAACAGTTAAGTGCTCAAGATTATCCCGGAGGGTTTACGGTTTGGTGTGTGGATGATGAAAGTACCGATGGGACAAGAGCAAAATTAGACGCCTGGTTGAATCGTTTTTCTTCCTTGCGTGTCCTTACATCTTCGGGAAAGGGAAAAAAAGCGGCCTTGCAAACAGCTATCAACGTTTCAACTGCTCCTTGGTTAGTATTCACGGATGCAGACTGTACCATGGGTCCGCGATGGATACAAGAAATGATGCGGATGCACGAACATAAAAGTTTTTTGAGTGGTCCGGTTCGGATGACAAGCAATTCTAGTATTTTTCAACAATTACAACAAGTTGAATTTTCCAGTTTGGTTGGGGTCGGTTTATCGGCCATAGGATGGCAGAAAGCGATCATGTGTAACGGAGCAAACATAGCCATCCGTCGAAGTGTTTTTGAACAAGTAGGAGGGTATAGCGGTAATGAAGCTATAGCAAGTGGGGATGATACTTTTTTAATGCATAAAGTTGCCCTTTGGAATCGTTCACAAATAGGAGCTGTTCTACATACTGAAGCAATTGTTCATACACTTCCCACTGTCGATTGGAATACCTTTTACCACCAAAGGAAGCGCTGGGCCGGAAAATGGGGGCGATATCGTTTAGGTTTTGTTAATCTATTGGCTGTGTGGGTGTTTGTATTTCAGTTAGGATTATTCTGTACTCCTATGTTGGCCCTTTGGGGATACATTTCTTGGACTCTAGTAGGTATAGCCTGGGGACTTCGGTTATTGGCTGATTTTATTTATCTACAAAGCGTCGTTAAGTTTTTGTCCAACCCATTTAATATTGTTATTTTTATAGGAATGGCGTGTATTTATCCCATGTATGCCATTGGGTTTGGAATCCTTGCCCGCATGGGTTCGTATCAATGGAAAGAAAGAAGCACTCAATAAAATGAGCGACCAAGAATTTGAATTATTAGATCAGCTCTACTTCGTTACAAGTCTTTCCAAATTAGAAGAAGTGCTGGATCAGTCTTCTCATGAATTATGGCCGGTACTGATGGCTTTGGTTCAAAAGGGGTGGGTTAAAGTAATGAAAGATAAAAGTGACGAAGAGGTGACGGGGGACGATATACAAATAAACAATAAGGATACATATGTATTCTTGGCCACTAAAAAAGGCTTAATGGCTCATAATACAAGATAATGGCAGAAGATAAAGAAACACATTCACCTTCGTATTTCGTTCGTAAGCGACTATTTGGGAATAAAGCAGCTATGTTTGGATTGGCTATTATTGCAGTGGCACACATCATAGCGTTCTTGGGGTATTTAATCATGTCGGATCAAACACCCAATGCCAATGATGGTGCTTTAAGTATTAAGAAACAAGGCCCCGGGTTCAAAGCCACCATTTTGAAAGAATATAAATCCAGAGAAATAGTAGAAGAGAATTTCTTTACAAAAGCATTTTTTGGACAAGAAAGTCCTTATACGATAGAAGCGGTCGATACTTTTTACCTTAAAGGGGACTCCGTTTATTACAGAATTCATGGAGAAAATTATTGGGAAACAAAATTGACCCTTACAATGGTAGAGCCTTTATATCAAGACGATGATAAAAGCTTATGCTCCGATAAATCCTGTGTGTATCGAATAACGGGTGAAACAATCCAATACATTCATATGGATGGGAAAACCCTTCAACAAACCAAGAAAGAACTCGAGACTAAGTTTTATGCCAACAATGTAGAAACCCGTTATTATCCTTTAGGTACGGATAAAAAAGGTAGGGATATGTTAAGCCGATTATTATTTGGAACACGTATTTCATTATCTATAGGCTTTATCTCTGTTATCATTTCCATGGTTGTCGGGATTGTGTTAGGAGCAATAGGAGGTTTCTTTGGTGGATTCATCGACAAGGCCTTGATGTGGTTGTTAACCGTTACGTGGTCTATACCGGGTATTATGTTAGTTATCGCCATTTCTTTGGCATTACAGAGTAAAGGGATTTGGGTAGCGTTTGTAGCCGTTGGATTAACTATGTGGGTAGAGGTAGCTCGGGTCGTTCGAGGACAAATTATTGGAATTAAAGAAAAATTATATGTGGAGGCTGCGAAAGCATTGGGTATTTCCAATATGCGCATCATCTTCTATCATATTTTACCTAATATGATAGGTCCATTAATTGTGATCGCAACTTCTAATTTTGCTTCTGCCATTTTGATAGAATCAGGCTTAAGTTTTTTAGGTTTAGGTGTACAACCTCCTATGCCTTCTTGGGGTATGATGGTAAGTGAAGGGTACCATTCCAACTGGAGTGATGGTGGTTGGTACTTAGTGTTTTTCCCTTCTATGTGCATTAGTGTTTTGGTATTAGCGTTCAATTTATTTGGAAATGGTTTGCGGGATGCTTATGATCCACGAACCACAACAAAATGGTAACTCCTACTACATATCCTCAACAACTCCTGTTAAAAGAATTAGAGTTAAGCGCTTTGTTGGAAATTACACAAGCCATCAATGCTAACTTACCGGAAGAGTCCTTATACCGCATTTACCATTTTACTTTATTGGCTAATTTGAAAATAGATAAATTAGTTTTAATGGTATTGGATCAAGGCTGGCAGTGTAAAGTAGAATTTGGAACAAAAGAAACCATTTCCGGAAAAACGTTAGATTTAAGTCTCGAAGCGGATGAGGAAATGTCGGTTTTATTGCAACGACCGGGATTGCCGTTTAATGAATTTGATTTAGTTATCCCGGTTAAGCATAAACAACATACCTTAGCTTATGTATTTGTAGATCAAAAAAATGATTTACAATTATTGGATACTTCGTTTATTCAAACGTTGTCCAATGTAATTCTGGTGGCTATCGAAAATAAAAAATTAGCACGAAGACAATTAGAGCAAGAGTCGTTAAAGAAAGAAATCGAAATTGCTCGACAAGTACAATCTCATTTATTTCCAACGAATCTACCTCAGACTGAAACACTACAAATTCAAGCTAAGTATCTTCCGCACCAAAGTATAGGCGGTGACTATTATGATTACATCCCATTAAGCGATAATAAGTGTTTGGTATGTATAGCAGATGTGAGTGGGAAAGGAATACCGGCAGCGCTTTTAATGTCTAACGTACAAGCCTCTATTCGTACAATGGTTCGATATACGGAGGACTTAAAAACGTATGTGTTGCAGTTGAATAATTTAATCTTAGAACATGCTAAAGGGGAGAAGTTTGTCACCTGTTTTATCGCTATTATAGATTTTCAACAAAAAAGTTTACAATACGTCAATTGCGGGCATTTGCCTATACCGTTAAAAGTGGAGGGTAAGCTGTATTCTATGGAATTAGGCACGACCATTTTAGGAATGTTCGAGAAGCTTCCATTTATTAATGTAGGAGAATTAAAATTAGGAAGAGATAATGTAATGTTATTGTATACCGACGGAGTATCCGAATGTAATAATGAAGCAGGAGAAGAATACGGAACGGAACCCATTCAAAAAATAGTAGCCCAAGCAGAAAAAGTTCAAGAAAACAACTTGATACAAACGGTAATAGAGGATTTAATGCGGTATAAAGGAACGGTTCATTATAATGATGATGTTACATTTTTATCGATTAAGATTCGACTATAATAGAATGTGTATTTTTTTTAATCTGGTATCTGCACCATAAAAATAAACCTATAATAAAATAAAAAAGAAAACCGATTTCATCCGTTTCAATTAAATCGTTTACGGATATATGAAAGATAATCATCCACATGCAGAGGTGAAGTGCCAGCAGGAGAGATTTAAAGGTATCCAGACTAGTGCTGTGGTATAACCTATACGTGCCGATGAGAAGACTCAAACACAGACCGGCAAACAACAGAAAACCGATACAACCCTGTTCGAAAAAGACTAATAAAAATTGGTTGTGAACAGTAGATTGCTCCGGATTTTCACTTACATAAGTACGGTATGCTTCTTCTGTATATTTTTTATATTCATTATAAAAGGTATTGGGGCCTGTTCCAAACAAAAAGTGTTGTTCAATACTGTTTTTAGCGGCTATCCATCGATACAAACGTTCTATTCCGGAAATATCTTCGAACTCCATCGTTGCTTCTAAGTGGCGTTCTAAGTTCCCCTCATGGTAAATAACTTGTTCTGAATTAGGTGCAAAGTCTAAGTATCGATTATGATGTAAAAGATAAAAAATTGATAGACAACTGAGTATTATGCCCAAGAAAAAAAAGGTAGGGAACGTTTTTGATTTAAAAACAATGGCAAGGAAAGGAAGCGCGAATAATGCCAACCAAGTGATACGGGTATAAGAACTGATCGCGGCTATCAAACACAGTAATAAAGCGTAAAGAGCGATAGGTTTATATATTCCGGTACTTCCGTTTTGATACCAATAAAAGATTAAGGGTAGTGAGGTAGCTGTAAAAGAGGAAATGGCTACATGATTTAAAAAGAAGGGTTCTACCACAGTATTGGCTTCAGCGAAATCAAAACCTTTCATCATAAAAAGAGCTAATATAGGAGTAAGAACGAGCGCGGTAGCGCTGGTGAATAGTTTAAAAATACTATTTACGTCTTGAATTCTGTTTAAAAAAATAGGCGTTAACACGACCATAGGTACGATATACCAAATCTTAGCGAATAAAAATTTAAGTGTCAATGCAGTGTTATGGGATGTGAATAATAATAACACCAACCAAAGAAAGGAGATTAGAACGATGATAAAAGGGAATTGTAGGAATATGGGAAATTTATTTTTTCCATTAAAGTAAAGAATAAAAGGAGAGAGAAGCGTTAAAAGTATGGCTATTCCTTCGTCCGGTAATTCTAATGAAGCAGCGCCTAGGTAAATGGGAATCGACAAAGGAATACTGAAAAAAAAGATATGATATAAAAGTGTAGGTTGATGAATAGAAAGCAGACCAATATATAAGCCAATAGGTAAAGCACAGTATAACCACTGTTGTGTTATCCAAGCTAGGATACATCCTATCAAGAAGATTCCTAAAGGAAGTAAAAAGTCGTGGAATAGAAATGAATTACGAAAGGGCATTTAACCGGGAAGCGATTTCATGTTTATACACCAGTTGTAAGTACAGATATAGAATATAGGAAAGCAGCCCTAGAACCGTTGTACACCCTATGATAAAAAGTCGTTTTGGGTATACTTTCTTATAATTAGGTCGAGCTTTTTCCATAACTAAAATACTTTGTGGAGGGTGTTGCAAGATATTGTTGACCGATTGTAATTGCGATTTTAATTCAATCGTTTCCAGTTGCTTGGAAGCAATTTGATTTCGAATGATCACGTCTCCGGAATTATCTGCCAAAAGCGTACTCAACAGTTGTTCTTTTTCGGATAAAGTGAAGAGCAGGTTTTTATAAAGACCTTTATAATTTAGGATAAAAGAAGCTTGATGGATACTATCAATAAATGCTATAGACGTATTAATTAATGCCGCTGCAGTATCCGGATTAGAGTGAGTATATACAATTTCAACTCCTCCTGAACTGTTTTTAATGGTTTCGAATTGTGCGAAAAAGGCGTTTCTTAATTTTTCAAAATAATAGGGATCTGAAGGATCTAACTTATATTCTACAGATAAAGAATAACGTGTATTCAAATAGAGTAAAAGGCTGTTACCTGCTGCTATTTGTTGAATGCGTTCGATATCTTCTTTGTTTCCAAACGTTTTTTTGTTTTCAAAAATACTTCTTGGGTCAAAAGAATAATAATTGTAGGGATAAAGGAGGGCAGAGGATTGAAATTTTTCCGGAATTAAAAAACTACAAACAGCAGATAAAATAACAAGAACCAAGGTAAAGAGTAGGATTGATTTTCTCTTTATATAAATTAAAAGAACAAAATCACTGAACGATTGAATAGACTGAATCATACTTAGAGTAAAAGAACCGTTAAAGGTACGATTTTTAAAACGTTAATAAAACAAAACACTTTTTGTACTCCATACGAATAATACGGTTAAAATATTGTGAAGGAGTACAGGAAAAAGTATTTTTGCATTCCTCTTAAACAGATATTTATCAATAAATTATATACAAATATAGGAATTGCCATACTGGTTAATCTAATGATTAAACCCGTAGCCTTGGTATTGGAAAACATCATTCAAGATCAGTTGGGGCATGATATATATGGTAAATGGGCTGCCTTAAATGCTCTGGCTTTCATATGTTCATTTTTATTGGATTTAGGCATACAACAATTTTATATTCGACAATTTCAATCTGCCCATCGGGCAAGTGCGGTAGACGATATACCCTATTTAAATGGGTTGAAGTATACGACGGCACTGTTGTTTCCTATCATTGTGATTATAGTAGCGTTACTTTTAGGCTATACCGGAACAGACCTGTGGATGATGGGGGGGATCGGCTTGTTTTATAGTATTATGAGTTTGATACTTCATGTTCGTATGTTTTTTCAAACTTATCATCAGCTTAATATGGACTCCATCAGTGGTACCTTAGACAAAGCACTGTTTATAGGCTTAGCTATACTCTTTATCTTACTGGAAGGTACTGTTTTAGATTTTATAGGAATCAAGCTCTTATCGGTTACGATGACGTTTCTCTTCTTAGCTTATTGGTGGAATAGGCAACATATCCATTCCTTATATCAAACCAAAGGGTCGATACGAAAATGGAAAGCCATCATTCAAACAACCTATCCCTTAGCTTTAATTACCATATTATATTCCATACATGACAAAATAGATCAAATTATGGTGAATAAGCTGATAGACGACAGGGCTTCCGGTTTATATGCTGCAGCGTATCGATGGCTGGATGCCATTTTGATGTTTTTATGGGTATTAATGCCGTTGTTTTATACCCGATTTTGTAAAAAGTTAGAAGCAAAAGAAGATACAACAACAATCGTCATGACAGGTCAACTTTTTACCGCTATGGTTATGTCTTGGGTAATGGCCTTTATTCTATTTTTTGGAGAGCATTTTTTTATTTTATTTAAGAATAGCACACCGAATGAAATTGTTGAAATGACGGCTGTTTTTAAAGTGTTATCCGGTATGATGTTGATTCAAGGAATAGCTGCAATATATGGTGCATATATCATGGCGTTGAATGGAGAACGTTTTTTGAATAAAGTCTCGATAGGGCTCATTTTATTGAATGTAGTATTAAATGGGTTAAGCATTCCTTACTTTGGGATAATAGGTGCCGCTTGGGCTACCGTTATTTCCGGATTTACAGCTATTATCTATTACATCTATTTTTTACAACAAAAAAATCAAAACGTCTTTACGGTAAAACATATACGTCAACTCATTACCCATGTAGTGTTAGCCTTAAGCATTACGTATTCACTTCGCCTATGGAATGCACCGATAGAAGTTACAATGGGCATGTTGGGTATCTGTTTTCTTGTTGTCTTTTGGGTATCCGGAATTTTTAAGAAATTAAAAGAAATAGCCTGACAATAAAGCGCATAGAGTATGGGTGGGGGACTACAAAATTTTGTAATTCAGGTCGGAAAGATTTATTTTATAAAAAACATTCTTAAATTTACCTACGATCCATTGAAAGCGTATCCTTACGAGCATAAGTAAAAAGTATTCTAAAGCACATGAGTTTATACCTTAATCATTATGGTTGGTTGTTGAATTTTTTTTATCCGGGTTTAGAATGGCGTTTACAACATCCCGATCAAAAAGTATTGTACCTTACATTTGACGATGGGCCTGTACCGGAAGCGACGCCATGGGTATTAGATACATTAGATAAATATAATATTAAAGCGACTTTTTTTTGTGTCGGTGGGAATTTAGAAAAGTACCCCGAATTATATAAAGATATATTAAAACGCAAACACAGAACTGCCAACCATACCTACAATCATTTAAATGGCTGGAAACATTCAGACGATTATTATTTCGCGAACATTCTAGCCTGTGAATCGATAATGGAAAAATTGGAAGAAGAAGTTGATATCCCACAAGAATGGCGAGAAAAAAGATTATTTAGACCGCCATATGGTAAAATAAAAAGAATACAATCCGATTATTTGCAAGAAATATATCGAGTAGTCATGTGGGATGTTATAACCGGAGATTTTGATGCACAAAGAGGAAAAGAGAAGTGTCTTAAAACAGCGATCGAAGCCAGACGAAATGGTTCCATCATTATCTTTCACGATAGTGTAAAATCGATTTCTACGATTCAATACGCCTTACCTAAATTTATAGAAGACTCTTTGGAAAAAGGGTATACGTTTGAGACGTTATGATACCGGACATATGTGCGTATACCTATTGTAGTATTTTTATACTGTATCAACTTGTATTATGGATATGGTTAAAGAAAACCCAAGCGAATTCAACCAAGACCCTACAAGAAGAGCCGCAGGTGTCTATTTTAGTAGCTGCTCGAAATGAAGAAGATACTATCGGGTCTTGTTTACAAGCTCTAACACAAGTAGATTACCCTTCACATTTACTTACAATTTATATAGGAAATGATCAGTCTACTGATGGAACATCCTCAATAGTGGAGCAGTGGCAACAGCGCAATCCTTCTATACGATTAATACAGATAACAGAAAATATAGGTACAGCCCGTGGTAAAGCGAATGTACTGGCGCAATTAGCAAAAGCTACGACGGCACCGTATCTTTTTATAACCGATGCGGACATACAAGTCCCAACCACATGGGTACGGTCTATGTTGGCGGCATTTAAAGAAGGAGATGGAATCGTTTCCGGTTCTACTATTGTGGAAGGGAATGGCTTTTTAGCACAAGTCCAAAAAATGGATTGGAGTTATGCCTTTGGAATGGTCTATGTGGTTTCGGAAAAAGGGTTTCCGGTAAGTGCTGTTGGAAATAATATGTGTATACGGCGTACGGCATATGAGGCAACAGGTGGCTATGAAGCTTTATCCTTTTCTATAACAGAAGATTTAGAATTATTTTTAGCTACACTTAAAAAAGGATTTGGGTATCGACAATTGATGCAAGCGGATGTGGTAGCTATTTCCCGACCTCAAGCCTCTTGGAGAAATTTATTACATCAACGCAAACGGTGGCTGACCGGCGCTTTACGTGTTCCGCCAATATTATTATTTTTTTTAGTTTTACAAGCACTTTTTTTTCCGATGCTGCTGGCTTTATTGTATTGGAAGCCCGGAGTAGCGGTGGTGTTTTATAGTACGAAAACACTGCTTCAATACGGTTTCCTATACGATGTATACCGTCGCATCCAAAGGCGTTTTAAGTTACGAGACATAGTATATTTTGAAGGGTATAGTTATCTGTTTCCTTTGGTCTTAATAGGGTATCAACTATGGCCGGGCAAAATAGAATGGAAAGGAAGAACCTATACTAAGAAAGAAGCGCAGCCCATATGATTATAGATACACACATACATTTATATGCAGAGGAGTACGGTACCGAACGCCGTAATGTAATTGAAAGGGCAATAGAACAAGGAGTAGGACGTTTTTATATACCGAATGTTGAGGTAGACTCTATTGACGGAGTATGGGAAGTGGTACAACAATTTCCGGAGCACGTGGTCCCTATGATGGGCTTACATCCTTGTTATGTAAAAGAAGATTATCATCAGCAACTGACTCGAATCGAAAAAGAAGTAGATCGACCGGAAGTAGCGGCAATAGGAGAAATAGGTTTAGATTTATATTGGGATAAAACATACATTGATATTCAAAAAGAAGCGTTACAGATTCAGTGTCGTTGGGCGTTAGAAAGAGATCTACCGGTGATCATACACAGTAGGGAGGCGTTTCACGAAACGTTTGAATTATTAGAACCCTTTATGGTCAAAGGTTTGCGCGGTGTATTTCATTGTTTTGGGGGATCAATAAAGGAAGCCTCGATGTTGTGGAACTATGGATTTTATGTAGGGATAGGAGGCGTGAGTACGTTTAAAAAAGCCGGCATGGACCAAGTGCTACCGTATTTGCCGATGGAGCAAATCGTATTGGAGACGGATGGCCCTTATCTGGCGCCGGTACCCTATAGAGGAAAACGGAACGATCCGGAGTATTTGACCATTATAGCCGCGCGGGTGGCGGAGTTGCGGGGGATAACGTACGAAGAGGTGGCGCTGGCGACGAGCCAAAACGCTAATCAATTATTTCGATAATAGTATATAGTAGTTGTGCTTTGGGGAACAGACTATTATAAAATAAAAAAAGACGGAGAATCCATTTGTCTACAACGAAGAATACGATTCAATGTGGATGTGGGAGGATACGCACTAATTTGGGGGAAATATCAAGATATTCATTAAAAAGAATTATTTTACAAAATGTTTAATAAGGAATTGTTGGGTTTACTGACAACTGTAGAAAAGATAGCGTCCATGACGAAGTTTAGGAGGATGATGCATGCTCCTGTTAAATATGTCTCTTCGATTTTGTATAGAGATATGATCTATCCTTTTACTAAAAAAGAAATTATCGTAACGACAACACTATTTAATGGTCAATCGATGGTTATTGCCCTACCGGCCTCTACCGATATATATTTGACCGGTGGTAAATCGCATGTGTCTGAAATACGGTTAGTTCGATATTTAATCAAACAATTGCACCCTCATTCGTTATTTGTCGATATAGGAGCCCATTACGGGTATTTTAGTTTAATTGCCTCCAACATTGTGACAGAAGGTAAAATATATTCTTTTGAACCCTCTTCGAAAACGTTTGAGGTATTGAAACAAAATGTGGAACACCGACCTAACATATTGTATTTTAATAAAGCAGTTTCCCTAAGTAATGCCCCTATTATTTTTTATGAATTTGATAATTTACATTCAGAATATAATTCAGCAAAAGTAGGACAGTTTGAAAAAGAAGAATGGTTTAAAAAACTACAACCTAAAAGCAAAACTATTCAAACAGTAGCATTATCCGATTTTTGTGCTGAGCAATCCATTGTTCCCGATATTATCAAAATTGATGTAGAAGGTGCAGAAGCAGATGTAATCAAAGGGGCAGAGTCTTTATTGAAAAATTCAGTAAAGAAACCGATTGTTATTTTAGAATATTTGGAAGTGAAGAGAGAAAATGCATCGCATAAAGCAGCAGCCATATTATTATATGAATGGGGGTATTCCAGTTATGTCATTAACAACAAGGGTGAGGTAATACTTGAAATGGATATAGAACGGTATTTACTACAACAAGGTCTTGGATCGGATAATATTGTATTTATAGCGAATTAGTATTTAGTATTTTTCTTTTAACAGTTACTACCACTTTTAGTTATTTGCAATACAATGTTGTTTAGTTAAGGAGGGTAAACTAACGGGTTGAAATTTTCAAATGAGTATGGATTCTCTATTCAGCACTTCTAATAAGGAGCTAAAAAGCCATTACGTTTTAACCAAACGATAGTGCATTTGTAATATCGAAGTCTGATAGTGTCGGATTTATAATGTTATTTTCCTCCAAAATTGGGTGCATTGGGGTGTAGAGTTATATTGTGAATGAAATCTATATTATGGGAGCGCCAACCAATATTAAAAAATACTTATATAAATTGACTTGATTTATAGATAGGAATCTACAGACGGGATAGAGTGTAGGGAGGTGAATATAAAAGCAAAAAAAAGATAAAACAACTTTAATTAAATTTTAAAAAGTAACTTTAACTAAGGTTTTAAAAATTAATTATGAAGGTATTATTGCTACTATCTGTGTGTATATTAAATAGTTTTAATATCAATGCACAACATGAATCAAATGTTTTGATAGATAATTTTGAAGATGGTAATAATCAAAACAGTCTTGGGGGCTATTGGTATAGCTTTAACGATAATCCTCAAGGAGGCAATAGCAGCATAAAACAAGAAGATTGGCAGCGAGATGCTTTTGTAACAACAGGAGGTCATGAATCAAAAGGAATGTTTCAGGTGGATGTTACTCTTGATAAAGGTAAATACCAATGGAGTCCGTATTATGCATTCGCAACTCAGGTAAGTAAATCGGATATTAATCCATCTAATTTTGCAGGTATTTCATTTTGGCATAAAGGAGTTGCACATAAAGTACGAGTTGAGACTGTTGAGGTAAGTGATTATGATTTTTATTCTATACGTGTACCTGCAAGTGATGTATGGACTTATGTAACTATTGATTTTTCGATGTTAAATCAAGGTGGTTGGGGGAAAAAAGTTGAATTAAATTTAAATAATCCGATTAGACTCGTATGGTGTTTAGACGAGACATCCGGTACTTTTTCAATGGACGATATACGTTTTGTAAAAGAGATTAAATACGGCAAACAAAACAACATGAAAATATTGCCTATATCTATTCCAGCACCCGTTGCGGTAAAGGGTAATGTTAATACTCCACTAAACGATTTATCCAAAAAGTATTTAACCAAAGGAATGAATTTAGCGAGTTGGGCAGAAGCAAATAAAATTACAAGTAATAGTCCAAATGATTGGAAGTATAATGAAGCTGTAATTAAACTTCAAGCGGATCAAGGGTTGTTGGGGGTGCGTTTCCCAATTGATTTGGATTTGTATATAGTAGATCGTATAGAGGTATTAAATGGAACAAAAAAGAATATAGAAATTGAACCTATGTTATTTACCTTGTTAGATTCTATGAATATCTGGACAAAACGATATGGTCTATCTTATACAATTGATTATCATGCCTATGACGGCAGTTATAATAGAGCTTCATCAAAAAATCAAAAGTTTAGAGAAGCGGTTTCTTCTTTATGGCGCATAGTAGCGCAACATTTTATAAATGAAAAACGCGAAGACTTGTTCTTTGAATTAACAAATGAGCCTTGTTTAAGTCTTCCTGAAGGTGAATACATAGACCAAGCGGATTGGACATTGTTAGCCCAAATGATGATTGACTCTATTCGTACAGTTGATAAAACACGCCCAATTATATTTGGAGATACAAAGTGGTATAGTTTAGATGAGTTGATTAAGAATAAACCATTAAACGACACATATGTGATATATTGTTTTCATATGTATGATCCATTTTTATTTTCTCATCAAGGTGCGTCATGGTCTAATATGGGTACCTTGAAAAATATTCCTTTTCCGTATTCTCCGGAACGCTGGTCTACAGAGTACAGAGATTTTGGAATTGTAGAAGGCACTCCTGATTGGGTAAAAGATCTTGCACAACGTTATTATCAAGAAGGGAATAAGCAATTTATAAAAAATAGATTAGCCAAAGTGAAGAACTGGGCTTATGACAACAACGTTCCTCTTATTTGTAACGAGTGGGGTGCTCTTCCTAATACAGCTAAAATAGAAGATCTAAATAATTATTTTAAAATCATGGGAGAAATTTTTAAAGAAATGGATATTTCATGGCAAGTGTGGTTTGGTATCATGGATACGGAGCATAAGCTATTGCCTGGGATGGCAGAGGCATTAGACCTTAAGAAAAAATAAATTATTATAAAATTCCGTTCTTCAACATTTTTAATACAAAGCAGTTTCGTCAAAACCTAACGGGTTTTAGTTCATCAATAAGGGAACTTCAAACTGGTTAGGTTTTTCCTCTTAACTAAACGACATTATATTTCTTATCGCCACTCAATCGGGTTTGATTGTAGAGGTGAAATACTTGTGGCGTCACCAACTGTTATAAAAAAGCCAACCTTCAAGGTTATAATCACCGCGCTGACTGCCCAATGTATAATTATGCTTCAGCCTTCGATACGCTTTACTGTTGTTGCTGCTGTTGTTGTTGAGCTTCCATCCAAAATATTTCCCAAATGTGTCCATCCGGATCGCTGAAGGTCCGTCCGTACATAAACCCATGATCATACATAGGGCGGCACTCTTGTGCACCTAAAAAGAGTGCTTTTTCCACCAGTTTGTTTACCGCCTCTTTGTTCGGTCGCTGTATGCCCACTATAGCCGCCGCCGTTTCGAGTGGATTCGCTGCCGGTAAGTGGGTATGCTGACCAAAAAATCCCGGACTCAACAGCATGATGTAGGCGTTGTTGTTGATCACCATGCAAGCCGCTTCTTCATTGCTGTAGTGATCATTAAACGGAAATCCCAAGGCATCAAAAAATTGACGACTTTTAGCGACATGACGTACGCGAATGTTTAGAAATAGGGGTGCATTCATAAAGAGGTGTGATAATGAAAACGCTGTTTTACAGGGAAGGTACGTAAGGTTTTTATCCCTACAAAGTTTGTAATAGCTTATTTTGTAAAGGTTTATATTTTATTTATCCATGTCGTTTACTGAAGCGGGGAAACCTAACAATTCGAAATGTATACAGGAGTAAGAATTCTAAATAAAGCACTTCTATGAATGAAATTCAACCCGTTAGGTTTTAATTAAACGGTATTCTTTTTATTTATAATAAAATTAGTAAAAACTAAAATAAATAGCAAATATATGTATTAAAGTCTGTATGTTTGTACTTCCAGCCTTTACATGTATGAAAGAAGTTCCCTCTACGGTACAGTGGCAGGTCTGTATTCCTGTCTGTACCACTGCTGCTACAGCCCCCTTGTTTACATCTTATGTGCACGCCGGTGCTACCGGTTTTCCGAGTCCGGCAGACGACTATGTGGAGATGCAATTGGATTTAAATAGTTATGTGTCGACGAAACCACATGCTACCTTTTATGTGAAAGCTCGCGGTGATTCCATGCGCGACTTGGGTATACAGACCGGTGACGTATTAGTGGTGGATAGGTCTTTGCGTCCCGCTCATGGTGACATAGCGGTATGTGTGATCGCAGGGGAGTTGTTGGTAAAGCGATTAGAGTTTAAAGGACAAGACTTGTATTTAGTATCGGCCCATCCGGCTTATCCTCCGGTTCGGGTAGAGTCGTCGGAAGAGTTCGTTTTGTGGGGAGTGGTAACCGGTATTGTCAAATTGTTGCGTCGTTCGTCTTCTACCCAATAAAGTAAGTAAAGTATGTTTGCATTAGTTGATTGTAATAATTTCTATGCGTCTTGCGAGCGGGTGTTCCAACCTTCCTTGCAGACTAAGCCGGTGGTAGTGTTGAGTAATAACGACGGTTGTGTCATCGCTCGATCACAAGAGGCAAAGGCTTTAGGTATTCGGATGGGAGCCCCGGCGTTTGAAATACAAGCGCTGATTCGACGACATGGTGTACAGGTGTTTTCGTCTAATTATAGTTTGTATGGCGATATGTCGAATCGCGTTATGAAGACTTTACAAGAATATTCCCCTTGGGTGGAAGTGTATTCTATAGACGAAGCGTTTTTAGGATTACACGCTTTAGAGACGTATTATGACCTACCGGAGGTCGCGTTGCAGTTGCGCAGTCATGTGCGCCGACAAACCGGTATTCCGGTTTCGATAGGTATAGCACCTACCAAAACACTGGCGAAGATGGCAAATAAAATAGCGAAAAAAAGGGTAGAGGGGAACGGTGTGTTTTCGATGCACACCGAGGCGTTGCGGGAAGCCTCCCTGCGCGACTTTCCCATAGAAGATGTCTGGGGAATTGGTAGGCAATATGCTCAACTCTTACAGAAGCGAGGTATTCATACCGCATGGGATTTGACGCAAGTGCCGGAAGAGTGGATACGTAAGCAGTTGTCTGTAGTGGGTCTACGATTGGTCAAAGAGTTGAAAGGCATCCCCTGCATTGATATGATAGCCGAGCGCGAGCAAAAAAAAGCGATTTGCACGTCCCGTTCTTTTGGAACGATGTTAATGGAGTATAGTGATATAGAAGAAGCGGTGAGTACGCATGCATTTCGGTGCAGCGAGAAATTGCGTTCGCAAAAAAGTTGTGCGGCAGTGGTGACGGTGTTTGTGCATACGAATCGATTTCGTCCGGACTTACCACAATACGCCCATACGATAGCAGTACCTATGCCCATGCCTTCTGCAGCCGGTGCGGATATTATACATTATGCCTTGGTGGGGTTAAAGAAAATTTTTCGTTCGGGTTTTCAGTATAAAAAAGTAGGTGTGATTGTGTCCGATATCGTACCGGAGACGCAAGTACAAGGCAACGTGTTTGAGTCGGCCGAGGTTTATAGTCGTCAGCGGGATATTGCCCAAGTATTGGATGGAATCAATCGTAAGTATGGGCAGCGGACAGTGGCCTATGCGGTACAGGGCACGCGGCAGCGGTGGAAGTTGCGCCAAGAGCAATTGACCCCCTGTTATACTACACGTTGGGAGGATTTATTAGAAGTACGGATTGGGTGAGTGGACGTATCCTTCTATTGTATAACTCAATATCGTTTCGTTAAGGGTATAAACCGAACGGTTTAAATTGATACATGAGTTTAGATTATAAATAAAGTACGTCTATTAATAAACGAATCCACTAAACGACATTGATTTTGTAACTTGTAAAATAAAAAAGTACGTTTCATCAATACGATGCTCATGCCGTCCAAAAAAGAAATCTATAAAGGGGTCCAAGCGATAACAGCTCGAGATGTAAAGGCTTGGCGTACTTGGTTAATGAATCACCACATGGAAGCGTCTTCTGTTTGGTTAATTATTTACCACAAAGAAAGTAACGTGTCCAGTGTTTATTATCCCGATGCGGTGGACGAAGCCTTATGTTTTGGTTGGATTGATAGCAAACCCAACAAACGAGACGAAGAAAGTTATTATCAATTTTTTTCTAAGCGAAATCCTAAGAGTAATTGGAGTAAGATCAATAAAGATAAAGTGGATCGGTTAACGCAAGAAGGGCGGATGATGCCGGCTGGTCAGGCCATGATAGATCTTGCTAAAAAGAATGGATGTTGGAATGCTTTAGACAAAGTGGAGATGCGGATTGTTCCGCCGGACTTAGCAGATGCTTTTACTTTACATCCTAAAGCCAAGATCCATTGGGATGCTTTTCCACCTTCTGTTCAACGGGGAATATTAGAATGGATACAACAAGCGAAGAAAGAAGAAACTCGACGCAACCGTATTCAAGAAACCGTTTCAAAGGCAGCGCAGAATATACGAGCCAATCAGTATAAGGGAGGATAATTATTAGTAGAAGTGACGTAACAATAAGACCCGACAGTTATGATCTCTCCTCTATTTTTTTAGTAAAGAGCAAGAAATATATTCCTTTATATTAAGAGTAGTTACGGCTAAACTCCTTTTGATTTCCATTGTCTAACCACCTTTACTAATAATAGAAGAACCGGTACTTCTATCAGCGGCCCTACAACACCTGCAAAGGCTTGTCCGGAGTTAATTCCGAAGACAGCTATCGCTACGGCTATAGCAAGTTCAAAATTATTGCCGGCTGCAGTAAACGCTACAGCGGTATTCTCCGGATATCGTGCACCTATTATTTCCCCTATTCCAAAACTGATAAAAAACATAGCAGTGAAATAGATGGTCAGGGGAAGGGCGATACGTAGAACATCCATCGGTATTTGAACCACTATTGCCCCTTTTAAACTAAACATCAATATAATCGTGAGTAATAATGCGATTAAGGTAAGCGGACTGATTCGGGGTAAAAATACATCTTGCAGCCAGGCGTTTCCTTTCCATCGTAGGATGACCCGGCGGGTTACAATACCTGCTGCTAATGGTATACCTAAATAAATAAGAACACTTTCAGCAATCATGCTCATAGATAAATGTATCGAAACACCGGCTATTCCGATAGCCTTGGGGAAGACGAATAAAAAGAGATAGGCATAGGTACTAAAAAATAGAATCTGGAAGACACTGTTCAATGCAACAAGTCCTGCTGCATACGATCGATTTCCATCAGCTAAGTCATTCCACACGAGTACCATGGCGATACAGCGGGCTAAGCCGATGAGGATGACACCACTTCGATATTCCGGATAGTCGGCTAGAAAAACGACTGCCAATACAAACATGATTACCGGTCCTATAACCCAGTTTAGCAGTAAAGACCAAGTGATGAGTTTTGTCTCCTTCAAAAGGGTAGGAATTTCATTGTAATTTACTTTTACTAAAGGAGGGTACATCATTACTATCAAACCGATGGCTAAAGGAACATGGGTTGTGCCAAATTGCAACGTTTGCAAACTGGTACTGATGGTGGGTACATAATATCCAAGTGCTACTCCTATAAGCATGGCAAGTAGGATCCATAGCGTTAAATAACGGTCAAGAAAGGATAGATGCTTCATATAATGGAAGCGGTTTGTTTTACTTGTTGCATCACATAGATCCATTCGGTTGCTATTTGAAAACAACGTTCAGCATATTGTTGATCTTGCTCCACTGTTTGGTCATACACTTTTGGATCTGCATAAGGGCATGAAATTCGAATCTCAGAACCTTCTATAACGGGACAATTCTCATCGGCATCCGTACACGTCATAATGGCGGCTAGACCGTATTTAGGGATAGAAGGGTCGTGGTAGGTTTTCGAAAAACAAAGGAGCGGAGCGTGTGTATCGCTATATTTCAAGTGATAGAAGGGATTGGTACCATTTTCTTCACGGGTGATGCGTAAGCCGGCGGATTGAAGAGCGTGTAATGTGTTAGGGTGACAAGCAGTAACTTCTGTTCCTGCCGAGTAGGTCAGAATATGGGGTAATTGGAAGTAGGCTGCTGCTAGTGCGCTCCAGACTTGTCCCATGTGACTGCGGCGCGAGTTGTGCGTGCATACAAATAAGAGATGAGTCGGAGTATGAGTTTGTATTTTTTGGCGTACGTAATCAACAGCAGGTCTTAAGAGTTGAATACGATCATTGGGAATTTGTTGAGTCGCCGCCAGACATTGCGTCAAATAGGTATGGATGGAAGGATACATAATGTTGCAGTAAAGTGGAAAGCAGGTAGTAATAGATGTTATGTTCTAAAAAAGAATGAATATCCACTCAAAAATAAGACTAAAGTAAAAAAAACAATAGAGTGGGAATGTTATGTTTAAGTAAAAAAAGCCTTAGATAGTAGTATCTAAGGCTTTTACTGTAGAGAGGAAGGGATTCGAACCCTCGATACCCTTTTGAGGTATACACACTTTCCAGGCGTGCTCCTTCAACCGCTCGGACACCTCTCTAAAATACACACATCCCTCTGTTAAAGAAAAATGCGCCGACAAAAGTAATGAAATTCCTCTAATTTTCAAATATCGGTTGCTTTATATGGTTAATCCAGTCTGAGATAGTAGTTTAGGTATTCCATTATTCGCTCAATTTATCATGCTATAGCGTAGTTTTTAATATGTTTTATGTTATAAAAAATTGTAGTATTTTGGGGGTATGAGAAGTGTCTGTGTCTTTATATTCTTTTTATGTTTAGTATTTTTTACCCAAGCACAACACGTTTTTGAACATCTTCGTGACAAAGACGGCTTAGTGAGCAGCAATGTTACTTCTATACTTAAGGACAGTTACGGGTTTATGTGGTTTGGTACGTACAATGGTTTGTCCAGATATGACGGGTATTCCTTTGTTAATTATCAATATAATCCATCTGACTCTACCGGTATTCCCGAAAGTTATATTCGTTGTCTGTATGAAACCCATGACAAAGAAATTTATGTAGGTTTTCAGTATAAAGGGTTTGCCATTTTTGATAGAGTTACGGAACGTTTTATTCACTACTCAAATAAAAAAGATAATCCTAAAAGTTTACTTCACGACCATGTATTGTCTATTTACCAAGATTCCAAAGGTAATATATGGATAGGAACACGGTTGGGTTTAGACCTATTTGATCGAGCTACCGGTACTTTCACACATTTTTATCCATTTAAAGATGCTCCAAAGCCTTTTGTTACCAGTATTACGGAAGATGATCAAGGTAATCTATGGTTAAGCGGTATGGGTAGAAAAGTGTGCAAAATGTCTTATCATATATCCGCCGTAAAAATGGAGTATTATATTTTTTCAAATGATACCTCTTTAGATTTTGATTTTAATCACGGCTCTATCGTGGCCTTTCAAAATAAAATACTTTACATAGGTACGGAATCAGCATTGTATTCTCTTCAAACAGAAACCTTCGTTACTCAACGTATAGAATTACCCGGAGCACAGTCTACTGTAATTATGGACTTGATGGTGGATTCGGATAATCGTTTATGGGTAGCAACCGACGGACAAGGAGTTTTTTATAAATCACCTGAAGATATAGCCTTCTCCGTCATTCAACATCAACCTACTATCCAGACTTCGATAGGTTCTAATGCAGTATATGCGATATATGAATCTTCTCCCGGTACACTATGGGTAGGAACGTATGCTGCAGGTGTATCGAAATTTGTAGCATCTAAACATAAATTCAAAGGGGTGACGGATGTTGGCCCAATAGGTAAAAAATTAGCACAAAAATCTGTATTGGCATTAGCAGAAGCTCCTGATCAGTCGCTATGGATAGGTACAGATGGTGGAGGATTACATCGAATGCATCTTCCTACATCTAGCATGACGTATTATACTACATCCAACTCGGCCATTTGTGGAGATGTCGTTAAATCGATTGCAACGTCTTCTACACCTAATGCTATTTGGATAGGTACTTATAATAAGGGGATGTGTTTTTATAATGTACTTACTGATAAATCAACATCATTTAAAGTTGATCCTGCAGAGAAAAACAATGCTATTTTAAGAAACGATGTTTGGTCTCTACTGGAAGATAAGAAGAAGAATGTATGGGTGGGCACCTTAAGCGGAGGACTTAATTTTTATGATACCTATAAAAAGTCGTTTAAATATTTTATACTGGATTCATCAGCGTACTATCTTTTATCTTCCAGTAATATCTTTTCTTTAATGGAAGATAGTAAAGGACGTATCTGGATTGCTACAGAAACGATGGGAGTAGCCTATTATGATTATACTCTTAATACATTTACCCGTATGGTAGCTGCTCCCGGAACTAATCGTTTACCTTCCAATGATATACGCGATATTTTTGAAGATGCTTCCGGAACTATTTGGATTGCAACGGTGAATAGTGGGATATGTAAAATAACCGATATTGAAAAACAAACCGTTGAAATATATGGTCCGGCACAGGGGTTGAATACAACACATGTAGTAGGCATATTAGAAGATCAACAACATAGACTTTGGTTGGCTACAGATAAAGGAATATCTGTCTTCACACCATCTACTAGTACCTTTAGAAATTATGATGTATCGGATGGCTTAGTTAGTAAATCATATAATTATAATTCTAAAGTAAAATTATCGAATGGCTATTTATGTTTCGGTGGAATAGGAGGATTAACCTATTTTCATCCGGATAGCATAGCGTATAACACACACGTACCGCCGGTCGTTTTAACCGATTTTAAAATATTTAACCAATCTGTACCACCGGGTAAAATATTTAACAATCGACTTGTTTTTTCGAATGCACTTTATTCTACTAAAGAAATAGTATTAGAATATTCAGATTATGTTATTTCCTTCGAATTCTCAGCGTTGGATTTTACGGCACCGGAAAAAAATATGTTTGCCTATCAGTTACAAGGTTTCGAAGATCAATGGACGTATGTAGGTTCTTCTAAACGCTTTGCTACATATACTAATCTTGCTCCGGGAGAATATATTTTTAAAGTTAAGGCCTCTAATAACGACGGATTATGGAATGAGGAAGGTTTGTCTATACGTGTCATAGTTTTACCTCCATGGTGGATGACATGGTGGTTCCGGTTATTGGTTGGACTTTTTGTAATAGGAGGTGTAATCGGATTTTATTACTACAGGTTTCAAAGTATTCGAAGACGTAATAAAGAATTGATGGAAGAGGTACGTTTGCGTACTAAAGATTTAGAAGAACAACAAAAATTAAAAGATAAATTCTATTCTATTTTAGCACATGATTTAAAAAATCCGGTATCGGCTTTACATGTATTATCTGAAATGAATCAGAAGGAGCAAAGATCGACTACTTCTATTATACAAAAAGATATTGCCCATCATATCTATCTTTCCTCTACCCGAATAAAAGATTTGGTCTTGAATTTACTCGATTGGATTAAATCTCAAAATGCGTCTATAGAACCTACAATAACACGATTTAATGTAGCGGAATCGTGGAAAGAAATAATAGAATTGCACAAGACACAAGCCAGTTTAAAACAATTAACAATAATAAAGTCGATTCCTACATCGCTGTATTTATCAGCGGATAGAAACATGTTTCTAACTATTGGACGAAATATTTTCAGTAATGCTATTAAATATTCACCTCTTCAAGGTACAATATCTATTGGTGCTCAAATCAATGATATGAACTTTTTAGAAATTATTCTTACTGATACGGGAATGGGTTTCAGCGAAGATGTGTTACAACGCTTTAAAACAGGGGATGGGATGATATATACCAAAGGTACTCAAAACGAAATGGGCTCCGGATTAGGTTTGTCTCTTGCTAAGGAATTTGTGAGTTTACACGGAGGAACAATGACCTTAACGAACCTGCCCAGCGGTGGTGGAGCTATTTATCTTACGATTCCTAAAGCAGAGTTAGATACAGTAACAACAATATCTACCTTAGAGGAAGAGTCAAAGGTTACATTAAATATTAACACCTCTACTGAATCAATAGAGCCATCGAAAGATGTACAAAATAAATACATATTAGTAGTCGAAGATGATCCGTCTTCGAGAAAGGCTATTGCTACATTATTACGGCCATTCTTTTCTGTTCAAGAAGCAGGATCGGCAGCTGAAGCATTATACGAAATCAATCAATTTACGCCTGATTTAGTTATCAGTGATATACAAATGCCGGGTGAAAGTGGGATCGCTTTCTGTCAACACTTCAAGCAAAATAAAGTGACAAGTCATATTCCATTGATATTAATTACTTCCGAAACGGAAAGAAATTACCATAGATTAGGAGTGGAAGCAGGTGCAGATGCTTTCATTTATAAACCGTTTGATACAGGAGTATTTATTGCTACTATCAGCAATTTATTAGTTACTATAGAAAAAACGAAGCGAAAATTTTCTATTGATCCACTTGTTCGAGCCTCTGACTTAACCAAGAATGCTGATGATGAAGCATTTTTGACTAAAATGATAGAGTTGATAGAAGCCAATATGGATGACTCTGAGTTGAATGGAGATTTTATATCGACAGAGGTAGGGATGAGTAGAAGTGTTCTTTATGCTAAATTAAAATCCCTAACCGGTCAAACCATCAGTGAATTCATTAAAACCATCCGTTTGAAAAAAAGTGCTACTTTATTAATGGAGGGTAAACATTCTATTGCGCAAATTGCGTATATGGTTGGATTTAATGACCCATCTTACTTTACAAAAGTATTTTCTAAACATTTTGGAAAACTACCCAAAGAGTTTGTCCAAGAAAATAAATAAAAGATTAAATTTTATTATTTCTCAGAGCACTAATAAATTTACTTCAGTTCATTAAGTCGTTTTTTTAATTCATACTCAACTTCGAGAATGGATTTGTGGGGGGGCTTATGTTAAAGTCAATTTAACTACTCAATGGCTAGGGGTATTAAAATACAATGTGAATAAGTCTTGTTAAAGATTCGCCAGCACCTTCAAATTTTCTGAAATTACCATTTTTCGATACAGAATTACCATTTATTGTCATCTATTCAAGATTAATTTGCACTAAGATAATCTTATAAAAGTTTCACTAAGATGACGATAACCTACATTAAAATGTGCTATAACACACCCGTTTGGATTATAGCATTATTAATTTTAGGGATAAGTATTTTTAGTTCTGTTCATGCTCAAATTCCATTAGTGATAGTTGAGGCTGAGACGGGTGTATTATCCGGTACCACAATTTCGACTACGAGAACCGGTTTTACCGGTTCCGGGTATGTTCGTAGTTTTGATACTAACGGGGATATGGTAACTGTAACCGTGCACGTTCCACAAACAAAATTTTATCGTTTAGAAATACGTTATTGCGCTCCATCCGGACGTAAATACGAAGATATTTTAGTAAATGGAATATTCAATTCTTCTGTAGCACTTCCAGGTAATAGTACCTTTCAAGATTTATCCCTAGGTAGTATATTATTAAATCAGGGAAATAATACCATCAGTGTTCGAAAGAACTGGGGGTATTCTGAAATAGATCGTTTTCGTTTATTTGATGTAGCACCTATCAATTATACCACAACGGATGTTCATCCTATTAATCCCAATATCAATAATGACACACGACAAGTATACAATTATTTAAGAAGTCAATACGGACAAAAAATTATTTCGGGGCAAACTACCGATTATTATGATCAAGTGACAGCCTTAGCCGGTGCCGGTGGTAATTATAAACCGGTAGTGCGTGCATTTGATTTCCAAAATTATTCGCCTATGAACCCTTGGGGTTGGAACAACGGACCGGCTTGGGGAGCATGGGACGATGGTACAACTCAGAGTGCCATCGATTGGTATAATACTACAAATAAAAATGGTATTGTTACTTTTCAATGGCATTGGTTTTCTCCGTTCGGAGGAAATCTAAGAACCAGTACTTTTTATTCCAATCAAACTACTTTTGATGTTCGCCAAGCAGTTATACCGGGTACACCGGAATTCACAGCTACTATTCGTGATATTGATGCCATAGCAGTACAATTGAAACGTCTACAAACAGCTAATGTACCGGTACTTTGGCGTCCATTACATGAAGCCGGAGGAGAGTGGGGAGGAGAGTGGTTTTGGTGGGGTAAACAGGGACCTGCTGCTTGCTTATCATTATATGATACCATTTATAATCGATTGACTCATTATCATAAATTAAATAATCTAATTTGGGTGTGGTCAACTCCGGAACCCAATTGGTATCCCGGTCACGATAAAGTAGATATTATAGGATATGACTCTTATCCCGGTGCGTATAACTATACTGTACAAAAATTAATCTTTGATCAATTGTATGATATCGTTGATGGACGTAAAATGATTGCCATGACAGAAAATGGTCCAATTCCTTCTATAGATGATTGTTACACCTACGATGCTATTTGGTCTTTTTTTATGTCGTGGGCAGATTTAGTTTTATCTTCAAATTCTGTCAGCCATGTCCAAAATGTATTTGCGCATTCCAATGTTATTACGTTGAACGAATCGACCTTGTCCGTTGACTTTCTTAACCTTTACTATAATAATATCACACATGCTCTGCATTGGACCGCTTGGGTACACACTAACGGAAGCTTTGTATTGCAACAATCTTCTGATGGTATTCTTTATAAGAGCATAGATACATTGGATGCAATAACACATCAACGTATGTATCAATGGAATTTAACATCAATAAGTCCATTCTATTATCGAATTCAATACCAATCTATAGGCGAACAGCCCAGTTATTCAAAAGCGTTGTATACCTTAAATAATCAAGTCTATACCATTGTACGTAATGAAAATAAGAGGATAGAATTATATCTTCATGACCCTTCCATTGTTGTTACATGTAATTCTTCTATTGGACTTCCTTGTAGAATAATATTAAATGACCATCCAAGTGTCATCATAGAGGCACCCATTTCAGGAGTATACCTTTTATCTTTACAAAGTTCCGAAGGTATTCAATCTTTTAAGCTTTGGATATCTGAATAATAATAATGATACAAAGGGATGGATGAACAATGTATTATTGGGCAGATTATATCGTTGTTCATAGGGCACCATCCCTTTTCTTTTATATCATTTTAGTTTATTTATCGACCTTTCGATTAGATTGGTCGTATTTTTTTTAATAATTTTTATTTATATCTATATTTAATTTCATTATTATCAATATCAATCATGCCTATACGAATGGAAGAGGACGAATCCTCTAAATCCTCCAAACAACGTCCTATACGAAACGCTTCCAATAGAGGAGGCAGTTCTTTTTCCGGTGGAAATATTTTATTTTCTCTTCTTCCTCTTTTACTTAAACGCCCTAAACTCCTTTTGATTCTTGCCGTTATTGGTGTAGGACTTTATTTTTTTATGGGACCTCAACAATCCCAACAACTGGCATCTACTGTAATGTCTTCCTTTAATAAAGGTGCTACGTTAGATCCAAAAGTATTTGATGAAGCAGAAGTATTTGAACCTTTATCCAAAGAAGGAAATACATTACCGGAACGTGTAACGTTGGAAAAATTTTGTCCAACAGCAATGAATCAAGGCCAACAGGGGTCTTGTGTTGGTTGGGGTTCTGCCTATGCTGCACGAACCATTCTTCAATCAGCTGCATCCGGTCGCTCTCCCAACGATGTTGCCTTTAGTCCCGCTTTCTTATACAACCAAATCAAACTAGACGGTTGTCAAGGCTCTTACATTTACAGAGCTATGGAAAACATGACGCAAGTAGGAAGTTTACCGTTTACCAATTTTGGTTATACCGACGAATCTTGCGAACGTACCCCTACATCCGGCGAACTCTACCAAGCGGCTACCTATAAAATGAAAGGATCGAATCGCTTAACAAAAAGCGGTGATGATCAAAGTATCGATATGTTGGCCATGAAACAAAATCTAGCCCAAGGCGCACCGGTTGTGATTGGAATGATGGTGGGGGGATCGTTTATGAAACCTATGGAGGGAAAAAAATGTTGGATACCAACAGAAGAGGATTACCAAATGTCCGGTTTTGGCGGCCATTGTATGTGTGTTATTGGCTATGATGATTATTATGAAGGGGGCGCTTTTCAATTAATGAATTCATGGGGAACTACTTGGGGAGAAGCTGGTAAAGCTTGGGTTCGATATACCGATTTTGCTTACTTTACAAAAGAAGCTTACGGCGTTTACCC
>JALONH010000025.1 GCA_025455005.1 Cytophagaceae bacterium
CTAATGAGTAACAAAATCAGAAGAGCCGTATGAAGGGAGACTTTCACGTACGGTTCTGTGGGAACGTAAGGGTGAAATCCCCTTGCGTGACCCGACTGTCGAGCATCTTAAAAATTCTTCTCTTTTAATACGATAAAGTAAAATTTACCAGTAAGCCTATTTTCTACTTGATAAATTGAATGGCAATTCAAAAAAACATAAAATTAATTCGTGAACATCAAGAATGTATCGATTCAAATTACCAAGGTGTAACATTGAATACTTTTTTATCATCTGAAGCTTTAGTTAATGAAGGAGAAACAATAATTGAATTTATAAATTCGGACTATTTCAAGATTGATTGCAAAAGGGATTTTGTTAAACTTAAATCTCCTGAAAAACAATTTAAATATTTAAAACCTTCCTTTAATCTGGACAAGTTAAATATAAGTGATTTTAGGAAAGTGTCTCTCAAAGAGTTTTGTGATTACTTTGAAGATTATGCAAACGGTGAATGGGGAGACTTCGACCAAGAGGATTTTCTGAACAATTGGAAAGATTTAAAAGAACGAATAAGTAAATTAGATAACTCATACAATTTATATTTCATATCAAAAGAATGGTTTGAGAAGTCAGAAGATAAATTAAATCCAGAAAATGCTGACACGAGACTCAGAACACCTGAATTCTATATTTACATTTATTACTTTCTATGCATTGCAGTTAGTATCAATGAAAATAGATTGATTGAATTCGAAATATTTTATGAATAAATAAATAAGAAGAAACGCTCGACAACAATAGCTATGAGGCATTAACGGGTTCGGAATAAGAGTTAAGTTCAGAGGTTATTGCCCGCCAGGATTTTTAATTGTAAATTAAAGCTTGGCTTGCTTCAGTGCAGGAGGATACTTTTGAGGTTTCAAGTCCGTAGCCGGCTCATAGCAGAAACCGTTTGTGATTTGAATCACATTATCAGAATGTGAGTGCTGTATTACTGATGGAAGACATCCTAATTATGTTTCAAGTATTTGTGTAGAGTTCAAGCGAACTGAATGGCTAACAAAGGAAAGATAAGAAGAGATGATAGCTCTTCCGCTGAGGGTATTTAGGTAAGAATAGTACCCATCACCCTTATGTTTCATAGAAAGAAATAACTGTTAGATAATCGATAAGGAAAAGCGAGAACAGAGATTCTTGCAGTTGTATTCTGAGGAGTCAAATATAAAAGAAGTAATTACGAAGCTTCTTAAGGACAATTACGATGTGGTACATATGATAAAGGTAGGTTCCTATACATTAGGAATCAACTAAATGCAAGAAGCCTAAATGGCTAAAGTAGGGGAAGGGATTGTATAAATACAGAAGTCAATCTTGGCTTCGGTTTCAATACAAGTAACACCCTGACTTATTTCTCCATTGGCGATTGGTTCATCCTTACGTTTTTAGTAACTTAAATGTGATGTATAAACAAGAAGAGCCGTGTGAGGTGAGAGTCTCAAGCACGGTTCCTTGTGAACCTATGATTGGAATTTCCATGGGTGACTCGATTAACGGTAATATTATGAAAAACCTTATAATAATCATTGTGGTACTAATCTTGTTCGGACGATGTTCGAATAAAGCGACGACAGATGTATATGAATTAAACAAACTGGAAATTGCTTATGCAAATAGTATAACCCTTCCTAAAGATAGTATAAAACTATTAATATATAGACCTGCAGGTATATGTGGTAATACATCGAAGGAGGAGTTAAGGACTAATTTTATCCCTTATTTGCTTGTAGACCCCTATAAATATATCCTTGAATCCAAATATAAGTCTCTGAAAATAATTAGTGTTGACCAATTAGATACATTAAATGAGAACATTAATAAACTATATATTGAATTTTGGGGTGATAGAAAAAGTAGAGACACAGTTGAGGTAAGCGAAACATTTGAATTTAAAGATGAAACCACAACTGTTGAAAAAATGTGTGTTTACAAAGATGGAAATTGGAACGTGTCAATAAAATAAATACATCCACTAACATTGTGTACAAAATTTACCTGGCTAATGTGCAAAAGTTGAGAATAGTGCTTCTAAGCCCCGCACATTTTATACACTAAACGTTACAAGCAACTATAAAGACGATAAGAACCAAGCAGACAACTTTGAAACGAATAATAAAACCAATACGGACAATTTTCTACTTGACAGTTTTAGTCAGTTCTTGCAACAAGACAACACCTGCTGGTTTCTGGAATGACTTTCATAAAGATTTAATCTTGACAAAAAATAGCGACCAAGGACCATGGGGCGGACAAGAAGAAATAAATTGGAAAAGTGAATCTTCGAATATGTTTACAGACAAAGAATTAGTTGAATTTGCAGATATAAATAACTGGAGACTTATAGACAGTATTTCATTTTCGGTAGACACCTTAACTAAAAAAAGTTTATCAATGCTAAAAAATGACGATTATTCCCTTGATATTTTAAACGAAATTGTTTTACTAAAACTGAAATCAAATGACAACAAAATATTTGTTTTTAAAACGACTTGGTTAGCAGTTGAACCAGGCAATACTCGTGAGACATTTGAGAATGGTTTTGCTGTATTAAATTCAGACGGAACAGAATTGAAAGTTTATCAATTGTGGGGTGAGTAATATGCAGCCATTAAGACTTAGAAAGAAAAGAAAGGTAGCCCATATCATAGACTTGTCGTTATGGCGGTTTTGGAATAGATTGAACAACAGGGTTTTAAATAAACATTGGATTGGGATTGGGCGGAGTTGCTAGAAACTCGCCACAGCCACAAGCCTCGCCCGTTGTGTGCAATTAGACTCTACCTCATCTACGACAATAAAGCGACAAATAACAAAACTTAGTATGACTGAATTTGAAGGACAAATAAAAGAGCTATCAAAATTAATTTACGACTGGAATCTAATTAATGCTGACTCAAAATCACAACTTGACGACTTTTCAAAAAAACTGCTTAATGCTTTGCTCAAAGAAGAAAGTGTCGAAAAAATAAGCCGAATTATTGAAAGTGAGTTATGTGTAACATTTGGACTTTATAGCAATGAGTTTGACTCAAACATTCTGGCAGAACAAATAATGCAATGGCAAGACAAATAAATGGAAACAAGAATTGCAACTGGTATTGACACAGAACTCTTTTATTCAATTATCAAATATTTGACAAAAACAGGGTGGAGAGTTTCTGTAGAGTATTCTACCAAAATGTTTGACAAAGGGATTGACTTTGACCTTTATCAATTAGACAAAAGTGGCGAGACAATTCTTTTCGCTTGGACTAACTGGTTTGAGGGTGAACTAAAAGCGTCAAGTACTACTATTGACAAACTCGAACAACAATTTAGTATAAAATTTAAGTTTGGCGAACCAGAGCATTTGAACAAAGAAAATATTGTGGAAGAAATGAAAGAATTGCTTGACTTTAAATAGCTGCACAAAACAGGCGCTTTGGCAATATGGCGGGGCGACGAATAAATTCTCAACTTTTGTTCGCTATTCGGCTTTAGTTCCAGCCAACAAATAACGCCAAGCAATTGAATAAACAATAAACTTTATTTATAAATTTAGCTGCGGTTACGGTCTGACGATTTTCAAATACCGCCACAGCCACAAGCCTCGTTAGTTAAAATAATGCAAATACAATTGCTGATGTCAACCTTATATACTCTATTAAGCTTTCTGAACGATCCAATAGTAAGTTTTTGGATTTATTTCGTTTTGTTCATATTACTCGCAATTGGAAGTCTTGGTTATACATTGACCTAAGGATTTATTGGAGGATATTTTAATGCGGACATTAGCGAAAATCTGAAAATTACTTTAGTTCTAATTCATGGACTTGGATCTCTATTTCTTGCTATGATGTTACCTGATAATTATTTAAATGAAATAGATTTTTTTCGTGTACTTTACGATAAGAATGGACTTTGGATTTAAGCGTCATGTATAACTTTACTATTTATTTTTATTGTACTTATTGGAACATTATGTACAGTATTGTTTAAAAGCAAAATAAAAGAGGTTAATAAATAAAATCACCATACGAGCTCAGCATACAATAAAATGTATGATTCATGGTAGGGTTCAGTATAAATTTGTATTTTAACGTTCAACATAGATTTTGTTTTATAACACAGTGACGCCATACGAATTCCCGCTACCTATTATGCACAAACGTTAGCAGTCATTATAATTAATTTTCTATAGTTTAAACATAAAAGGATAATCATTATGGACCAAAACGCACTTTATTGTACTATTCTATCCGCAAACGGAAATCAACAATTACAGTTTTCTACTGCTTGTCAGGTAAATCCATTAAATGTTCATTTAGAAGATTTAATTCGTAAGAATGATACTACACGATTAGCATCGGTTCACTATTTACGTTGGGGATATCTGCCGGAGCTAAAAGTGCACTTTTTGAATGGAACACCAACTGAACAATCAAACTTTGAATTATGGGCTACAGAATGGGAGAAGCATGCAGCTATTTTTATTCTATGTGGTAATTATCCTGATGCTCCTATAAGAGTCCGTTTCGGGAACAATGGCAATAACTCTCAATTGGGAACTAATGCTTTACTCGATAAGGATAAAACAAAAGCTACGATGAATATTCAAGACGTTACCCGAGATACTATTTTACATGAATTTGGTCATGCACTTTCTTGCATTCATGAACACCAACATCCAGATTGTAATATAAGTTGGGACAAAACCCAAGTGAAGAAAGATTTATCAGGATATCCCAATTTTTGGTCACCGGAAGTAATTGAATTTAATATGTTCCGTAAATACGATAGAGGTATTTTAAAATCATGTTATGATACTAAATCTATTATGCACTATTCAATTCCGGCCAATTGGACTACCAATAAAGTAGGTGTTCCTCATAATACTGTTCTGTCTGCCACTGATATGAATTTTGTAAAAGAAATGTATCCCCAAAGAAATCCGATACAGAAAACCCAACTCAATCGAACCTATTTGTCTTCTGAATACTTGAATATGCTCAACGAAATAGCCTTTGACTTTGATGTAGAAGAAGAACAAGACTATACCTTTTGTTTTACAGGAAAGGGAGAGGTAATCCTTGCATTATTTGATAAAAAAGATTACCTAAATGAGGTTTTCTCACAAGTTATTTTGTTAAATGAAAAAGAGAACAATGTACTTACTAAACGGCTCCCAAAGGGTAATTATCTAATGCGCTCCAAAAATACCAATGGAGAAAATTTCAACTTTACACTTCAATCTGCTACTAGTCTTAAGTCAGTAGAAAAAATCGAGGCTGAAACAACAGGAGAGATTATTCGGGTTAATTCTAAGAATAAAATAGAAGTTATAATTCATGATTTTTCTACAGACGATTCCGCTCAAATAACTTTTGGAGATCCGCAGGGAGAATTTATATACATAAGACCTAAAATTAATGAGATTATTGATTTGGGTAGCTATTTGAAACCGGGCAAGAATCCTGTACTATTACAGTTAGTCAATCGTAGATGGTCCGGCTCTGCTAACTATAGTTTAAAGATTGATGGCGTGGACACTCCCAATTCTCCGTATACTATATCCATTGATGATGGAGTATTCCAACGTGTACATACTTTAGCTAAACTTGTATTTTTATTTAAACCATAGGCGTTTGTTACTAAATAATAAATCGTTTTACATTTTAAACCCGTTATACAAACTACAAATACTTTAAAAAAGGGATACTAATTAATGGAACAACTATGAATAAATGGAAAATTGCCTTTTGGTCTTGCTGTACACTTTTGGTTCTAGTAAGCTTTTTTTCTGCCTATTTGATTATTGACCAAAGTGTAACACTAACGTACCAAAAAGAGGGGTATACCCAGACCGAAAACGACCTGAATCAACTGATTGAAATCATTACAACAACGGATTTTTCTAAAAAACAAATTCAATACAAGTTAAAAGACCATATGCTTTTTGAATATATGGATTTCAAATCCGATACCGTTGCACTGGATAGGGTTTTACTTATATTCGAAAAGGGTAAACTTAAGAATGTAACGAAACAATGGTGAGTAAGGAAATCGTTTTCTCTCCGGTAGGATATGGAATCTCTACTTTTTAACCTAGTGTTTTCAATTCAAAAACTTGTTAATGATGCAGTAATTATCTATCTTTCTTAACGATAGGTAGTATGCGATAAACCTATAATAGCGGTGGAATGCATACATAAATACCCATTGCTATGAGTACTTATCCGTAAATAGGATATAGACTCCGCGTAAGTAGAAAATATATAGTGTACTACTTCTATTCTCTGCCACTTCTTTCTTTGTCTATACATTAATCCGTACTCATATGAATCGTACATTACCATTGAAAGTGCTTTTACTTCTTCAAACGATTGGACTCCTCATTTATACCACTTTAGTAATTAATATCGAAGGAGCTGACTTTATTTTTGTATTTATAAATAATATCCTTTCAATTAACTGGTCGGGACAATTTAACCTAGACTTTTCTTGTTACCTGTTACTTTCCGGAATATGGATAATGTGGAGAGGTAAGTTTTCTATTTCAGTTATACTGTTGGGATTTGTAGCAATGATACTTGGTATTGTGGTATTAGCACCATACCTATTATTGTTGTTATCAAAAGAAAAGGGTGATGTTAAACGTTTATTGATTGGAGATAGATAATATACCTATCGAAAGGTCTAATCGTTTAAATACTTATCTAAAGGAGTTTAGGCTTATAGATGGTTGTAGCGGCACTACATAATAAGTCGAACAATTCCCTATGTTTCACTCTTGTACTTATCCTAGAATAGTTAATCTACGATACTTCTCTCTAAAACAGCTTGATTCTCGAAACTATTAGAACGTATTCCAAACGTCAATCGAATGATACCTGTGATTTCATACCTTGATAAAATACATTCTTTTATCGAGTCTTTAGACCATGAGACGTTAAGTGCATTGCAAAATATCTCAATCGAAAAGAGTTATCCGAAAGGGTACTTTCTTCTAAAACAAAATGAGATCTGCGATAAAAGTTATTGGATTAAAAATGGGGTTGCACGAAAATATTATCTAAATGACGGAAAAGAAATAACAACAGAACTTTATTTCGATAATGATCTTGCCGTCTCTTTTGACAGTTATACCTTACAGCATCCGAGTAGAGAATGTATTGAAACGGTAACGAATGTAACGGTTTCAATTATTCCTTACCAAAAATTCCAAGAAGCCAAATCAAACTATCCTGCGTTATTGACTTTAGACTTGATGCTTGCTGAATATTATGCTATGTGGTTAGAAAATAGATTATTTCAATTTTATACACAATCAGCAACGGAACGTTATTTGGATATTCTTCACAAAAGTCCTCATATTATTCAATCTATTCCATTATCCGTCATTGCTTCCTATCTAGGCATCTCTTTAGAAACATTAAGTAGAATACGAGCTAGAATTTAATTCATGAGTATTATTTGACCTAAGTCAAATGAATACATTTTTAAAATTCTGAATGTTGTAAAGTAATCTAAATCCAATTTATTGAAATCGAACATCTCGTTTTCTTGAATGGATTTACCCCAAAGTACAAACAGTCGTTTTTAACTCGTAAACCATTACGGTACCAATAGGGATTAAACTTACTTAAATACTTAGAATATGAAATTCAGAGTTATAGGATTTGATTTAGCGAGAGCCTATGCCATTTTTGGAATGTTTATTGTAAACTTCAATACGGTTTTTGGTAGTCATACCAACCACTATGGGATTAGTGGCTTTCTAAACATGTTTAATGGTAACTCAAGTACCTTATTTGTGATGCTTGCCGGAATGGGTATGTCATTAATGACTAATAAACAAGATTATACAAAAGAAGAGAAAAAAAACATCAGAAGGATTATTTCAAAGCGTTCATTGTTTCTATTCATTATGGGTGTAGTCTTCTATAATTGGTGGCCTGCCGATATTTTACACTTTTATGGAGGTTATATGCACATTGCTGTTTTGATTGTGTTCCTGCCTAAAAAATACTATCTGTATACCGCTGCCGGTGTTATAATCTTATTCCATATTCTTTTAACCGTAATACCTTATGAAACAGGTTGGAATTTTGATACGCTTATGTATAATGATTTTTGGACATGGAATGGTTTTATAAGAAATACCTTTTACAATGGTTGGAATCCTATTTTCCCTTGGTTAGCTTATTTTTTAATGGGCATGTACCTCGGTCGATTAAATTGGCAAAACTATACTACACCGAAGTATTGTTTAATCATCAGTTTACCGGTATACATCATGACTTTTTTCATTCAAACATTTGCTACCACTATAACAAAGGATAAAGACTTTATTTTTTATTTGACCGCTGACTACATTCCACCATTTTTCCCATTTATGTTAAGCACAGCCTCTTTTGGAATAATATTAATAAGCATTTTTATTTACATCGGTCATACAATAGGGGAATCCAAAGTAGCTATGATAGTAGCGTCAACAGGACAAATGACATTGACACATTATATCGCACACTTAGTATTTGGAATCATTCTTTTAGCACTCATAACGGGTAAGACACTTAGTTATGACCTTCTAAAATCAGCTCCAACTAGTCCTATGGTGATCTTGCTATTTTCCATATTCTATTATTTATTTAGTTGTCTGTTTAGTTACTTATGGGCAAAAAAATACGAGCACGGACCTTTAGAAATGATGATGAGAAAAGTATCTAACTGATTCAGCTCATTGATATTTAAGTCCCTTGTTGGCATTCTGCCGATCTTTTCCACTCTTTAACAACCGTCACGTCTCAATTGGCTAATGTGCTTGTACAAGCCCATATTGTATTCCTGCATAATAGAAGATAAGGCTTAAGCGGTGTCGTCCCATACTTTCCTACACCATCCTAATTTTTTAGTCCGGTTTATCATATTGTTAACCCCTTGCCGGAAACAACTTATTTCTTTATCTTACATCATACCCCCTTTCGGATTAGCGTAAGGACGCTGTTCTGTACACAATATCTTATCCTTCTTACCTGTCTATAAAAAAGGTGGAAGGACTATTATTATAGACTATCTATACTATGCATCAGGATGTAAAACATAGTCGTTCACGGCAAACAAGTGATGGTTTCAATTCTTTTTCTCCTTCCTCAAAACGGAAAAATTGGATGCGCTATCTCGGTGCCAGTGTTTCCCGTTTTTTCTCTCCGTCTCGATCTCAAACGTTTTCGAATAGCTCTCCACCTTATGTTGAATCTTTTCCGGAAGCCTTACCTAAAGAAGATGTTTTTACCTATATCAAAAGAATAAAAGGGAAATTCAATCTTCCCTTGTACAAACATATTGTAGGTGCTGCCAACGAGTTCAAAGAAGGGGATGAGATCATAGGAGTTGCCGCTGCTGAAGATAACGATCGAGCGATAGCACGGGATCTTCTCTCCAATACCACATTATCGGATTTTCTACAACACCCTCTTTATACCGATGCGGTGTACCACCTGATTCAACGTACTACTTTTTTGGATACCGCTGTTCTGAATATGACCTTGGGGGATTTGAAACAGTTTCTCTTAGCTGCTGAGGAAACATCGATAAAACAAATCATGCCCTCTTTATCCAGTGACCTCATAGCCCTGGTTGTAAAATTGATGCGCAACGAGGAGTTAATTTTAGTAAGTAGAAAAGTGTTTAATCCTCTTCCTAATAGTAACATTGGAGCTAAAGGGTACTTAAGCGCGCGCGTACAACCTAATTCCCCTACAGATAATGTGGAAGATATTTTTTGGCAGGTATTAAATGCTTGGTCGTTTGCTGTAGGCGACCTAGTACTGGGGACGAATCCGGTTTCCAGTGATCCTGCTATGGTGGCTCAGATTGAGAAAACCCTATACGATGTATTGGTAACGTTTGAGTTGGAACAGACCTTACCGAATTGTGTACTTTCACATATCGATATACAATCCCAAGTGGAAGCTCTACAACCCGGAACTACCGGTATTTGGTTTCAAAGTATTGCGAGTACGTTAGCCGCTAATCACACCTTCGATGTGACCATAGAAAAAATGGAGGCGCATGTAGACGCAAGGAGAAATCAACCTTTTGGTTTATATGCTGAAACAGGTCAGGGTGCTGATGCTACGAATGGTCATAGTGAAGGCTTCGATATGGTGGTGCACGAATCCAGAAAATACGGTTTTATTCGGGCATTAAAACAACGAATGAATACAGGCAAATTACCCCATGAGCAGCCGTGGGTGTTTGTAAATGATGTAGCCGGTTTCATCGGACCGGAAGTATTCCGAACGAAAGAACAATTGGTGCGGTGTTGTTTGGAAGATATTGCTATGGCTAAACTGCACGGTCTCACCATAGGCTTAGACATCTGTACTACTTTGCATATGGATGTGACCTTAGATGATTTAGATTGGTGTATCGACCAGATTATGCCGGCTAATCCGGCCTATTGTATGGCCTTACCTACGAAGTATGATCCTATGTTGAGTTATCTGACAACGTCGTTTGGCGATCATTTACGGGTAAGGGAAAAATGGAACTATAAAATTAACGAACCGATGTGGGCCTTCTTTCAACGGATAGGTGTCATAGGCGCGGATAACAAACCGACCGTACATTTTGGCGATCCTACACATGTGTATGTACACTATAGAAGAGCTAAAGGGGATACCCGTTCGGAGTTAACTATACAACAAGAAGGCCAAGAAGCGATAGAACGGGTTCGGCAACGAGGTGTTCCAATTGTAAATGGATATGGAGAAAATACGTGGCAATTGATGCCCCAACTGGAAGATAACATACGAGCTTTGTATCAAGATGCTAAGTATTGCTTATGGACCGAATGGGAACAACACTATTTGACTTCAATGGATAATGCCATTATCCTATCCACTAACTCTATAGATAGGATTGATTATGTATATCATCCTATAAGCGGAGAGAGTCTTTCTTCCGAAAGTATAGACGTGATACAACAGCTACGCGTTTCCTGCCAACAATCTTTACCCGATGTTCTTGTTCTAATATCCGATGGATTGAATGTACAGGCGTTAATGGATGAAGGACACTTGAATACGTTTCTTCCCGGACTTTATCAAGGAATGCGCCCGCATACGTTGTCAATAGCTCCTGTACCTATTGTCTTGCGAAACGGTAGGGTAAGAGCCGGTTATGAGGTTGGTTCAGAATTTTTTGGAGGGGAGGATTCGAAAAAACATTGTATCGTTCATATAATAGGAGAGCGTCCGGGAACCATGCATAGAAATTTCTCTGTTTATATAACGACCGCCTCCGCTTCAACATGGAATAGTAGGGGAATGGTAGATCATAATATAACACGAGTTGTTTCCGGTATCAGTGATACGTCGTATTTTCCACAGGAAGCAGCAAAAGAAGTGGCCGCTATTATCCACGACCAGATGAGAATTCAGTAAGTCTTTTTATGGGATTTCCCACTGCAGTGGTGAGTGTCCACAAGCACGTCTCCATGGTACGTGTCCACACGTACCGTCGCCGTGGTGCGTGTCCACACGTACCACTATTAATTCAACATTCCACCTTCGCCGTGGTACGTGTCCACACGTACCACTATTAATTCAACATTCCAACTGTCACTGTGTTGCATGTCCACTCGTACCACTGTCGCCGTGGTGTGTGTCCACACGCACCATTATTACATTTTATAGCATAAACACCTGAGTAGAAGTACAGATTGCAAATACGTTTTATCTGCCACCGAGATTGGTATCTTGAAGTACTCTAGCCGGCCTTTTTGTTTGATATCAATTATTTTGGTATTTTAAATGGTTCAATTCGTTGCGCGCCAATGGCTATATTTCGAAATCTTGGGTTATAAGGGAACGTTTGAAGCTTTTGTTCAGAATAAAATAATATGATTGAATTACTTATACGATATATAAAAGATAAAATTGATAACCAACTGACGGAAAGCGACGTTCGTATTCTTTCTGATGTTTTTTATTTAAAGAAAATTCGTAAACATCAGTATTTTATTCAAAGTGGAGACGTATGTAAAATGGCTGCCTTTGTTGTAAAAGGAGCATTGAAAAAATATACTATCGATGCAAGCGGGAAAGAAAATATTTTAGAACTCTATATTGAGAACTGGTGGGTTGGGGATAAAGAAAGTTTTATGACAGGAGCACCAACACCCTATAATATAGATGCATATGAAGATTCAGAATTGTTGGTAATCAATAAAGACGATTTTACCCATAAATTAAGTAAACTGACGTTTATGACGGAGCTTAATAATGTATTAACGGAAAGACAATCCTTTCAACTGATGAAGAGATTACATTCCTCTCAGACATTTACAGCCGAGCAAAAGGTAGAACAATTACAAAATACCTATCCCGAATTTTTCCAACGATTTCCACAACACATGATCGCATCCTATTTAGGTATGACTAAAGAAACCATTAGCCGTATTCGTAAGAATGCAGCTAATAAGTGATGTTAAAATTTTATGTGAGAGTACAATGTTGATCTAGGTCAATGTTTTTTTTTGCGTTACGTCATTGTGCTAAGAGATACACAATCATCATCTTTGTAGAGAACAATTTAACACAATAAAAAGATGAAACAATTAATTTATCCCGTCGTGATTGCTTTATGTATAGGTACATCTGCATTCACGTTAGTCAACAACGTAACTTCTTGGAAGGTTAAGGAGGATGCTTATCAAATAAAATTCACTAGCAGTAAATTTGATGGTAATTTTATTGGTTTAAAAAGTGAGTTACTTTTTGATGAAAACAATCTAGAAGTATCAAAACTGTCGGCCACAATTGAGGCTAACTCAATTAATACCGGAAATGGAATGCGAAATAAACATGCACAACAGGGCTTAGACGCTGCCAATTTCAAAACGGTTACATTCGTATCGAGTTCTATATTTAAAACTGCCAATGGATTTGAAGCGATAGGAAATCTTACGATTAAAAATGTCACTAAATCCATTAAAATTCCGTTCACCTTTACTAAAAATGGAGATGGGGGAGTATTCGCGGGTACTTTCTCGGTAAAGCCGGCTGAGTACAATGTTACCAAAGGTGGGACTCCCGATGTATTAGATTTTCAATTAAACGTACCTGTAACCAAATGACCTGGAAACAAATTTGTATTATGGGGATAGCAGGTAGTTTGTTATCTTCTATAGCATGTATCATATATTGGAAGTTTTACCAAGAAGTGTTCCTTGTAGATTATAGTGGTATAATAGGATTTTCCAATATTATATCCGCATGTTTAGTGGGGTGTTTATTGATGTCGGTAAGTTATAAGGTAGTTATTCAATGGCTTGGAATTCGTTCTATTGGTTGGTTGAATTTGCTGTTTGGAATTATAAGTTTCGCATCAATCATCGGAGTTATGGGGTTTAATCTACCGTTGGATACCCAGTCTCCGGAGTTATTTCCGGGGATGGTCATTCCTATGCATTTCTTCCCTATATTATCCTTGTTAACTATTTTCCCGTTCTTTACAATTCATTCGAATTTCCAATCTAAATAATACTGCCGCCGTGGTGCGTGTCCTAAGCCGTGGTGCGTGTCCTAAGCCATGGTGCGTGTCCACACGCACCATTGTTATTTCCACCGTCGTGTTTCGTATCCACAATCGTGGCGCGTATCCACACGCACCACGATTACATTTTAAAGCATAAACACCGGAGTTGAAGTGCCGATTGTAAATTTTGGTGAGTCTTGAGAGTGTTAGTGAGTGTTAAAAATTTAAATCAGGCTTCTATTTTTTTCTTACTAACCAAATATACCCCTGCAATAATTGCCACTGCTGCTAAGGTGCGCTCCAGTTCTAAATGATCTTTACCTAAACTAATAGCAATGATCATCGTGGTTAAGGGTTGAACATATACGTAGATACTAGAAGTAGAAGGAGAGATATCTTTTAATACATCTATGCCAATATAATAATTGACTATAGTTGCCATTATGATAACGTACAACAACGCCATCCATGCTTCGCTGGGAATGGGATGCCAATCATTACTGTTGATGTTGTAATATAAATACGGCGAGGCTAAGAACATGCCTATTAAAAATAACCAAAACAATACAACGATAGAATCGTACTTTTTCATAATATCTCGCACTACAATCATAAATATCCCATACGAGATCGAATTACTCAATACTAAAAGATCACCTAAGAAAATACCATTTGGTTTTCCTTTGGAATGTAACAATAACAAAGCAGCACCAATTGCACTTAAACCAAGCCCAATGATTCGACTAATAGATATGTTTTCTTTCAGAAAGAAAATAGATAATAGAAAAACGGTAATCGGTATACCGGACATGATCAAACTGGCATTAATAGGTAGCGTTCGACTCAATCCTTCGAAGAAACAAATTTGATTGATAGCTATTCCAAACACTGCTGATGCTATCAATCGGAAACGATCTCCTTTTTCTATGTAAAAAGAGCGACCTGTCAATACTATAAATAGATAAAAAAAGAGTGAGGTACAAACCATGCGCGATCCGATTACCACTGCCGGGGATAAATGGACCGGGGTAACCATCTTTGCTATGCTGTAATTTAAACTGGCAATGATAGTGGAAAGAAACAAGAAGAGGTGAGCACGAACGACGCGGTTCATATACAAGGGTTAAGGTGCATAAATACTAATACAATAGCGTATATGCAAATCACTAACCATCATCTTTATTCTTTCGTTCCATTGCCTTTAGAAAACATTTACCTTATTTTTGAATAAAGCGCTCCTTTACATGAAACCACTGGCAGAACGACTTCGACCGCAAACCATTATTGAAATGGTAGGACAACAACACCTCATCGGAAAAGGGAAAGTTTTATCCGGTATGGTGGAAAATAAAGTCCTTCATTCTATGATTTTATGGGGACCTCCGGGTGTGGGTAAAACAACATTGGCTCAATGTTTGGCTAATTCGTTGGACGCTCCCTTTTTTATTTTAAGTGCCATCAATTCGGGAGTAAAAGAGTTGCGTGAAGTCATCCAACAAGCCGAGTCGTTACCTAAAGCCATTCTATTTATCGATGAAATACACCGTTTCAGTAAGTCACAACAAGATGCTCTGTTAGGGGCTGTAGAAAAAGGTGTGGTAACATTGATAGGTGCTACAACCGAAAATCCTTCCTTTGAAGTGATTGCTGCACTGTTATCCAGATGTCAAGTTTACACCTTGAAAGCACTTCAAGAAGATGAACTAAAAACCTTAATTAGCCGAGCGCTAGAAGAAGATCAATGGGTACAATCGAGACAAGTAAAAGTAGAAGAAATGGAAGCGCTTATTCATTTTTCCGGAGGAGATGCTCGTAAATTACTGAACCTTTTTGAACTCGTTGTCAATTCATTACCGAGTGCAAGTATCGTTACTAATGAAGCGGTGAAAGAAGTACTACAGACCAAAACCATGCTTTACGATAAGTCAGGAGAAATGCACTACGATATAATATCGGCTTTTATTAAGTCGATACGAGGCTCCGATCCGAATGCAGGGGTATATTGGTTGGCTCGACTCCTCGCCGGCGGCGAAGATTTAAATTTTATAGCTCGCCGATTAGTTATTTTAGCTTCGGAAGATATTGGGAATGCTAACCCTACGGCTCTTGTTATGGCCACAACCGCCATGCAAGCGGTACAAATGGTAGGACACCCGGAATCTAGAATTATTTTATCCCAAGTCGTAACGTACTTAGCGTCTTCTCCGAAAAGTAATGCATCATATGAAGCGATTAATGCCGCTCAGGCCTTAGTCCAAACGACAGGGGATGCACCGGTACCGCTGCATCTTCGAAATGCACCTACACGGTTAATGAAGAATATGGGCTATGGTAAAGAATATAAATACGCACATGCTTATCCCGGAAATTTTGTTCCGCAAGAATACATGCCGGATGCTCTACAACAGAAAGTGTTATACACTCCCGGTAACTCCGCTCGGGAACAGGAACTTAGAACTTATTTAAAATCTAGATGGAAGGATAAATATTCTTATTGATGCATCCCGTAGCTTTAGCTTTTCATTCTAGTTTATTTTTTGTTAATTTAAGACTATGAATGTAACCGTACATTTTTTTAGAATTCTTTTTAGTTGTATGTTTTTTATTAGCCTAGGAATGGTATCCTTGGTTCATGCACAACAATGGTTACCTAAATCCAAATACCACTCCTTGACCGGTGTGTTAAATGCTACCTTCTTTACCGGAGATGTGGCGAGTGGACCCACAAATATTAGACCCGGACTTGGTGTAGGCTATATTTCACATTGGACTTCTAACCTATCTACGTTTACGAGTTTACAATATATTCGATTGACCGGTGATGATGTGTCGAATAGTAACGTGGCCAACCCGAACATGACGTCTATCTATATTCGTAACCTACATTTTAGAAACGATGTACTGGAGTTGGCACATCAATTTCGGTGGGATATCTTTAGTCAATATGAACATTTTCGTAAACGACCGGAATATAATATTTATTTATCCGGTGGTATAGGGGTGTTGTACCATAATCCGCAGGCTAAAGACACTTCCGGTTTTTGGACCAATTTGAGAGGGTTAAAAACAGAAGGTGTTTCGTATTCACCTTGGGCAGTAGTAGTACCGGTGGGAATTGGAATGCGGTATAAGTGGAATAATTTTTTGGATATAGAATTAGAACTGAGTTATCGAGTGACGTTTACGGATTACTTAGATGATGTGAAAAGTGAATATGTAGACGTAGATCAGTTAGATAATCCCTTGTCAAAACGATTGGCTAATCGGACGGCTGAAAATGTCAATCGTTATAATGATCAACCCAGAGAGTTAGGGGTATTAATAAATGAATTTGGAGAAACCATAGTGTACACTGCAGAAGGCTACCCGTATATTGCTTCTCAAGGACCGGGAACGGCCAGAGGGACACAATTCGGCCCGGATGGATATATTTTGTTTCAAATTCGAATGTGTTATATCCTACAAGACAAATCGGTTAATTGTCCCCGTTATCGATGATAGAATAAATCGGTTTTTGCTTGATATTTCTTCTAAAAACGATATTTTTGTACAGATTAACCCTTATCCAATAAATAGCAAATGAGCGTTTTAGTTAATAAAAATTCTAAAGTCATCGTACAAGGATTCACCGGTTCGGAAGGTTCTTTTCATGCACAACAAATGATAGAGTATGGAACGAATTTGGTAGGAGGGGTAACACCCGGCAAAGGCGGTACGACCCATTTAGATCGTCCGGTGTTCAACACCGTAGCGGAAGCTGTTCAAAAAACAAATGCGGATGTATCCATCATTTTTGTGCCGCCGGCGTTTGCTGCGGATGCTATTATGGAAGCTGCAGATGCAGGCATTAAAGTAGTCATTTGTATTACGGAAGGTATTCCGGTACGGGACATGATTTATGCTAAAGATTATGTAAAGAAAAGAAGTGTAACTTTAATAGGTCCAAACTGTCCGGGAGTGATTACTCCGGAGGAAGCAAAAGTTGGTATCATGCCGGGATTCGTGTTTAAAAAGGGTAAAATCGGTATTGTTTCAAAATCCGGTACGTTAACATATGAAGCAGCAGATCAAGTGGTGAAAGCCGGTTTTGGTATTTCAACAGCCATTGGAATCGGAGGGGATCCTATTATCGGAACAACGACTAAAGAAGCAGTAGAATTATTGATGAACGATCCGGAAACTGAAGGTATCATCATGATTGGGGAGATAGGTGGACAGTTGGAAGCAGAAGCCGCTCGTTGGATTAAAGCCAACGCTAAGAAACCTGTAGTAGGGTTTATAGCGGGTCAAACAGCACCTCCGGGACGTCGTATGGGCCACGCCGGAGCTATAGTTGGCGGTGCAGACGATACAGCAGCTGCTAAAATGAAAATTATGGCAGAATGTGGAATACACGTGGTTCAATCCCCGGCAGACATCGGAGAAACCATGGCAAAAGCATTAAAAAAGCAATTAGCTTAAGTTTTTAAAAAGGGAGATTTTGTCTCCCTTTTTTATTTCCTTTTTTTTCTTTAAATTATTCTTAGTTAAAGAGATTTTTATGTTTTCCACCCGCTTTTCTTTATACGAGGATTTAAAAGTAGAAGGATTTCGAATTCTACCGGATGTCTTGTGGGAGTTCTTACAATCTATTCAACCGACAACTCAGGAGTGGAGCCAACTAGATGTACCCTTTAGTATGGTAAAGCTAGAGGGAAATGGAAAAATAATAGATGCTACTCCCATGTTTTTATCCTGGATGAATGACGGAATAATGCCCACTTGTATAGATGATATTTTTCCTATTGCGGAGAAACCGGAAGGAATAGTACTTTTAGGTTTACTGAAAAAAGAAAAAGCAGTCGAATTCTGCTTCCCCATCTTTACCTCCAAAGGGGAACATTGGGTAAACGGAAAGAGTTGTAAACAATCGGATGGTACCCTTTCTATATTACTTCAATCCGTTCACGATTATGTCTCGCTTCATCAGAAATATGTAAAGTTGAAAAATACATTAGATGAACAACATATAATTAAAGAAGAATTAAAGATACAACAGTTTCAACAGAATGAAAGGCTTGAATCGATCACTCAACTATTAATGGATATGGTCAAAGACCAAGATATTCAATTAGGAAATTGGGATGAGTCTTTATCCAAAATCGTTACTCAACTAGCGCAATTTTTAGGGATTACCCGTGTTAGTGTTTGGGAGTATAAAAGTGAATCGAAAAGTATCTGCAGCATACAATATTATAACCAAGGTGTAGTAACACGAGATCCTATAGAAATTGTTGAAGCAACAGCACCCATTTATTTTAGCGCGATATTAAATCAACAAGTTATTCTTTCAGAAGACGCTCAAGAAAATAAATGGACGAAAGAATTTACAGATTTTTACTTGAAACCACTGCAAATAAAATCAATGTTAGATGTCCCCTTTTTTATAGAAGATCGATTAGGTGGGATAATTTGTTGTGAACAACAATACACTTCTTATTCGTGGACACCGGAAGATGTATTGTTGGCACGAGGCATGGCCGATATTATAACCATTGCCTGGAAGTCCAACCAGCGAAAATTGGCGGAACAAACAATTGTGGAGAGTAAAGAAAAGATTAAACAACAGAACCGAATTTTAGAAGTACAACGGGACGAAATACGTTGGATGAATGAGCGCTTAGAAGAAAAAGTAAAAAATAGGACAGAGGAGTTGTTTATACGTAACAAACAACTGGAAGAATATGCGTTTATGAATGCACATAAACTACGGGGTCCTTTGTGTCGTCTCAAAGGGTTAATTTATCTATTTCAGAAAGATCCTAACGCGGAGTCTTACAGAGATGAACTTATTCACTATATAACTGTTTCAGCTGAAGAATTAGATGCGGTAGTACATCAAATCACGCAGAAACTTCATGAAAACTATACCAAAGAGTAAAAATCTTTTGCCCTATGATGGGGAAGTTTTTTTAATACCTGATTTTTTATCGATTACAGAAGCCGATACCTATTTTAAACATGTAGAAAAGGAGTTGTCCTGGGTACCGGATAAAGTAATCCTGTATGGTAAAGAAATCACCACTAAACGAACAATGGTTTGGATGTCGGATTCGATGAAATCGTATACGTACTCCGGTGTAAAAAAAGATATAGTATCCTTCACTTCCTTATTGAACGAGCTTAAAGAATCGTTAATTAGGGTGACAGACACCCCCTTTAATTCTTGTCTCGCGAATCGCTATGCCAACGGATCAGAAGGTATGTCGTGGCATACGGATAATGAAAAAGAATTGGTTGCTTTCGCTACTATTGCGTCTATTAGCTTAGGTGCAGAACGTCGATTTGATTTTCGGCATAAGATTACAAATGAAACGATTTCCTTACAGTTGCCCCATGGAAGTTTACTAATCATGAAAGGGGTGGTACAACAATATTGGAAACACCAACTTCCGATTCAGAAAAAAGTACAGGGTGTTCGAGTCAACTTAACGTATCGTCAAATGAAATAAAAAAACACGTAAGGTATCTTACGTGTTTTTTTATGTAAAGCTACAGTATTATTTAGCGTAATTAACGGAACGCATTTCACGTATTACGGTTACTTTAATTTGTCCCGGATATTGCATTTCTTTTTCTATTTTTTGAGCAATGTCAAAGGATAAAACACCTGCTTTTTCATCGTTAACTGATTCAGCATCGACCATGATACGCAATTCACGCCCTGCTTGAATAGCAAAACATTTTGTTACGCCATCAAAAGATAAGGCCATGGTTTCAAGGTCATGCAAACGTTTGATGTATTGCTCCATAACTTCTCTTCGAGCACCCGGACGAGCACCGGATATAGCATCACATACTTGTACAATAGGGGATATCAAACCGGTCATTTCAATTTCATCGTGGTGGGCACCGATGGCATTACATACTTCAGCCGACTCTTTATATTTTTTGGCCAACTCCATACCTAATAATGCATGGGGTAATTCCGGCTCCTCCGGATATACTTTACCAATATCGTGTAATAAACCGGCACGTTTCGCCACTTTAGCATTTAGACCTAACTCGGCTGCCATAGTAGCACAAAGTTTTGCTACTTCTCTCGAGTGTTGTAATAAGTTTTGTCCGTAAGACGAACGGAAACGCATACGTCCTACAAGTTTTATTAATTCTGGATGTAAACCGTGGATTCCCAAGTCTAGAACAGTACGTTCCCCAATCTCTACTATTTCATCATCGATGTGTTTGGTGGTTTTAGCCACCACTTCTTCAATTCGGGCAGGGTGAATACGTCCGTCTTGTACCAATCGGTGTAAAGAAAGGCGGGCTACTTCTCTGCGTACCGGATCAAAACCGGAGATAATAATGGCTTCCGGTGTATCATCTACAATGATTTCAACACCTGTTGCGGCTTCCAAAGCACGAATATTACGTCCTTCTCTACCGATAATTTTCCCTTTAATATCGTCGCTTTCAATATTGAAAACAGATACGCAGTTTTCGATGGCATGCTCTGTAGCGGTACGTTGAAGCGTTTCTATGACTATTTTTTTAGCTTCTTTTGTAGCGGTCATTTTAGCTTCATCGGTAATGGTTTTAATATAAGAAGAGGCTTCAGAACGTGCTTCTTCTTTGATGGTCTCCATTAATTGCGTTTTGGCTTCTTCGTGTGTTAACGTAGCTATTTTCTCTAGTTGAGCGATTTGTTGCAAACGCACTTTTTCGATATCTTCTTTGCGTTTGTTTAAGATATCTAACTGTGCAGTTAAGTTCTCCCGTAATGAGTCCAATTCAGCTTCTTTTCGCTGATTTTGCTCTAACATTTTAGACGCACTTTGCTCCCGTTGTTTGATTTTTTGTTCATTTTGAAGAATAACATTTTTCTTTTTGTTGCTTTCTTCTTCAAACTCCGCTTTCAGCTTTAAAAAATGTTCTTTTGCTTCTAATTGTTTGTCTTTTTTAACCGATTCAGCCTTTAACTCAGCTTCTTTAAGGATAAGTTTGGATTTTTCAATAGCTTCAGCTTCGTACTTGGATAGAACTTTTTGAAGAAGAAGTCGCCCTACGGCTATCCCTATTCCAAGAGACAAAATGGCCGTGATGAGGATATAAATTAAATTTTCAGACATGGTGTTAACATTATTTTATGGTAAACACCGCAGGAGAGTAGAAATGCAGGCCTAATTATTCAGATAAAGCAGTACTTAAAATTTGATCAATGGATGCTAACCGTTGTTGAATCGTTTGATGATACGTTTCGGTCGATTCATTTCCTTTCAACAGGGTGACAACAGCATCAAAAGTGGTCATGGCTAACAAATCTTGTTTGTCGTCTATGCCAAATTGATCTTTGAATTGACGAAGTTTTTCGTTGATCAACTTGCCGGCTATGCGTATTTTCTCTTCTTCACCGGAGTCGATGCGCATCGGGTACTCCCGATCACCAATTCGTATTTTTATCGATAGTTCACCCATAAAGGGTTATAATCAATGAGTTAGTTGCTTAATGTGGCGATGCACTTATCGATCTCTCGAATATATTCATTGATTTTCAACTTCAATTCTGTTTTTCTCAATGAATCCTCTGCGATTGATGATACAATTTTAGTTATTTTATCTTGATTATAAAAATTTACTAGCTGTTCTTCTTTAAGTTCTATTTCTTGCTGAAGGATACGGTTTTGTTCTATAGCCGCCTGATACTTGGCTTGAAGTTCTTGGTATTTATGAGTCAACAACTTAGCCTTATTTTCTAAAGATTCTAGTGCTGCCAAAAGTTCGTTCGAATTCATAACCTCAATTTAAGTTAAAAAATGAAACAATCTAACCTGATAGTAGGATTAATTACGTCGATAAAAGAGGCAATTACAATTTTTCTAGTTAAATATGTTAAAATAGTGCATATTAATATTGAAAATATTATATTTAAAATCCGTTAATTTGTACTAGACTAAACACTACAACTTTATGAAACGAATCGCACTCCTTTCCATCTTAGCTCTCAGCGCTTTTGGATTTAATATGGTATCTCAAGCTCAATCTAAAAGCCCTGGGGAACTGACGTATGTCAATGCGAGTGCTAAGTTATCTAAAGTGCACACTCGTGCCGAATTAGAAGCAATGGGTAAATTAGAGTTAACTAAGATATATCAAGAACGAATCGCTATCCTTACAGAATTGGTTCCATTTTTAGCATTACACAGCAAGCCGGGTGCAACCTTATCGGATATGGGTATTCCAAAGACAAAAGAAAATTTGGCTCATTTAGAAAAAGAAGTGGAGAACAAACAAGAGTATTTAAATTCTGTAAATGAAACATTGACAGATATTATCCCTTATGCGGACAAAGAAAATATCATTTGGTCCATATTGTTTTTTGAAGAAATGATTCAAAAAGCAAACTACCATAATAGTCAACCTACAACTAATGGTTCTAATACTACAACACCGAATACGCCTCAAGGTACAGGGACGACCCCTCAACCTACAGCGCCTACTACAGGGAACTAATTATAACTAACACCATAAAAAAAAGACCGATAATTTTCTTATCGGTCTTTTTTTTACTTTAAAAGGGAATAGAATTATTTCCGAATATCTGCACCTAATTGTTTTTCAAATTGAGCCATTAACTTATTCATGGTTTGGTCTATAGTTTCATCTGTCAGCGTTTGTTCTTTATCGATCAATTGAAAGCTAATAGAATATGATTTTTTGCCGGAGGCCATTTTTTCTCCTTCATAAATATCGAAAATAGTAACCGATTGAAGAATACGCTTCTCTGTTTTCAAGGCTATTTCTTTTATTTCTTCGTACGTAACTTTTTTATCAACCACTAAAGATAAATCCCGTCGCACTTCCGGAAATTTAGGAATTTCTTTATACGATGCTTGAGTAGTATAAAGCTTTAATACCCAATCCAAATCAATAGAAGCATACAAAACATCTTGTTTGATATCGGCTGCTTTCAATAAGGGTTTTGAAATGTATCCTAGGGTAATAAATGTGTAAACGCCATCTTTATATTCAATACCGGTATCGATAAGAGAAGAGCCTTCTATAGCGGCTGCTGAGGTAGGTTGCAGATGGAAAATTTCTAAGAACTGTACAATGATATTTTTTAAGTCAAAGAAATCATACGATACACTTTTCGCTTGCCACGATTCAGCGAATTGATTTCCGGTTAGAAAAATAGACAAGCGGTTTTGTTCTATGTATTTAGATCCTTTTTTGGTATAAATTTTACCAATTTCATATAAGGCTAAATCTTTCTGCTTTCTATTGATGTTATATGCAACGGCATCTAAACCGGAGAAGACCATGCTGGGACGCATATAAGCTAGCTCTTCACTCAGTTTATTTAATATAGGTACTGCAGCGTCTTGTAGACCTGCTGACTCGATATAAGATGAGCGAGTCAATGAATTCCCCATGATTTCGTGGAATCCTTTACCAATCAATAACTGTTCAATTCGTTTGCGTACGATACGTGTATTTTTTTCCGGATACGGTGCTATGAAATTGGTATTCAAGTGAGCACTTAATTCTATATTATCATATCCATAGATGCGCAATATTTCTTCTACCAAGTCTGCTTCTCGTTGTACATCAACTCTATATCTGGGTACTTCAAATACTAATAATTCGCCGTTGCGAAAAGCGAGTTTAATATCTAAATAAGATAATATTTCTATGATGGTATCCGATGGAATTTCTTTACCGATTAATTGACAAATGCGCTTATGCGTTGTTTCTATTTTAAACGGTTCAAACGCTTCTCTTCTGGTATCTATAATATCGCTTGATATTTCACCTCCGGCTACTTCAACAATCAAAGCAGCGGCTTTTTTCAACGCAGTGATACAGATGTTGGGATCTGTACCTCTTTCAAAACGGAAAGAACTATCTGTTTTGATACCATGCCGCATAGAGGAAGAACGAACAGTTTCCGCACTGAAATATGCACACTCTAAAAATATATGTTGAGTAGAAGTTGTGACACCGGATTCTTTACCGCCCATTATTCCCGCCAGACACATCGGTTCGGATGCGTTATAAATGAGTACATCTTGATCCGTTATCTGTTTTACACTACCATCTAATAAAGTGAATGGAAGCGTAGTCGTACTGTTTTTAATTACAATACTACTTCCTTTTACTTCATCTAAATCGAAGGCATGTAAAGGTTGACCTAAGCTGTGTAAAACATAATTGGTCACATCTACCACGTTATTAATGCTATTGACTCCAATAGACTGTAAAGCTTGCTTTAACCAATCCGGAGAGGCTTTAACCGTTACATTAGAAATGACTAAACCGGTGTATTTGGGACAAGCTTTTGTATTTTCTACTTTTACTTTTATACCGCTCTCTCTAAATCCCGGATTATATCCTTTGATATCAATAGATTTTAAATTTCTACGTAAAAGCGCTTTCAAGTCGCGAGCAACACCTAAATGCGAAGCAGCATCTGAACGATTCGGTGTAAGGCCTATTTCAAAAATGGTATCTGTTGTTACTTTGTAAACTGTTTTAGCGGGTGTTCCGGGCGTGTAAGAAGCATCTAATACAATAATACCTTCAGTAGAACCTTCTACACCAATTTCATCGGCTCCACATAACATGCCTTCCGATACTTCACCTCTAATTTTAGATTTTTGAATCGTAAACGCATCCCCTTTACTTGGGTATAAGGTGGCACCGATAGTAGCTACGATTACAGTTTGGTCCACAGCCACGTTAGGTGCTCCACAAACAATAGCTAAAGGCTTATCTTCTCCAATATCTACTGTGGTTAAGCGAAGTCTGTCTGCATTAGGATGGGGGAGAACACTTAGTACTTTGCCCACTACTAAACCTTCTAAACCTCCTTTAATGGTTTCAAATCGTTCTATTTTTTCAACTTCTAATCCGGATTTAGTCAACAATGCACCAATTTCTTCCGGCGATTCTGAGATGTCAATAAATTGTTTTAACCAGTTGTAAGCTATTTTCATGCGGTATCGTAAAGTATTGGGCACAAAGGTACAAAAAAAGGAGCAGAAACTTTCGTTCTGCTCCTTAAGCTACGGTAGAGTAGAGGTAAATTATTTCGTTAAGTCGCGGGCTGCATTCGCTAAACTGTTAGGGTTGACACTAGGTGTACCGTTGAACTCTTCTTTGAAAATTAAAGCATTGTTTTCATAATAATAATTTCCGGAGATGGCGGTCTGTGGTGCTTTTTGTAATCGTTCCAATACTTTTATCAATATCAGATTTTTATTATTGAAATAGTATGTTGTGATTCTATAGTCTACATGCGATTCCATATGAACTATTTTAGTAACATCTTTAGTACGTTCGTCTTTAAAATAAAAGGTGCTAAACGTTTTGTGTAAGGTATGGTGGTATTCCGGTTTAATGTGATGTTCTTCCGATTTATATGGAACGAGCGCTTCGGAATCGATAACTTGTACTAAACTGTCAACGGTACGCTTCTGAAAGTTTAGAGATGATTCTGAGTTTTGAATATTTGTGGATAAAAGCCAATGAAGAATTAGTAAGAAATACATAATGTAGTATTGGATAGGTGTTAAGTATTGGTAATCCTACTATCGTACAAATTTGTTTCCTAATCCTCTAAAAAGGGCAGTAAAATAATCGACTAAATAATATTATATGTCGATAAAAGAATATTTTATTTAGATGTATAACAAATTGAATAGAAGCCAGTGCATGTAAAAGAATGAATTCAATAAAATGAAAAACCCATCGGTTGGCGATGGGTTTTTCAATCTTATACCAACGATAAGAATTATCGTTGATCGCCTAAGCTTAAAGACTTCATATCTTTCATTGCCTGTCTTAAGTCAGCACCAACCAATTCAATTGGGTGCATACGTAAAACTTGGTTCACAGCAATTAAGGTCGCGTTATCTACACCGTTATCTTTACCGGTGTTATAGTTTTTACCTATAATGTCTGTCTCTACTTTTTTCATGAAATCTGCTAAAAGAGGTTTACATGCATGGTCAAATAAATAACAACCATATTCTGCAGTGTCAGAAATCACACGATTCATCTCATATAGTTTTTTACGAGCGATAGTATTGGCGATAAGTGGTGTTTCGTGAAGGGATTCGTAATATGCAGATTCTTCTTTTATACCGGACTCTGTCATGGTTTCGAACGCCAATTCAACACCCGCACGAACTAAAGCAACCATTAACAAGCCGTTGTCATAGTATTCTTGTTCTGCAATTTTTATATCTCCCGCAGCTGTTTTTTCAAAAGCTGTTTCAGCGGTTGCTGCTCTCCAGGTTAATAAGTTTTTATCATTATTAGCCCAATCTTCCATCATAACACGGGAGAACTCACCACTCATGATATCGTCTTGGTGTTTTTGGAAAAGCGGACGCATGATTTTCTTAAGTTCCTCTGAAATAGTAAAACATTTTACTTTAGCCGGATTACTTAATCTATCCATCATAGCTGTGATACCACCAAACTTTAAAGATTCCGTGATAACTTCCCAACCATATTGAATCAGCTTAGCCGCATACCCTTTATCGATTCCTTTTTCTACCATTTTGTCGAAACATAAAATAGAACCGGTTTGCAATAAACCACATAAGATGGTTTGTTCACCCATTAAGTCCGATTTTACTTCCGCCACAAAGGATGATTTCAAAACGCCGGCACGGTGACCACCGGTACCTACACAGTAAGCTTTAGCCCAATCCCATCCTTTGCCTTCCGGATCGTTTTCCGGATGCACAGCAATAAGAGTTGGAACTCCAAAACCTCTTTTATATTCTTCTCTAACTTCAGAGCCCGGAGATTTAGGCGCTACCATGATGACCGTAATGTCTTTACGCACTTGCATACCTTCTTCTACGATATTGAAACCATGAGAATACGATAGTGTTGCTCCTTTTTTCATCAAAGGCATAACGGCAGATACAACAGAAGTATGTTGCTTGTCCGGAGTTAAATTAATTACTAAGTCGGCAGTTGGTATTAGTTCTTCGTAAGTACCTACGGTGAATCCGTTGTCTGTAGCGTTTTTCCAAGATTGTCTTTTGCTGTCGATAGCTTCTTTACGAAGTGTATAAGATACATCCAGTCCGGAATCACGAAGGTTTAATCCTTGGTTTAATCCTTGAGCACCGCATCCTACGATAACGATTTTCTTTCCTTTTAAAACATTTACTCCGTCAGAGAATTCGCTGTTATCCATGAATTCACAAACGCCTAATTGGTTTAATTTTTCGCGTAACGGTAAGGTGTTAAAATAATTAGCCATGTTGCTATTGCTTTGAAATAAGATTGCTTCTATTAATAAAACGAGTGCAAAATTGCACATTTTTTATGAAAATTCAGCGTGTGGAAGTGTAGGAAACCTTATATAAGATTTAAGTTGCTGATTAGTAAGTATTAAAAATTACTTGGGTCTATTTTTCGACGGCCTTCTTTCCGTGTTTTTTGGATTTCTTTACTCTCTCGCTTCTTTTTCTTGGAAGCAGCTGTAGGAGCACTCGGTCGTCTTTTTTTAGGTACCACAAAAACTTGAGCCAACTGCTGAACTAATTTTTGTAATCCTTTTTTCTTATTCATTATCAAACTGCGTTCTTCATCTGATGTTACCCTCAACCATCCTTCATCGGATAATTTGCGTTCCCATGAAGCGCACACTTTTTCTTTTTGTTCATCTGTTAGTAAAAATGAGTTTCTGGGATTCCAATACAATTCAGCTTTAGTATGTACTTTGTTTACATGTTGCCCACCTTTGCCTCCGGACAAGGCCGCTTTAAAGGTGACTTCAGTAGCAATTCCTTTTTTTATCCAATATTCCGGTTGATATTCGAAAGCCATACCGTTATCGTTTGTACATCTTTTCGCCTACCGGTATCGCGATCGGCAATTTATTGCTAATCGGAGGTATAGGACAAGAATATTGGTAGTTGTAAACACAATACGGATTATAGGCATAATTAAAATCAATATCGATGGTTTGGTTATTGGTTAAGGGAACATCTAAATAACGCCCACCTTCGTACGTGCTTTCCCCATTCGTGGCATCATAAAAAGGAAGGAATAGGGTAGGGGCATTACTTTCTTCTTCCGGATGTTTATACAAGATTAAACTTAAATTTTGTTGTTTGATTTTAAAATCGGCCTTTAAGTAAGCTACGTAGGTAGATACTTTACCATCGTTTCTAGGTAGAAAAATACGGGTCGTATCTCTCAAATAAGTGATGAACGCTTTTACTTTAAACTCCGGATTAATCGGAAAATAGTTTAACCCATAAAAGGTGTCTTTTTCTGTAATGGGGGATTTAATGGATTGTCGAAAATTAGCGTCTTTCTGTTGACGAAATGTTTCGATTGTTTCTTCATAGGAATTACTGTTTATACCGGTAAGAATTAAACCTAATACAACCGCTATTACAGCGCCTACAATGATGTAACGAATAATCCCTTTCCGTTTGAGCGCATTATATTTGTCCTTCGTCTCCAAAACTATACCATTTAAGTTGTGCTATGATAACATGGTCTAATATTGGGATGTCCAATAAAGCCCCTGCTTTACTCAGTTTTTGCGTAAGCTGAATATCTTCCGGACTAGGTCTACATTGTCCGGAAGGGTGATTATGTACTAATATAATAGAGCAAGCTAAATGCTCCAAGGCATATTTAAAAATAAGTTTACTGTCTACGACTGTTCCGGTTACACCACCACTGCTTATTTTGATTTTTTTAAGTACATGATTACTTCGGTTTAATAATAAAATCCAAAATTCTTCATAGGGCAAATCCATTAACTCTCCTCGCATTAATTGATAAACATGTTCAGAAAATTTAATTTGAGGTCGACTCACCTGTTCTTGTTCTGATCGTCGTCTACTCAACTCTAGCGCGGCCAGTATGGTTACGGCTTTTGCTTCTCCGATTCCCTTGTATTTACAAAGTTCTTCGATCGACTTTCGAGCTAGTTCATGAATATTTTGATCGTTATCTTTTAAGAGCACTTTTGCTAAATCTACTGCGCTGAGTTCTTTACTCCCCGATCCTAGTAGAATCGCAATGAGCTCCGCGTCCGATAGTGCTTTTCCTCCTTTTAAAATAAGTTTTTCTCGAGGACGATCGTCTTCTGCCCATGAGGGTATACCTCCGGATGTCGTAGTGGTTTCCATAGCTGTATGTTAGATGAAAAAAGCAGGTTGATTAAACTAAACTAAAATAAAAAAGCTCCGACAAATCAGAGCTTTTTTATTGAAAAAGATTGGTTGAGCTTACGCTAAACGATTCACGTATTTCGCTAACTTAGATTTTTTATTGGCTGCGTTGTTCTTATGAATGATGTTTTTCTTTGCTAATTTATCAATCATGGAAACAACTTTTTTGTATAATTCCGATGCCTCCGCTTTCTCTGTAGTAGCACGTAAACGTTTAATAAACGTACGTGTCGTTTTCATTTGGTAGCGGTTTAATAAATATTTCGCTCTGTTAGAACGGATTCTCTTTAAAGATGATTTATGGTTTGCCATAGGTAATGTGTATCTTTCTACTCAATAATGGATTGCAAAGGTAGGATTTGACATTTAATTTTCCAAATATATACTACAAAATGGCTAAATATCTTTAGATTTGTGGGTAATCAGCTATGGAAAATCAAGTGTCAAAACCAAAATTTTTGATAATAGGGCTGCTTTTTGCCTTTTTATCCACTTCTTGGGGATTTTTTGCCCACAAAGAAATTAACAAAATTGCCGTATATTCTTTACCTCCGGAACTAGGATCTTTTTATAAGAAACATGTCCATTTTATAACTGACCATGCTGTGGATCCGGATAAACGGAGGTACATTCTTCCTCAAGAAGCTCCTAAACATTACTGGGATAAAGAGTTTTATACCGATTCTATACTTTACCGATCAACTCCGATTCCATACCATCAAGCAGTCAATCGATATTCTCTGGATTCTATTCATCGACATGGTTCTTTACCTTGGAACTTGACCTATCTAATCCTTCAGTTAACTCAAGCGTTTAGAGAGAAAGAGGTCAGTCGAATTATAAAACTTTCATCTGATATTGGGCATTATGTGGGCGACTTGCACGTGCCCTTACATACTACAAAAAATTATAATGGTCAACTGACGCATCAGCAGGGTATTCATGGCCTCTGGGAATCTCGTCTTCCGGAAATCTATCAAGAAACTTATTTTTATTATGTTCAAAAACCTGACTATATAATTAATAAAGAAAAAGCGGTTTGGGATGCTCTTCGAGCGTCCAATCAAGCGGTTGATTCTGTGTTAAGTTTCGAACGTAAGGTCGCACTCAGTCTTCCGGCTGCACAACACTTTACCTACGAAGAACGGAACGGAAGTACTATAAGAACATATTCAAGAGTATTTTGTCAAAAGTACCATGTCTTATTAAATGGTATGGTAGAACGTAGGTTACAAGCTTCTGTATATCTACTGGCCAGCATTTGGTATAGTGCTTGGATGGATGCCGGAAGTCCGGATTTGAATCCACAGGAAGGGGTACACTTAACACCGGAAGAAATGCAAGAGCAACAAAAATTATTACAACTACCGGCTTCGCAAGGTTGTATCCATCCTTGATTGTAAAAGTAGTTGACTTAATTGAGCACATTGCTCAATCGGATGTTCGTCTCCTTTAAATTTAATACTTCCTTTTATTCCGGAGGGGTGTTGAGCTACTACAAATTGTTGTACATATAGGTTTAATATAGAATCTGTTTTTGAAATAGAATAGCCCAATGATGCTGATCGTGGTTCATTGTATAAAAATCCCGGTCTATAGGAAAATAGAATAGTGGTATCGGTAACATCGGAATGAACGAGAGGTTTCTCACCGGTATACCATACAAAGACGGTATCTTTTGCTACTATATAGGATGGGAAGGCGCCAAGTATGACCGCACTTTTTTTGGATTGGGTTTGAATGATGCGTTGTTGTTGAAGCCAATGCAAAAGGGTTTGCGAAGAAGCATCTATTGGCACTGTAGCTACGGCTTTGGGATAAAGAATTTTTTGAACACTCGGAACTAAACGCGTTTCAAATTCTTCGTTTACTTGAGTGGTATACGTTATTTGTTGGAGGGTGTCCCATCCACTACAATAAAAACGAATCGGTAAGCTATATACAGCTCTAGAAACAATGGTATCGTTTTTTAGGGAATGGAGTAATCGTTGGTATAGGTGCTGGTTGATTTTAGGTATCCACTGTACTACATCGGCCATGCTGGTTGAAACATACAAGCCGGGAGGGGAATCAAGGCGGAGTTGTGGAGCGCTATCTATAGATGTCTTTGAAATATTTAGTAAAACCGTTTTATCCTCTAGAAAAAATTGTACAGTATATATTTCAGGGGTTCCATTTTTATTTTTTCCTTTTACATAACCGAATCCCCATTCCGTGTTAGTCCAACGTCGTGGTGTCTGTTGGTATACTATCCAATCTTGAATGGGAATGTCATGGATGTTGAAGGATACACTTAGAATAAGGTAGTTGGATAGTACCTTCCAATAGAGGTTGGGGGCAGCCCGAGTATTTAATTTTTCTTTTATGATACTGGAGTCTTTGATAGAATAAACAAACGCCCAATAATATGTACCATTGAACTCTCCGTTAACAATAAGGGTATTTTTGTCTTCAAGCCCCCAATCAGATTTGTGTTTAATTAACTCAAGGGGTAGAGGGAGTGAGTCTTGATCACCTATAGACCAACGGTTCGACCATAGTCTATGGAGAAGCAACTCTTTAATTAACATGGGCTCGTTAATTTCTACTATCGCAAGTGTCCCCTTAGGAAGATATAATCCGGTTGCAGCCGGTTGCTGTTTAGTGCAAGTAATAAGCAATAAACTTAAGAGTAGAATGAATAAACTGTTTTTCACTTTTTAAAATGAACATAAATAGCATTGACCATATCCACTAATAGATTAATGCTGTTTTTAGAAGTGTCATTGAACGATATATATTGTTCGTTTCTATATCCATTTGTATGAGTTTGTCGTGTGAACGATTCAGTCTCATCAAAGTAGGAGGCTAGAATTTCGAGAATTTCTGCTACTTCTTTATCTTCCATATAATGAGAAGTGGAGGATAAGATTTTTCCTATTTCTACAAAATAACTATTCGAGTTCTCAATGATTCTATCGTAGTTTTCTTTTTCGAAAGCACTAATACTAGATGCAGATTTCTTATTCGGTTGAATATTATTATCATTTGTAATAATAATATTTGATCCATCAAACCATAAGTAACTATTAAAATTGCCCGGTATTATTAAATAACGTTTGCCTTCTTTTTTTAATATTCCCTCTTCTGTAGCCAATTTTAAATACCTTTCAATTGTTTCTTTATCTCCACCGGATAGTGCCAGTGTAAAGAGAGGGAAAGGGATTTTTTTAGTTTTTTCTACTTCTTTGGTATTGAATTCCTCGTCTGTTTCGTAATCGATATATTTTTGCTCAATAGAAGTCATAGCATGGTACATAAACAAGATGTCGCCTTTAAATAAATTCCAAACATCATCTCCTTTTATGCCCATTCTAAGCAATTCGTTTTTGGCTACAGTATCTTTACGATTTTCAATTAAAATTTGTAAGGAATCGATAACTTGTTCTAGACTATCTTGTTCATACCAATTAATATTGTCGTTTAATTCATATTCATCTCTAGATTGGTGCCATGAATACGTATACACATAATCGTTTTCTTCTTTGTAAACGGTGCCGGAATCTGTTTCGGCCTTAATATTGGACGACCTAACATTTGATTTCGGTTTGCCATAATCTTTATATAAGTAATGATGGATGGAATCTATTTTATCACGATACGCTTTTATAGATTTGTCACTTTCCATTTGATTCGCTGCATACTTTCTGTAGGTTTTAAAAACAATCGTATCCATATTGATTTTAAAGTTAGAATCTACAAAATGGTGCAAGGCTTTAATACTTACACTATAATTTAAATAGCTCGTTACAGGTGCTTGATATATAAGAGAAGCAAACGATTCACTTGGAGTTACTTGAAATATAGGATTGATAATGTTTCCTAAAGCGGAACTATAATTAGAATTGCCTATAGATCGAATAATTCCGTTATCAAAAGATAAACAGTTGGTATAACTGATACTATCAATTAACGCATTGGAGAATAAATTTGGATTCTTTAAATAAGAGGTATCGTTTATTTCTTCCCAAAGGTTATTCATATTTTTTAATTTAGGCATGTTTTGATAAACGATAACATCAGAAGCGGTTTTTCTTAGTTTTATAATTGTATCATTTTGTGAAATAGATGCAGTACTATAATCCTTTATCGATACTTGTATGAATTTTTTAACAACAGCCGGAGAAACGGGCTTGTACGAGTACGTATTGTAGTTAAACGAACGAGCACTTTCTGGCAATACGGTGATGATTAGTTTTTCTTTATCAAAATAAAATATCACTCCGTCTTTTATAAAGTAATATCCAACTTTGCCCCATTTGCTAATTTTAATTTCTTTTTCAAAAAGATTTTTAACAAAGGATTGAAAATCGTTTACATTTAGGATAGGTAGTAAATATATGGTCAATAATTCACGTGTATCGATATCGGTATCATAGGCATCAACTTCATAATAGTTGTCGTATTTCACTTTTTTACTTTTCGACGGAGCGTCGTTTTCTATTAAAAAATTATAGAAATACATAGGGGCTTTAAAATTTATTCCGGTTTCATCTGGATTTTCAAAAAGCTTTACAATAGCTCTATCTTCAGCACTTCTATTGTCGGATAATTTAAATATAAAATCTTTATACAAGTCGGTAGAACGAATAGCATCAAAGTCAATTTTATTATTTAAAGAATCCCCATTGACTTGTATATATACAAAAACATCTTTAGGTATATAGTGGCTTAGGTCGTTTTGAGCCCATACAGTGACGTTAAAAAATAACGACAGGGATAGAATAAGGCAGATTTTTGAAAACATATACTATTAAGGATTTAAATCAAAGGTAACGTTGGAAGCTTGTTTATAGGAAAGCGTTGTCCATAAATCATTTTTATACATAGCTGCTTTTTTAGAAGGGGATAGGGTGTAATAATTGCTAGAGGTTGACGCAATAGGTTCCTCAAATCGACAAATAATCCTATAGGTAGCACTTCTACACATCTCTACTTCCTGATTGCCTGCTTTCGAAACGATATGTGAAATATGAGCATTATCTGATTGACGCATGAATTTACCGCTTGAAAACGTATACAATTCTAATACATCAGGGGCTTGTTTGTCATAGGTCTTCCATAGTGTTTGAATCGCTTTGTTTAATTGACTTATATTGGTAAAGTCAAATTGAATATGATAGAGGTAGTTTACGTGGTCAAACTTTATAGACGTATTGGAGATGCCTTCTTGTGCACTGATAATCTGTTTCGCTGACTCTAATTGTTTTTCCACATCGATTGATGTGGGAACTTTATATTTTAATATGGAGTCTTGTGTTCGTATTTTATCGATTTGTGTCTTACTTTGACTAAGATTTAAGGAAACTTTATAAGTGCCCGAACCGTCTTTCTTAACGGTCAAATCTTCTATCATTTCAAAACAAGAAGAACAGGAAAGTAGTAGGACGAAACAAAATATCCCCAGTCTAATTTTTGTTACCATAATACAACATACTAAAAAAAACAGATACTTGAATACTTTTAAAGTAAAAGAAAAAGAGAGGGGAGTCCTCTCTTTATTTTACTAATTTTTTATATCGAATTCGCGTAGGATCTACATCACCCAATCGTTTCTTTTTGTTTTCTTCATAATCACTAAAGTTACCTTCAAACCAATAGACTTGAGAGTCTCCTTCAAAGGCAAGAATGTGAGTGCAAATTCTATCTAAAAACCAACGATCGTGAGAAATAACAACGGCACATCCACCAAAATTTTCTAGTGCTTCTTCTAAAGCACGAAGTGTATTGACATCTAAATCATTGGTTGGTTCATCCAGAAGCAAAAGGTTAGCACCTGTTTTCAAGGTTAACGCTAAATGTACTCGATTTCGCTCCCCACCGGACAGTACTCCTATTTTTTTCTCTTGATCAGCTCCATTAAAATTAAATTTGCTGACATATGCTCTCGAATTGACTTGCTTGTTTCCAAGTAAAATATGCTCTGTTCCACCACTAATCGTTTCAAACACAGATTTTGTAGGATCTAATGCAGCGTGTTCTTGATCGTAATATCCAAGTTCGACCGTTTCGCCTACTGTAAATGAACCTTGGTCGGGTTGCTCTTGACCTGTAATTAATTTAAACAAAGTCGTTTTACCGGCTCCATTTGGTCCAATTATACCGACAATACCCCCTTGCGGCAAACTGAAATTTAAATTTTCATACAATAACTTATCGCCATACGCTTTACTAACATTTTCGGCTAAGATTACTTTGCTACCTAAGCGATTACCCGGTGGTATAAACAACTCTAGTTTATCTTCTTTAGATTTAGCTTCTTCTCCTAGTAATTTTTCATAAGCACCAATACGTGCTTTCGATTTAGCTTGACGTGCTTTGGGCGACATACGAACCCAGTCCAACTCCCGCTGTAATGTTTTTTGACGTTTAGATTCGGTTTTTTCTTCTTGAGCTAAGCGGTTCTGTTTTTGTTCTAACCATGAGGAATAGTTTCCTTTCCATGGTATACCTTCCCCCCGATCTAATTCTAGTATCCAACCTGCGATATTATCCAGGAAATAACGGTCGTGGGTTACAGCTATAATAGTTCCTTTGTATTGTTGTAAATGTTGTTCAAGCCAATGGACAGATTCTGCATCCAAATGGTTGGTGGGTTCATCGAGTAATAAAATATCCGGTTCTTGCAGCAAAAGACGGCAAAGAGCTACCCGTCTTTTTTCACCACCTGATAAATTTTTAACTAAAGCGTCTGAAGGAGGACAACGTAGAGCATCCATTGCTCTTTCTAGTTTGCTGTCCAGTTCCCATGCATTCACTTGGTCCAACTTTTCTTGAATCACGCCTTGTTTTTCAATGAGTTTGTTCATCTCCTCATCGCTCATCGGTTCTGCAAACCGAAGATTTATGTCTTCAAATTCTTTTAAAAGAGCTACAATTTCATGAACGCCTTCTTCTACAATATCTTTCACCGTTTTGGTGGGGTCTAAAGCAGGTTCTTGCTCCAGCATACCGATACTATACCCTCCCGTAAACGCTATCTCTCCCAAATATTCTTTGTCTATTCCTGCAATAATGCGTAGTAAGGTCGACTTCCCAGATCCGTTTAAACCCAGAACGCCTATCTTGGCACCGTAGAAAAAAGATAAATAAATGTCTTTAATGATTTGTTTTTTAGGGGGTATGATCTTACTGACACCCGCCATAGAGAAAATGATTTGTTCACTCATAGTAAAGAGGTAAAGGTATTTGCATGCAAATATGGTTATTTTATATGAATTCATGTGGAAAAATAGCTTAGGGCTTTTATCCACATTTAAAAAAAAGTGTTTTTTAAACTCATTAAAATTTTATTTTTGCAAACAAGTTCAAAAACGCTATAAGCATATGTACTGGACACTAGAACTAGCTTCCTATTTGGAAGATGCCCCATGGCCGGCAACTAAGGATGAATTAATTGATTTTTCCGTACGTTCCGGTGCGCCTCTGGAGGTGATAGAAAATCTTCAGGAGTTAGAGGATGATGGTCAACCTTATGAAAGTATTGAGGAAATTTGGCCGGATTATCCAACCAAAGATGATTTCTTCTTCAACGAGGACGAATATTAAGAAAAGAGTCGGATTCCCTTCCGACTCTTTTTTATTTTGTACATGAAACCATACCACCTTAAGGTAGATAAATTATCGGTGATTTCACCTACCGGTAAAATTCGTTTGCCCTCGACAAGTTTCGAGTTGGCATCCGGTGAGATATTATACATAACCGGAAGAAATGGAAGTGGCAAGTCGAGTTTACTCCATGCAATAGCTGATTTTAATTTTGACCATGGGGGAGAGGTACTTTTAAATCAACGAACAAAAAAAAACTTTTCTGAGAAAGAATGGTATAGTGTGGTACACCGACTCGGTCAGTTTAATCGATTACAATTTCCGATAAAAGTATCCGATTTATTGTTGATGGCCTTTTATAGACAACGAACGTCATCCGGTTATACTACAGAACAAGTAGAAAAGGCAAAACGTGTTGCAGACGAGTTTCAAATTAGTAATCTGTGGGATAAACCGGCGCATCAGTTGTCCGGTGGTGAGTTACAATTATGTTGGTTAGTTCAAATTATTCTTCAACAAGCACCGGTAGTGTTGTTGGATGAGCCTACTCAATATTTAGATGTGGTCAACCGTCATCATTTCTTTTCCTACCTTCACCGTTATGTGCAACAACATGCTGTTATGGTACTTTGTGTTACACATGATTTATTATTTAATACTGAACAAAATTATAAACAACTAGAACTTATATAATCAGCTATGGGACAACAACTCTTTTGGATAGGTGTAGGTGGAGGATTGGGTAGTATTTGTCGTTACTTACTGCATGTTCTGTTTGTTCGATTGAAATGGACCGGTTCATTACCTTGGTATACCATAAGTGCAAATGTTATCGGATGTTTTCTGGTTGGTTGGTTGATGGGATATTTTTTTAAGAACCAGCAATTGGATAGTTCACTTAAGTTCTTTTTAATAAATGGATTTTGTGGTGGATTCACCACATTTTCGGCCTTTTCCTATGAGTCGGTCAGTTTGTATTCTCAACAATCTTACACAGCATATTTGAATGTAATCATAACATTTGTTTTTTCAATTGCTGCTACAAAAATGGGTTGGGGAATATGGGAATAAAATTTATTCGGCTTCTATATAAGCTTTGTAATCTTCTATAGCACTATAGATAGCAAAAGCCATTTCAATATTACCTTTGGCAGAGTTTAAATAATTTTCTTCTTCTTGATGGGTAAGAAAACCGGTTTCAATTAATACAGCCGGCATCGTTGTTTTCCAAAGAACTAAAAATCCGGCTTGTTTTACTCCTCTGCTTTTTCGCTTATTATATATACTAAATTCTTTTTCAATTTTTTCAGCCAAAATGGTGGAGTTCGTTAAGTTGGCATTTTGATATAAAGAGAACATGATATAAGACTCCGGTTTGTTGGGGTCAAAACCATCATAGTTTTGATTTTGATTTGCTTCCATTAAAATAGAAGCATTTTCTCGTTGTGCTACAGCTAAGTTTTGTTCACTTTTATGAAGTCCCATACAATACGTTTCCGTACCATCTAAGTGTGTGGGGCCTGAATTAACGTGGATAGAAATAAACAGGTCAGCGTTAGCCCGATTGGCAATCCCCGCTCTATCATACAATTCTATAAAACGATCGTCTTTTCGCGTGTAAATAACCTTCACATCCGATAGGTTTGATTCGATTAAAGTACCGAGTTGTAATGCTATTTTTAGCGTGATGTCTTTTTCACGAGAATATATTCCGCCGCAACCCGGATCTTTTCCTCCATGACCGGCGTCGATTACAATTACTTTTACTTGACTACTTTTCTGTTCATGAATTTCAAAAGATAGTAAGAAAAGTAGTAGTGAGCACACTAACGTTAGAATCGTTTTACGGAGCATAGGTAGTGTATAATTCTTTTAATTTAGTGATATCAAAATTATCTGAATTAAAATCTCCTATAATATTTCCTTGACTCATTACAACTACTCTAGGAGGAGAATTCGCTGTGTCTAATAGTCGAAAGAATTTACCGGCTTCTATGAATTGATAAGGGAATTCAACACCTGCAACTTTAAAGAAAGCAGCAGTTTGATCCGGATTACCCCAAAATAAAATCAATACTTCAAGTGGTGACTTGCGATGTAATTCGCCAATTTTTTTTGCCGTTTCCATACAGTGGTCACAGTCAACATTAAACAAACAAACAATTTTATTACCTTTATCAGGAAAAATATCGCCGGTGTTATATTTAGTATAACCTCCAAAAACAGAGGATACCGGAGCTAATTTTTGCTTTGAGTTTTTAGGTATATCCACTACGTTTGACGGCGTTTTCACCTTTGACGGATCTTTTTTTATCGACTTTTGTGGTTTCGTTGGGATAGAATCATGTTTAGGGTTCGATGTATGCTTATCTTCTAAAGAGTCGGGAATAGATGGGGTAATTGGATAGGGTAAAACGGAGGATATTGAATTCGTAACGGAACAGCAACATTCCCATGGATAATATACGAAACAGAAAATAGTTACCGTTAAAAATAGAACACTAGGATAACGATGCTTGGAATCGGGTTTCGAAGGTGTATTAAAGTATACAAAGCTCAGTAAGGCAAACGTAAGTATATTTTTAATAATGGCTTCTAATGGAGTAAAGGATAATACTTGTCCCATGCAACCGCAATTCCCCTCGTTTCCTACACTTATGATTTGC
>JALONH010000010.1 GCA_025455005.1 Cytophagaceae bacterium
CTATCGACCGTTTCTAAAGCTGAATAGTCGGGAATCATATTCGCTTTAGACCAATAATACAGGTGCTTATCTTTAAAAATATAATAGGGAGTTTCCGGCCCTATGCGGATATGGTTTAATTCTTCGAAGGTGGGTGCTAATACCCTTTCCAAATAATGTATCACCTCCTTGTTTTGACGTATTATCTTTGAAATATTACGGTCTACTTGCCATTGTACTTGTTGACTATACATCCATTGATCTATCCGAATACAATATTCTTTTGCCCCTTCTGTAAATAATAGAATGGATAAGAAAATAGTAAGCAAATAATGTCGTCTTAAAAACGAGCCCAAGGAAGTAAGAATAAGGTTATTTAAAAATACGGATTAGAACCGAGCAAAAAAAGGGAATTAAACGCTTAGGCAGATTTAGCTTTTTTAAAATGTTTGTACCACAAATACGCTATAACCGCTATTAAAAAATATGGGAATATCATTAAATATAAAATTCCGGAGTTTATACCGGTGTTTTGAGCATCCGCTTTATTTTCAAGTTGAGCCTTACACATGGCACATTGTGCTTCTACATCCGTCGGAAATAAAACGTATAGTAGAAACACGCTACTAAGAGTAAGAATCATTTTAATGATGCTGGAAGACATAATTTTAATGTTTATAATACGGACTGATGAGAATATATACCATGACTCCCGTAATCGATACATATAGCCATATTGGATATGCCCATTTAACTACTTTTTTATGTGCTTCAAAATCTGATGTAAAAGCAAAATACAATGCTTTTAATACAAAAAACACAACCACTGCTGCTAATGTAATATGTGAAATCAATAAAATGTAATATACCATCGCCACCCATCCTGTTCCACCAAACGTTGTGGACGGATTAGATAAATGGTATAATACATAGGACACCAAAAACACCGTACCTAATGCTACACTGCATAACATAAATATTTTATGTGCCTTTTTAAGTCCTCTTCTTATAGCCGCGAAACCAATAACCAACGTAAGAGCAGTAAAACTATTGATAAATGCATTGATATGGGGTAGTGCCGTGGTCCAGGAACCTAAATCAAACTTTGTTCGAATACCTAATAAAAGTGCTACTACAACAGGTATTGTTATAGCAATGATGTTAATAGTACGATTGGAAACTTTTTCAGACAGTGCCATATTAATTAGAAATTGAAATCTTCTGAAGTACTTTTATTTCTGTAATCAAACGATCTATTTCTTCTTCAGAAGTACCGTTATAATACCCTCTAATCCATCCGTTTTGATCTACTAACACTATTTTTTCACTATGCAAGAAATCCGTTGGATCTAGTTCATTTTGTTTTGTAGTTAAATAAAAATGCTGTTGACCAAGTTTATAAATAGAGTCCTTAGAACCAGTAAGAAAATACCATTTCTTTTTCTGAGCTTGATATTGATCTGCATATTGTTTTAAAATAGAAACAGTGTCATACCCCGGATCTACTGTTAAAGAGACGAGAACGACAGAAGAGTCCTCTCTAAAGTACTCTTGAACCCTTGTTAGGTGACGAGTCATTTTTGGACAAATACCGCCACATCGAGTAAACACAAAGTCAACTACCTTAATCTTTTGTTGATGCGATGACCATGTAAATGGTTGATTATCCTGATCAGTTAATTGAAAATTAGGGATAGTTTCAGCGGCCGTAACTTGGTATCCGGCACTTGTTTGAATAGAGTCTAATGCAAAAAAAACAGGTAAGCGATGTCTCGATTTACCAAAGATGCCAAAAGCAATAAGCAAAAAGACCGGAATCATGAATATAATACTCAGGAACACGGTCTTTTTAGTAATTTTCATATGTATATAACCAACCCTATAGGAGTTTGGTTTTAATATATTTTAAAATTAACCAAATATTGCTTTTAGAGACTCTAATACATAGTTCCCTTCAATCAACATAGCTAGAATTAACCAAATGATAAATAAGATGGGAGCAACAACCGCCCAGATAAGAAGTTTTACTTCATGAGCTAGGTGCATAAACTCTCCAACAATGTAGAAAGACTTATAGAACGTTAACAAAACGAATATAGAAGTTAATAGATAGCCTCTAGGAACTGTAAAAGCTAAAACAAATTCTATCGCTGTGGCAACCGCCAAATAAAGGGTTACTTTAAGTATTTTTTTAATTTTCTCAGGGTCTCTTGGTTGTACTGTTGGAGTACTTACGTGACTGTTATGTGCTTGTCCCATATTATTAATATAAACAGTTAATGAGTTAAACTAAATAGAAGAAGGTAAATACAAATACCCAAACTAAATCTACAAAGTGCCAGTAAAGACCTACTTTTTCTACCATTTCATAATGCCCAACACGCTCATAGGTACCAACGCAAACATTATAAAATACAATCATATTAATAACTACACCGGACAAAACGTGCGTTCCATGGAAGCCGGTAATAAAGAAGAATAAATCAGCAAACAAACGAGGTCCGTACTCATTTTCAATTAAAGACGCCCCAAAAATTTGACGGATAGTCCCATCTGCATCCGTTACGGTTAAGCCTTCCGGTGTCCCGGTTATAAATATTGTCCATTCCCAAGCTTGACAACCTAGGAAAGCCATTCCACCAACGATAGTCCACAACATCCATTTTTGTACATCTTGTTTATCGTTTCTATGACCGGCTTCTACGGCTAAAACCATGGTAACAGAGGATAAAATCAAAATAAAAGTCATCAAACCTACGAAAACAAGCGGTGCATTGATATGGAAAAAAGGTATGTGAGTAAATACTTTTTCCGGAATAGGCCAGTATTCAACAGATGTTTTAAAGGCCTCTACTGTTCCCTGATACGATTCATGACTGAATCTGGAGAAACCATAGGTTATCAATAAGCCAGAGAACGAAAGCGCATCCGAGATTAAGAAAAACCACATCATTAGTTTTCCATAACTCGCTTTCATCGGTTCAGCTGCCCCACCCCATAATTGTTTGTTTTCTTTTTCGTCGATAACTGCAGTTGCCATATAAGAAAGTTTAAACTATTTTATTCAAATATATGTTATTTCTAATTATTTAACTGTAAAAATACAAACAAATAAATCCAAAGCAAATCTAAAAAGTGCCAATAAGTTGTACACAGTTCGATTTGCAAAATCCTTCCGGAATGAATAGATTGTTTAAAAGCTGATAATAAAATAATTATAAGATAGATAATTCCAGTAATCAAGTGAAATCCGTGCATTAAACTTAAAACATAAACAAAAGAACCCGCCGGATTACTGTATTTACCACCCAAATATATTTTATTGGCATACAATTGCCCCCACCCTTTCACTTGTAAATAGAGAAAGATAATTCCTAACAATAAAGTAGCAATTGTGTAGATTTTAATTTTTTCAAACTCATTTTTAGCAGCAGCGTTGTATGCCAATTGCATGGTAAGACTACTTAAAATGATTACCCCGGAACTAATCCAAAACATAGAAGGAAGATCGAAATGGAGCCAATCTCCATCTGAACTTCGAACTAAATAGGCACTGGTTAGGGAAGCAAAAAACATGATTATAGTTACTACAAATAACCAGAGTAAGAATTTTTTAGGATTCATGTTAAAGGCTTCCGGACTGTTTGTTTCCATAAATTCGTTAATTTTAAATTCGATCAAGTACTAAGGCAATTTGCACTATTGGTAAATATAGAAAGGATCCAAACATCAACGCGAGGGCTGCTTTTTTGGAAGGTTGTTTCCATAAGTACATTACCTGAAGTAAAAACAAACAACTACAGGCAAAAGTTATAAGTGCAGATGTAATTCCGGACATTTGCAAGAAAAAGGGTAACCAGCCCATAGGAAGTAAACATATAGTATACCAGAACATGATTTTCGCTGCTTTAGTACTCGGTTCCGGCGTGGGCAATAATTTTATAGAAGCCTTAGTATAATCGTCATGTAAGACCCAAGCAATTGCCCAGAAATGGGGAAATTGCCAAAAAAACTGTATTCCAAAAAGTGCTCCCGGTTCCCAACCAAATTCATTCGTAACGGCTAACCAACCAATCATCGGAGGAAATGCCCCAGGGAATGCACCTACAATGACCGCGAAAGGGGATTTAGACTTTAATGGTGTATATAAAAATGCATATAGTACAAGGGATAATATGGATATGGCAAGCGCTTTTGGGGTTGAATATAAATAAAGTAGTATAGTCCCACACATTAAGAAAAATAAGCCTATACATAATGCTTCCAATATGGAAATATGATTCGCAGGTAAAGGACGTTTCATAGTCCTTATCATTAAGGAGTCGCTATCTTTTTCTAGTATTTGATTAAATATGTTAGCCGCAAACGTAATCCCCATTCCTCCTATTAAAAAAATAAATAAAGAAGCCCAATTCCATTCTCCGCGTTGCGCTAATATAAAGCCAATGCCCGAAGAAAAGGCCACTGTTGCACTTAATCTAAATTTAAGTAAGGCAAAATACGACTTTAATTTTTGAATCAACGGTACTAAGGATTAAGGTACAAAGTTACACGGAAGATGTCTTATGTCCTATCATAAAACGAAAAACAAAATACCATTGTATACCAATCACAATACAAGAAAAAAAGAAATGTACCGGTTGTAGCCAAGCCGGTATTGAGCCGTAAGCCATACCAATACCGGCTACTACGACTACAGTAAGAAATCCGGTATGTAATTGAAACCATCTTCGTTGCCACCAACTAAAGGATTGAATCTTATATTTCCATAGGACGATTGTTAGGACAACTATTAGTATGGAGAAACTTCGGTGTATTAAAAATATTGTACCGGATAAATCAATCCATAACTCCCTATGCATATAGTTAAATTGGGTACTTAAAGCATCTATTTTCTCTCTTACTTCTGTACCTAAAAAGACTTGAATAAGAGTTAATCCAATTAGGCTAACCCATAAATACCATAAACTTTTATTAACAGTTGGGATTTCAGGCGTAAGTTGGGTATTAACAAGCGCAATTAAATATAATAGAACAAGTACAATTACTAATGCGGCTAACATATGAAGTGTTATCATATACGATAACAAAAAAGTCCAAACAACACCTGCGCCTAATAAGGCTTGAAAGCCCATTAATACTACTAGTAAGAATGATAACAAAGGAATTTTAAGCGACAACCTTCTCCATTTTAAGGAAGCGATACATTGTATGAATATAAGTAAACCGGCTACAGCACCAACCAAACGATTGACATATTCTATCCATGTTTTTACTGCATTAAATTCGGCGTCATGCCCTTGAACTGCATATTTTGTTGTATAGTTTAAGGGCAATTCCGAAATGTCTGTTGGGGGGATGTATTGACCAAAACATTTAGGCCAATCAGGACATCCCATTCCTGAGCCAGTAGCTCGTACCACACTGCCTGCCAATATAACTAAGTAAACAGTGCACAAGCTCCACAATAATAATTTTTGAAATCCTCTTAGTGTCATCTTTTTATAATAAAGCCTTCCCTAGTAGTTTATAATACTCCGGAAGGCTTAAATGGTATTAAAAAAGCTCCGGTGTTTTCCGGAGCTTCTTCTTTATTCGTCTACTTCATTAGGTAAATTGGATTCCGGTGTCTCGGAAAAAGGAACTGTCTGAGGAATGAAATCATCTTTAGCTCCTGGTTTACTATAATCATATGGCCAACGGTATACTTGTGGTATTTCACCCGGCCAATTCCCGTGACCAGGGTTAACAGGTGTTGTCCATTCTAAAGTATTTGACTTCCATGGATTAGCTGATGCTACTCTACCTCTATACATGCTGTAAAAGAAGTTGAATATAAACAAGAATTGTGCAACGAAAGTGATAATGGCAGCAATGGTTATCAATTGGTTCATGTCTGCAAACTTAATGATAGCCTCTCCTAATTCATTCGTTTCTCCAGTATAAGAGAAAGCATCAAAACCTGTCCAAGAATAATATCTTCTCGGGAAGCCTGCAATACCCATATAATGCATAGGGAAAAATACCAAGTATACACCAATGAAAGTTAACCAGAAGTGAATGTAACCTAAACGGTCATCTAACATACGTCCAAACATTTTAGGGAACCAATGATACACCCCAGCTAACATACCAAAGAACGATGCGGATCCCATTACAATGTGAAAGTGTGCTACAACGAAATAGGTATCATGTAATTGAATATCTGTCGCCGCATTTCCTAATACAATACCTGTCAATCCTCCGGATATGAAGAAGGAAACTAAGCCAATAGAGAATAACATGGCAGGTGTGAATACTATATTACCTCTCCAAATGGTTGCTATGTAGTTGAAAGCCTTTACAGCAGAAGGAACGGCAATGATAAGAGTTAAGACCATGAAAATGGTACCCAAGAATGGGTTCATACCTGTAACAAACATATGGTGCGCCCATACTATAAAGGAAAGGAAAGCTATAGCTACAATAGAGAAAACCATCGCTTTGTATCCGAAAATTGGTTTACGTGAGTTCGTAGCAACTATTTCAGATGTTATACCTAAGGCCGGTAGTAATACAATATAAACTTCCGGATGTCCTAAGAACCAAAATAAGTGTTGGAATAAAATAGGGCTTCCGCCTTCATGGTGTAAAGCTTCACCACCTATGTATATTTCACTTAGGAAGAAACTTGTACCCAAACTCCTATCAAAAATTAATAATAAAGCAGCTGCAAACAACACAGGAAAGGATAATAAACCGATGATAGCCGTGATGAAGAATGCCCATATTGTTAGAGGTAAACGAGAAAACGTCATACCTTTTGTTCTTAAATTAATGACAGTAGTTACGTAATTTAGACCACCTAATAAAGTGGAGACAATGAAAAGCGCCATCGCCCCCAACCATAATGTCATACCCATCCCAGAACCTGTAACAGCTTGTGGAAGGGCCGATAATGGAGGGTAAATAACCCAACCACCGGAAGCGGGACCTGTTTTTAAGAAAACAGATATTAACATAACCACACTGGATGCAAAGAAAAACCAGTAAGAAAGCATGTTTAAGAATCCGGAAGCCATGTCGCGAGCACCAATCTGCAAAGGAATCAGGAAATTAGAGAAGGTTCCACTTAAGCCTGCAGTCAACACGAAGAATACCATGATGGTTCCATGCATGGTGACCATAGCTAGGTAAAATTCAGGATCTAATTTACCATTCTGTATCCATTCGCCTAAAATGGGTTTTAACCAAGTTAAGTCAGCATTAGGAAATCCTAACTGTAAACGGAAAATAAGAGAAAACAATCCCCCTAAAACCGCCCACAATATACCGGATATCAAATATTGTTTTGCAATGTACTTGTGATCTTCACTGAAAACATATTTGCGAATCCAAGGCAAATCATCGTGGTCATGGTCGTGATCATGATCATGTCCATGAGAAACGCTACCAACGTGTAAGGTATCAACAGATGCCATATATGATTAAGTATTTATTTATTTAACAGATAATGCTTGAAGATTGTTGGAAGTGGAATCTACTTTTACAGAATCCATTTCCGGTTGTGCTACCACTGGTAACCCATTTAATTTTAGATATTTTTCTTTTAGTTCTTTAGTAGTCTTTTGTGCTACATACTCAGCATTTAATTGAGCCCAAGGTGTCTGCTTCTTTTTCCATTCATCATACTCTGCTTGTTCCACTACAACTACCGGAAAACGCATCGCATAATGTCCTCTACCGCAAATTTCAGTACAAACTAACTCATAGTTAAAATTAGGATTACCGTTCTTAACGCGCATTTCTTTTGTTGTTATGGTAGGAACAAACCGAAACTTAGTTGGCATCCCGGGAACAGCATCCATTTTAACTCTAAAGTGTGGTAAAAAGACTGAGTGAATAACATCTCTAGCACGTATTTCTAATAATACCTCTTTCCCTTTAGGAAGATATAATTCCGTAGGTAAAAAGTCATCAAAACTTTTTTCATCATTAAAGTCAATACCAAATTCATTGGTAGCGTCAATCTTTCTAAAGTGATACGCTCCTAATTTATTATCGGATACACCAGGATAGCGTACTTGCCATGCAAATTGTTTAGCCATTACTTCAATTACTTCCGCTTTATCAGAAGCCGGCTTCATGATATCTGACCATACCAACCATCCAAAGTAAACAAAACCTGTCATTACGATAGCCGGAATGATTGTCCAAATACGTTCTATGAAATGATTGTCCGGATAAAATAAAGCACGTTTCCCCTCTTTGTAACGATATACAAAAGGGAAAATATATAACATAGTATTGGTAACTAGGAAAGCTAATGTCAATACAGACATGATAATCCAAAATAGACGATCGGTTTCAACACCATGTTGAGATGCCGGTTCACCTAGAAAATATTTGGAAGAGTGTACAAACGATAAATAGAAACCAATAATACCAAGCACAAATACTACAACAAATAAGAAAGCATTGATGGTATTAGCGGAACCAACTTGTTGGTCTGATTTACCTTTTAACACGTTAGTTAAAATTCCAATCCTAAAGATTAAGAAGAGGATAGCAAGAATTAAAGAAACCGATACGAATATTAATATAGAATTCATTGGTTGATATTTTTTAAATAGAATGAATTAAAATACGTGGTGATGAACACTTTCCTGAATCATCGGGTGATTCTTTGGTATTAAGGCTAATTTAGAAAGAGCGGTCAATACCATGAATAAGAATATACCCAAGAATACAAGACCCATACCTAATTCCATAAACAATGTGATACCGTCTAGACCACCTTGTTGCTTCATGATTGGAGGAGTTAACATCATATAGAAATCTAACCAATGTCCGACTACAACCACACCACAAATTACTTTTAAGATAATAGATTGTCTTTTTGCATTTCGAGTCATTAATATTAAGAAAGGGAATACGAAATTCATTACTAATATTAAGAAGAACAACGGAGTATAGGCATCTGTTTTCAAGCGTGTAATAAAATATCCAACTTCTTCCGGTAAATTTGCATAATAATACAATAAGAATTGCTCAAACCAGATATATGTCCAAAATATGGAAAATGCAAATACAAACTTTCCTAAATCGTGTATATGATTTTCGTTTACGATTGCTAAATAACCATTGTCTTTCAATACTAATACTATGAAGGTTAATATAGCTAAAGCTGAGATGAACCAACTGGCAAAACAATACCAACCAAACATAGTACTAAACCAATGCGGGTCAACAGACATAGCCCAATCCCAAGCAGACATAGAAGAAGTAACTCCAAATATAACAAGGAAGCCAGCTGACACAATAACAATTTTATGATACCATTTTTCGTCTCCTGTAATATCTTCATTCTTCATATGACCACGAATAATGTGGAAGAAAACTAACCAAAGACCAAAATAGACAGCCGAACGAATTAAAAAGAAAGTAGAATTTAAGTAGCCTTTTTTATGATCTAGTACATGGTCGTATTGAGGAGAATTTTTATCATATAAATATTCATGCGTCCAATGGAATAAATCATGACCGAATACGATAAATAAAAGGATTGTAAGTGGAGCTGCTATCCATAAATAGTTACCGAATGCAGCGGGCACTCTGATGATAGAAGACGACCAACCTGCCCAAGCAACATAATTAAATGCCACGAAGAAAACTCCCATTACTGATATACCAGCAAAGAAAATATTATTGTGCCATAGGTTTTTTGCTAAACGAACTACCCAAGCCGCAGTTTCATGATGCCCTTCAGCGCTATGAGCTGCCGCAACTTCTTCATGCCCATGATGGCCACCCATCATAGAAAATACAATTCCCAAAATCAATAACACTATTCCCAATCCTATGGTCATGAAGATTTTCTTCTTAGCATTGGCGGTGAATACAAATGTTTCGTCCAGATTTACAGTGGTAGGATGATGTGCCATATCTTTTTATAAGATCTTATCAAATATTTTTATTTCTGAAGAACGTTTTTTACGTAAAGAGCAATTTTCCAACGATCGCTTGATTCGATCTGGGAACCATGTTGCAACATACGTCCTTTACCGTGGGTAATAACGTGGTAAACATGACCTGCTGTTACCAATTTTAAACTGGAAGATTTTAAGTTCGCTATACCGGCTAGTTTTGTAGATACCGGTCCATCCCCTTCTCCCGTTTCACCATGACAATGCGCGCAGAATCTAACATATAATACTTCTCCTTCTGCTAAAATTTGTTCCGTAGTATCTAAAGGAGATTTTACATTTGCATTTGCCCATTCTAGCGAATCCTTAGAAACAGAATAAGGTGTGTATCCTCTTTTTATTGTACCCGGAACCGGCATACGCATATTCATACCGTTGTTATAAGGCATAACATTATATTCCTCCGGATATGCTGCAGAATCATCCACTAAAGTGAATGGCTCATACGCTTCTGATACATACATGTTAGGTGCATATTCAGATCTAGGATTCTCATGAACCGGAATACGGTCAAAGTTATGGTTACACGACATAATCACGGAACCGATAACAGAGAGAGAAGCAATTAAATTATATTTCATAACCAAATGTCAGGTTGCAGTTCTATTTTATTCCATGGTTTTAGTAGACACTTCAGAAGCTCCGGAAGCTTTAATAATTCCAGATAAAGCTATAGCATCCATACTTGCATTTTTCGCTAAATCAACGGTTAATACAAATTTATCATCAACACTTCTAGGGTCAAACATTTTTGGTTGTGCCCAAGGTTTTAAATTACTGGCCACGAAAAACGTACCTGTCATCCCCAAAGCACACAATAACACTGTTAATTCAAACGTAATCGGAATAAAATCCGGTAGTGCTATATATGGTTTACCACCTATATCCATTGGCCAATCAAATCCAAGAGTATAAATCATCATGGTTAATGCCAATATCGTTCCCGTCAATCCGAACAAGAAACCGGCGATAGGGAGATTAGAATAGTGGTAACCTAAAGCGTCATCTAATCCATGAACCGGGTAAGGTGTATATACTTCATTTATCTTAACACCTTGATGACGTATTTTGCCTACTGCTTCTAACAATACGTCCTCTTCATCGTACACCCCAACTACAAAATTTTTTCCTTTTTCCATATTCAATATAAGTAGTATCCGGATTAATTATTTTTTTTCTGAAGATGAATTAATAATGGTTTTAACTTCAGCCATGTTAATTACAGGGAAATATTTTGCAAATAACAAGAACAATGTGAAGAACAAACCAAACGTGAATAAGTAATCTCCTACATCATACATAGTTGGTGTAAAGTATGACCAGCTAGAAGGAAGGAAATCTCTATGTAAAGAAGTACAGATAATAACGAAACGTTCAAACCACATCCCGATGTTCACTACGATACAAAGAATGGATGTCCAAAGTATGCTCGTTCTTACTTTTTTGAACCAAAATAATTGTGGCGAGATTACGTTACAACTCATCATAGCCCAATACGCCCAGTAATATGGACCGAATGCGCGGTTGATAAACGCATAACTTTCATAAGGCACACCTGAGTACCATGCGATAAAGAATTCTGTAATGTAAGCAACCCCTACTATGGAACCGGTAGTAACAATTACTTTATTCATAGACTCCAAGTGATTGATCGTAATATAGTCTTCTAGATTATATACTACACGGGTAATCAACATTAAAGTCTGTACCATGGCAAAACCAGAGAAAATAGCACCGGCTACGAAGTAAGGAGGGAAAATGGTAGTATGCCATCCGGGAATTACAGACGTTGCAAAGTCCATAGATACGATTGTGTGTACAGATAGTACTAAGGGAGTTGAAACACCGGCTAACACTAAAGATACGGCTTCGTAACGGGACCATGTCTTAGCAGAACCATCCCAATTCATTGATAAAGCTCCATAAATGGAACGACGGATACCTGTAGCTCTCTCGCGTATTGTAGCAAAATCAGGAATAAGACCTACATACCAGAAAACAAGCGATACCGTAAAATAAGTGGAGATGGCAAATACATCCCACATTAATGCAGAATTGAAGTTTTGCCATAATGATCCGAATGTATTCGGAAGTGGCAACACCCAATGCCCACACCATGGTCTACCCATGTGAGCAATAATGAAAGTAGCGGCACATAATACAGCGAAGATTGTCATAGCTTCAGCCGCACGGTTGATTGACGTTCTCCATTTTTGTCTAAACAATAACAAAATAGCAGAAATTAGAGTACCGGCGTGACCAATACCTACCCACCACACGAAGTTGGTAATGTCCCATGCCCAACCGATCGTTTTGTTAAGACCCCACATACCGATACCTTCGTACCAAGTAGTCCATAAACAATACCCACCGTAAATTAACGTAATAACGGAAATGGTAAAGGCTACTATCCAAGCCAGTGAAGGTTTACCTTCAACTTGTTTACATATGTCGTTGGTAACATCTTTGGCTTTTTTACCATTGGTAACTAATGGAGGCCTAACCGATGAAGTAACTTGCATATACTTTAGAATTATTAAGCTTTAGAAATATTTCTGATTTTAGTTAAGTACGTAACATTCGGTTGAACATTTAATTCTTCCAACACTGTATACGTTCTTTCTTTATTTTCTTCGTTACGTTCTTTATACACTTGACTGTTTAAATCTCTATAGTCTCCAAATACAATAGCACCTGTAGCACAAGAGGCAGCACAAGCTGTTTGAACTTCACCGTCTTCTATCTTACGTTTTTCTTTCTTCGCTTTTAATTTGCCTTCTTGTATTTTTTGAACACAGAAAGAACATTTTTCCATTACACCACGAGAACGAACCGTTACATCCGGATTCAATACCATACGACCTAATGAAGTATTCATTGTCACGTTTTTATCAAACATGTCTCCATTGTCAAAGTATTTAAACCAATTGAATCGACGTACTTTATATGGACAGTTGTTGGCACAATAACGAGTACCGATACAACGGTTATATGTCATCTGATTTAAACCTTCTGAGCTATGAGTAGTCGCTGCAACCGGACACACCGTTTCACATGGTGCGTGATTACAATGCTGGCACATCATAGGTTGGAATGTTACTTGAGGATTTTCAGAAGGATCTTCCATGGCTACTACATCACCGTCAAAATAAACGCCGGTTTCTTTTGGCTCAAATTCTGATGAATAGTAACGATCGATACGGATCCAATGCATTTCACGAGCATTGATGACTTCTTTTTTGCCTACAACCGGAACATTGTTTTCCGCTTGACAAGCAATAACACACGCACCACAACCAATACAAGAGTTCAAGTCGATAGACATGCTCCACAAGTGATTGGGTTGGTGGTGTTGGTCTTTCCAAATATCTAATTCAGCCGGTGCCACCTTTTTACCGTCACCATTGGTAACTAATGGGATGAAACGACCCGCTGATGGATTCTTTTTATATTCTTCTAATGTAGCATCCTGTATGATAGGACGTGCCATTAACGTTTGGTGCGTTTGAGTTAACGCAAGTTTAACTACTTCACCGGTTGGTTCAATTGTTACAGTACCTGCGTTTGTTGAAATAAAACCTTCAACATTTTTTAACCAAGTAAATACATTTTGACCAACACCATCCCCACATTTTCCGGATTTGGATCTACCATACCCTAATGCTATAGAGGCGGTGCCTTTGGCCTGACCTGGTTGAATTAAAACAGGTAAGGTAATGGAGGATTTCCCATTCGTTACTTTTACTAATGCTCCTTGTTCAAGACCTTTCTCTTTCGCATATGAAATTGGAAGGGCAATGTAGTTATCCCAAGTAGCTTTAGAAATTGGATCCGGAAATTCTTGTAACCAAGGATTGTTTGCCTGGGCACCATTTCCTAGACCTATTTTTTCATATACTTTTAATTCAATACCATTAACGGCAGTATAATTTTTAGTAAACGAAGTAGATATTGCTGTTACGTCTAAACCGTTTGAAGCGGGTTCAACTGTAGTCGATGAGATACCCGGCTCTAGTACACCATCATGTAAGGCTTTATCCCAAGACTGACCATTTAAAATAGAAGAAGTCCAAGTTGATTTTACAAAAGCGTAAAAATCAGATGGAGCTCCTGCCCATTTTAATAATGAAGATTGTGCCTGACGAGTATCAAATATATTTTTAATAGTAGGTTGAGCTAAGGAGTAGAAACCTATTTTAGGTTCAGCGTCATTCCAAGATTCTAGATAGTGAGAATCCGGTGCAATAAAGGTACATAAACTTGCTGTCTCATCTGCTCTATCAGCGAAAGAAACAGTAAGCAAGGTATTCTTTAATACTTTCTCAATCTCAGCACCTCTGTAATAATCGTATACAGGATTAACGCCATAGAATATTACAGCTTTTACGGTTCCCGCTACTAACTCATCTACAAACGTATTCATTTGCTCATCGTTCCCTTGGAAGGTTTGATAGGCATTTTTGAAACTGATGGTAGAACCATAGTTACCTAGAATGACGTTAATTTCATTCACTACAGCTTGAATAGAAGGGTCATTAGAACCGGAAACGACAAGCGATTTACCTCTTGCATTCAACAAATCTGTTGCAGCCTTATTTAAAACATCGTTCTTTTTGGAAGAAACAGAAATTTTATTGGAAGATAATTTATTGTATAATTCGCTTACAAAAGCTGCTTCTTCAGAAGGTTTAATCCCCACTCTATAGTCCGCATTCGATCCGGTTAGGGATAAGCCAGTCTCAAATTGATAATGACGAGACATTGTTTTCTTTTTCGCACTCAATTTACGTGTGGCTGCATATTGACGAGCAAATTCAGTTGGCGATATCCAAGTACCTAAGAAATCTGCACCTAAACTTACAATAACATCCGCTTTTGAGAAATCATAAGATGGAACAGCATACTGACCAAAGGTTATTTGATTGGCTTTTAAGATGCCATAATACGATATAGCATCGTATTGTATATGTTTTGCTGTTGGAAATTTAGATGCAAAAACAGATAGTGCTCTTTTAGTCGAAGGACTATATATCGAAGGCGTTACGATACGTATTTCACCACCTGCTGAAGCTATGGTTTCCAGCGATGAGGTGATTTCAGCATCAATTTTATCCCAAGAAGCCGATTTACCTTTAATAGTAGGTTTAGCTAATCTTGCTGTATCGTACAATCCAAGAACAGAAGCTTGAGCTTTTACAGAAGTTCCACCTTGGTAAACAGACGACAGTTTATTGCCTTCAATTTTAATTGGTCTACCTTCGCGTGTTTTAACAACAACCGGTAAACACTCGCTACCATCTATGTATGTAGTGGCATAATAATTAGCGATACCCGGATCAATTTCTTCCGGTTTATTAACGTAAGGAATTGCCTTCTTAACCGGAGCTTCACAAGCTGCCAACGTCACCGCTGCAACACTGAAACCTAGCATTTTTAAGAAATCCCTTCTATCCGGACCGCTTTCTGCGTTATCTTCACTTTTTAGAGGAAGGTATTCCGGAAACTCATTATGAGCGGTTTTAACGAAATCTTCTGTTTGGTTCAGCTCTTCTAAGCCTTTCCAGTATACTTTAGTGTTTTCTTTCATATATAGAATGAATAACTAGGCTTTCGATTAATAGTGACATTTAGAGCAATCTAACCCACCGATATTTTCGGCGGTCATATCCCCTTTACGTTTAGCTTGTTCATGAACTTTTAACAAGCGATCATAATATGCATTATCTTTAGCATTCACTGCCGTTTCTCTGTGACAGTTGATACACCATCCCATAGTAAGGTTAGAATATTGTTTTACTACTTCCATCTCTTCGATAGGACCATGACATTTTTGACATTCTATACCAGCAACAGTAGTATGTTGTGAGTGGTTGAAATACGCTAAATCAGGTAAATTGTGTACACGAATCCAGCGGATTGGTTGATTTTTTTCATATGCATCCGTCAATTGCTTGATTAAATCTTCCGATCCACTTGGACCTTTTTTCACATGAGTATGACAATTCATACAGATATTTAAAGAAGGTATACTTGCACTTTTAGATTTATAAACGGTAGTATGGCAGTAATTACAGTTAATTTTTAAATCGCCGGCGTGTAGTTTATGAGAATATGGGATAGGTTGTACCGGTTGATAGTTTTGGTGAACACCAATGTCCATCATCCCTAACCAACAAGCCCGAATGGTAATAACAACGAATATAACGGAGACAATCGCAATAAATCCTTTACTAGATACAAATTTTTTAATATCAAACGACTGATTTACTAATTCTTTATCATCTTCTGCTAGAGTAGCCTCTTTCTCTTTTAAAAATCTTTTTATGACAGATATGAATATCGTAAGAACAACTAATACTAAAATTAATACAACAACTACGATTCCAAGTATCAAAGTGTCATTAGAAGACCCTGAAGCAGATTGGCCTTGTGCAGTTGTTGATGATGCAGATGGATCTGCTTTTGCTGCTGGTTTAGGAGCATTTTCAACGTATAATAGAATAGCATCAATTTGAGCATCCGTAAACGTTGGAAAACTTGTCATTTGTACCTTATTCCACTTATTAAACAATTCGACTGCTTCTTTATCACCATCGGCAATCATTTTAGAAGAATTACGAATCCAAGAATGTAACCAAGCTGTCTTTCGACGTTTGGTAACACCGGACAGCGCAGGACCTACAGATTCTTCGTAGACATGGTGACAGGATTTACAGTTTTCTTTGAAGAGTTGCTCGCCTTGTGCAATCAAAGCAGCATCGGCACCACTTGCGGCGGCAGCCGTAGAATCTTGGGCAATCGTGTTAAACGTTGCTACAGAAGCGATGAAGAACGCTACCAGGGTTCTAGATACAGACCTCAGAATATTGATTTTGGACATGTTGAAGTGTGTTTTTTCCGAAATTTTGGCCATTTTTTCCCGAAAAGTCCTACAAATCTATATTCCGTATTCGATTAATCAAACTATTTTTTAGGAGAAAAAGCCCTTTTTAGGGGTTTAAACACCGTTATTGAGCACAAAATATTGAGTGTCTTGGTTTTATAAAATTCAAAAAATATGCACAGCCTGTAGTTTAGAATTATTATAAATAATTCGTTTGATTTGCTACTTTTCCAAATAGTATTCTGATTAGTGACAAACAACATAAGCTCATTGAATAGTAAATGGTTCACTTTTATTTTAAGTTTGTGGAATGAACACTACAAAAACAACTCCTCATTCTTTTTATCTTATACTTCTTTTGTTCTTCATTTTTGGATTTATCACATGGGTAAATGGAGTATTAGTTCCTTACTTAAAATTAGCGTGTGAGTTAGAAGACTGGCAGGCCTACTTAGTCACCACTGCATTTTACTTACCCTACCCGCTAATGGCTATACCATCCGCATCTATCCTTCAATTCATAGGTTATAAAAAAGGGATGTCAATCGGATTATTGATTGTAGCATTAGGCAGCTTGCTTTTTATACCAGCAGCATACGAAAGAAAATATAGTTATTTTTTAATAGGATTATTTATTCAAGGTTCCGGTTTATCCTTATTACAAACAGCTGCAAATCCTTATGTAACAATTGTAGGTCCTATTGAACGTGCGGCACAGCGGATTAGTATAATGGGTATAGGTAATAAAGTAGCCGGTATTTTAGGTGCACTGATTTTAGGGCATTTGGTTTTATCTGATGTGGATGTTTTGACGGCTACTTTATCAGACCTATCCGAAATGGCTAAGGCATCGGAATTGGATGCTTTAGCACAAAGAGTTATTTTCCCATACATATGGATAACACTTGCGCTTGTTGGTTTAAGTATATTTTTAATGTGGGTGTCCTTACCTGAACCGGAATTAATACAACAGAAAGATGACGTTCGATCTGATTATAGAGGATTGAAACAATTCCCATATTTGTGGATAGGTGTTGTAGCGCTTTTTCTTTATGTAGGGGCAGAAGTGATCGCAGGAGATACTATTACAGTATATGCAACAGAAAAATGGAACATTCCATTGAGTACTTCCAAATCCTTTACATCGTTGACGTTAATCAGTATGTTGGTTGGCTATGGAATAGGTGTTATTTGTATTCCAAAATATATTACTCAACAACAAATGTTATCCATAAGTGCCGGTTTGGGCATTGTATTGACATTGGGAATCGTAGTGTTCGAAGGAATGTATAGTGTAGCTTGTGTTGCATTATTAGGAGCGGCAAATGCTATTGTCTGGCCGGCTATATGGCCATTAGCGATAGAGGGACTTAAAGAATACACTGCTAAAGGATCTGCTTTTCTTATCATGGGAATATCCGGAGGTGCCCTCCTACCCTTACTTTATGGTTGGTTTACTTCCATTTCCTTCATCGGGCAACAATATGCATATGGCATCTTACTTCCTTGCTATCTTTTTATTTTATATTTTGCTCGTAAAGGGCATACACTGGGAAAAAAAATCATATGATACAGCAACATTTTTCGATACAACATCTTACGACATTTAAATTTCCTTGTACGGCTGAGGTCTTCGCAACTTTTGATTCTGAAGCATCTTTAATAGAATTATTAAAACAAGTCCCCTCAACAACGCCCTTTATGGTATTAGGTGGAGGAAGTAATGTTTTATTTTCTCCCAAATATTCCGGTTGGATTTTACACAATCGATGCAAAGGCATAACGTTACAAAATACTAGTACTTCTTCTGTTACAATTAAAGTTGGAGCAGGAGAAACATGGCATGACTTTGTTTTATATTGCGTTGAAAACGGTTATTATGGAATAGAAAATTTATCTTTGATACCCGGTACAGTCGGTGCTTCCCCAATACAAAATATTGGAGCTTATGGTGTCGAAGTTAAAGATGTAATAGAAAGTGTTGAGGGTATATCTTTACCTACATTTGAAAGAAAGACTTTATACAATAAAGACTGCTGTTTTGGATACAGAGATAGTATTTTTAAAAAAGAACTAAAAGGCAAGTTTATTATTACTTCCGTTACATTTACATTGTCCTTACAAAAACAATTGAATACCGAATATGGGGCTATACAATCAACCCTAAAGGAGATGCAGATTGAACAACCAACGCTTAAAGATATAAGCCATGCGGTAATAACAATACGTCAGAGTAAGTTGCCGGATCCTTCTGTTATAGGTAATGCCGGAAGTTTTTTTAAAAATCCGGAAATCACTACTCATCATTTTGCCTCCTTACAAAGTCAATTTCCTACGTTACCCCATTATCCCGGATCTCGATCCGAGTATATAAAAATTCCTGCGGGATGGTTAATTGAAAAAGCAGGATGGAAAGGAAAACGAAAAGGAAACGTAGGCGTTCACGATAAACAAGCTTTAGTGTTGGTAAATTATGGAGAAGGGATAGGAAGCGAACTGATAAGCTTATCGAAAGAAATACAACAAGATGTTTGGGAGAAATTTAGTATTCGATTAGAAGCAGAAGTGAATATAGTGTAAGCTAATTGGAAGAACTGTTTTTTTGATTATTGTAAGGAACCACTTCAACACCAAACTTTTGTAAAAAAGCTACGCCTTCATCAATAGGTAGCCCTTTATAAGCAGCATAAGAATTTAGATAAATTACCTTCTTTATTCCGGAGGCATACATAAGACGAGCACAAGATAAGCAGGGGGATAACGTTACGTAAACCGTAGCACCGGATATATCCATTCCGTTTTTAACTGCATATACAATGGCATTTTCTTCTGCATGAAGAGCTAAAGAGCAACTACCCTTTGAATCTCTTGGGCAACCCATTTCCGGCCATTCTTCATCACAATTATGTGTTTTTTCAGGAGGTCCATTATAACCAATAGAAATAATGCGAGTATCCTTCGTCAATACGGCTCCTACATGGCGTTTAACACAATGTGAACGTTGGGCTAAATTCACAGCCAACTCCATAAAAATATCATCAAATTCAGGTCGCCTGTGCATCCTCATTACCAACGATAGGAGATTTGAATCGATACTACTTTAGAACGGAGTAAACCATCCGCTCCAACACTTCGATTGATAAGCGGTTGCGCATAAATTCCTTCTATACCCCAATGAGATGTGGCAGTATAAGAAAGTCCTGCCAAAATATTTAAAGTAGTTCCTTTTGACCCCTCCGGTGTGACGCGCTGATCTAATGCGTTCAAATAAGAATCCCCTTTCAGTCTATACAAAAAAAGTGTTCCCAATATGGGTTGAATTTTTCGTTTACCTATTCTATATTCCAAACGAGCCAGGAAATCATTCCCTCTTTTCAATTGGTTGGAAGCCTCGTAAAAAGAGCCTTCCGCTTGTCCGTTCCATAGATTTGGCAAAAAGTTATTACTGTTATTGTGAACTAAAACCTGTTGGTATCCTAAGCCTAAAGTCCAACCATTCCAAAGTAAAGTGGAATTTAAAATTACATCAAATGTACCCAGAGAACTTTGGTATACCATAGGTAAACTCATAGAAGAACTTCCACCACCTGTTTGAGAAAAAGTTCCAGTTGGTAATCGAAAACTAATCCCTGTTTTCCATTGTATGGTTTTTATTTTCTTAGTATAAGTTGAACCTAGAACTATATCACCAAGAGCTGTAACATTTCCTAATTCACCGGTTGCTAGTTGGAATGGAATTTTTAATTGAAAAGCCAAAGAAGGATTCATATTCCAAATAGCATCGGCATACCATTGGTGCACTTGAGTATTGCGTTTTGCATCTCCCCAAGAGTACCCAACTTTAACTATTTTTTTAGGTAAAGTATCTTGACGATAAGATGACATGGCGCCAACCGAACAGCCTCCGGCATCACTACAACCTTGTCCAAAAGAAAATATAGATATAAAACAACCAATAATAACAGCGATAATCTTATACATACTCTAATATTTATTTAAACTTACACTATTTTCAGTAACCTTTTCGGTATTTCTGTTAATAGTTTTAAAAGCGTACTTTTGTAAATATGCTAACATTGAATAACATTTCTTATTTCATTGGTGGTAGAGCGTTATATCAAAATGCCACCTTACAAATACAACCAAAGGATAAAATAGGTTTGATAGGTGCAAATGGTACCGGAAAAACAACTTTATTACGAATTATCACAGGGGAATACAGTATAGACGAAGGGACCGTTCAAAAAAGTAAAGACTGCACCATAGGTTACTTGAACCAAGATTTGTTATCCTTTCAAAGCGATGATAGTATCTTGGCAGTAGCGATGAAAGCTTTTTCAGAAGCAATGGCTATTCAAGTTGAGATGGACCATCTATTAGAAAAGATGGAAACACACTATACGGATGCTTTAATTGATAAACTTTCCAAATTACAAGAACGGTTTCAAGCTTTGGAAGGCTATACTATTCAGTCCTCTGCAGAGAAGATATTAGAAGGATTAGGTTTTTCCTCTACCGATCTTCAACGACCGTTGCGAACCTTCTCCGGTGGATGGAGAATGCGGGTTATTCTGGCTCAAATGTTATTAGCGAAACCATCCCTCCTATTATTAGATGAACCTACAAACCATTTAGACTTACCCTCCATTCAATGGTTAGAAAATTATTTACAAGATTACGAAGGTGCGGTAATCATCGTGTCACATGATAGAGCCTTTTTAAATCAAGCGGTAACTAAAATTGTTGAAGTTGCTCAACAACAATTGACTGTATATGAAGGGAATTATGATTTTTACCTAGAAGAGCGCACCTTACGTAAAGAAATACAAAAAGCTGCTTTTGAAAATCAGCAAGCAAAAATAAGACAAACAGAACGATTCATCGAACGATTCCGTGCTCAAGCTACAAAAGCTAAGCAAGTACAATCTAGAGTTAAATCGTTAGAACGTATCGATATGATTGAAGACATCGTTGAAGAAAACCAACATGTCAATTTCAAATTTCAATTTAAGATTTCACCCGGAAGAACTATTACTGAGTTAAAAGAGGTCAGCAAAGCATATGGTGCATTACAAATCTTACAGAAAAGCTCCGGACGTATAGAACGAGGCGATAAGATAGCCTTAATCGGAGCTAATGGAAGAGGCAAATCAACGCTTTTACGGATTATTAGTGGTAGTGAAGCCATCGATGGTGAAGTTATACAAGGACATAATGTACTGCCTTCCTTTTTTGCACAACATCAATTGGAATCACTTGATATAGAGAATACGTTATTAGATGAATTGAAAATGATGGGTTCCGATAAAAGTGAAACAGAACTTCGGAATGTTTTAGGTTGTTTTCTATTTGCAGGAGACGATGTGTTCAAAAAAATTAAAGTTTTATCAGGTGGAGAAAAATCACGTGTTGCATTAGCCAAAACTTTAATATCAAATGCCAATTTTTTGTTATTAGATGAACCAACCAATCACTTAGACATAGTTTCTGTTAACATACTAATACAAGCGTTACAACAATATGAAGGAACGTTAGTGGTCGTGAGTCACGATCGACATTTTGTATCCCAGGTTGCGACAAAAATATGGTATATAGAAGACCACCAGTTAAAAGAATATCCGGGTACATTTGATGAATACACCTATTGGTCACAACATCAAAAAACGAATACCACACCTTCTAACAGTACAAAAGATAAACCCAGCCAGCCAAACGAGAAACCAAAGGTTGAAAAAAAGGATGGACTGAATAAGAAAGTAGAACAAGACATTAAGAAAGCAGAAGAAAAAATAACGTTATTGGAAGTGGAGAAAAGGACAATAGAAGAAGAACTAAGTAAAGTAGAGACCTATACTAATCCGGACAAACTAGCAGAGTTCGGTTTAAAATTACAAACAATAGAAGACCAACTGCTGGAATGGAATAAACGATGGGAGTCCTTATTGGAAAGTTTAGAATAAATCAGGTATTATATTTGAGATCAATACGAATATGAGAATCATCGTCGGTATTACACTGATCTGTATCACTTTTGGAATACCCCTTCCCAAAACCTTTGGTGCAGAAGTACCAGCTATCGATAAAATATATCGATCAAAAATTTATAATGTTTTAATGTATACCGCCTTAGAAGGTCCCAAAGGGAATACGGGTATAACATCCATAGAACAAACCAATCCTTTGATACTAGAATTTGATGATTTGGGAGACGAGCCTCAAAATTACTATTTCAAACTTTACCATTGCAATGCAGATTGGTCGGTATCTTATCTAAATTCTACACAATACCTGTATGATTTTAACGAGTTTAGAATTTCAGACCGAGAAATGTCCTACGGAACACGGACACTCTATTATCGCCATACCACTGTGCTCCCTAAAGTAAAAGTAAGTGGAAATTACTTAATAAGAGTATATAGAAATTATGATGAAGATGATTTGGTCCTCACCAAACGTTTTGTAGTATATGAGCCTATTTGTCAGATTACCACAGATATTCGACGTTCAGTAGTACCGGCGGACGCCTTTCAGAAGCAACAAGTGAATTTTAGAGTAACATACGGTTCATTACAAGTAATGAATGCTTTTCAAGATTTTAAAGTAACCATACGTCAAAATTATCGTTGGGACAATGCTATAACCAAGTTACAACCTGTGTTTGTTAAGGAATATGAAAGGGCTTTGGAATATGATTTTTATAATAATGAAAATGCTTTCCCGGGATTAAATGAATATCGGTTCTTTGATATGCGCTCTGTTCAATTTAATGGAATGTACATGGCTAAAGTTTTACGAAGTAATGAAGTGTCTCAAGTTTGGATCATGGAAGAATCAACTAGAAAAGGATTCACCTATACTTTTTATGATGATATCAACGGAGGTTTTTTACCGGAGTTGTATGAAACCAGAAATCGAACTATAGAGCCGGATTATGTGGTGGTACATTTTAAATTAAATGTTAAAGAAAAAGCGCCCGGTGAAGTCTATATAGTGGGTGGATTCAATCAGAATATAGTAGAAGAACGCTATAAAATGACTTATGATGAAACATTGAAAGCCTATATAGGTTCTTTTTGGATGAAGCAAGGATACTATAACTACATGTACACGTTAGTACAAGGAGGAAAACGAGATGATAGTTATTTTGAAGGGAGCAGTTCATTAACAGAAAATGCCTACGACATTATCGTTTATACCCGTGTTCAAGGTGAATTATACGATAGAGCCGTAGGCTATTTCCATCAACGCTACAGAGGTCGTTAAGCTTCCGGCGTATGTTTAGATACTATAAAAGGTAATACTCGTTTATTAGGATCAGTGTTGGCGATATCCAACATTCCAAAACCTTTATCTGCATAAAGACCAAATCCACAAGTGAATACAAATTCTTGCACTTTAGGATGAGCGTATAATTTAAAAGGGAAAGTATAACCTCTAACTTCATGTTTATCACCGGATACATAAACCGGGAATATACGAGCGAACTTTTTCTCTTCCCCTTTGATCTTGTTTAAATAATCTTTATCCGGTACTAATTGAAATTGAAAATACTGGGCTAATTCTTCTTGAGAGAATCCGGCCTTTTCCATTCGGCTCATAGTAGCTTCGTATAAAGCATCAGAGAAAACATCGAGCGATGGATTAATAAAGCGTTTAGCATCTACTGAATTATCAGCAGCCGATATGATGGCTAATGGAGATAAGCAGATATATTTCATTTCATTGGTAAAATCTGGTAACTCTTCTTTATCCGCATTCAGTGGGTTAAGAACTAATTTACCAATCATAACTTGAGGTTCATCGAATATTTTCTTCACAACAAATTCGATTAATTGAGGATCGTTTGAAGAAAATATTAATGTGATTTTACTGGAATAGAAATGAAGACCATCCTTTCCAACTCTAGTTTGACCTTTTAGAGCGGAATAGTTGTAGAACGATTGCATGGATTTACCCGGACTTGAACTGAAATACTGTTCAATGTAGGTTGACATAAAGTCATGGATTAGATATTGATGATGAAAAGGAACATAAGCTCCTTTATTCACCAAACCGAAAATTAAACGTACTCTCACAATTACTTTTGTTTAAAAATTTAACATAGAACCCTTTGGAAGTGAAAATAGTTCAGACATTGAATCTAAAATGAACAATATCGCCGTCTTCTACTATATATTCTTTTCCTTCAATGGATATTTTTCCTGCATCCCTGCAGGCAGACTCTGATTTGTATTTTTGGTAGTCTGCTAACTTTATTACTTCTGCTTTAATAAAGCCTCTTTCAAAATCGGAGTGAATCACTCCGGCTGCTGCCGGCGCTTTCCATCCTTTTCGTATTGTCCATGCCCTCACTTCTTTTACACCTGCTGTAAAATAGGTGATTAAATCTAACAGGTGATAAGCAGCACGAATCAATTTATTTAATCCAGATTCATCTAGTCCATATTCCCCTAAGAACATTGCTTTTTCTTCCGGATCGGTAAATTCTTGTATTTGAGCTTCAATAGAGGCCGAAACGACTACTACTTGAGCATTTTCATCTTTAACAGCCGCTTTTAGTTTTTCTACCCATTCATTCCCAAGCGGAAGAGATTTTTCATCTACATTAGCGACGTAAATAACCGGCTTAATGGTTAATAAATGGATATCTTCTACTGCTTTCTTTTCTTCTTCTGTCAGGTATAAACTACGAGCGCTTTTACCCTCCATTAGGTGTTTTTTATATAACTCTAGGACAATCAGTTCCTTTTTGGCCTTAGCATCTCCGGCTTTTGCAGATCGTTCAACACGAGCAATCTTCTTTTCTACAGATTCTAAATCTTTTAATTGAAGTTCTGTGTCGATGATTTCTTTATCAGAGACCGGATCTACTTTACCGTTTACGTGAATGATATTATCGTCTGAAAAGCACCGAATCACATGTGCAATAGCATCCACTTCACGAATATTGGCTAAGAATTGATTACCCAATCCCTCCCCTTTGCTGGCTCCTTTTACAAGACCGGCAATATCTACAAACTCCATGATGGCCGGAATGGTTTTTTCCGGATGAACCAATTCTTCCAACGCTTCAATCCTTGTGTCCGGAACCGTTACAACCCCTATGTTTGGTTCAATCGTACAAAACGGATAATTTGCTGCTTCAGCTTTTGCGTTTGATAAAGCGTTAAATAAAGTAGACTTCCCTACATTTGGAAGTCCGACAATTCCACATTTTAAACCCATTTTTAAAATAAAAAGCTACTATGCAAAAATACGCATAGAAATAGGGAAAAGCGAACATTACGTTATAAATGTGCGTAAGTCGACGATTTCAGACTATTTTAAAATGTAAGGATTAATCCCATTTCAACTCGGTATCACCTTCAGCGTCATCTTCCTCTCTAGAATCGAAAGAGGAAAAATCAACATCCGGAAGTAACTCTGTTTTCACGTGATCGACCGTTTGGCGTAACGCATCCATGAATTTCTCAAAATCCTCTTTGTATAAGAAAATTTTATGTTTTTCATAGTAGAAACCCTCATCTTTATAGCGCTTCTTACTTTCTGTAATGGTCAAATAGTAGTCGTTTGACCGAGTTGACTTAATGTCAAAGAAATACGTTCTTTTTCCTGCACGCACTCGCTGAGAATAAATTTCTCCGCTGTCTTTTTCTTTTCCTTCTTCCACCAGACTAAAAGTTTTAATGTAAGTAAATCTATTTTTTATTCCCTTTAAATTACAAATAAATTCGTAATCCTATATTAAATACTTAAATTTATTTCGAATCTGATACTGTATTCAACAAATAGAATCTAAGCACATGCGACTTGATGACATCCCGTCCTTTGGCAATTTAGAACTTTTAGCTAAGCATTTAGTGGATGGTTTCATAACAGGAAAGCACCAATCGCCTTATCATGGATTTTCCGTTGAATTTGCTGAACATCGAAATTATAATTCAGGCGAGAGTATGCGGCATATTGACTGGAAAGTATATGCCAAAACAGATAAGTTGATGGTAAAGACATATGATGAAGAAACAAACTTAAAAGCCTATGTGGGATTAGATGTTTCCTCCAGTATGTTTTATCCAAAAAAAGATAATAAGTCTAAATTAGCCTTTAGTATACTTTCAATAGCAGCTTTATTTCATTTAATGCAACGCCAACGCGATGCTTTTTCATTACATACTTTTGCAGCTGAAATTCTCACATCTTCTCCTATTAAATCTACCCGAATTCATTTGCATACCCTACAACAACAAATGCAAACCTTATTAGAGGCTTCACAACCAATTCATCAATCCGGAAATTTAGCTTCTGTATGTCATGTGTTAGCAGAAAAAGCAGGCAAACGTTCAATGGTGATTTTGTTTACTGACTTATTAGGTGAACAAGACCGATTAGAAGAATTCTATGCTGCCTTACAACACTTGAAACACAATAAACATGATGTTTTACTTTTTCATGTTTTAGATACAGCTCAAGAAGTTGATTTAGCATGGGAGCAACGACCTTATTGGGTTGAAGATGCTGAAAGTGGTGCTAAAATAAAAGTATACCCCCAAGCCATTCAAAAAGAATATCAATCTAAAATAACACAGTACTTACAAAACATTTATCTTAGATGTGGGGAGATGGGTGTAGAGTTAGTAGTAGCAGATATAAATCAAGATATAGAACAAGTGTTAACCCCCTTTTTATTAAGGCGGTCACAATTATATTAATTCAACAAACGGTTTTTTATAAAAAAAGCCGCTCTTTTAAAAGAGCGGCTTTTTAATTCATAGGTAAGTTTAGTTTTACGCTTTTACACTGGCACGAATAATATTAAGTGCACCACCTGCTTTGAACCATTCAATTTGTTGTTCATTATAAGAATGATTAGCAGCTATTTCTTCTTTAGAACCATCTTTATGGGTCAATACTATAGTTAATGGTTTGTTAGGAGTAAATGCGGTAAGTCCAAGGATGTCAATAACATCATCTTCTTTAATTTTATCATAATCCGCTTTATCTACAAACGTTAAAGCTAACATCCCTTGTTTCTTTAAGTTTGTCTCATGAATACGAGCAAACGATTTAACTAATACTGCCCGAACTCCTAAATGACGAGGCTCCATGGCAGCATGTTCTCTAGAAGATCCTTCCCCATAGTTTTCATCTCCTACAACTATCGATCCGATACCAGCAGCCTTATACGCACGTTGCGTTGCCGGAACCGGTCCATATGCACCGGTTAATTGGTTCTTCACTTCATCCGTTTTATCGTTGAAGTAGTTAACTGCACCTATTAACATATTGTTTGATATATTGTCTAAGTGACCACGGTATTTTAACCAAGGACCTGCCATAGAAATATGATCCGTAGTACATTTACCTTTCGCCTTTATTAATAATTTTAATCCTTTCAAGTCCGTACCTTCCCAAGCAGCAAACGGATCTAATAATTGAAGACGATCAGATGTAGGCGAAACATTTACAGTAACGTTTGAACCATCTGCTGCCGGAGCTTGATACCCTGCATCTTCTACAGCGAATCCTTTTTTCGGAAGTTCATCGCCATACGGTCCGTCTAATTTTACTTGTTCCCCTTTATCATTTGTCAATGTATCAGTAACCGGATTAAATGCCAAATCTCCTGCAATAGCAATAGCTGCTACCAATTCCGGAGAAGCAACAAAGGCATAGGTATTCGGATTACCATCTGCACGTTTGGCAAAATTACGATTGAAAGAGTGTACAATAGTATTTTTCTCTTTCTTTTCAGCCCCCATACGATCCCACATTCCAATACATGGACCACATGCATTGGTAAATACCGTTGTATCCATTTTTTTGAACGTATCCAACAGCCCGTCTCTTTCAGCCGTATATCGAACTTGTTCAGATCCCGGATTGATTCCAAATTCAGCTTTTTTAGATAATCCTTTCGCTACAGCTTGATTCACTACAGAGGCAGCGCGGGCTAAATCTTCATAAGAAGAGTTCGTACAAGAACCGATTAATCCCCATTCCACTTTTCTAGGCCAACCGTTTTTCTCTAACTCTTCTTTCATTTTAGAAACAGGGGTAGCTAAATCCGGAGTGAAAGGACCGTTTAAGTGCGGCTCTAAAGTTGATAAATCTATTTCAATGATTTGATCAAAGTATTTTTCTGGTGATGCATATACCTCCGGATCTGCTGTCAAATGTTGTTTGATACCGTTAGCTAAATCTGCTACATCATTACGACCGGTAGAACGTAAGTAGCGTTCCATCGAATCATCATAACCAAAGGTTGAAGTAGTAGCTCCGATTTCAGCCCCCATATTACAAATGGTACCTTTACCCGTACAAGAAAGTGAAAGTGCTCCTTCACCAAAATATTCCACAATAGCACCAGTCCCCCCTTTTACCGTAAGTATGCCGGCTACTTTTAATATAACGTCTTTCGGCGCAGTCCAACCATTTAATTTACCGGTTAACTTCACTCCAATTAATTTCGGGAATTTTAATTCCCAAGGGAGACCAGCCATTACATCACACGCATCCGCACCACCAACACCAATTGCCAACATACCTAAACCACCGGCGTTTACTGTATGAGAGTCGGTACCAATCATCATACCACCCGGAAACGCATAATTTTCCAAAACCACTTGGTGAATAATTCCGGCACCCGGTTTCCAAAAACCAATGCCGTATTTATTCGATACCGAAGCCAAGAAATCGTAAACTTCTTTTGATTCCTTGTTTGCAACGGCCAAATCTTGCTCTGCCCCTACTTTTGCCGTAATCAAGTGATCACAGTGTACAGTAGAAGGAACCGCTACTTTAGGGCGACCCGCTTGCATAAATTGTAATAGGGCCATTTGAGCCGTAGCATCTTGCATAGCTACCCGATCCGGTCTAAAATCTACATACGATTTACCACGTTCGAACACTGACTTAGGCGTACCTTCATCTAAGTGTGCATATAAAATCTTCTCCGTTAACGTAAGTGGTCTACCCAATAATTTTTTAGCAGCTTCTACACGTTGAGGAATACGAGCGTATACCTCTTTAATCATTTCCAAATCAAACGCCATAATAAAGTGTAATAATAATTGATGTTTATTAAAGTCAATAAATTGAGTTAAAGACAAAAATACGAAAAGAAATAAAAATTAAAATTCAAAATTTTAGATATCCACAATATAAAATTTTGTATTTTGCCAACATCTTATTTTGGTACAATTAATACCCCTTTAACTATGGATTTTACGATTAAAAGCATTAAATATTACTACTTTTTGGTTAAATATTTAGTTTAATCACAACCCCCAAAAGTTATTCACGTATAAAAAAGGGCAAACTGTCCTTCAAAAGGTCATGATAAACAAACGATTAACTTCCATTATTGGAATTTCAAGTCTACTTAGTATCCTATTCTTACTGTCTTCTTACAGAAATAGCGATACTATAGTTCGAGTTACTGCTGGAATCGAACAATCGTCTTCTGTACAAGTAACGATTCAAAAAACGATTCCTACAAATGGACAATCAAATGGAAGTATTACCCTTCGAGTAGTGAAAGGGGTAGCCCCTTTGACACTTACTGTGTTTTCCACCCATTCAAATATAAAAAATATTCCGTTTAGCGGTTCTTATACTTTATCCAACTTACCTTCCGGAGACTATCTCTTAGTGATTACAGACGCTACCAAAGCATTTGTAAGCGAACAAGTAACCCTCTAGTCCTATGCTATCCATACCAACATATCGTAGGTTCGAGTGTAAACGTATTATAATACCACTACTACTCTTTTGGTCCTTCTTATTTTTGCCAATCGAAAAAAGTAGTGCACAATGTACTTCACCATTATTAAATTGGACCGTTACCCCTACCAATTTAAGTTGTAATAATGATAATTCAGGTAGTATATCGGTTTCGGTAACCGGAACCTTTCCATCTTATACGTATTCTTTGTTTGGTGTAGTGACAGGGCCTGTTATAATACCCAATCATCCATTTAATAATTACACATTTTCCAATTTACCAGCTGATAATAATTATTTATTAGTTGTACAGGTTCCTTTGGGTGGCAATATATTCGCAGTGTGCAATACAAACGTTGTTTTGTTAGAACCTCCTCCTTTATCTATTAACTTACAGAATCAAACAAACAATATTTGTTTTGGACAATCCAATGGAAGCATTGATATAGATGTGAGTGGGGGGACACCCGCTCCGCCCTATACATATAGTTGGACGAATGGAGCGACAACACAAGATATAAGCTCTCTTCCTAATGGAACTTATACAGTCACTGTTCGAGATGGAAATAATTGTCCTACAACATCAAACTATACCATAAATTCCCCTTCCGTTCTTACGGCAACAGCTTCGGGTACCTCTCCTAGTTGCTCCGGTGGAACAAATGGAAGCATCGATTTGAATGTAACCGGTGGAACAGTACCCTATACTTACCTATGGAATACTGGAGCAGTATCTGAGGATATCTCTGGACTTGCAGCTGGAAATTACTCGGTTACTGTAACCGATATAAATGGTTGTACTCAAATAGCCAATGTTACACTCACCAATCCAACTGCACTTTCATTAAGTTCAACTACCACCTCTCCAAGTTGTTTTGGCAGTTCTAATGGCAGTATCGATCTAACCGTAAATGGTGGAACAGCACCCTACAATTACCTATGGGATACCGGTTCAACAAATGAGGACATCAGTGGGTTGGCGGCCGGAAGTTATACTGTTACCGTGACGGATGCCAATGGATGTACTGCCAATCGTTCGATTACGTTAACTAATCCCTCCAGTCTTAATCTTTCCATACTGCAAACCAATGTAACGTGTTTTGGAGGCACGAATGGTTCTATCAATTTAACTGTCAGCGGAGGAACTCCCGGGTATATTTATGTATGGTCCAATGGAAGTGTAAGTGAAGATCTTAATGCATTAACTGCCGGAAATTATACCGTTACTGTAACCGATTTGAATAGTTGTACAGCTAATGCAACCTACACCATAGTAGAACCCACAGCCATTCAAATCAGCGGTAGTATAACACCTGTTGCGTGTTTTGGAGGGAATACCGGCGCAATCAATGTTACAGTTTCCGGAGGAACCGGTAGTTATACCTATACATGGTCAAACGGAGCTATAACAGAAGATATTACTACTGTCGGATCGGGAAGTTATACGTTAACCGTACAAGACGCTGCCTTGTGTACAGCGAATTATAGTGGGACTATATCATCTCCTACAACCCTAATTATTAATTCCGTACCAACACCTATAGCCTGTTTTGGTGGAAATACCGGGTCGATTGATGTGACAGTCAGCGGTGGCACTGCTCCTTATAGTTACTTATGGAATAATGGAAATACAAGTCAAGATTTAAGTAATGTCGTTGCCGGAAATTATACTGTTTCCATAACGGATGCTTCCGGATGTACCGGTTCTACCTCGGCACTTATTACACAACCTTCAGCAGCACTTTCTGTATCAAGCGTAACTACAGCAACATCTTGTTTTGGAGGTACAAATGGAGCTATAAACTTAACTGTTTCAGGTGGAACCGCACCTTATACCTTTAATTGGAGTAATGGTTCAACCAGCGAAGACATCACCGGGTTAAATAGTGGAAGTTATTCCCTTACCATTACCGATGCTGCAGGATGTACCTTTTCTTCTTCCTATACGGTTTCTCAACCTCCAGCCCTATCCATTAATGGGGTAATCATAGAAGTCCGTTGTACAGGTGGTTCTACCGGAGGTATTGATGCAACGGTTTCCGGTGGTGTAGCGCCTTACAGTTATAGTTGGTCTACCGGTTCTATTACTGAAGATATAACAGGGCTTTCAGCTGCTGCTTATACACTTACCGTTGTTGATGCTAACAGTTGTTCCACTGCTCAATCGTTTACTGTAACCGAACCGACTATCTTAACGATTAGCGGTACCATTACGAATACGTCATGTACCGGGGGGAACAACGGCAGCATAAACACTACAACCCTTGGTGGAACGGCACCCTATACCTACGTATGGTCAACTGGTGCGACTACTTCGTCTATCTCTGGCTTGGCAGTTGGTAGTTACACGGTAACCGTTACCGATAGCCGTTTATGCACCACAACTGCTACCTATAATGTTAGTGCTCCTTCCCCAATAGTATTATCCCATACATCAGTCAATGAACGTTGTTCTAACAGTTCGGATGGAAGTATTAATTTATCTGTATCCGGAGGTTCTTTACCTTACAGCTTTTCATGGAGTAATGGCGCCACTACAGAAGATATTAACAGTTTGGATGCCGGTACTTATACCGTTTTAGTTTCTGATGCACAAGGATGTTCACAAAACAGAGCAATCCTTATCAGCTCTCCTCCGGCATTAAATGTAAGCCTTACTCCTAACCATATTACCTGTTTTGGTGCAGGTAATGGAAGTATAAGTACAACAGCGAGCGGTGGCACTAGTCCATACACCTATTTATGGAGCAATGGTTCCACTGCAGAAGATCCAATTAATCTGGGCCCGGGTAGTTTTAGTCTTACTGTAACGGACAACAATGGATGTATAATTACTAGCAATACCACTATCACACAACCATCCGCGATTGTAATCACTCGTACCATAACAAATGTTACATGTAATGGAGGAAACAATGGTGCGATTAATCTTACGCTTTCCGGCGGAGTAGGACCATTTTTATATGTTTGGTCCAATGGTGCTACAACCGAAGATATAAGTGGACTTATAGCCGGTAATTACACCGTAACCATTACTGATGCAAATGGTTGTAGTAGTAATGCCAGTTATAATGTAATCGAACCCTCCCCACTTCTTATCATAGCGTCTCAAACCGATGCCGATTGTAGTGGTGGAACAAATGGTAGTATTACGATAACTTCAGTAACAGGAGGCACAGGACCGTTCAATTATGCTTGGTCTACTGGGGCTAACACTGCTTCCATTTCGAACTTGAGTATTGGCAGCTACAGTGTAGTCGTTACAGATGCTAATGGATGTATTCAAAACGGTACCTATTCGGTTACCACACCTACTTCTATGATCGTGAGTGCTTCGACCACGTCCCCTGTCTGTTTTAGTGGAAATACCGGAGTTATCAATATTTCAATCAGTGGAGGCACAGCTCCCTTCACCTATTTATGGAATACAGGAGCAACGACAGAAGATCTAAATGCAATACCTGCAGGAAGTTATTCTGTAACTGTAACAGATGCTAATCTGTGTGCAACAACAGAAAATTTTAATCTGACGGCGCCAAGTGCACTACTTTTAAATGCTATAACTACCTCCATTTTATGCAATGGTGGAAACAATGGCGCTATTAATACGACTGTTACAGGAGGAACAGCACCTTATGCCTATGCCTGGAGTAACGGTGCTACTACCGAAGATTTGACCAATTTAAGTGTTGGCAGTTATACATTAACCGTAACGGATGTAAATGCTTGTGTCAACAATCGTACGTTTACCATAACCGAACCCGGTATATTAAGTTCGTCCGGTGTTATCACCAATAGCAGTTGTAATGGAGGTTCGAATGGGAGTATTAATGTAAGCGCTACCGGAGGAACGGCTCCATATACGTATCTATGGTCTACTGGCTCTACTTCGGAAGACTTAAGTAGTTTAGCTGCGGGTTCATATTCCGTAACCATCAGTGATAATAACACTTGTACAACTACAAACAGTTTCACTATTTCAGAACCTAATGCTTTTCAAATTACAGCGAACATAGGAAATGCTAGTTGTGGTGGAGGCAATGATGGAAGTGTTTTAATTACATCTGTAACCGGTGGAACAGGACCATATAGCTACTTATGGACGACGGGCGCAACAACTGCCGGTATTACTAATGTAACGGTTGGGACTTATACAGTATCTGTTACAGATAATGCCGGTTGTACAAATGACTCTACCTTCACTGTAATAACCCCAAGTACTATGCTCCTTACTGCTGTAGTATCCGATATATCTTGTGCAGGAGGTACTAACGGCGCTATTAATCTGAGTGTTAGTGGAGGAAATAGTCCCTACACCTATAGTTGGTCTAACGGGGCTATTACTGAAGATATTTCGACTTTAAGTGTTGGTACCTATACTGTAATTGTAACCGATGCCGCTTTATGTTCTCAATCTGCTAATTTTTCTGTAAACTCAGCGGCACCAATACTCATTACTTTATCCCCGACTTCTGTATTATGTAATGGTCAAAATAATGGAAGCATAAATGCAACTGTTACTGGAGGAGCCCTTCCTCTTACCTATAGTTGGTCTAATGGAGCCACAACAGAAGATATCAATGGCTTGATTGCAGGAACGTATTCCTTAACGGTTACCGACAACGGAGGTTGTACCAACATACAAAGTGTACCGGTGAATGAACCTGGATTATTGGTAACCATATTATCCTCAACAGACGCCTCGTGTAACGGAGTTGCAAATGGAAGCGCTACGCCGAGTGTAAGCGGAGGAACGGCACCTTACACTTATTTATGGTCTAATGGAAATACAGCATCAACACAAACAACATTAGCAGCCGGTTCCTATTCTGTAACCGTAACTGATGCAAGAGGTTGTAATTCATCTGATTTTACTACAATAGCAAATGGACCTGCTATAACCGGCAGTGCAACAGCCAGCCCCGCCATTATATGTGCTGCATCCGGCGCAACCATAACAGCATCTTTAGATGCTGCTTATACCGCAGGTTTAACGCCCTATTCTTTCAATAATGGCCTATCCTTTCAAACCGGGGCAACCTATACTATTCCTTCTGTTTTATCGGATAGTATAGTGTCCGTAGTTGTTCAAGATATTAATGGATGTACCAGTTTACCCATTCCGGTTAATTTAAGTACAAAAAAAATAACCGCTACTGTAAACATTACCAATACCCCTACATGTGCGGGTGACACAGATGGAAGTATAGAAGTGATTGTTACCGGTTCATCAACCGGCTTTACCTATTCTTTAGATGGAGGCGCATTCCAAAATTCACCTATTTTTAATTCGATTAGTGGAGGGTCTCATGCTGTCATTATTAATGATGGAACAGGTTGTAATGCTTCTTATAGCATTCTATTGATAGAACCTCCGGTTTTATCAATAGGCATTGTATCTACCACACAAATAAGTGGCTGTTTTGGAAATACCAACGGACAAATTGAAGTAACTGTCAATGGAGGAACACCATCCTATACCTTTATTTATACCGGTGGTTCCATAGGAACAGATAGCGTATTTAGAAATTTATCTGCGGGAAGTTATACCGTAACTGTTACGGACATCAATGGTTGTACTGCCTCTGTTTCTACATCATTAACTCAACCTGCCGGAATTGATGCAGCAGCCATTGTAGCTACTATTAATAATGTTAATTGCCCCGGTCGCGACGAAGGTTCTATCGCATTATCCAATGTTACCGGAGGTACTGCTCCTTATTCGTATGCATTAGGAAGTACAAGCAATACATCAGGAAGTTTTAATAATCTGATTGCAGGAAATTATTCTATAACGATAACAGATGGTAATACATGTAGTATTGGTTATCCTTTCGTGATTACAGAACCCAATCCAATTATATTCACAGCTATAGTTACCCGACCCGCAACGTGTACCGATCCGGATGGAATAGTAGAATTCATCTCTGTAAGTGGAGGTAATCCGGGATATGAATATAGTATGGATGATGGCGCTACATATTTTCCAACCACTATATTTAACAATTTAGTTGCGGCTCCTTATGAAGCAAGAGTTCGAGACAGTAGAGGTTGTACTGCCAGTTATACCGTTACGTTACCTCAAAAAGAGGGCCCGATTCCTTTTATCCGTGTCAATCCACCTACTTGTAATGGTTACAGCGATGGATATATAGTAGTAGATTCCCTTAGAGGAGGTGTAGGACCATTCTCTTACCGATTAAACAACACTAATTTTGGTTCCTCTACGGTATACTTTAATATTAGTAAGGGTAATTACGCACTGCAGATAAATGACATTGAATGTTCTTATCCAATTGATAGTTTCTATTTATATAATCGAATTACGGGAATATATGACACCCTTTCCTTAGACAGTATACCTGTTACGGAACCTGCGCCTATAACTGCTTCCACCTTCAGTTCATTAGCTGATCGCTATTATGCTACAGCAGAAGCCGGTTTATATAACCTACAAGGTGGCACTCCTTATTATAGTTGGAGTAGAGACAACATAACTTTTACACGCATAACACGTGATACAACCTTATTAACAAACTTTGCTCGAGGAACACATACACTATACCTACAAGATTCCTTAGGTTGTATAGGTCAAGTAGAAGTTCGAGTAAACGTAGCCTTCTTTATTCCAAATCTAATTAGCCCAAATAACGACGGTCAAAATGATCGTTTTGAAATCATGGGCTTACCTAGAGGTTCCTTCCTGCGCATTACCAATAGATGGGGAGATACTGTATTCCGAAGTGAAAACTATGATAATTCTTGGGATGCGGATGAACTTTCGGACGGTGTGTTTTATTATGAATTAAGATTACCTAATGGCGACGACCATAAAGGATGGGTTCAGGTAGTTAGATAAGAGTTTAATATGCTACTAGTATAAGTCTAAAGTAGCGTGATTAAAAACAAAACCCTTGGTGAAATACCAAGGGTTTTGTTTTTTTTAAAGTAATTTTTAATTAATAATACATAAGGGCAATAACCAATAAGGATGGAGTTGTGATGCATTATACATTAACACTTTTTTTATTAAAATCGATTAAATAATAAAGAATAATTCTTAAAGTTTTAAAGCATACATCCAAACAAAACAGGGGTGTAAGTTTAACGAAAGGCCTCTTGTATATCCTTTAAAATGGTGGAAGGGTGAGTATCGATTATTTTTATGTTTGGTCTTAGATTCGTAAACTCTATATGAAAAAAATCTCTGCTTATTTTATCCACTCCACCACCTATAATTACTGCATCAAACACGTTCCGTTGAAAAGTAGCAATAGCCTTATCGTTTGCACTTTCACCTATTGCGGAATATCCATTTTCCTCCAGCAAATGAACTATTCTTGTTAAAATAGTATCATGCCGACCAATCACTAATATATTTTTTTTTACATTCAAACCTTTCTTCTCCGTAGTTACAAATTAATCAAAAACTCCATTGTATCTATTCCATCTGCATATTCCGTAATATCGGGGCATTGAGCATATCCAATAGGTATAAGTTCTATATCCCCTATAGAACTTCCCTCCCCTACTACACATTGTATGGATGATTGATGGTGCTGAATAAATGGCAGGATTTCAGATTCCTGTTCATAAAACTGAATAAACACAACCCCTATAGGTGAAAACAACTCCGTGTCTTCCTTCAACAAAACTGCACCTGTATCCCAGTGAGGTATAGAATTGATTAAATACACCGCTTTATTATATTCATAATTATTAAAGTACTTATGATGTTCAGCTACTTTTTCGAAAGGTTTCCATTGATCCAATAAATGGGGTATAGAATACCCTTTTGGTAAAAAAATCTTGGATACATTCCGACAACCTAAGCCAAAATATTTAAAAACCTCATGTCCTAAAACCTGTAACGTGTCTTTTGATTCTGTTCCTTTCAAAATTGCAATAGAGGTTCTGTTTTTTCGAATAATGTGAGGCGTATTTTTAAAATAATACTCAAAATAGCGGGCAGAATTATCGCTGCCGGTTGCAATATAGGCGTCCATTCCTTTCAATTGGTCTACCCAATGTAGTTTCTCAATTGTATTCGGATATTCGTTCTCGAGTAAATGAAACAAGAAGGGCAATAGTATTTTGTCGGTAGAACTAAGTTTTACATAAGCCTCATGACCGGATAACAGAACACAAACGATATCATGAAAGGCTACCGCCGGAATATTTCCGGCTGCTATAATTCCAATTCGTTTGGGTTGAGGAACCGGTAATCTATAGTTATGATCCCATTCCACAATATCCGATTCTTTCAACAAGTGAACGATACCATCCAAAGCATATTTTACAGATTCAGGGGTAAACCAAGCATTATTGTTGGAAATAACAGGATACCAATCCAATAAAGTTGATTCCGGTAATGTGGACAGAATCTCCCCTAATCGTATAAACGCTTTCAAATCAGACCGTAAACTTTTCATTATTATAAATTGTTTCATGTAAATTACAAATATACTTTGCAGTAAAGCAATTAATAAATAATTTTGCACACCAAAACAAAAAGTTCGAACTATGGCTATAATGATTACCGACGAATGCATCAACTGTGGTGCTTGCGAACCGGAATGTCCCAATACAGCAATTTATGAAGGAGGAGTAGAGTGGAATTACGCCGGAGGTACTGCTTTAAAAGAAATACCAATGGAAGATGGTTCAGTAGTTGACGCAAAAACTCCAATGGAGCCTGTATCCAATGAATTCTATTATATCGTTACCAATAAGTGTACGGAATGTACCGGCTTCCATGAAGAGCCTCAATGTGCTGCCGTATGCCCGGTAGATTGTTGTGTGGAAGATCCTGACAACGTGGAAACTGAAGACGAATTAGTAGCTAAAAAGGCTTGGTTACACGGAGAATAAACAATTAAACTCTACTAAAAAAAAGTCCCGACCCCATCGGGACTTTTTTTAATCTATCCGTTTCACTATTTTAGGACCTTTCAAAGCAATATAAACGAACATGAAAACAGTAGACAGTTACAACTTTTCCGGCAAAAGAGCCCTCACCCGCGTTGATTTTAACGTTCCCTTGAATAAAAGCTTCGAGATTACAGACGATACACGTTTGAAAGCGGTACTACCAACCGTTACAAAAATATTAAAAGATGGTGGTTCTGTAGTGTTAATGTCCCATTTAGGCAGACCTAAAGGTGGTCCTGAAGAAAAGTATTCATTGAAACATATTGTTCCCTATCTTACCAAGATGTTTGGCAAACCGGTACAATTCGCTTCGGATTGTATTGGCGATGAAGCAGAAAAAGCGTCTAAAGAGCTTCAGCCCGGTGATATTTTACTGTTAGAGAATCTTCGTTTTTATAGCGAAGAAGAAAAAGGTGATGCCGCATTTGCTAAAAAACTGTCGGTACATGGAGACGTTTGGGTAAACGATGCATTTGGCACTGCCCATCGTGCACATGCCTCAACAGCTGTTGTAGGGCAATATTTCACAGATAAAGTTTGTGGGTATGTGATGCAAGCAGAATTAGATAATGCCAATAAATTATTAAAAGGCGGAGAAAAACCTAGAACGGCTGTAATGGGTGGTTCTAAAATTTCAGATAAAATTTTAGTTATAGAAAACTTATTGGATACGGTGGACAACCTGATTATAGGAGGTGGGATGTCGTATACATTCGTAAAAGCGTATGGTGGAAATATTGGCAAATCGATTTGTGAATTAGACAAATTAGATTTAGCTAAATCCCTTGTTGATAAAGCTACCGCAAAAGGTGTTAAATTATATTTACCGGTTGATAATATTATAGCAGATGATTTCAGTAATCAAGCGAATCGTCAAACAGTAAAAAAAGGTGAAATTCCGGATGGTTGGGAAGGATTAGATATCGGACCTGAAACAGTTACATTATTTGCAGATGTAGTACGCCAATCTAAAACTATTTTATGGAATGGCCCGATGGGTGTATTTGAATTTTCAAATTTTGCTACCGGAACCATTGAAATTGCCAAAGCAGTAAAAGACGCAACAAATAATGGCGCCTATTCGCTTATTGGTGGTGGAGATTCTGCCGCTGCTATCAATAACTTAGGTTTTGGTAATGATGTCTCTTATGTATCTACCGGTGGTGGAGCATTATTAGAATATTTTGAAGGTAAAGTATTACCGGGAGTAGCAGCACTTGAAAAATAAAGCCTTCCAAATCTTATATAAAAAAGCCTTGAAATTCTTGTTTCAAGGCTTTTTTGATTTAAAAATACCCTAAGGAAAAACTATATATTTTTTCTTACGTTTAAAGAAATATCCATTATTTCAAATTGCATTATTTTATTTAAACACTTTTGACCTCTCCTTTACATATGAACTTTAAACGAATTATTATTGGCATTGTAGTGTTGGTATCTTTTGTTCAAGCCAACTTAACTAAAGTAATCAAACAAGAAACCATCAAAACATTTAACGGATTGAATGTACTAGAATCTATTAAAATGAATGATTTCAATGAGAAAGGTAAACTCATTAAAACTACCGAATTTACTTCCGATAAGACCATGAAATCGTATACATTATATGAGTACGATTCAAAAGGAATGTTAGTTAAATCTTTTACTTACGCAGAAGACAGTACATTAAATAACGCAGGGGAATATTGGTATAATGAAAAAGGTGATCGCATCATTGATCGAACTGATTACAAATCCTCCAGTACCAGTTCGGTTATAAATTCTAAATATGAATATGATAAAAAAGGGAATGTAATAAGACAAGCCAATTCGTTTTCAATTCTTCCGGCATTAAATCATGAAATCGTGAATACCTTTGATTCACTTGGTAATAATGTACATACCGACTTATATTTTAGCAATACACTTTTACAAGAAACGGATAGAGTATTTCAAAATAAGCTAATAATTTCTAATCAAGTTTATGGTTTTGACAAAAAGAATAAAAAAGTATTAACAGAGACCAATACCTTTTCCTACAAAGACACCCTTCAAACAAAAATTGTAGAACAAAATTATGAAAAAGGAAAAGTGACAAGTGAAAAAATATTTATTAAGGCCTACAATGCAGAAGGACATATAATAGAATTTAAAAAATCCACCAATGGTATTTTGAATCAAAAAATTGAGTACAGCTATATATACTATTAATCTTTTGTGTTAGAAAAAACCATATAAAGTCTACACTTAATATGGTTTTTTTATTTGTATCTCAAGAAGTTATTTTACTCTCCTTAATATTATGAATAATTCCTTCGATCAATCGAACTCGAGCGGGGTAACCGGCCCACGCAATATGTGGTGTCAATAACAAACGGTATACTTTACTCGCTTCTATTAACGGATGTCCCTTTTTTAAAGGTTCTTGTTCAAACACATCTAAAGCCGCACCATAAACTATCTTAGACTCTAACGCATTTATCAAATCCTCTTCTACAACAATTCCACCTCTACCCATATTGATTAGTACTGCAGAAGATTTCATACATTTAAAAAACGTAGAATTAATCAACCCTTTAGTTTGTTCATTCAGTGGAGCATGAATAGATACCACATCCGACAGTTGTGCCAAATCATTCAAAGAGACCATAGGGTATCCGGCATTAGTATTTTTGCCTGAGGAAGAATAATACAGTATTTTCATACCAAATGCTTCTGCGACTTTGGCTACACCTCTTCCAATAGCCCCCATGCCAATAATACCCATTGTTTTCCCTTCCAACTCTATTAAATCCGGTCCTATATGAGTGAATAAGGGTTGATTAGAATATTCACCGGATTGAACATATGAATGATAGTAAGGTAAATTGTACAGTAATTCTAATAACACACCAAAGGTTAATTGTACTACAGACGCAGTAGAATACCCCTTCACATTTTTCACTTGAATATTTAAGTCAGCAGCTGCAGATAAATCAATATTATTCATACCTGTTGCTGCAACACATATCAATTTTAACGTTGGCAGTTGTTTCAACATTTCAGCAGATAAAACAACTTTGTTTGTTATAATTACGGACGCACCTTGAACCCGATCTAAGACTTGTAGGGGCATGGTATGATCGTAAAAGGTTACGTTGCCTAGACTTCGCAATTTATCTAACTCGGGCATAGGTCCCATAGTAGCTGCATCTAAAAATACTATCTTCATCTTTATTTTTTTATTTTCCAATAATATTCTCCTTCATCCGTCAACCCTATTTTCCCTTTATCCATCCATCGTCTCAAGCTATCAATAATTAAATTAGTAGCGATTCCTTTAAATATCGTTTCTATAGCGGACATCGGTAGATTTTTTTCTTTAAGATAGGATTCAACTACAGTATCTACATGTATTTGTTGGTCTGATTGCTTTTTATTTTCGATGCAAATATCACATATTCCACAAGGCTCTGTCTTTTCTTCACCAAAATAGTCAAGTAAATAGATGGATCGACAATATTCGGATGTTAAAAAACCTATTACAGCTTGCACTTGCTCTATTTGGTGTTGTTTTTTTTCTTCCAACATCAAAGAATTAATGGGAAGTTTTAAAGCGTCCATCCGAGGTAAAGTAAATGTAATTTGAGGTTGATCACTTCCTTCTATAAAACTAAGGATGCCTTCTTTATCTAAATAATGTATGCGTTTGCGCAACTCGGTTGGAGAAAGCTGTAATTCTTTTGCTATAGTATTTAATGATACCGGAATGGGAGAAGTATATACCTCCCCTCCCAGGGTTCGTAAAAGTTGTTTTAATAACGGATCGTGTACCGGAAATTTAATTCTATAAGCATAGATTTCTTCGTGACTACCGTTAATCTTAATTTTATCCGGTCGGTGTATACTTTCGCTCAATTGCACGATGCCATGTTGTTCTAGACGCTTCAACGCATGGTATACTTCTAAAACCGAAAATTGAAATTGTTTCGAAAACCTTTCCATTTCAAAATCAAAACTTTCTAAATGACCACTTCCAACGGCTAATTGATAATAATTAGCTAAAGCTTGATAGACTTTTCGAATAGTTTCTAAAGAAGGATGAGCCGTTTCTACTTTGCGCCAGAGCTCAGCTTCATCCGAGGTTTGATGTAATAAAACAGCAAAGGATTTATACCCATCTCTTCCTGCTCTCCCTGCTTCTTGAAAATATGCTTCGATTGATTCCGGCAAATCGATATGAATGACTAATCGAATATCCGGTTTGTCAATCCCCATTCCAAAAGCATTCGTTGCCACCATTATCGTAGCGTTGCCGGTCATAAAATATTGCTGTTGATGGCTCCGCTCTGCGGGTGTTAATCCACCGTGGTAATACGCTACAGGGAGTTTTTTATTTTTTAGAAAGCGATACATTTCCATTACACCCGATCGTGTACGAGCATAGATAATGGTAGAACCGTTCACTTTTGACATCATGGAAAGAATACGAGCTTCTTTGTTTTCTTCCTTCAGTGCACTATACGATACATTTTTACGAAAAAAACTTTGTTGAAAAACAACCGGTTCTCTTAATTCCAATTGCTCTTGAATGTCGTCTAAAACCAATGGAGTCGCTGTTGCGGTAAGGGCTATAATAGGAACTTCCGGAAGGTATTGGCGGATTTCTTTAATTTTCAAAAAAGCCGGTCTAAATTCATGTCCCCATTCGGAAATACCATGGGCTTCATCTACTGCGATAAACGATACTTTGACCGATTGTATCACTTCTAAAAATCGATCCGTTGCGACACGTTCCGGTGATACATATACTAACTTATAGTTTCCATAACGAATGTGATCGTAAACATTTTCTATTTCTCTCCGGTGCATTCCGGAGTGCATCATCAAAGCAGGTATACCTTTTTGTTTCAATTGGTCTACTTGATCTTTCATTAAAGCAATTAACGGAGAGATGACAAGGGTCAAACCATTTGATGCTAAAGCGGGCAACTGGTAACAAATAGACTTCCCTCCTCCGGTGGGTAATAAAGCAATCGTATCGTGTCCGGATAAAATAGATTCTATAATAGATTCTTGAAGCGGTCGAAACGTTCCGTGCCCCCAATATTTTTTTAATAAGGTTAAGAGGGGTGTTGCCATGAGTTAACCTAAAATAGACCCATCACGAATGGTATAACTTCGATCCGACAATGCAGCCAACGATGGATTATGTGTAACAATAACAAAGGTCTGTTGGAATTCTTTTCTCAATTGAAAAAATAATTCATGTAAATCTTCTGCATTCTTTGAATCTAAATTTCCACTTGGCTCATCTGCAAAAATTATATCCGGTTGATTGATTAAAGCACGGGCTACCGCAACCCGTTGTTGTTCCCCTCCGGAAAGTTGATTGGGGTAATGTGCCATACGATGCCGAATTCCCAAGAACTCCACTAAACGATTCAATTCTCCTTGTACGGCAGCAGGTGATTTACCTGCTATCAGGGCAGGTAACATACAATTTTCTTCGGCTGTAAATTCGGGTAATAAATTATGGAATTGAAAAACAAAACCAATATGACGATTTCTAAAAGCCGATAAAGGTGCGTCTTTAAGTCGATGAATATCGGTATCTTTTAACCAAACAGAGCCTTTATCCGGAGTATCCAAACTACCTAATAAATGGAGGAGTGTACTTTTGCCGGCTCCACTAGGGCCAACCAAGGTAATTACTTCACCTTTATGTACTTCCAACGAAACATCGGTTAGTACAGACACTGAACCATACGATTTATACAAATTAGAAGCGCGCAAGACAACAGACATAGCAATAGAATCGGATAATTTATAAAAGTAGTAAAATAGGATGGAAAAGCATATCCTTTTCTGTTTTGAAAAATGCACTAAATAACTTAGATTCGTGCTTTAACCCTTAATTAACTTAGATTTAATCTATGAATATTCACGAGTATCAAGCCAAAGAAATCCTTAAAAAATATAAGGTAAAAATTGGAGAAGGATTGTACGCCAACTCTGCGGAAAGTGCGGTAGAAGCGGCAAAGAAATTACAAGAATTGACCGGTACAGATATCTTTGTAGTGAAAGCTCAAATTCATGCCGGAGGAAGAGGAAAAGGGAAGTTCGTGGGAACGGAACACCGTGGGGTTATGATTGCAAAAAGTATTGAAGAAGTTCGAGAAAAAGCAACCCAAATGTTGGGCAATACATTGGTTACCATTCAAACCGGCCCTTCTGGTAAAGTGGTTAACCAACTTTTAATAGCTGCCAATGTTTACCAAAAAGGCGCAACGGAACCTAAAGAATTATACATGTCGATTCTGTTGGACAGAGGTACCGGTAAAGATGTCATTATTGCTTCTACTGAAGGCGGTATGGATATTGAAGAAGTAGCCCACAGCACACCGGAATTAATTTTCAAAGAATTTATTGACCCTGCTGTAGGTTTACAAGGATTTCAAGCGCGTAAAATTGCATTTAACTTAGGTTTACAGGGTAACGCCTTTAAAGATATGGTGAAGTTTGTTACTTCATTGTATGAAGCATATAAAGGTTCCGATGCCTCTATGATGGAAATCAATCCGGTTTTAAAGACTTCGGATGATCAAATCTTAGCTGTAGATGCAAAAGTATCCTTAGACGACAACGCCTTATATAGACATCCGGATTTAGCTACTTACAGAGACATTACGGAAGAAGATCCATTAGAAGTGGAAGCCGGTGAGAACCATTTGAATTATGTAAAATTAGATGGCAATGTTGGTTGTATGGTGAACGGTGCCGGTTTAGCCATGGCAACAATGGATGTGATTAAATTGGCCGGTGGAGAGCCTGCTAACTTTTTAGATGTTGGAGGTGGAGCAAATGCTAAAACCGTTGAAGCAGGGTTTCGAATTATACTAAAAGATCCAAATGTAAAAGCAATATTAATCAATGTTTTTGGTGGTATTGTTCGTTGTGACCGTGTAGCCAACGGAGTTGTAGAAGCCTATAAAAACATAGGTAATATCAATATCCCTATTATCGTTCGTTTACAAGGTACGAATGCGGAAGAAGGAGCTAAAATCATCAATGAATCCGGATTAAAAGTACGTTCAGCTGTCATATTAAAAGATGCAGCTAAATTAGTTACAGAAGCATTAAGTGCTTAATCCCATATTGATTGCAAAGATTCAAAAGCCTCTTCTATAAAAGAAGAGGCTTTTTTTATATTTTAGAAGCATGTTTAAACCGGGAGATTTAGTAGCCATTAAAGGTCGTAAAGAAGTAGGTACAATCCTATCGATACAAGGCAAACAAGCAGAAGTGGCTTTCGCCATGTTAAAACTTCGCGTTTCTATAAGTGATTTGGAAGTAGTAACAGAAGATGAACTGGAAGAAGAGGAAACAAGTTCAACCCCATTTAACACTTCCATCGATACAAAAGAACGTATGTTACACTTTCAATTTGAGTTGGACCTGAGAGGAAAAATGAAGGACGAAGTCCTAGTGCTTTTAACCTCTTGGATGGATGATGCTCTCTTGCTAGGCGTAGAAAAAGCTACAATAATCCATGGTCGAGGAACCGGTGTAATAAAGGATACAGTTCGAAATTTTATTCGTCAATACAAAGAAGCGGACATTCTACACGACCCTTCCCTACGAAATGCTGATAGTATTACGATAGTCCGATTTAAAAAATAACGTAAAAATGGATTACTTGCATTGGACGAACTCATTAAAAAAAAGAGGCTAATTGACCATCCGGTTGAAACAACCAAGACAGAACAATTAACCTTCTCTACTACCCAACTTTTAAATATTTTTACGATGCTTTTCTGACATCGAATATCACAAAAATAATACGCACGACTAAATTTCCAAATGAAAGCGTTGATTTTTTAAAGGAATAAAAGATTATTCTGTATTTTGACGCCATAAACATACTTTAATGTACAAATAATCGTAGTTTTGTACCCCCTTTGCACCCGTAGTATAATGGATAGTATTTCAGATTCCGGTTCTGACGGTAGGGGTTCGAATCCCTTCGGGTGCACTACTTTTACATCATGCCAGTACTACTCCTAATGTCCGGTTTACCCGGTTCGGGTAAAAGTTACTTAGCAAGAACCCTTGCGAAACAAACCGGTATGGATTATTTCAATACCGATCTGGAAAGAAAAAAATTATTCCCGCAACATCGACAATACACAGAAGCTGAAAAACAGGCCGTTTATTCTCATTTACTTCAGTTAGCAGAAACTTCTATCCAACAAAAAAACTCCGTCATTGTAGATGGAACTTTTTATCGGGAGGATTTAAGACAACCCTTTTATGAGTTGGCACAGTCGCATCCCTGTAAATTAAAAATAGTGTATGTGAAAGCCTCTGAAGAGATCATACGTCTCCGTACATCCCAACCAAGACCGGATAGTGAAGCAAACTATGATGTATACCTAAAATTAAAGACTTTAGTAGAGCCCATTCCATTACCACACTTGATAGTAGACACCACTTTCGATCCCGTAGAGGTGTCTATCTCAGAAATTCTACACTTCCTGCATACTCCATGACGGGCGCTGAAATACATCGACTTATTCAACAGAAACCATTTCCATTTGGAGAAACAGATGTTGATGAAGTGATAGAGACACATATCTCCTGGGTATTGTTAACCTCTAGCCATGCCTATAAAATAAAAAAACCGCTGCGTTTAAATTTTTTAGACTTTACAACTTTAGATCAACGTCATTTTTATTGTAAAGAGGAAGTACGATTAAACCAACGATTCTCCCAAGAGATGTATTTAAAGGTGATACCGATTTATTTACGGGATGGTCAACTCTCGTGGACAGCACCCGGTTCTATTGTAGACTATACTGTTGTGATGAAACGAATGGATACGTCGCGTGAAATGTTATTCTTGCTAGAACACCATAATCTTCAAGCGTCTCAAATAGAACAATTGGCTCAAACTATTGCCTATTTTCATGCTTCTGAAAGATCGTTAGTGCTTTCGTTTGACCCATTTTTTCTTGCAACCGAATTTGCAGATATCGCTTCCCTCCTTCCTGCTTTATCCGGTGTAGCAACTAAAAAGATGATGGAAACTATTTCTACATGTATACAACAATCTACCAACTTTATACAAAGCAATGCAGCCGGCTTTAAACAAAGAGCCAAAGAGGGTTATGTCAAAGATTGTCATGGTGACTTACATCTAAAAAATATTTTTATTACAGATACACCGGTATTGTTTGATTGTATTGAATTCAAAGCAAGCTTTAGAGAAATAGATGTATTAAATGACATCGCCTTTTTAGCAATGGATTTAGAGGCACATGGTGCGGAAGAATGGAGTGTACTATTCGTAGAAAAGTATCAGCACTTTAGTAAAATTCTATGGACTCCTAGAGACAAAGCGCTCTTTTTATATTATAAAGCTTTCCGAGCTTGTATTCGAGCAAAAGTAAATGCGTTGGCATGGTTAGAGCATCCGGAAGATACAGCTCTCGAAAAAGAAGTTATTCGTTATGTGGAGCGGATGGCCGACTATTTCTCCAAATTGAATTAATTTTTATACAACGAGTACGTTATATAAAATCCTATATATTGTTGACGTAAGGATTTTAATCCGTCTCGATTATCTTTATACAAACCGGTCAAGCCGAGATACCAATGTATACCAGTACTTACTTGCTCATTTATTTGATACCCTCCTTTTAATACCCAACCTATATCAACAGGATTAATCAACGGTGTTTCATTGCTTGATGGTTCATTATCGCCATTGTATCGACGATGGTAACTTGCGTGCAGTAAAAAATTACATTGTATTCCAGTTCCAACAAACCAGACATCATTAATGTGGTATTGAATTAAAATCGGCAATTGGATATAATGGAATTTATAAATATCTAATGTCGTGACATAGGTTTGTTGGTCTTTGTATTTAAATGCAGCACTTAAATAGGCATACGATAATTCAGAATACAATTTCCAATAGTTTGTTATCTCATAGGTTCCATAAACACCCATTTGAAAGCCTCCACGCGTTACCCTGTTGGTGGTAAACGTCCTATCGTATCGACCGCTAAAATAACCTAATGATACACTTCCTTTAATACCGATATCTACCTGAGCAGATGTAAGAAGTGATGTTAATCCTAAAAGTATACCACCGATTATACTTTTGATCATTAATAATTTTGGTGGTTATAAAATTGAATGGTTTCTTTATCTGAAGTAAAGAGTCTGTAAGTGGTAAAAACAGAAGCTGTAAAATTTTTAATACCCACTTCAGCCGTAACATTTTCACTCATGGGTGAATTTATTCCAACATGAAAATTACCTCCAAACTGCCACTTGTCTACTTTGGCTCCTACCATAAAGACAGGACCATACGTTAAGGAATTATGACGTTCAGATTTAATTTTCTCATAATCTGCCAAAACAGAACCATTCAATCGATACAAAGAAGAGGAACTTAACAAGAAATTAAACTGAGCCCCTAGTCCCCAAAACAAATGTTCGTTTACCTGAAAGGCAAACATAGCCGGAATTTGAAACGCATTAAAGTTATCGTTTTGTATCACCTCGCTAGTGTCTGTAGTGAATCGTTTACCGGCTCCGGAATGCCCATATAGTAATTCAAAATGGAATCTCCACTTTTTGGAGGTACTGAATTCTCCATATGCTCCTACACAATAATAACCGGATGCAATGTTTTGATATTCGTTCCACTTCACTTCAGACTCTTCGATTTTTCCAATGTTCGAACTAACTCCAAGACCACCTTTAATCCCAAGATTAAGTACTTGTCCGAAAGTCAAGGTTGAAAAGATTAGTGTAAAGGGTAAACTCAATAAGCGAATGTATGAAACCATGTTACCTATAATATTTTTAATCAATTAAATCAACGTCGTTTCGTTACAACCTAACCGGATTTATTTCTTTATAAAGGTTCAATAATTGAATAAAACTCATGTAAAACTTAAACCCATTCAGTTTATCCTTGTTAACAGAACGACATTAACATTTAAATATAAAAAAAGCTGCCCTGAATTCAAGGCAGCCTTTCAATATTTCTTTAAATATGGCTATTATTTAGACTTATAGTATAAGTTAATGGCTCCCTGGTAAGTTCTGGACTTAAATGCCACCCAAGGGAATTCCGGTTTTTCTAATTCAAAACCTAATCCGCTTACCATTAATTTGAAATCACCCTCTTCGGTCACACGTTGGAAGGTATGTGCAGATTGGTCTTCTAAAATGAATGATAAATCATTTTTAGATAGTTCAAACGAAACTGTTTTTTCTTCACCGGCTTTTAGAGCTATTCGTTGGAACGCTTTCAATCTGCGAAGTGCCGGTGTGATGCTCGCATACATATCACGGATATACAATTGAACTACTTCTTCTCCATCCACAGATCCGGTATTCTTCACTTTAACCGATACTGTTACTTTATCGTCTCCTACTAAGGTATCTTTACTTACTTTAAAGTCAGAATAAGCAAAAGTAGTATAACTTAAACCATAACCAAATGGCCATTGCGGTTGATACCCTGTGTCTACAAAATTACCCGGAGTAGGCTCAATGTTAACCTCAGTCCACTTGTGGTCGTAGGTCATTAAATCGTTGGTATAACGAGGATAGGTGTACGGTAATTTACCACCCGGATTATAATCTCCAAATAAAACATCCGCTATGGCGTTCGCACCTTGACTTCCCGGCCAATATGCTTGGATAACACCTTTAGTACCATCTACAAAAGAAGAAATAATTCTAGGTCTTCCTTCAACCAATACTAAAATTACGGGCTTACCGGATTTGATTGCCGCTTGAGCTAACGCAATCTGACGTGCATCTAGTGTTAAATCACGAATAGATCCAGGAGATTCAGCATAAGAATTTTCACCTAAACATAAAACGATTGCATCTGCACCACTTACGTTTGGTAATTGATAGTTTTTCTCATCTTCATAATTCGATACCGATTGACACACTACATTACCGGCACCAATTTTAGCTTCTAAAGCTTGTTTGATGGATAATGTACTGGACGGATATAAATTGATAAAAGAATCTTTAGGTGTAACACCCGGGATAAACTTAACCGTTGTATCCATCACTTTTGCTTGTAAGTCCGCTCCTTGCCAGGTGTAGGACCAACATCCATGTAAGGATGCAATATTATTAGCATTAGGACCTGCTACTACGATTTTTAACGATTTCTTTAATGGAAGAACATTATTCTCATTTTTCAATAATGTGATGGTCTTACGAGCAGCGTCTAAAGCCGCTTGTTGGTATTCAGCTTTACCGAAATTTGCAATAGCTTCTTTTTCAACTATTGGGTTTTCAAACAAACCTAATTTTACTTTTAAAGTTAAAATACGACGCACAGACTCATCAATACGAGACATCGGAACAGCCCCTTCGTTTACTAATTCGATCAATAACTTAGTAAATTCAAAATCGTGTGGGGTCATACTCATATCGATACCGGCCATGATCGCTACACGTACAGCTTCTTTAAGAGAAGGCACCATGTTATGACGTTCATATAAACGGTTAATGTCTTCCCAATCTGTTACTACTAAACCTTTGAAACCAAGTTCCCCACGTAATACATCTGTTAACAAATATTTGTTGGCATGTACAGGTATTCCATTCATTTCTCCGGAATTGATCATGATAGTAGAGGAACCAGCCTTAACCGCTGCTTGAAATTGAGGTAAATAATATTCTCTAAGTTCAATTTCAGGAATATAAATAGGTGTACGATCACGACCTGTTCTTGATCCGGAATATCCGATAAAGTGTTTCATACAAGACGCTACAGCTGTAGGCTTAGATAAACCATCTTCTTCATATGCTGTAATAGCGGCAACCCCCATTTTCTCAATTAAGTAAGGGTCTTCTCCAAATGTTTCAGGGAAACGAGGCCATACTGCGTTTCGAGCGATATCCAATACCGGATCAAAGTTCCAACGCAAACCACACGCACGTGCTTCTGCCGCCGTTACTTTGGCGCAAGTAGCCGGAACAGAAGGGTCCCAAGACGCGGCAGCACCTATGTTATGAGGGAATAAGGTAGAGTTTAATGTAAAGGTCACCCCATGTATAGCGTCAATTCCATATAACACAGGAATTTTAGAACCGGATGCCGTTGCTTTATTTTGTATTTGAGTAATGATGTTTATCCATTGATCTTGAGTATACGCTCTATTAATGGCGTTCAAGATAGACCCTACTCTATATCTGGAAATGGCAGTATCTAACAAGGCCGGGTCAATTACCCCTAAGCTATTATCATAACCACTTCCATTTCCTGTGTAAAGAATTTTATTCAAGTTGACTTGTGTCATTTGACCTACTTTGTCTTCGACACTCATTTTAGATAGTAATTCTTCCACTTTGGCATTCACTGCACTATCGTCGGTTGATGCTCCGGCAGTATCTTCTGCCTTTTTACAAGAACCAAACGTGAAAATTGCAGCCGCCAGTCCAAAAAGATAAACGGATTTTTTCATCATGTTTTAATTATTAGGTTAAGAAATATTGACATTAGTAGCCCTTAGGAGGTAATCCAAAGGTACCTGAACAAGTATACTGAAAAGTGACCGTATACGGTACAGATAGGTTTCAAAAATAGGACTTTTTTTCCTAAAAAAATCTAATTGTTTGGGCTTTTTTTCCTATTTCAATACCCGAAAAAAAGGGCTTAAAAACAATTTAAAACAGCTTTTTATAAAAAATAATTGGCTTCAGTACCCGTTATTCCTTTTGACTCCTTCTCTCTAATGTTTACGACGTATCGTATAGTCTACTAAATCTAGTAAGGATTGCTTGTAAGGGGAATCAGGGAAGTCTGTCAGTAACTCCACTGCCTCATTTGACAATCGATTCATGGCAGCACGTGCATATTCAATCCCACCGGAAGCACGGACAAAGTCTAATACTTCTTTTACTTTGGCTGTTTTATGGGTTTGATGCTTGATAATAAAACGAATTTTTTTGCTCTCCCACCAACCGGCTTTTTGTAGGGCAAAGATGAGAGGTAAGGTTAATTTTTTTTCTTTTATGTCGATGCCTACCGGTTTCCCAATTACTTCTGCAGTTTCATAATCAAATAAATCATCTTTCACCTGAAAGGCTAAGCCTACTTTCTCACCAAATAAGCGAGCCTTTTCGATTAAATTGGCATCAGATGTAACAGATGCAACTCCTACCGAACAACAGGATGCAATTAATGAAGCCGTTTTTTGACGGATAATGGTATAATAGACTTCTTCTGTGATGTTCAAATGGCGTGCCTTTTCAATTTGTAATAATTCCCCTTCGCTCATTTCGCGCACTGCTTGAGAAACTATTTTTAATAAGTGAAAATCAGCATGATCGATAGACAATAATAACCCTCTGGACAACAAGTAATCACCTACTAAAACGGCAATTTTATTTTTCCATAAGGCATTAATGGAAAAGAGACCGCGTCTATAATTAGAATCATCCACTACATCATCGTGTACTAAGGTGGCCGTATGCAATAACTCTATTAAGGCGGCACCCCGATAAGTAGATTCGTTGACCGGACCGGCTAAATGTGCACTTAAAAAAACAAACATCGGACGCATTTGCTTCCCCTTCCGCTTTACGATGTAATTCATTATCGTATCCAACAACATGACGTTGGACTTCATGGATTGTCTGAATTTAATTTCAAATTCAGACATCTCCTGATCAATAATGGATTTAATGTCGTCTAATGAGCGTTGGGCCATGGTCTATTGAAACTCTAAACTACGATTTCATATTGATATACTGAAGCGCCACACCTAAATCTTTTGATCGAATGAGCGCGATGACCGACTGTAAATCATCAATTTTTTTTGCTGTGACGCGTACGATGTCGTCCATTTGGGCCGGGGTCACTTTTAATCCGGAGTCTTTAATTATTTTAACAATTTTTTTACACGTGTCTTTATCGATACCGGTTTTAACCGGCAAATCCAATTTCATCATAGGTCCGGAAGGATACGCTTCTTTACTTAAATCCAAAGCTTTGGAATCTAAACCTTGTTTTGCCATACGGGTAATGATAATATCCAGAATATTATCGATACGCATTTGATTTTCAGTAGTGATATGTATGATGTTGGCTTTTTTATCCAATTCTACTTCCGTCTTAGAGTCCCTAAAATCATAGCGATTTTTTATTTCTTTAACCGCAACATTAATGGCGTTATCTAAAGTTTGAGCATCTACTTTGCTCACAATATCAAAGGATGGCATAGTCTTATGTGTCGATATGAAGGCTTAAATATACAAGATTTTTTTCATCCAAAATCAGACGAAGGTCAGAACCGAAGCACTGGAATATACGTATTAAAACTTATTCACAATGTGTAAAAAATCATGTAAGCCGACACTTTTATTTCCTATAGAACCGGTATCTTAAACTCGATATTTGTTCTTTTTATCTATTAATCATTCATACACGAATCGACGTACGCATTACGTTACAACATCATGGCAAAAGCGAAGAAAGAAAAAGAATCCGGTAAGAAGATATTCGTACTGGACACGTCCGTTATATTATTTGATCATAATGCTGTTAAAAGTTTTCAAGACAACGATGTATTGATTCCTATTACTGTGCTGGAAGAATTGGATAATTTTAAAAAAGGGAATGACATTAAAAATTTTGAAGCACGGGAGTTTATTCGTTTTTTAGATGAATTAGCGGCTGATTATTCTTCCATGCAAGATTGGATGACCTTAAAAAATTATGCCGAAGGTCGCTTGAAAGTGTATATGAAAACGTCCGGTGCTAATAACGTAGACGCGGAAAAAGTTTTTGATGACAGAAAAAATGATCATAAGATTTTAAACGCCGCCATTTCGATACAAGCCGAACATCCGGAGTCTAAAGTAGTGTTAGTCAGTAAGGATATTAACTTACGCTTAAAAGCTAAATCACTTAATATACCGGCCGAAGATTTTACAACCGGTAAAGTAAAAGACATAGACCGTTTGTATTCCGGAAAAACAATCATTGATAATATAGATCCGGCAGTTATTAATGAGTTATATGAAAAAGGGTATTGTTCATCTGAACACATACCTAAAGAGCAGTTGATCAATAATCATTATTATATTTTAAAGAGTGTTAAAAGTTCTGCCTTGGCATTTTACAATCCGGTAGAGCAACAAATCGTTCACGTTGAAAAGCGCAGTGTATATGGAATTAAACCCCGCAATGCAGAGCAAGCCTTTGCGATTGATGCAATATTAAACCCCAATATAAAACTTGTTTCGTTACAAGGGGTTGCGGGTACCGGTAAAACCCTAATTGCCTTAGCGGCAACATTAGAGCAACGTAAAAACGTAAAGCAGATTTTCTTAGCCCGACCTATTGTACCTTTAAGTAATAAAGATATTGGGTATTTGCCCGGGGATATAAAATCCAAACTAAATCCCTACATGGAGCCATTGTTTGACAACTTAAAGTTTATTCAAAATCAATTCAGTGAAACTGATCAGGATTATCAGCGCATAACGGATATGGTGAATAAAGAAAAGTTAGTCATCACCCCATTGGCGTATATACGAGGAAGAAGTTTGTCCAACATTGTGTTTATAGTAGATGAGGCACAAAATTTAACTCCACACGAAGTAAAAACTATCATATCGCGTGCGGGGGAAAATTGTAAAATCATATTCACCGGAGATATCTTCCAGATTGATACACCGTATTTGGACTCCGAATCAAATGGATTGTCTTACTTAATCGATCGATTAAAACATAACCACTTATACGCACACGTAACGCTTGAAAAAGGTGAACGTTCTGAGTTAGCTAACTTAGCAAACGAGCTGTTATAAAAGATTAAGGTTTAAAATATAAAGAGGGTGGCTGAAAGGCTACCCTTTTTTGTTACCAATAACCAATAGGAACTCCTATTCTTATTTTTCTTGTTCGCAAATGGACATCAAAGTATTTTTTCCCCTTAGCAGAAACTTCAATGCATTCCTCACCTTTATATTTAATTGTTTTTTTTATCACATGTGTACGTTTTTTATAATACACATAGCTTTTTTTATAATTTATTCGCCTTCTATTTTTTATTGCTCGTATTTCAATGATGTCTCCTGTTTTAATAGTATCTGGTAGCCAAATAGTAGTAGAGTCTGTAATTATTTTATATTGATTATATTTTTTATTAATATAAATGTAAACACCAAACGTGTCTATATACTTCTTCCCTTGCTTAGTAGTCACATAAAACTTTTGTGTACTATCTTGGTCAACTTAAACCGTTGGTGGAGTTATTTTTTCATCACTTGCCCAGCTATGTTGTTGGATAAAAAAAAACAAAAAAAAGTGGGTAAGTATAATATGGAGTATTGTTTTAGGCGTAGAAAGAAATTGGGTGACGGAAGTGCAGGAATATGCACTCGTATTTGATCTTCATAATATACGCCACAAAAATCACCCTTGGCTTGGGTATGAATTTCATTCAAATAATTTTCGTTTTTATTCCTAAAGTCGTACACCTTTTTATCGCAATGTGAACAGAAGTACGCATTGTCTACTTTAGACTCCTTTGAGGTATTCAAAAAAGTACAAGGTTCAGGGATGTTTAAGTCTTTGTAACGAATAATAAATAACTATTATAACTAATTCATATTCAATTCATAGAAAAACCAATATTGTTTATAGATTCTATTTTTAGTAATTATGTAACTCCATATTATGAGTACAGAAGCCCCAAAAGATACACGTCCGTTTAGCAAACGTTTAAAATACCAAATTCTTTATTATTTGGTGCGTTTTGTCATTTTCATTACTGGCAAAATTCCTAGAAGGATAACGCTTGCCCTCTACGGTGGATTAGGTTCCCTAGCGTATTATTTTGCCGGTAAATCTAGAGACCGTGCCGTTGCCCATTTACAAATGGTATTTGGCAAAACACAAACGGAAGCAGAATCCAGAAAAATTGCCAAACGAATGTATACCAATATTGGTAAAAACTTTTCTGACATCATTCGTACGTTCTCCATGGAAACGAGTGAGGAATTAACCTCCTTGTTTGAAGTGAAAGGAAAAGAACATTTAGACGCTGCCTTTGCAAAAGGGAAAGGTGTTTTAGCGCTCACCGGACACTACGGAGCGTTTGAATTTTTAGGACCCTATATAGGATTGAACTATCCATTTATTGCTATGGGAACAAAATTAAAAGATCCTAAACTGGATTCTCTTATTGTTAAACACCGGAGTCGAAATAATGTAGAATACATTTACCGAGGGGAGAACACTATGAAATTACTGAGAGCTCTTAAACAAGGTATGGTGGTTCCTATTCTTATAGATCAAGATACTAAAGTAAAAAGTAGATTTGTGGAGTTTATGGGAATTCCGGCGGCTACTCCTATTGGTGCCGTAACCTTAGCGTTAAAAACCGGCGCAGCTGTAGTTCCTATGTATACTTTCTTAGATGAAAACAACAAACAATCCTTTAACATTCTTCCGGAAATTCCAATGACCATCACCGGAGATGATGAAGTTGACTTTGTTGTGAATACTAAAAAGATGAATGAATCCTTAGAACAATTTATTTATAAAGATCCATCTCAATGGGTATGGATGCACGAGCGATGGAAAACAAAACCCGGTGAAGAAATTCTATGATAAAAAAAGCCATCCTCTTCGATGGCTTTTTTTATGCTCGTTTTGGAGGAAAAATTTTTTCAAACAACATATTCGACAAGGACAATATTAATCCAAATAAAAACGCATGCCAAAATGCCTCTATTTCAAATCCATCAATAAAATAATCAGCGATTCTAACCATTATACCATTGATGATTAACAAGAAAAAACCAAAAGTAAATAAGGTTAATGGAATAGTGATTAATGTTAAAAAAGGTTTAACAAATATATTCAGGAGGGATATAACGGCCACAAAAACTATAGCAGAACGTACGTCTTGAACATGTACAAAAGGGAAGAGATAGGTACACCCCATCACTACACCTACATTAAAGCCAAATCGAATAATACTTCGTAACATGGAAGGATAATAAGTACAAAGTCTGGAGTAAACAGTATTCAGACTTTAAAACGTTAATTGATATTTTTTCCATAAAGATAAAAAAATCCTTAATACTTAATACTACTTCTCTTCCGTTAGCGGTACAGTACCCGAATCAACTTTTCCGAACACAAAATTAATACCTCCCCTTACATTAAAATATTTTTGATTATACGGATCAAATGCCGCAGGTAAATGATCACAAGATACATATAATTGTACCGGACCCGCATTAAAAGCAAAGCCGCCTCCTAGATTAAAGGCATTCTCGGTCATATACGTATAGTTTACCGTAGCTTGAAATAATTGACCTAACTGTACCACACCCCCTACGGAAAACATGGGCCTATATCGATAATAAATATCAGAAATGTAGGAGGCGAAAAGAGTAAGCTTTTGAGAATACACATACTCTCCGGTTAAATAAATTTGTGGTGATAAATAGGACGTATAGGCTGACCGACTAATATCCGGTTTGAAAATACTTTCTAACGTATCTAATACATTCTGCCAATCGGCATTTGCTAAATCGGCACTATCTCTCAGTACAAGTCCTGTATAGGTATATTCTCCGTTCACATCATAGCGGGTGATTTGGTTTTTCCAACGAATCATACCTAGATTTACCGCATTGGCAGAAAGTGTTACTTTATCTGAAACTTTATAACGAGTTCCCGCATCTAATCCCCAACCTAGATTTTTCAATCCTAAAAATGTTTTGGCTTCAACCGCTATTTCGCCTTGTTCATCAATTAATCCGGAGGTATAGATGTCTATATCAGCAGTACCGGTCAGTTCTAATCCATTGCTTTCGGTGTACAAGGTATTAGTGGAATGACGAGTGGTTACATTCGTTATGCCAAATAGAAGTTTAGGTTTAAAACCTATTGTCCATCGATCGTTTATTTTCTTGGTATACCCTATAGCTAACTCTCTATATAAATTTTGTTGTATTCTAAAACCACTTAGGTCTGCTGTCTGTCCAGCAAAATAGCCATTCCCATACCAAACCAGTTGGGCTAATGTTTGAGGATAGTTAACACGCAAAGAATATACTTCTCGCAAAGAAACTTTCCATTGTTTGTCGTCTTTTCGAATTCGAACATTAAACCATTCCAAACTGCCGTTGGTAGTTAAAAAATTCATTTTGTTTAATCCCGGTATCACCCGATTAGGATCTACTACATTATCCGAGGTGACCAATTCATTAAACGTAAAACCGGAGTTTAAAAAAGATTGGTGTAATCCTCCTAAAATTGGGAACGCGACGGATGTTCTAAAATTAGAAAGTCGAGTAACATCTGCATACCCGGATTGTGGCGTAAAACTCAACATTGGTATTGTGGTTTCCTGCTGGGCGGCAACGGACCAAGACCAGAATATGAATACGATCGAACTATACCACTTAGAAGGCCACATCCGCTGTTACTTTAGTTCCTAATCGAGTTTGAAATCGATAATCTGAATAAATTTTAATCGCCGTAGCACCATTATTCGGTGTTCTAAAACGGGAAACCACAACGGCTCGAGTAGTAGTGGCTATGGTTTCATAGCGAGCTTGAGACATTGTTTCTTGAGTCAGGGATACGATAGGAGCTACTACTCTACCGGATGCATTTAAGGTAGGCTCCGGTACTTCAATTGGTCCGGCAGAAAATAATGAATCTACAATAGTACCATTGTCCGTTATGAAATACATTTGAGTAAAGGAGCGCATCGGAAAACCGTTGGTCACTTGAAAATTAGCCACCACTTCTTTCAATGTTACTTTACCTTGTTCTAATGTTAAATCCGGGTATGTTATACCGGTAATTGTATCCAATAAAACAAAATTAGTAATACGACCTTCCATTGGAATTTCAGCTTCTGCACGAACACGAATAGAACTGGTATCGGTAACATGGTTTACGCTTTTACCTGTAGGATTAACGGCTCCTACTAATTCATAAATCACCAATCTAGGTGCTGGATTAAATACCGTTTGAACATTAGAATTGGTTTTGTCTAATTGTATAGTGGTAGTCTCGACTTGACCTACATTTGTTAAACTTGGAAATGCAATCGGAATATTCGTATTGATAGGTGTACCGGTTATAGCTACAGGACCTGTAATGGAAGATACGGCCGTAAGGGATGGAATTCGAACGCGAGCCGGTGCTCCTATGGAATTGAATATGACAACTCTAACTTTAGGATCTTCAAAAAAGATATTTCCTGCAAAAGCATTATCAAATATATCTATGTTTACAGAATCTCTTGGTATCGATAAATTATAACTACCAATATACCCTTCAGCGTATTGATATTGAATTGCGCTAAGGGAAGAGTTAACGGTTAACTGTTGTGCTGTCGAAATCGCATTACCGGAAATATAATTTATTCTAAACGATATCGAATATGGAATACGATTAAACGATGCCCCCCCGTTGGTTAAATCCAACAGGTAATTAGCTAAGTCCACCGTAACGGTTCGATTGATAGGGACGGTACCTGTAAAATTTAAATCAATGGTACGAGATAAAGGCACCCCATTCAGTTGAACTGTAGGGAAGTTAATGGTTGCTCGAATGTTATGGCGAAATGTAGATTGAAGATTTAAGGTCAACTGAGCTGATTTTACCAGTACTTCATTCAATTCAGCACCATTGGTTAAGGGTAAAACAATAGTACCGTTAATGGTTTTGTTTAATGTAACATTACCAGGTAGACCGGCCACCTCAGCTGTAGTCAAGCGAATAACATCACTTCGATCAATAGTTGAAATACGAAGCACATCGCGAACATATTGTTGGTAGACATCTTCATAATAGACGAACGTATAGAAACCGTCCCCATCCTCTAAAATATTTAGTTTAGACTTTACAGGGTCTACCATGTCTTTTAAAGTTAACGACGCATCTAATAATGGATATAATAGGGTAGGCTGAGCATTGGCCAGTCGCAAATCATCAAAATCCCTTTTATAACACCCCGAAAGGATACAAAAAAATAGAAATAACACTAAAAATTGTAACTTCATAAAAGGATAATCGATATAGCTTATTAAGCAAGCTTATTTGCTAATGTAATGAATTTTAACTAACTATAATACGTAATTTCGACTAAATTATCTATAGATATGTCCTTCATACGTTTTGTAACCTTTGGATTAATACTTATCTGCAGTGCCACTAGTGCTTCTGCTTTTAGTAGCTCTCCTAAAAAACCCAAATCCAGCACCGATAAACGGATTAAAAAGCAAAAAAAACACCAGAAAAAACATCCTTGTCCACAAATTGATTGTTAAATAAAAAAGGCGGTAATCCGCCTTTTTTATTTATGTCGTTCTTGTAAAACAGCAATTATATCATCTAATCCCATTCCTTTTGCTTCTAACAAAACCATATAATGGAACAGCAAATCAGCGGCTTCATTTTTAAACAAATCATCGTTCGAATCTTTTGCTTCTATGACCGTTTCAACGGCTTCTTCTCCCACTTTCTGTGCGATTTTATTGATGCCTTTTTTAAACAAACTAGCCGTATATGAGGTATCGGAAGGATTATTTTTTCTATCCTTTATGACTTGTTGTAATTTTTCTAAGAAAAATATTTTTCCCACATTGGGTTCAAACCAACACGTATCATTACCGGTATGACAAGTTGGACCGTTCGGTAGCGCTTGAATCAACAAAGTATCTTGATCACAATCGATAGCTATCGATACCAACTGCAGGTAATGACCGGTCGTTTCCCCTTTAGTCCATAAACGACTTTTACTCCGACTAAAAAACGTTACTTTTTTTTCTTGTACCGTTTTATCATACGCCTCTTGATTCATGTATCCCATCATCAATACCCGACGCGTGGTAGCATCTTGAACGATAGCGGGTACTAATCCATTCCCTTTATCAAAATTAATAGTCATGACTGTTTGGTATTCCGTAAATAAGATTCTAAAGGTACAAAATAATATTTATTCGAGTATGGAGTTTATTTTTAATCATTTTAAGAAGAAAAACGCGACTTTAATTGAGCTAATTTCGTTTGCATATCTCCTTCAACCTCTTTTTCCTTTTTACCTCCGGATTTTATTTTTGATCCGCCTCCAGCTGAAGCGCCCTCTGCTTTCATAGATAAACTAATGCGCTTACGGGCTTCATCCACTTCCATAACTGTCACCATCACTTTTTGTTGAACTTTTACTACTTCTGAAGGATCTGTAATAAAGCGATCAGTTAGTTGGCTGATATGTATTAATCCGTCTTGGTGCACTCCAATATCAACGAATACACCAAATTTTGTCATATTGGTAACCACTCCCGGTAACCGCATACCGATCCTTAAATCGCTAATGTCATTTACGCCCTCTGTAAACGATACCAATTCAAACTCTTGACGTGGATCGCGTCCCGGTTTTTCCAATTCTGCTATAATATCCTTTAAAGTTGGTAACCCTACCGTTTCACTTACATATTTTTTAATATCGATTTGTTTTCGAATGTCAGCTTTGATTAATAAATCTTGAACACTTGCGTTTAATTCTTTTGCCATTTGTTCTACGATAGCATACCGTTCCGGGTGAACCGCACTGCGATCTAATGGATGTTCCGCGTCTCGAATGCGAAGAAATCCTGCACATTGTTCAAACGCTTTATCTCCCATTATGGCTACTTTTTTCAAATCCTGACGCGAACGAAACGCTCCGTTCGTTGTTCGATATTCAATAATATTTTGCGCTAGTTGAGGTCCTAATCCGGATACATAGGTTAACAATTGTTTACTGGCAGTATTGACTTCCACACCAACGCTGTTCACACAACTCATCACAACAGTATCCAAGCTCTTCTTCAATAAGACTTGATCTACATCATGTTGGTATTGACCTACCCCTATCGATTTAGGATCAATCTTTACCAATTCGGCTAAGGGGTCCATCAAGCGACGACCTATAGAAATGGCTCCTCTTACAGTAATATCTTGATCCGGAAATTCTTCCCGAGCCACTTCGGATGCGGAATATATGGAAGCCCCACTTTCGTTTACCATAACAATTAATATGTTCGTCGGTAAACCAATACTTTTTATAAAAGACTCTGTTTCTCTTCCGGCTGTTCCATTTCCTATTGCTATGGCCTGAATATCGTAACGAATACAAAGTGCGCCAATAATTGCAGCGGCTTGATCTCTTTGTCTGTTTTCATGTGGATAGATGGCGGTAAATTCTTTTAACGTCCCTACAGCATCTAGTACAACAACCTTACAACCCGTTCTAAAACCCGGGTCTATTGCCAGTATATTTTTTTGACCAAGAGGTGCAGCCAACAGTAATTGACGTAAATTTTCTGCAAACACTTGAATGGCTTCTTCATCTGCTTTTTGTTTCGATCCCATTCGTACTTCTGTTTCCATGGATGGGCGTAACAATCGGCGATACGCATCTTTAACTGCTATTTTCACTTGATCCGAAGCTTCATTTTTAGCTTTTACGAATTGATTTTCTAAAATAGCCAACGCTGTATCTTCATCCGGTAAAATATCTAAAGACAAAATCATTTCCTTTTCCCCTCTTCGCATGGCTAATAAGCGATGCGAAGGTACTTTAGCTAAAGGCTCTGACCATTCGAAATAATCACGATACTTCTGACCTTCCGTTTCTTTGCCGGTCATTACTTTAGATGTAAGAATGGCTTTGTCCAAGAACAATTGTCGAATCGACGCACGAGCAGAAGTATCTTCATTGATTCGTTCCGCTATAATATCCCGCGCTCCGCTCAAGGCTTCCTCTGCCGATGTAACACCCTTTGCACTATCAACAAACTCATTTGCCTTAGCTGTAATATCTGCTGATGATTGTTCCCAAATAAAATCAGCTAATGGTTCTAAGCCTTTTTCTTTTGCAATGGATGCTTTGGTTTTGCGTTTGGGCTTGTAGGGTAAATAAATATCTTCTAACACAGCCATTGTTTCAGCAGCTGCGATGGCCGACTCCAATTCCGGAGTTAATTTACCTTGTTCTTGAATAGACTTTAAAATAGATTCCTTCCGTTTTTCTAATTCCCTAAGTTGTTCAGCACGATCGCGAATACTTGCCACCTGCACTTCGTCTAAACTACCGGTTACTTCTTTTCGATAACGTGAGATAAACGGAACAGTAGCACCGGAATCCAGTAATTCTAGAGTAGCTTCTGTCTGTTTAATGGAAATAGAAAGTTCAGAAGCGATTGTAGACAGTAGGGTAAACGACATTGGAAGGTTATTAAAGATGTTGTGAATGGAGAAATTGTAAATATTAAATTATGAGTTTTGAATTATACGAAAGAAATTTTTGTCACCTGCAAGGAAATCAACCTTTACTTATGTAAAACAGCCTGTACGATGTAACCTTGTTTCCTGAGCAATACAATCATACCCTCGTTACCACATAGATGAGCTGCACCTACCGCCAATACTACTTTACGTGCTTTCATTTGTTCTATGAAGCGTTTGGTCATGATTCGATTACGTTGAACAAGAATGGCTTCGTTGAATTCGTCCGGCATATCTTCTTCTGAAACGAGTGCATCCAGACTATCCAAATTCTCGGATAGATAAATGCGTAACATTTCTTCCATCAATACTTTTTCTTCCTCTATATGTTTGATTTGTTCAACCAGAAGTAGGGCTTGTTCTTCTATTGATAATTTGTCCAATACCGCTACTTGCTCTTGAATAGTTTCAATCCCTCCAACGGCTATACCTTGTTTTACGGCATACTGTTGTAAGTATAAATCCAAGGGATATTTTTGATCTTTTGGTAATAAGTCATCGGATATTAATGAGGAAATAAAAATAGGTTTTACTTTATTTAATAATAGACTATACATCCCTAGATGTTTTTTTACATACTTTTTAACAAGCGTATAGTCAGAATCGGATAAGTAGATACGCAAGGATTGACCTTCCGGCATTAGGAAAGAAGCTGCGTGTTGTCGAATGGCTTGTTTGTCGGTTAAGTCTAATTCACCCAATAAAACATCAGCTTGTTGAATTGCCCTATATAAAGAATCTGAAAAATGGAAGACACGTCCGTCGCGAATGTGTATGGTTCCAAAAAGATAAGAGGTATCCTTTTGCTCCGGGTGAATAACCTTCCAAAGTAATCCCGTACCCTGAGCAAATCCGGAAAGTGCCGATAGAAAAACGAAACAAGTTAGGATGAAACCTTTCATAGTTAACAAAAATGCATTTTAGAGCGGTATAGTGGAAATAAGCAGTACTTTTTTTTCCCACGAATATTTAAGATATTGTGCAAACATTTATCATGAAAACAGTTGCTTTTTATATCCTTTTGATAGTGGGCCTTGTAGGTTTATCTACACACACCGTAGGAGCACAGGACGATCAGCCGCAAGCTAAAACAAAAAAATCCAAACCATCTAAAGATGCGAACGGAAGTCATCAAAACAATGGCAATACGCAAGAAGCTTTGGATGCTCAAAATCAAGATCAGTTAAAAAAACAGATGACGCCGGAACAGGAAAAGTACCTGAAGGACATGGCGAAGATTAAAAAAGAGAAAGAAAAGCGGAATGCAGCTACACGTAAACAAGCTGATAAACGTGCTGCACAACGTTTAAATGCCGCTAAAAAGAAAACCAGCTCGAAGAAAAAGGCTTATGTAAAAAATAAAAATAAGTCGGCAAAGAAGAAAAGATAATACATCCTTACTTCTATTTCATTTTAATTCTAAATAATGTTTTTTCATAAAATATCTCTCAGATAACCTAATGGGTTTACATTTCATGAATTGACGTACGGTATTTCCTCCCTACTTATCTTAATCTTATAAAGCAGTTCGTTCATTAACCTAAATTAGGGTGCATTGAATTAAGGATAAAAAAAGTACACCATTCTACCCTTTCTCTTCAACTAAAAAACAACAAAATTTTTAAATATTATTCCCTTATAATTGGTATAAATTACAAATCCTTTTTGGGATATAAAAAGTGTTTCATACTTGCAGTGTTTTGGGAGATATTTTCCCAAGACATGGATTCCCACTGTAACACCACTACTCCACAAGTAGGAATGTTACCCAACACCTCTCCCGTTAAATATTCTGCAACAAAAGTTAACCCGGGATTATGTCCTACGATAGCTACTGATTGTTTTTCTTCCGGTAATTCATTTATCACACGTAATAGAGTGCGCAACGACGCTTCATAGATATCCTCTACCCATTCTATCTTTTCTAATGGGTAAGCCATCTGCTCTGTCATATATTCTAAGGTCATCCGCGTCCGCTCAGATGGACTGGATAGAATCCATTCCGGAACTAAACCCAAAGACTTTAATTTAGCCCCCATACGAGGAGCATCCGATATACCTCGAGCATTTAAGGTACGGTCAAAATCTTTTTGACCTAAAACAGACCAATCCGACTTAGCATGACGTATAAGGAAAAGGGTTTTATACATATATATAAGGTAAAAATTTCATTTCTAGTTACAATAATACATAAAATGGAATAGAACTCTAAGAATAAACTATAAATATCTACTATTCAATATGTTGAAATTTAGGTTTGCATTTTAGAAAAAATAATGTTCATATTTGCCGATTATAGCCACACGCTTTATGTCAAAAAATTTAGTAATCGTTGAGTCTCCTGCAAAAGCCAAAACAATCGAAGGGTATTTGGGTAAGGATTTTACTGTTCGGTCCAGTTATGGCCACGTTCGAGATTTACCTAAAGGGGACTCCGCCATCGATATTAAAAATGGATTTAAACCAACATATGTTGTTTCTGAAGATAAAAAGGAAGTCATCAAAGAATTAAAAAAGTTAGTAAAAGAAGCAGATGTTGTTTGGTTAGCGACGGATGATGACCGAGAAGGGGAAGCTATTTCTTGGCATTTACAAGAAGCACTCGACTTAAACGATAAAGCGACTCGCCGAATCGTTTTTCGAGAAATCACTAAAAATGCCATTCAAAATGCTATTCAAAATCCTAGAGGTATTGATATTGATTTGGTAAACGCCCAACAAGCACGTCGGGTTTTAGACCGATTGGTAGGTTTTGAAATGTCCCCTGTGCTTTGGAAAAAAATTAAAGCAGGTTTGTCTGCCGGACGGGTTCAATCGGTTGCGGTTCGATTAGTAGTAGATAGAGAGCGGGAAGTAGATCAGTTTAATGCAGCAGCACAATTTAAAGTAAACGCAGAATTTAAAGCCGGCGGGAAAGTAATAAAAGCAGAATTAGAAGAACGTTTTGACAAAGAAGCGGATGCAATGGCCTTCTTAAAAGGTTTAATCCAAGCAAACTTCAGTGTACAAAATCTTGAAAAAAAACCGGGTAAAAAAACACCGGCTGCCCCCTTTACTACGTCCACCCTCCAACAAGAAGCGTCGCGTAAATTGAGTTTTTCTGTTGCTCAAACCATGACGTTAGCTCAACGGTTGTACGAAGCAGGTAAGATTTCTTATATGAGAACGGACTCTGTAGCCTTGTCTGAATTTGCATTGAATGCGGCTAAAGACGCGATCACAGCTGCATATGGCGAGGCCTTTGTTCATACCCGTAGGTATAAAAATAAAAACGAAAACGCTCAAGAGGCGCACGAAGCTATTCGACCGACTGACTTTACAGTTACGCAAGCCGGAACGGAGCGCAATGAACAACGGTTGTATGAGTTAATCTGGAAACGTGCCATTGCTTCTCAAATGGCAGATGCTCAAATAGAACGTACGATTGTCACTATTGGGAATTCAAATACGAAAGATACGTTTACTGCTACCGGAGAAATCATCACCTTTGAAGGGTTTTTAAAGGTTTACATTGAGTCTTCCGATGATGAAGAGGAAGAAGATGCAGCCGGTACTTTACCTCCCTTATCGATTAACCAAGCATTAGAACTTCAACAAATACAAGCGTTAGAGCGCTACACTCGTCCTCCGGCTCGGTACACAGAAGCCAGCTTAGTAAAAAAACTAGAAGAAATGGGAATTGGACGACCATCTACCTATGCTCCTACTATATCTACTATTCAAAAGCGGGGGTATGTTGTGAAAGAAAATCGTGATGGTAAAGAACGTAAGCTAACGCAACTCATTTTAAAAGATAATACTATTAAAGAAGGAATCGTAACGGAGATTACCGGACAGGAAAAAATGAAATTATTCCCAACGGATCTAGCTATGATTACGAATGATTTTTTAGTGGAACACTTTCCTAATGTTACCGATTTTTCGTTCACTGCTCGTGTAGAAAAAGAATTTGATGAAATAGCAGAGGGTAAAAAGAAATGGGATAAAATGATTGATGCCTTTTATACCTCGTTTCATAAACAAGTGGAAAAAACGGAAGCGGTCGAACGCTCCACTATCAATACAGGACGTGAATTAGGCCGTCATCCGGAGACAGGGGAATTGGTGTTAGCCCGATTAGGTCGTTTTGGCCCCTATGTTCAAATAGGAGAAGGCGATGAAGAGAAAGGTATTAAACCACAATACGCGAGCTTACGAAAAGGCCAATTGATTGAAAATATATCGTTAGCAGATGCCTTAGAATTGTTTAAACTTCCTAGAGAAATCGGCACATTTGAAGGCAAACCTATGGTAGTGGGAATTGGTCGTTTTGGACCTTATATTCGACATGATAGTAAGTTTGTATCTATCCCTAAAACAGATGACCCTATGGCTATCGATGAAGCACGGGGAGTAGAACTGATTGAAGCCAAACGTATTTCGGATGCTGCGAAATTGATTAAAGATTTTAAAGAAAGTGAATATATTAAAATATTAAATGGTCGATGGGGTCCGTTTTTAGCAATTGGTAAAAACAATTTTAAATTACCTAAAGATAAGGAACCGGCATTGTTGACTTTGGAAGATTGTTTGAAAATAGCCGGGTTAGATCACTTACCAACGGAAGAAGACGCCGGTTTGAAAAAACCAACAGCAAAGAAAAGTGCTAAAAAAGCGAGTACCAAAACGGCAGCAGTGAAAAAAACGGCAGTAAAGAAACAGGCGGCAAAAAAAACAGCGGCGAAGAAAACGACTAGTAAAAAAGTAACCGTAAAAAAGGCTGCTATAAAAAAGACAACAAAAAAATAATGGCATGATTTTTTAATGAAGAGTACATCTAAACCAGAATTAGTATGAAAAAAACCGTTTATCTATTCTTATTGGTTTGTCTATCCCCATTGTTGAGTTTTGGACAATTACCAATTGATTCCGTTACTAAAAAAGTAAGTTACACAGGTGTAGAGCAAATTGCCGGTGCAACCATGGCGGACTTATATAAAAGAGCAAAGAACTGTAATGCCGATGGATCTGCTGTTGTGATGGACAATTCCACTACAGGTATCTATAGTTATAAAGGTTCTTTTTCAGTCCTGTATTCTGCACCACAACCGGGATTGAAACACAGTGGTAAAGTAAGTTATGCGGTAACCATTGCCGTAAAAGATGGTCGTTATAAGTATGTTATTACAGACTTAGTACACACCTCTGAAAAAGGCAATGGTGGAGGCTTAGAGCGCTCTATACCGGAATGTAATAAATACGTACTGACCTTAGCGGGATGGGCCGAAATAAAAAAACAAGCCGAAACTCAAATGAATACCTTAGTGGCCAATATTAAAAGAGGTATGAATCCTAGTACTGTTCCGGCCAATATTGGAAACGATTGGTAACAATTTAGGTACTAGTAACAAGTAATTAGCCATTAGATAAAATGTCATAAGCATGAATCTAGTGGCTTTTTTTTAAGTAATGGTTCCTAGGTATTTAATAGGATTAACAGGAAGACTAATCTATTTTCATTAAATCTGAAGGAGAAATTTCTAATACTTCTGCTAATAAAAAAATCATAGTATAGTCATTACATTAATGATTTTCAAAATAAATCAATTTTAGGTATTTTGTATGTATCTGAACTATAATCAGGAATGAACCATGAAATTGAATCTATCATTTCAGGAACGAGCAAGGTTAAGCATGGAAATGTTATCCAAGCAATTGCCCATTACCTTAGAAGAAGCAAGAGCTCAAGCAAGTTGGATTTGAGATAAAAGTCAATCAAAGAACAAAAAAAATCGCTCTTAATTTAATACGAGCACAAGAATAACCTTAAACTACACACAGCATTAAGCCCTAGGCTTTAAGCTATAAAAACTTTCCATTCCTATGCTTCACCTTGTCATCCTTACCGGCGCCGGAATATCGGCAGAAAGCGGATTAAAAACCTTTAGAGGTAATGATGGACTTTGGGAAGGTTATGCCATAGAGGAAGTGGCCACTCCTCAAGCTTGGAAGAAAAATCCTGCTTTGGTATTAGAGTTTTATAATATGCGCAGAAAAGCGGCACTGGAGGCTACCCCCAATGCTGCCCATATAGCATTAGCTGAGGCTGAAAAAGATTTTACCATCTCCATCATCACTCAAAACGTAGATGATTTACATGAGCGAGCCGGATCAAAAAATATAGTACACTTACATGGACAATTAAATCAATCCCGAAGTACCTTAGACCCTTCAAAAATTTATCCTATCGAGGGATGGCAATTAAATCCGGGTGATACATGTCCACGCGGGTCACAACTACGACCTAATATCGTCTGGTTTGGTGAAGCGGTACCTAAAATGGATGAAGCAATAAAAATCACATCGACAGCGGATGTCTTTATGGTAGTGGGCACTTCTTTGCAAGTCTATCCAGCAGCAGGACTCCTTTATGAAGTACCCTCTTCCTGCCCTATTTATTTAGTCGATCCAAGTGCTTCTGAGATCACAGTACCCGGTTCCGTAGTTACCTTCTCAGAAAAGGCAAGTACTGGAGTGCCCAAAGCTCTGGAGGATATAAAGAAAAGCCATAGGTAATTTTTACAATACACAAACCCTTAATGCTTATGTTTTTAGTATTGTAGAGTAGCATTACCCTAACCAACCCCTTAATACATCTCCAACAAAATACGACAAGGCGGCAGCTATCCCACCAAGAGCTACTGTTTCAAAAATGCCTTGTAACCAATTCCGTTCGTTTACTTTACTTTTTAATATACCTACAACTGACAAGCCAATCCCCGTAAATAAACAAGACAAAAGAAATAATTTATCTTCAGGTAAGCCTAACCACCCTTGAAGTACATAAGATAATAAAGGTATGGCTCCAATCACAACAAACGAAAGAAACGTTACAAAGGCCGTATTGAAAGGGGTTTTAGAGTCGTCCCGAACCATCTCTAGTTCTTCTTTCATCATGGTATCTACCCACACATCTTTATCTTTTGTAATTACCGCAACGACCTGTTCCAATAATTCTCCTTCAAAGCCTTTCTTTTGATAAATCTCTCGAATTTCTTCTATTTCTTTTTCTCGTAGGTTATCGATTTCCCAATATTCAACGGCTTTGTGTCGCTCATAACTTTCCAATTCCGATTTACTAGAAATATAATTTCCAACAGACATGGAAAAACCATCTGCAATTAAATTGGCTATACCTAAAATAATTACAATGGATGTATCTAAACCCGCTCCTGCAGCACCAGCAACAACCGCAAATGTAGTGATGGCGCCATCTATCCCACCATATACAAACTCTGCAATATAATCTTTAGATAACCAAAACAATTTTTCGTCTTTATGCCATTGACCTTCCATACTCAATTGTTTAACATGTTATAGTCCCAACTTTCGTTTTTAGAATAGCGAATCGTACCATTGACTACTTCTAAGGGACTGGGAATATTATTTAAATACAAACTTCCCGTTCCTAATCCTTGAGGCACATGAACTCGATAGGTTGAAGTATATTGTGTTATGGCATTCAATCCTATATTCGATTCTAAAGCTGAGGTAATCCACCATTCTATTCCTCTGTGTTCAGCTAATTCTATCCATTCACTGCAGGCTCCAAATCCTCCCAAAAGCGTAGGCTTCAGAATAATATAGGAGGGATGAAGGGCTTCCAGTAAATTTTGTTTGGCTTCTCTATGATGTATTCCAATCAACTCTTCATCCAAGGCAATATCAATCGGAGCATCTTTACACAAGCTTCGCATGATTTCACCTTGTCCGGGTTGTATCGGTTGTTCTATAGAGTGTATATCATACATACTCAATCGTTCTAATCGTTCCCAAACATTGGCTTCTGTAAATGCTCCATTAGCATCTAAGCGTAATGTTACTTCTTGCTCCGAATATCGATCTCGTAACTCCTGTAAAACCCAACATTCCTTTTCAAAATCAATAGCCCCTACTTTAATTTTAATACAGGAAAATCCGGCTTTAATTTTTTGTAGTGCTTGAGCCAACATTTGCTCTGCCTCATTCATCCAAACTAATCCATTAATAGGTATTGCAAATCCTTGGGTCGTAAATGGTGTACGATAGATTATACGTTGTCCTCCGGTTAAAAAATCGTGGTGTAAAGTTTCTAGACCCATCACTATAGAAGGGAAAGACGTAAGATCTAATTCCGGGATTAGAGATTCAACAAATGCATCTGTTTCCCACGCCGGAAGAGATCGTTGATGAATATGATGGCATACTGCTGATAACTTTTCTTCAAAGTCCGGTGTGTCATCCGGACTTAAACCTTTTAAGGGCCCACACTCTCCATAAAAGACTTTGTCAAGATGTTCACCGATTAAAAACCAAGTATCCTTCGTATGTAATACCCCTCTGGACGTCCCTGCAGGAAAACCAAATTGTAATACATACTTTTTCCAATACACTTTCATACATCCAAATTTTTATGATGTGGAAAAAAGAATAGATCCTCTCGGTCAAAGTGAACACCCACTCGTGTTCCTTTTTCAACTTCCCATTCGGAAGTATAAGCCTTTACTTGAATTTTATTATCTAATCGTATAAAGATTTTTTTTCGATCTCCTTGAAATTCCGTTCGGATAACGGTTCCTTTTATTCTTGCTCTCCCTTTTGTTCGAACGTCAACACGATCTGTTCGAATTCCTACGATACAATGTTGCCCTAATTCGGCTGTTATAGTAGCAGATCCTTTCATCGGAATATCATGTAATTTAGACCATCTAAAAAAATTCATATCGCTAAATAAAGCTGCTACATAAGGAGATGCCGGTTGGTCATAAATTTCACTTGTACTACCCCACTGTTCTATTTTACCTTTTCGAAGTACCACTATATCATCGGCCAGTGCTAGAGCATCCGGTGTATAATGCGTTACAAAAACCAACGTATTTTTATTTTTTTGTAATGACTGAGTTAAAAAAAGTTTTATCTTATCTGTTAACAATATGTCTAAATTGCTAAATGGTTCATCCATTAACAATACAGTAGGATTCGCAGCTAAAGCGCAAGCAATGGCACATCGTTGTTGTTGACCTCCGGATAATGCCTGTGGTGGACTCTCCAAGTATGACTCAATGGATAAGGCTTTAGCTAACGTTTGAATAATAGTATCTTGTTCTTCTGCTGAAAGAAAACGTAATTGATATATTAAATTTTCACGAATGGTAAAGTTTTTTTTCAATCCATAATCTTGCATCACCATGCGGATGTATTCATTACCCGGAACTAAATTAAACGCCGGCCCTAAAATTTTTTTATTATCTAAACGAATGGTTCCTTCCAATGGATCCAATAAACCTGCCATTAATTTCAATAGAGTTGTTTTTCCACTACCACTCTCTCCTACGATGGCCAGACGTCTTCCGGAATTAACAGTAAAATGAATAGATTCAAGGGTATTGATTGGGGAAGTTGGGTATTTAAACGTTATATCTTGTACTGTTAACATACCATTTAGCTTGGGTGTTCTGCAAGGTACAAAATTAATTCTATAAGATTTTGTATCTTTAGACATGAGTTTAACCCGAGTAGGCGGCGCTGCCGTTAATCAGATTCCGTTAGATTGGGAAGGGAATGCTTCTCGAATTATAGCAGCTATTGAAGAAGCAAAGTCATCCGGTATACATATTCTATGTTTACCGGAATTATGTATCACCGGATATGGATGCGAAGACTTATTTTTAAGTACTTGGTTTGTTCAAAAAGCACTAGACGTTTGTATCGAATTAATAAACTACACCTCCGATATTGCTGTTTGTATAGGATTACCCCTTGCATGGAAAGGGAAGGTCTACAATGCAGTTGCGGTGATGGAAAATAAACAATTGCTTGGCTTTACATTAAAACAATTTTTGGCTAACGAAGGGGTACATTACGAACCTCGGTGGTTTACCCCATGGGAAAGAGGTCAAATAGATTCCATCACCCATAACGAAATCCGTTATGCTATTGGTGATATTCGGTATACTCTTAAAGGTGTGTATGTAGGATTTGAAATATGTGAAGATGCTTGGGTAGAAGACAGACCGGGAATATACCATCATAAAGAAGGGGTAGAATTAATTTTAAATCCAAGTGCCAGTCATTTTGCTTTTGGTAAATCTTCCATTCGTTATGGTTTAGTGCTTGGAGGTTCAGAACGATTTAATTGTACTTACGTCTATGCTAATTTATTAGGGAATGAAGCCGGTCGTATGATTTATGATGGAGAAGTATTGGTAGCTCATCAAGGTCGATTAATACAACGAAATGATCGCTTATCCTTTAAAGATGTTAATTGCATATATGCAGATATCGATTTTACATCAAAAAAAGCACCGGAGGTCAATATCAACCACGATGATTTAGCTAAAGAATATGAATTTTGGGAAGCTACAGCATTGGGTTTATTTGATTACATGCGAAAAAGTAAAAGCAAAGGCTTTGTACTCTCCTTAAGCGGTGGTGCAGACTCTTCTGCTTGTGCTATCATGGTAGCGGAAATGATTCGTAAAGGTGTCAAGGAACTTGGGATAGAGGCTTTTATTCAAAAATCCGACTGTTCCTCTTTGTTTTCAGGGATAGATTGGAAAAACCACACAGTTGAGGAGCAGTGTCGTATGGTAACTTCTAAACTGCTACTCACTGCCTATCAATCTACACAACATTCCGGGAATGCAACCCTACATTCTGCTCAAACCCTTGCTGAATCTATAGGAGCTACATTTTATAATTGGAGTGTAGAAGAACAAGTTCAATTGAATATCCAAAAGGTAGAAGCCGCCATAGGTCGTAACTTAACATGGGAAACCGATGATATAACGTTACAAAATATCCAAGCTCGAAGTCGAGCTCCTATGGTTTGGATGCTGGCAAATATTCAGCGTTCGTTGTTACTTACCACCTCTAATCGAAGTGAAGGTGACGTAGGGTACGCTACGATGGATGGAGATACTGCAGGCAGTATCGCTCCTATTGCCGGAGTAGACAAACATTTTATTCGTCAGTGGTTAATCTGGGCGGAGAAAGAAAAAGGATATTCAGGTCTGCATCCCGTTAATCAACTTCAACCGACTGCCGAACTCCGTCCGATTGAAAAAGTACAAACGGATGAGAAAGACCTTATGCCTTATGACATATTAGTACAAATAGAACGTTTAGCCATTAAACATAGACAATCACCTGTAGATATTTATTCTACTCTAGCTTCAGACATTCGATATCCAAAGCAACAATGGAAAGACTGGATTGATAAATTTTTCCGAATGTGGAGTTACAACCAATGGAAACGAGAACGAATAGCACCGTCTTTTCATTTAGATGATTTTAATGTGGATCCAAAATCCTGGTGTCGATTTCCCATTCTAAACTATTCGTTTGATGTAGAGTTAAAGGAGCTTAAATCAAAAGTGTAGACGTATCATGCAATCAATAGGGACCGATATACAAAAGGCAAAAGCAATAATAGAACAAAATGGGTTGGTTGCGGTACCCACTGAAACCGTTTACGGATTAGCAGCCAATGGATTAGAAGAAAGTGCGGTTGCTAAGATTTTTGCAGCAAAAAAACGACCTACTTTTGATCCTTTAATCTTACACATTCCTTCTGCTCATAACCTTTCGCGTTATGTGCAGCATGTTCCGGATGTAGTACAAACATTAATAGATAGGTTTTGGCCGGGCCCCTTAACGGTTCTGTTAGAAAAAAAAGACAATATACCGGATCTTGTTACAAGTGGATTACCTACTGTGGCCTTTCGTGTACCGAATCATGCGGTCACATTAGAATTATTAAGAAGTCTTGACTTCCCGTTAGCAGCACCTAGCGCCAATCCATTTGGTTACATATCCCCTACTACAGCTCAACATGTAGCCGACCAATTGGCGTCTGAAGTGGATTATATACTGGATGGCGGTGCTTGTACGGTTGGAGTAGAGTCAACTATAGTAGGGGTTGAAGGAAACCAAGTAGTGGTTTATCGACTAGGAGGATTATCAATTGAATCGATTGAATCCATCATAGGACAAGTAGTAATTCGATCCCACTCTAGTTCTAACCCCAAAGCACCGGGGATGTTAGAAAGCCACTACGCACCCGGTAAACCGGTTTATATAGGTTCTATTACTGAATTAATTCCTCAATTTAAGGGAAAGCGAATCGGTATTCTCTCCTTTCAAGAAACCTACACCGGATGTGATGCAATAGAAGTATTAAGTCCAAGTGGTAACATGATAGAAGCGGCAACACATTTATTCGCCGCTATGCGAAGATTAGATGCTTCGGCTATCGATTTAATTTTAACGGAAAAGTTTCCCGATTACACCTTAGGAAAGGCCATTAACGACCGATTACAACGCGCTGCAGTAACACTTCATTAAATCTTTTTATTCTTGCATATCGAAGAATCTATCTGTAACTTTCAACAATAAAATAAAATATACAAGCGCATGTTAGGATTTATTTGGGATGTGTCTCCCGGAATCGTTCGTCTAGGAAATTTTGAATTACATTGGTATAGCATTTTCTTCGCATTAGCCTTCTTTTTAGGTTATAAAATATTAAGTTCTATTTACACATCTGAAGGAAAAAATCCCGAAAATGTAGATGATCTTTCGATCTATATGTTCGTTGCTGTTTTAGTTGGTGCTCGTGTAGGACATTGTGTCTTCTATGATTGGGAATATTTCTCTCAACACCCATTAGAAATTCTTTTACCTTTCCGTTTCGATCCCGCATTCGAGTTTACAGGGTTTCAAGGATTAGCCAGTCATGGTGCGGCAGTAGGTATATTACTTGCCCTTTATCTATATTCCAGAAAACATAAGGACCAATCTTATTTGTATATATTAGACCGTATGGTCATTGTAATTGCATTAGCTGGTGCTTGCATTCGAATGGGAAATTTGATGAATTCCGAAATCATAGGTAAACCCTATTCCGGATTCCCATCGTTTATTTTTGCACATCCAGTAGAACAAAAACTTAAAAATGATTTAAAATCTTCTGTAATTCTTGGGGTTGATTTTAACACTACAGGAAAGGATACCACCATCATGAATAAAACGGTTATTCCAATGGATATGACCTTACATATTAAAAATGTAGACTCTGTGGAAGCATTTGTTAAAGATGCCGTTTGGTCCAGTATTTTCAACTGGAGTGAATACGGCACCTATGTCATGTTGCCTATATCCTTACAGAATGATGGCTATCAAGATTTAGTATTAAAAAATATAGAAACATTACCGGATCAATCTTATAAGGTGACGACATCTCTTTATGGGATACCGAGACATCCGGCACAATTATATGAAGCCATCAGCTGTTTGATTTTATTTTTACTACTATATCGAATGTATAAAAGATATGGCGCATCCTTACCACAAGGACGTATCTTTGGATGGTTTTGTATTATTGTTTTTGGTCTACGATTTTTTTACGAGTTTTTAAAAGAAAATCAAGTAGCTTTTGAAGACGGAATGCAATGGAATATGGGGCAATGGTTAAGTATTCCTTTAGTTGTAGTCGGAATGATAACATTGTACAGAAGTTATACTCAAAAAAATGTCGGATAATAAAACACCTTTAAAAAAGGATAGGATCGGCAGGGGTAATTATCTATTACTCCTGCCGATTCGTTTTTATAAATATGTGCTATCGCCTATGCTTCCCGGAGCCTGCCGATACATGCCTACTTGTTCTGAGTATTGTGAACAAGCCATTCAGAAACATGGAGCTATTAAAGGCTTTTGGTTAGGCACAAAACGGATTTGCAGATGCCACCCCTGGGGAGGACATGGATACGATCCGGTTCCTTAACCTAAGGCTATTATTTTTTCTTTTATTCCTTCGATTACTCCCGGGTCCAGTAAGGTGGAGGTATCGCCTAATTGATGAAATTCGCCTTCTGCCATTTTACGGAGTATACGGCGCATGATTTTTCCTGAACGTGTTTTGGGCAATCCCGAAACTATTACGATTTTATCCGGCTTGGCTATTGGGCCTATCACTTTCGTTACCATTTGTAGAATATCACGTTTAATCGCCTCCTCATTCGACTCGCTAGGTGTACAAATCACATACGCAAAAATTCCTTGTCCTTTTATATCATGAGGGAAACCTACAACTGCAGATTCAACAACATCAACTTGTTCATTTATGGCACTTTCAATTTCAGCCGTTCCTAATCGATGCCCGGAAACGTTGATTACATCATCTACTCGACCAATAATTCGATAGTACCCATTATGGTCACGCTTACACCCATCCCCTGTAAAATATAAATTAGGATATGCTGCAAAGTACGTTTGTTGACAACGTTGATGATCTCCCCATGTTGTTCGAAGTATAGATGGCCATGGAAACTTCAAACAAAGATTTCCTTCTACTTCGTTTCCTTCTAAAATCGTCCCATTGGCATCCACTAATACCGGCTGTACTCCTGGTAAAGGCAGCGTAGCATATGAAGGTATTAAAGGAGTTATGTTAGCTAATGGAGATATCAAAATACCACCGGTTTCTGTTTGCCACCACGTATCTACGATGGGACACTGTTGATTACCAATTGTATCATGATACCAATGCCATGCTTCTTCATTGATTGGTTCTCCAACAGAACCTAATACTTTTAAACTCGACAGATTATATTGTTTGGGTATCGATGTTCCAAAGCTCATTAAAGATCGAATAGCAGTAGGTGCGGTATAAAAATGAGTAACGTTATATTTCTCTACTATTTCCCAAAAACGACCCGGTGTTGGATGCGTAGGGATACCTTCAAAGATGACTTGAGTAGCGCCATTCAACATCGGACCATATACTACATAACTGTGACCGGTAATCCATCCAATATCTGCCGTACAGAAATAAATATCTCCGGGTTGGTATTGAAATACGTGAGCAAAAGAAAAAGCAGAATAGACCATATACCCACCTATCGTATGAACTACGCCTTTGGGCTTTCCGGTAGAACCGGAAGTATATAAGATAAATAAGGGATCTTCACTGTCCATCGCTTCGGATACATACACACTGGATGCTTGTTCCATAGCGGTAGCCCAATAGTCATCACGACCTTCTTTGAATGCTATGGTTTCATTTGTTCGTTGGTAAACAAGGACATGCTGAACAGAAGGAACATGTTCTAACGCTTCGTCCACTATCGACTTAATAGGAATCGTTTTTTGACCTCTAAATGCACCATCACTCGTAATGACCATGGTAGCTCCGCAATCGTTCATTCGTTCTGCTAAGGATTGTGCTGAGAATCCTGCGAAAACAACAGAATGGATGGCGCCTATTCTCGCACATGCTAATACCGCTATAGCCAATTCAGGAATCATAGGCATATACAGACAAATTCGATCGCCTTTTTTAATCCCTTTGGATTTTAGAACACCTACTAATCGGCATACTTGTTCGTATACCTCAAGGTAGGTATACACTTGTCGAGCTTCTTCTGGATGATTGGGTTCAAAATAAAATGCCACTTTATCCGGATGCGTTTGAACATGTCGGTCTAAAATAGAATCTGTAATATTTAATTTACCGTTTACAAACCATTGAACAGAAGGTTCTGTAAAATTCCAATCTAAAACCTTTGACCATTTTTCTTTCCATAAAAATTGAGCTGCTTGGTTTTCCCAATACGCCTCCGGTTGGGTGATACTTTGTTCGTATGCTTCTAAATATTGCTCAAAGGATTGTATCGGCGTGATCATCTTTCGTTGTTTTGGAGTCGAAGTTAAGCTGTAAATTAAAAAAAAATGACTAGATTTCTATACCTTTACTATCCGTGCGAATCGTATTGAATCTATATAGTTTTCTTTTTTTATGTTGGGGCATACTCCCCGGTGCTTTGCAAGCACAGTCCGACACCATTTATTCCATTCAAACTATCCTCATTCAAGGTAATGATAAAACAAAAGCTTCCATTATCGAACGAGAATTAAATATAAAAGTTGGTGATCGATTATCACCGAATCTATTAAAAGAATCTATCCGTAAATCCGAACAACGTATTTTTAACACCGGTTTATTTTTAGACGTTCACATCCATTTTCAATCGGACAGCTCCTATCATACCACCCTGATCGTTGAGGTGAAAGAACGGTGGTATACTTTTATCGTTCCGTTAATAGGCTTGGCCGATCGTAACTTTACGGAATGGTGGGTCGAGCGAAATCGGGACTTGAGTCGATTAGAACTCGGTGCGTATTGGGTACAAAAAAATATGCGCGGTAGAAATGAAACACTGAAAGTAAGAGGAGAATTTGGTTTTGTAAAAAAAGCTGAAATCACATACTCCATTCCGTACATTGATCGAAAAAAGAAAATGGGGATTCAATTCTATACCGGTTGGATAGCCAATAGACAAATACCTTTAGAAACTATAGATAATAAACTTTTTTATTTTGAAGATGAAGCAACACGACAACTAGCTCGTATTCGAAGAAGTATTGCTTTTACTTTTATTTATCGAAACAACTTTTATACCCAACATCAATGGGGGGTGAACTACACCTTAAACACGATTCGGGATACCATTGCAGAACGAAACCCTAGATACTTTCTTGACACCTTAGACAAACAATCTTTTGTAGGTCTAAAGTATTCGTTTATTGTAGACAAACGAGATATACAATTTTATGCTACGAAAGGACATTTGATTCGATTAGATATAGAAAATATGGGACTTGGGTTATCCAATTCCCTTAATATGACCTTTTTAAAAGGTGAGTTGACCGGGTTTCAACAATGGAGCAAACGAATTTTTACCGCCTACTCCATTCGAGCTAAGTACAGTTTACCTTTAAGCCAACCCTACTTCAACCAAAGGGGTTTAGGATACGAAAAGGATGCCCTCAGTGGTTATGAATTATTTGTAATCGATGGTCAACATTTTCTCTTACAAAAAATTCAATGGAAACTTCAACTTCTGAATTGGAAGAAAACCATTGCTACCATACCGGATAAACGATTTAGTACCATTCCCCTTCAAATATGGGTGAAAGCATATGTGGACATGGGCTATGTTTGGGATTATTCGGGTATAACCGGAAATAAAGCCCTTGCCAATCAATACTTAGCAGGAGGAGGCGTAGGAGTAGACATCGTATCCTTTTATGATTTTGTATGCCGTTTTGAATATAGTATCAATCGCCAAGGAGACACCGGATTTTATATTAATTTTAAAGCCGCTATCTAGTTACCTTATCTCGCAATCTTCTTGTATCATATATCACAATAATTGTATATTTAACGTTTGTAGAAAAATATAACGTATGATTCGATCCATTTCTAGGCTATTTATTTCCTTAGTAATAGCCGGTTTAAGTTGCTTCACTTCCCTTGCGGATGAAGGTATGTGGTTACCCATGTCCATCCACAAAAATTTTGATCAAATGCGTAAATTAGGTATACGCTTAAGTCCGGAGGATATTTACCAAGCCAATCAATCTTCATTAAAAGACGCTATTGTTAATTTTGGCAACTTTTGTACAGGTGAAATGATTTCCGGACAAGGTTTAATACTAACGAATCACCACTGTGGTTTTGATGCTATTCAATCGCACAGTAGCGTAGAACACGATTATTTAACCGATGGTTTTTGGGCTAAATCAAAAGAAGAAGAATTGCCTAATCCCGGCTTAACCGTTACGTTTTTAGTGAAGATGGAAGATGTAACACTTCGCTTGAAAGGTAAGTCAGAAGAGGAGAAAGAAAAAGAAATAGAACGAATAAAACAGGAATACAGTGAAGGCACACACTATTCAATAGAAGTTGAAAACTTCTTTGAAGGTAATCAACAAATTGTTTTTGTTTATGAAATTTTTAAAGACGTTCGATTAGTAGGTGCCCCTCCCTCTTCCGTTGGAAAATTTGGTGGCGACACGGACAACTGGATGTGGCCTCGTCACACCGGTGACTTTTCTATGTTTCGTGTTTACATGGGTAAAGACGGTAAACCTGCAGACTATTCAAAAGATAATGTACCCTATCAACCCAAAAAACACTTAACCATTTCATTAGCCGGTTATACTAAGGGTGATTATGCTATGATAATGGGTTATCCGGGAAGTACAGAGCGTTATATGAGTTCTTTTGGTGTTTCTATGGCATATGAGCAATCCAACCCGGCTATAGTAAAAATTCGAACGAAACGATTAGCCATTATGAAAGAACACATGGATGCGCAACCGGAAGTTAAAATTCAATATGCTTCTAAATATGCAACCATATCCAATTATTGGAAATACTTTATCGGTCAAAACCAAGGCCTTCGTCGATTAGATGTCATTGCGGATAAGCAGCTTGAAGAAAGAAATTTTAAAGAATGGGTAGCCAAGGACTCCGCCCGAACATCTGAATATGGAACAGTATTAACGGATTTGGAAAAAGTATATACCGATTATCGTAAGGTCAATTTGTCTTATGTCTACTTACGAGAAGCTGTCTTTGGCTCGGAAGCATTATTGTTAGCTTACCGATTGAATAGTTGGTACACCCTTTCAAAAAACGCAGCGGATACAAGTGAAATCAATGCTGCATTGCAAAAATTTAAAGGGATTACAGAAGACTTTTATAAGGATTATAATCGTAGTACAGATGAAGAAATTACTGCTGCACTTTTAAAAATGTGCCACACTGATTTACCTCTTGAATTACAATCTAGTGTTTATGCTAAAATTGAAAAAAAATACAAAGGGGATTATAAACAATTTGTTTCGTCTATTTATTCCAAAAGTATTCTTGCAGACGCTGAAAAAATGAAACATTTTTTACTTGCTCCCTCCACAAAAGTATTAGATAAAGATCCCGTGTTTCAAACAATGCTGACCATACTCATGGAATTCAGAGCAACCGCCGGTCCGGCTATAGGCCAAGCTACTGCTCGTTTAGAAAAATATAATCAACTCTATGTGAAAGGTATACTGGAACAACGGTCATCCGATATCCTTTACCCCGATGCTAATTTCACCATGCGCTTGACATACGGTTCCGTTCAAGACTATTATCCTAAAGACGCTGTGTATTACAATTATTTTACCACCTTAGACGGTATAATTGAAAAAGAAGATAGTACGCACGAAGAATTTGTTGTTCCTGCAAAATTAAAAAATATCTACCTTAACAAAGATTTTGGAAGCTATACCAATTCAGACGGAAAGGTTCCGGTTTGTTTTATCACAACGAATGATATAACCGGTGGAAATTCGGGAAGCCCTGTCCTGAATGCAAATGGAGAATTAATAGGTTGTGCTTTTGACGGGAATTGGGAAGCTATGAGTGGGGATATCATTTATGAACCTGCGCTTCAACGAACGATTGCTGTAGATATACGATATATTTTATTTATGGTGGATAAATATGCGGATGCCGGATATTTATTAAAAGAAATGACCATCGTTAAGTAAATCTTAAAAATTGTACTATGCTCAGGAGTAATACATGTATTACTCCTTTTTTTATATTTTTTTAAAGAAACGACTCACCTACAATTAACCACCATTCGATTCCAAAAATAGGATATACATCAAAAGTTTGAAGGAAAGTATAACCCTTTGAAATAATAGTCCGTATTAAAGTACAAGAACTTGTACAATAAATACAATGTATCTACTGACAAGTTCCTGTTGAGGTACGTATACCTTCTTGTTCTGCTCCAAACAAAGATAGGTTTTGAACCCAACAATTCAAACATTTGAATATTAATTTTTACAAAAACAGTTAAAAATTATGGGAATTCCTGTCAGTGAAAGGATTGAAATGATACTAAAACATTTCAATTTAAATCAAAAACAATTAGCGAGGTTATCCAATCTACCGGAAAACACTCTTTCTAATGCTAAAAAAGGGAAAAATATACCTAATCTGGATTTTTTCAATTCCATATACAAAGCATTGCCGGTATTAAGTCCGCACTGGCTTTTTATGGGTGAAGGCACCATGTTAGCCGATAGTACCTCTGTACCACAAGAACAAGATGTGGTTAAAAAAATGGAAGAGATGCGAAAAGAAATCGACTATCTACGGGAGCAAATCCGAGACAAGGAAGAAATTATTAACTTATTAAAATCAAAATAATATCGATACTACCTTTACCCAATTGTATACTGCTCGGAAGCCAACGTTCACGCGTTGGCTTCCTTTTTTCTGTTTCGAATAGCCCGATAAATTAATTACCTTTGAGACTTAAACCAATTCAAACGCATAGAAGTAACGACCGATAGATTTAAGTTATGAGTGATTCAATTAAAAAAACATATTCCCCAAGTGAAGTAGAGAACAAATGGTATGCCTATTGGATGCAACAGGGGTACTTTCATGCAAAGCCTAATCCTTCTAAAGAGCCCTATTGCATAGTTATTCCCCCTCCCAATGTAACCGGCGTTCTTCATATGGGGCATATGTTGAATAACACCATTCAAGATGTTTTAGTACGACGAGCTCGAATGCAAGGAAAAGAAGCTTGTTGGGTTCCGGGTACGGATCACGCATCTATAGCTACGGAAGCAAAAGTTGTTGCTTTATTACGCGAACAAGGAATTAAAAAAAGTGATTTATCGCGGGACGCTTTCTTAGGGCATGCTTGGAATTGGAAAGAAAAATATGGTGGTATTATTCTTCAACAATTAAAAAAATTAGGTGCCTCGTGCGATTGGGATAGAACACGATTTACTATGGAACCGAATCTATCCGAAGCAGTTTTGGAGGTTTTTGTTCGGTTATATAAAGATGGCCTAATTTATAGAGGCCATCGAATGGTGAATTGGGACCCGGAAGGTAAAACAGCTTTGTCGGATGAAGAAGTAATTCATAAAGATGTTCAATCTAAACTGTATTATATTAAATATCCAGTAGAAGGAAGTAACGATTTCGCTGTGGTTGCTACTACTCGACCTGAAACGTTATTAGGAGACACAGCAGTGTGTATTCATCCAAAGGATGAGCGTTGGCAGCATTTAAAAGGTAAAAAAGTTCTTTTGCCCCTTTTACAAAAACCCATTCCAATTATTGAGGATGAGTATGTGGATATAGAATTTGGAACGGGGTGTCTAAAGGTAACACCGGCACATGATATGAACGATTATCAACTCGGTCAAAAACATGGATTAGAAATAATCGACATTATGAACGATGATGGTACGTTCAATGAAAAGGCGCAGTTATACATTGGACAGGATCGTTTCAAGGTTCGGAAACTAATAGTGTCCGATTTGGAAGAAAAAGGATTTTTAATCAAAGTTGAAGATTTAAAAAATAGTATCGGTTATTCAGAACGGACCAACGCGGTAGTAGAACCAAGGTTGAGTTTGCAGTGGTTCGTGGATATGAAAGCGTTCATGAAAAAACACCCACAAGTATTGGATGATGTAATGAACGATACCATTCAATTACATCCGGCCAAATTTAAAAACACCTACAAACATTGGATTGAAAATATTAAAGATTGGTGTATATCTCGTCAATTGTGGTGGGGACAACGTATACCGGCTTGGTATCTTCCGGACGGTTCTTATGTCGTAGCCTTAGATGCTTCTGCTGCTCTCAAAGAAGCTCAACAGATGCACCCCGGCATTACCATCGAAGATTTAAAACAAGATGAAGATGTGTTGGACACATGGTTTTCATCTTGGTTGTGGCCTATCTCTGTATTTGATGGATTCAAAGATCCACAAAATGATGCTATCAAGTATTTCTACCCTACCCATGATTTAGTGACCGCTCCCGAAATTTTATTCTTTTGGGTAGCTCGTATGATTATGGCCGGTTATGCTTTTAACGGTCAAGCACCATTTAAAAATGTGTATTTAACCGGTATTGTTCGGGATAAACAAGGTCGGAAAATGTCTAAGTCACTTGGAAATTCCCCGGACCCATTAGATTTAATTCAAGTATATGGAGCGGATGGTGTACGATTTGGAATGTTACTGAGCTCTCCGGCGGGAAATGATTTGTTATTTGATGAAAAATATTGTGAACAAGGAAGAAACTTTAGCAATAAAATTTGGAATGCCTATCGATTAATAAAAAGTTGGGACGTACAAAATGATTTAGAATACACGAATGCTCCGGCAGTAGATTGGTTAGAAGCGAAAATACAAAGTGTATTGGTTGAGATTGAAGATCATTTCCAAAAATATAAATTATCCGATGCCTTAATGGCTATGTATAAGCTTGTATGGGATGATTTCTGCGCTTGGTATTTAGAGATGATAAAGCCTGAATTTGGTAAACCGATGGATGCTACAACCTTTTCCAAGACAATTACATTATTTGAAACGTTGCTTCGAATTGTGCATCCGTTCATGCCTTTCTTATCAGAAGAATTGTGGCAAGAAATTAAACAAAGATCCAATTCAGAAGCGCTAATCGTAAGTGCATGGCCAACGTCTAAGGTTATAAACAGTGCTGCATTACAACAAGGAAATATGATCTTAGAGGTCATTAGCTCGATTCGAAATATCCGCTCCGCTAAACAATTGACCAAAGAGGATAAGCCGGAATTATACATCAAATCGAACCAGTATGATGTATACCAATCGTTTGCTTCGATTATTATAAAATTAAGCGGTTGTTCTTCCATTCAAGCAACGAAAGAAAAAATTGACGGTGCTACCACCTTTATACTTAAAAACGATGAGTTTTATCTTCCAATCGAATTATCCACGGAGGATCAAGAAAAAGAAAAAGAACGTATCGAAAAAGAACTGGCTTACGTAAAAGGTTTCTTAGTGTCGGTCGAGAAAAAATTGTCGAATGAACGATTTGTTTCCGGAGCGCCTGCCACTGTACTCGAAAACGAACGCCAAAAACAAGCGGATGCCCTTGCAAAAATTAACGCCTTGGAAACCGCATTAAAAGAATTAATAGGATCTTTATGAAAAACTATTTGTTACACATCTGTCTGTTATTTTGTTGTACCACTGCACTATTATCTTTTGATGCAGTAGCTCAAAATCCAAAACAAAGTAAAGCGTACGCTAAAAAAGCTAAAGCTGCTAAAAAGGTAAAAAAAGAGGCGTATACTCCGGTATACCATGATGCAGATTCGGACGGGGATGGTGTACCGAATACCAGAGACAAATGTATTCATACTCCCAAAGGAGAACCTGTTACACCGTTTGGATGCCCATATGATGTGGATTTTGATGGTATATACGATTATGAAGATTCGTGTAAAAATGAACCAGGACCTAGAGAAAACCATGGTTGTCCGTGGGGTGATAAAGACAACGATGGTATTTTAGACAATGTAGATGCATGTCCTAATGTACCCGGTTTAAAGACCTTTAAAGGTTGTCCGGATACAGATGGCGACGGAATTCCGGACCCTCAGGACAAATGTCCTAAACAACCCGGTACAATACAGTACGAAGGTTGTCCACCACCCTTTATTGATAAAGACGGAGATGGTGTAAGCGATTATGACGACTTATGCCCCGAAACACCGGGGGTAAAAACCAACAGAGGTTGTCCGGAATTGAAGCCGGAAGAAAAGGCCGCGATTCAAAAAGCATTTGATAATTTACTTTTTGAAACAGGATCCGATGTTATAGTGTCCAGTTCATATGATGCCTTAAATGAATTAGCAAAAGTGTTAGTTAATAACCCTAGATATAATTTATACTTAGAAGGGCATACCGATAATGTAGGGGACGATGAAGCCAATTTAGATTTATCCCGCAGACGTGCACTCTCAGTAAAAAATTATTTGGTATCCAGAGGTGTTTTATCTAATCGTATCACGACAGATGGTTTTGGAGAAACAAGACCTAAAGCTACGAATGAAACACCGGAAGGAAGAAAATTAAACCGACGTGTGGAAATGTTAATTATTCAATAATTATAATAGCTCAAATACTCTACAACAAAGGCCTCTATTGAGGCCTTTGTTGTTTAATAGAAGCAGGTACATTTTTTGGAATCTATTTTTTGAAAATTTTTTTGATGTAAGAAAAAACTATTGTTTTCCTAATTAAGTAAAACTCTACATCATCTAACCCTTTCTGCTTATGAAAAAGATGTACCGTTATTTTTATGTTCCTTTTTTCCTTTTACTGCTGCACTTGTTTCAGAACATGTCCTTTGGTCAATGTCCAACAGATTTATTAAGTGGACAAAATTTAGTAATCAATGGAGATTTCTCACAAGGCTACGTCGGTTGGACCTATACGCCGGATCCTACCAGAGCCGTTGGTTATGCTATATTTAATCCACCGGGTTGGTCTAATCCCGGGAATATCTATGTAGGTTCCAATCCGGTTACCTTCAATCCGGGACCTCCGCCTTTTATGAGTTATGGAGATCATACTTCGGGAAGTGGAAATATGTTAATGGTAGATGGTATTTGTGTATTAGGTATTAAACTGTGGCAACAATCCGGTATACCTATTAAACCCAATACAAATTATTATTTTTCCGTTTGGATTTCTTCACTAAAAGATCAACCGAATTTCCCCGGTGTATTAAATTTTGATATTAACGGAACGAACATTGGTAGTTTAATCACGGCTCCTGCTCTTGGAGCTACTTGGATAAAATATGAAACTATATGGAACTCCGGCCCTACACCACCGGCTACTGTTACCATCAGTATTGAAAACAGTAACACTGTCGGATGTGCCTCTGAAGTTGATTTTGCTATTGATGATATTTCTTTCATTCCTGGTTGTGCTTATGGTGCACCGGGACCACAACCTAATCTTGGAGCAGATAGAACGATTTGTGGAACCGGAGGGTCTATTGTTTTGAATGCGAATGTACCTATTAACGCAACTACTACCGTTACTTGGAGTTCCAACGTAAGCGGTCCAATTTCCGGCACTGGACTAGGCGCACCTTATACTAAAACGATAACAGCACCCGGTACCTATTCCGTCTGTGTAAGCGATAATGGTTCTTGTACAAAATCAGACATTATCGTAATAACGAATACATTCAGTATTAACTTAGGTCCGGATTTAAATTTATGTAACCCTACTTCTACTACACTCGATGCGCAATTTACCGGTACCGGTGTAACCTATCAATGGTTTCGAAACCATCCTACGCTTGCTCCGGCTCCCAACAATGCGCGTACATATTTAGTAACAACACCCGGAACCTATCGAGTAAATGTTACAGACCCTTTATGCGGAGTACAAAGCGATATCATTAACATCACATCCTCTGCTCCTACTCCGGTAGATGCCTATTACTGTACTGCAGGTGAAACCCCCACATTAAGTGTTACAGGATCAGGCACCTTCCGTTGGTATACTACAGCTACCAAAGGTACCGGTACACTGTTAGGATCCGGTTCTAACTATACAACTCCGGCGTTAACACCTTCCTCTACTTACACCTATTACGTAGAAGACATTACGGTAACACCCGGAGTGGTAGGTCAAACAACAGAATTCTCTTCCGGAAATTATAACAACTATATTTACAACTTAAATGATCATGGTACAAACTTTACCGTTACACAAGACTTCAGTATAAGTTCTGTTCAAGTTCCTATTCGGATCTCCAATCCTAATGGTACAACCAATAACACTATGGCAATTCGACTGGAAGTGTGTGATGCATCCGGTAACGTTCTTGCTCCTCGTATCAATGCTATTTCATCTCCCGTAGTGATACCCTTTTCTGCTAATACGTTTACGTTGTATACTTTTAGTTTTACCAACTTTACTATTCCAGCTAGTGTGGGTCCTAATCTAATGATGAAATTATTCATCACTGATGCCGGTGGTAGTACTCGACTTACCAATTATGAAGACTGGAGATTTGAAATCGGGAAACGTGAAAATATTACCGGTACAATTTACCCCTATAATTCTACTATTCCCGGGGTAGTCAGCTTAACTTCTTTACGAGAATTTGGGAATAACCAATCAAATAAATACGCACTTTACAATTGGAACATAGGTGCTACTACGCCTTGTGCTCGTATACCGGTAAGAGCCATCTACAACTGCCCTACACCTGTAGATTGGGTTCAGTATAGTGTGTATTCTATAAATTCTACTACAGCAAAAATTCAATGGAGTACTGCTAAAGAAATAAATAATAGTCATTTTATTGTTTGGCGTTCATTAGACGGTATAAATTGGACTTCAATCGGAAGGTTAAATGGCTCGGGAACTACATCGTCGATTAACCGCTACGAATTTATAGATACAGCAGTACCTACTGTTATCGCATACTATAAAATCCAACAAATGGATAGTAATGGAGATACTTCCAGCACCCCTATTTTAACACATAATACAGAAGACTGGCTTGTTCGAATATACCCTAACCCCTTTGATCAACATACTGAATTGTATGTATCTACTCCAACTACTGTTCCTGTTACCTATAGAATTTACTCTCCTACCGGAATCGTATTGGTTATGGATGAAAGGGAAACGAACCAAGCCATCAATATTCCGGAATTAGCTTCTTCCGGCATATACATAGTTCAAGTACAAGTAATGAATGAAATCAAGTCAATAAAATTGATAAAAAATTAAATAATATTTTTTGAGTAGTTAGTTGTTTGCAAGTTTAGACCTCTTATATCAAGAGGTCTTTTCTTTTTTTAATTATTTTAAAAAGCTCTTGGTATGAGTAAATTAATATCTTTATAGCTTTCTTGGAAGCGTTTTGCAATAACACTATTGGTTAAATGTCCCTTATAAGAATAAACCCCATTCATAAACCACTCCTTCTGACGTATCATGTCTTCAATACCTCCTAATTCGGCTATTTGCAATAGTATAGGCGTAAATATATTGCTTAATGAAATAGATGCTGTTCGGGCTACTCTTGAAGGAATATTAGGTACACAATAATGAATTACATCAAATTTTTTAAATATGGGTTGCAAATGATTTGTAATAACAGACGTTTCAAATGTACCGCCCTGATCAATGCTAACATCAATAATAACAGCATTGGGTTTCATTTCTGAAACCATTTCTTCTGTAACGATACAACTAGCCCCTTCTTCCGGTCGCAAGGATCCTATAACAATATCTGCTGTACTTAACTCTTTTCGTAAAGTGGCATTATCTAATGCAGAGGTATATAACTGCATACCTAAATTGTGTTTTAATCTTCGAAGTCGATATAAATGTTGATCGAAAACTTTTACTTCTGCTCCTAATCCTAAAGCCGTTCGAGCAGCAAACTCCGCTACAGTACCTGCTCCCAGAATAACTACTTTAGAGGGTGGTACACCGGTAACCCCACCTAAAACTACCCCTAAACCATTATGAGTTGTTAAATATTCGGCAGCAATCAATAGTACAGCACTTCCGGCAATTTCACTCATAGATTTAACTACGGGCTTTCCTCCTGCTTTATCTTCTAAAAACTCATATGCGATTGCTGTAATTTTTTTCTTATTCAACTCTTTACAATAATCCGTCTGTAATTTAGCCATTTGCAAGGCAGAGATTATTGTCCTACCGGGTTTTAACATTTGTATTTCCTCCGGTGTCGGTGGATCTACTTTTAAAATGATATCGGATTGAGTGAAAATTTCTTCGTGACTGTATACGATTTTTGCACCTGCTTCGCTGTACTCTCGATCTGAAAATTTAGCTTTACTTCCGGCATTAGTTTCTACACATACTTGATGACCATTGTTAACAATAACGGCGACCGCCTCCGGAGTAAGACATATTCTATTTTCAATATCTTCTGTTTCCTTAGGTAAACCGATAGATAATTGACATTGTCCTTTTCGAATTTTCAGTAACTGTTCTTGAGGATAAAGTAATTGTTCGGTAGCCAGAATATTAACTTCTGTTTTTATTTTCATAAAGCGTTACGGTAATGGTTCGTGTAGAAGAATCAACAACACGAATCGTAAATAATAGATAACTTTCCGGTAATAAAGAAGGGATTAACGTATACCATTCCACCCAACATATATTTCCGGAATAGAGATATTCTTCTGTTCCTATTTCAAAAGCTTCTCTCTCATTTTTTATTCTATAAAAATCGAAATGATAATATACATTACCTTTTGCATCTCGATATTCATTTACCAATGAAAAGGTTGGACTGGTAACTTGTTCCAAAAAACCTTTATATTTTCCGTAAGCTGTTAATACTGTAGTTTTCCCTGCCCCCATAGCACCATCCAAACACCAAACCTTAGGAAGATCTATCGCTTTTGATTCTAAAGCGGAAAAAAATGTAGCGTACTCTTCTATAGACGAACAAGTAAACGTTAAAATAGGTAAGTCCGATGTTGTAAGCGTCATACTCAATTTATCCATCCTAATTTAGCTAAAATTCAGGAAAAAGAGTGTGAGGAAAGTAGTATTTGATGAAAATTTAAAAGCTTTGGTAATAATAATGTTGTATTATCATTATTAATTACCCAATCAGCCCGTTCTACTTTATCAGCTTCAGGCCATTGTCGTTGTAGAATTTCCTTCACTTGTGCCTCGCTTCGCTGTGGATCTCGAAGTAATACTCGTTTTATACGCTCAGATTCCGGTGCTGTAACCACAATTATTTTATCTAAACTCTTATAACTACCCGATTCAAACAATAATGCCGCTTCTTTTAGTATATAAGGTGCCTGCTGTTCCTTCACCCAATGTTTAAAATCTTCTCCGACAATGGGGTGAATGATTTGGTTTAACTTTTGTAATTCCGTTGGTTTAGCAAATACTTTTTCCGCAATAAACTGTTTATTCAGTTTCCCTTCAATAAATGCGGAGGCCCCTAACCATTCGATTAGTATTTTTTGTATGTTGGGATGATGTTCTGTCAACCATTTCGCTCTACTGTCTGCATCGTACACCGGTATTCCTAAAACTTTAAAAAATGCTGCAATAGTGGATTTGCCACTTCCTATGCCTCCGGTGATACCAATTTGCCACATATAAAGTTAATCGCTAAAAGGTCGTTTGTGATCGCTCACTTTAAAATTTATCTCTACTTTCTCCTCATCCATTTGTAATAATCGATGTGGAAGTTTGGGTAAGGAAACTGTTTCTGAATAGGTTTCTGCTATGTCTGATCCTTTTACAGCAACTGTGATTTTTCTATTCATGGTATCTAAAATAGACGAAGGTCCTGTAACTAAAACATATTCGGGAGACAAACCGATAGGCCCATCTATTTTGTAGCCTTTCTTTAAGGATAAGGTCTCTCTACTTACAACTATCCTGAATTTTACTTTCGAAACTCGATCTAAGCCTGTATACAACGTGTCGTCTAAAAAGTATTTCACATCAATAACTTCAGATAATTTATCTTCTACAATCGCTGTTAAATCTTTCGTTAAAAAATATTTATAACTTCTTTTGGATGCCACATCAAATGAAATTGGGTCATTCCACCAACCCACTTTCATTTTGAATAACTCCCATCCTGTTCCATTCGCATGAAACCGAATAACTTGAGATTTTTCAGAAGTGGACATCAATTCCTGATCATTAAACGAAAATACCACAGGGTAATTAATGTCTGCTGAATGACTTCTATTCATTGCGTTTAAAAACCAGAATAGAGCAGCCGTCAAGACACTGATTACAATTGCTTGCCAGTCGTATTTTCGTTTAAAAAATCGGAAGATTTTATACATGTAGACGATTATATCTTGTTGGATATACCTGCAATAGCAGAAATATCAAATTTCATTTTAACACTTTTATCAACAATTAAAATAACCGTTGAGTCATCTTCTACGCTACCTACTACAGCATGAAGTCCACCGATGGTTACCACCTTCTCTCCCGGTTTTAAACTTTTTCTAAATGCTTCTTGTTCTTTTTGTTTTTTCTGCTGTGGACGAATCATAAAAAAATAGAATACAAATACCATCCCACCTAACAAAACGAATTGGAACCAGTTAGAAGTTGCAGATTGTAACAATACTAGAGTTGTCATAATTATAATTGGATTAAATTTTATTTACTTATTTCTTAATAAAAGGCCCTTCGATGGATTCCGGTTTTGGAATTACATGTCCTTTAATCCGAATCTCTGTTACTTCAGGATTAGTATTAGCCAGCACATTTACACTTTTATTAAAGTCACCGGGTCTTCCATTACTATTGAACATTACGGTCATTTTACCTCTACCACCCGGTGCTATGATGTCTTTCGTTATATCAGGTGTAGTACATCCACAAGATGGTTTAGCCGATTCAATTTTTAAGGGTGAGGTACCTACGTTCGTAAATTCAAAAACATGTTTTGCTGTATCTCCTTCTTTTATATCACCAAAATTAAATTCTGCTTCATCAAATTTAATTTGTGTAACACCTAAAACAGAATCCGAAGTTGCGACCAAAGAATCTACCAATGCCTTTTCTTGAGATTTTAAATAATCGCATGAATGTAGTCCCACCACTAGTACACTAACTAAAATGAATATAGATATAGGTTTCATAGGTTAAATAGAATGATTTAATGAATTAACGATACAATGTTACGAATATAGTTACTGCTATTCAAGACCCCACCTTCATCCGGCGTTCTATTTTCAGGGTCTTGAGCTCTACAAAGCAATAGGGCTTTTACAAGCGACATAGCTTCTTGCTGACATTCAGACAGGTACAAACCCATAGCGACAGTTAATATCCAAGCCGTCGGGTTTATAATACCTAATCCGGCCATATCCGGTGCACTTCCATGCGTTGGAAAAAGATAATAGTCTCCACTTATGGAATCTTGTCTGTAAAATATCGAAGTATGAAGGGTGTGAAAGTGCTGACCTAATAAATGGCTAAAATCATCCAAACGATGTTGTGGAACGATATATTTACCATACAATTCTTTAATAGGCGATCGAAAAAAATCTCGAACAGTTGTATCTTTACTGTTAGCCGTTAAGGTAAATTGTTTTGTAACCCATTCCTTAAATACCTTCTCTTCTTCAATAGTAGGGTTTTCTGCATGAATCCACAATTCTTTCTTACTGAATAATGGGAATAAATTACTTCCAATAGAACGTCCATAATCTGAAGCTTCTATTTGAAAAAAAGTAGTTTGATGTAAGTGCCAAGACACTAGTGAACTACTAGAGAGTAAAAGTTTACTGGTACTGTAAGGAAAGAGTATTAAGGAAGAGGAACCGGAAAAATCTTTAGTAGGTACCAATCGGTCTAAAATAGGCTGAGTTAATTGAAACAACTCTTTTGCGACTAAATTATCCGAAGAGGCCAGCTTCATGAATTAAGCTTTAATCTGTTGCATTAGTTTTTCCATTTCTTCCATTATTTTTTTTGCTTCTACTTCAATCGAAGAAGTTGACGGATCGGAATCAATAGAATTCGATTGTTTATTTAGGATGTCTTGAAGTTCGGCTGCATAGGTTTGCAATTGTTCCATCAATTTAGCACGGGTTACAGAACCTTTATCAGGAGCAAATAGTATACCTACCAGTGCTCCTACTGCTACACCACCCAGGAACGTCATCCATTTATTCTCATCTTGTGCCATATAAATTATTTATTATCTAATAGACCTTTACCGCTTTTCTTAATCACACCGGATTGAAGTAACTCTTCCGATATAGTATCCAACAAACCATTTACAAATTGTTTACTCTTTGGTGTGGAATACGTTTTAGATATATCAATATACTCATTTATGGTCACTTTGACGGGTATATTAGAAAATTCTATCATTTCCGTTAACGCCACTTGTAATATCATTTTATCCATAATCGCTAAACGGTCCATATCCCAGTTTTTTACCTTAGCTGATATGTATCCTTCTACAGTGGATTCTAATGCAAGCGTCTTAGCAAACAATTCCAAAAGAAAAGCATTATCCTCCTCCCAGTTGGGTGATAAGTCCGGAAGTACTATTTCTTTGGATGGATCTTGAATTCCTTTTAAACACTTCAAAACTAAACTACGGACGGTTTCATCATTTTCTACCCAATGATAATCCATATCCTCCCAAAGGGTAGTGAGTGAATCTTGTTTTAATAAATAATTTTTAGCGATATGTACGATAATATTCTTTTCTGCCTCTAAGGAGACAGAAGGTGCTTTCATATAATCGATGTAAATAGGGTCTTTTTTAATAAACTTTTTAAATACAAATTTCCATTCCTCCATAGGAGGATTGAGTTTATATTTATCTGTATATTTTCTTAAAACCGGATGATTGTCGATGGCATGTAAATAGGGATTATGTTTTAATTTAAAAAAATAATCCGGGTCTTGTTCTGTTTTTAGAACATGTATACTTTCTTTTTGATCTTGTTCAGCGATTTGTATCAATCGACTCAATGTAACCAATAAAAAGTAATACATATACTCGACTTGATGTATATCTTGCAATAAAACATCTTTATAATGTACTTTATCTTTTTGATTTAATTGATGATAATAAAGGATGGCATCCTGCACTGTTTTTTTTATTTCTGTGGGTGCCTGCTCGTAGGAAAGATCCTTTTTTTCAAAAAATGAGGTATAAAAATCAGACGCTTGTTTTTTTTGTTGATCTAAAACCAAAACATCCTGTTTCTCTTCAGCCATTAAATTAGGAGCAAAATGATCGGCAATATTTTCTAATCCTAAATAATAATTAGATTCTTTTGATTGCATTAACGAATAAATGGTTTGAATTACTTTTATTCGCAAAATTCTCCTGTTTAACATATGATAAAGAACGTTTTTGTTTATTAAAGAACTATTTTCAGGGAAAACTGTTCAGGTTAGTATTGTACTACGAATAAATCTGTAGTTTTACAGTACAAAGATATTGAAAATAGTTAATAATTTAGAAGAATATACGGAATAGTTGTGCAACGCTGGGAACTACAATACTTAAATAAATACTTTAAAAAATACCAAAGTAGCTTATGGCTAGGGGTTGGTTTTGTATTTTTAAACAACTTTTTAGGCGTTTGGCAAGGCCCAGTTATTCGAGAAGCTTTTAACAGTTTAGAAATAATATTACAAAAAGAATCGACTACACTTCCAACCGGAGTATTCTGGAGCATCAGTTATTACGGCGGAATGATTTTATTATTAACTATTGGAAGTGGCATTTTTTTATACTACCAACGAAGAATTATTATTGGCATTTCTAGAAAAATTGAATTTGATTTAAAGAACGATATTTACCAACATTATCAGCGACTGCCTTTATCTTTTTATAAAATAAATAATACCGGTGATTTAATGAATCGCATTTCAGAAGATGTAAATCAAGTACGCAATTACTTGGGTCCGGCTTTGATGTATGGAATCAATTTAATTGCTTTATTTTCTATTACAGTACCCATCATGATATCTGTAAATGCCGAACTAGCAATCTACACGCTTATACCATTACCATTTTTAGCCTTTGGAATATATTGGGTACAAAGTATTATAACCAAACATTCAGAAGCGATACAACAACAACTCTCCGAATTATCCACTCAAGTTCAAGAGACCTTTTCCGGTATTCGAGTAATCAAATCCTTTGTTCGAGAGTCTTCTACTGTCTATCATTTTTTTGATGCTACAGAATCGTATCGAAAAAAATCGATTCGTCTATCGAGTATTAATGCTTTATTTTATCCTATCATGATTTTTTTAATTGGAAGTTGTGTCATCCTCATTATTTGGGTAGGAGGTATAAATGTTATACAAGGTGGTGCTGTTACCAAAGGGAATATCGCAGAATTCATTTTCTATTTGAATAAATTAACTTGGCCGGTCACCTCTCTCGGTTGGATTACTGTACTAATCAAACGGGCTGAAGTATCTCAAAAACGTATTAATGAATTTTTAAAAGTAGAGTCCACTATTCCTTCCGGATCAGAAAAGATTGATAAAATGGAAGGTGCAATAGAGTTCAAAAACGTCCGATTTACCTATCCGGACACCGGTATTCAGGCATTAAATGCCGTATCTTTCGCCTCCGGTGCCGGTAAAACACTTGCTATCATTGGTAATACCGGTTCCGGCAAAAGTACAATAGCTTCTTTGATTTCTCGTTTATATGAACCGACGGAAGGTCAAATTTTAATTGATCACCAATCGATTGAAACATACGACATTCATAGTTTACGTCAACATATCGGATATGTACCACAAGATGTTTTTTTATTTTCCGATACAATTCGTAATAATATAGCATTTGGTGCAGAAAATGTATCAGAAGAGGAGATCCAAGCAGCTGCTCAATTTGCCGAAATTCATGATACGATCATGGCCTTTCCACAAGGCTATGATACTATTCTTGGTGAACGAGGTATCAGTTTATCGGGCGGTCAGAAACAACGTGTATCCATTGCACGAGCGGTAGTTCGACATCCAAGTCTACTTATTTTAGACGATTGTTTATCGGCTGTGGATACCAAAACAGAAGATGCCATACTTCAAAATATTAAACATACTATCGGCTCTCGATCTATTCTGATTATTTCTCACCGAGTATCCTCTGTAAAATTGGCCGATAAAATTATCGTTTTAGATAATGGT